>DATHVZ010000036.1:0-5910 GCA_035461005.1 Planococcus sp. (in: firmicutes) | reverse complement strand
AACAGATCCGCAATATCAAAGAAAAGGTTTGGCGGCTATAACGGCCTCTGCGCTGATATTGGATTGTCTGGATAATGGATTGTACCCAAGTTGGGATGCGGCGAATGCTGAATCTGCTAAGTTAGCCGAAAAGTTAGGTTATATTTTTAAAGAAACGTATGATACCTACTTTATCGATACTGGGAAATAACTTGTGTAGGGGAATTTATTCAATAAAAGAATGGAGAGAAACAAAATGAACGTTGAATTAACGAAATTCCGCGTGAAGGAAGGCAAGTCGGCCATGGTGGACGAGTGGCTGGCATTTTTAAATGACAATATGAAAGACGTCCTGGTCACGTTAGAGGGAGAGAAAATGTATATAGAGACGATTTTTCGGGAAGTTCTCGACGAAGTAGAATATCTGTATTGGTATTCCATCCAGGGCGAGGGCGGCCAGGAGGTCGAAACATCAACGCACTGGATTGACGAAAAGCATCTGGCTTTCTGGCATGAATGCATCGATTCGACTTTTCCGGTGGTGGATCTGCCGGCTTCGGTGATCATGATTCCGTCGGATGTTAAGGCGGGTATGAAATAAAACCCTCATTAAAAATAGCGGAATTCCTGCCCATAAACTGGAGTAGGAATTCCGCCTTTTTATTCATTCAACCTTATATCCGATCCAAAAATCCTTCCATCAACTTATCCCCGTCCGGCGTCCCAATTGACTCCGGGTGGAACTGGATGCCGTAAATCGGGTAGTCACGGTGTTTTATTGCCATGATCGTAGCGTCGTCCTCGGCTACCGCCTGGACTTCGAGGCAAGCGGGGAGCGAGCCGGCTTCAACCACCAGCGAATGATAGCGCATCGCGGGAAGCGGATTCGTCATTTTGGAAAAGATGCCTTTTTGACCATGGGAAATTTGCGACACTTTTCCGTGGCGGATGACGGGGGCGTGAATAATCGTTCCGCCGAATGCGGCACCGATCAGCTGTTGGCCGAGGCAGATGCCGAGTACGGGAACGGAACCGCCCGCAAGCTGGATCAGCCGGATGGATTCCGGCGCTTCGTCGGGATGCCCCGGGCCGGGCGACAGGATGATGGCTTCCGGTTGTTTCTCCAGAATTTGCTCCGCCGTCAGCACACCGTAGCGCACCACTTCCACATCACGGCCCATCCCAGCCACGGCCTGGTAAATATTATAGGTAAACGAATCAAAGTGATCGATTAAGAGAATCATCCGAACACCTCCGTCAGGGAACGCGCTTTGTGCAGAGTTTCTTCGAATTCGGCCTGTGGAACCGAGTCATAGACGATGCCTGCGCCCGCTTGGACATGGACCTGGCCGTCTTTGACGACAAACGTCCGGATGGCGAGCGCCATGTCGAGGTTGCCGCTGTTGCTGAGATACCCGACCGCCCCGCCGTAAACGCCTCTGCGTTCTTCTTCAAACTGCTGGATCAATTGCATCGCGCGGACCTTGGGGGCTCCGGATACAGTGCCAGCCGGCAGACAGGACACGAGCGCATCGAGCGGGTGCATATGGTCGCCAAGTTCGCCTGTGACTTCCGAAACCAAATGCATGACGTGCTGGTAGCGTTCGACTTCCATGTATTTCGGTATTTTCACGGAACCGATTGCCGCTACACGGCCCACATCATTGCGGCTCAGATCCACCAGCATCTTGTGTTCCGCCTGTTCTTTTTCATCTTGCTCCAAATCTGTAGCCAATCGCGCATCTTCTTCTTCAGTCTGCCCGCGTTTGCGTGTGCCCGCAATCGGATTGGTCACCATATGGCCATTCCGCAGGGTCAATAAACTCTCGGGCGACGCACCGACTACCGCGTAATCGGTAAAGTCGATATAAAACTGGTACGGTGACGGATTCTGCTTGCGCAATTTCCGATAAAGCGTGAAAGGGTCCCCTGTGTAATCGGCGGACAAACGCTGCGACAAGACAATCTGAAACACGTCGCCGTTTTCGATATGTTCTTTGGCACGCTCTACTTTATTTTTATAAGAAGTCTCATCCGTGTTGGAGCGGAACACGAGCGGCTGCGGCGATTCCGCGATTTCCGGCTGTTCTGCTTCGTGCAATTGGGCTTCAACTTCCTCCGCTTTGCCTTCTGTGGACACTATCGTTACGTCATGCTTCACGTGATCAAACACGACAATGGTGCCATAATAGTGCAAATGAATATCCGGCATCCCCAGGCTGTTCCTGCGCGCGGCTTTCACCGGCTCATAGGCCCCGATTGCATCGTAGCCGATGTAGCCGAGTGCGCCACCAGTGAACGGCAACCCCTCGACGGCTTCAAAGTCTGTCGGCACCAAACCCTTCAGCAGCTCAAGCGGCTTTCCTTCGTGGACCGTTTCTTCGCCGGTCCGGCAATCGATTTCCCGTAGCCGGTTGCCTTCGCCGATGAATGTTTTCGCCGGGTCGGCGCCGATAAAGGAATAACGCCCCGTATGTGAAGTTTTCAACGAACTTTCCAGCAAACATTTCTTTGGCCCCTGCAGGCGGTTAAACACCGCAATCGGCGTCAGCGAATCTCCTTCAATCTTTCTGATTTCCATCTCTGCTCATCTCCTCTGGTCTCTTTGCGGAACCTTGGCCAATAAAAAAAGTCCTCTGCAAAGAACAGGACTGTTCCTTGCAGAGGACGGATTGACCGCGGTGCCACCTCTTGTTAAAGCCGATATGACTTTCACTTAGCCCCCAGTAACGCGGGGGAAACGGATCTCCCTACTCAATTTTCAGGACACCTCTCATAGGCCCATTCACGCATTCACCCCGCCGGTTTCCACCTGCCACCGGCTCTCTTGGAGAGGCTGTTGTGCGCTACTTTTCCTATTCGACGATTTACTCTGCTATGCTCAGCTCGGCTGTTCTCAGGCGACGCCGCTCCCGGCGCCTTCTCCCATGATCTATACAAAAGCTTGTCCTTATTCTATGCAAGTGGCTGAGCTTTGTCAATTGGTTGCTTGCTGGGTCGCAGCAACAGGCGAGCTTCGTTCATTTGAAGAGAGAATTTATTGTCATCCTGTAAAGACCTGGTCGTATGGGTATCTGAAATGATCTTTCTTCTTTTTCAACAATAAGAAGAAAAGGGTAAGCGGGCCAATACGGCCGATGAACATCACGATAGACAGCAACACTTCGCCGATATCGCTCAGCTGCGCGGTTATCCCCATGGACAATCCGACGGTGCCGAAAGCCGACACCACCTCGAAGGCAAGAGGCAGGAATGGCAGGTCTTCGGTAATGGCCAGCAGGAAGATGAACAGCCAGATGCTCAATATGCTGATGGTTGTAATCGCCAGCGAGCGCAACGTGATTTCGATTCGGATGGTGCGGCCGAAGATTTCCGGTTCTCTCTCTGAACGGAGGAAGGAAATGGTCGCCAGCACCACGACGATGAAAGTCGTCAACTTAATGCCGGACGCCGTAGAGGCACTGCCGCCGCCGATGAACATCAGCACCATCGTAAACAGCAGCGTCGGATCTTCCATCCCCGCATAATCGACCACATTGAAACCGGCTGTCCGCGGCGTTACGCCGGTAAAATAAGACGCAAAGATTTTTTCGAAAAGGGACATGCCGCCAAGGGTTGCCGGATTGTCCTGTTCCAGGAAAAAAACGGTGACCGTTGCAATCAGGTTGAGCAGGAGCGTTCCGACCACCATCAATTTTGTGTGCAGCGACCATTGCCGGAACCTTTTCTTTTGATAAAGATCCACAACAACGGTAAAGCCGATGCCGCCGATGATGAACAAGCTGGACAGCAGCACCAGCACCAGCGGGTCCGTTTGGTGGCTCATCATATTATCCGGAAACAGCGAGAATCCGGCGTTGTTAAAAGCGGATATCACGTGAAAGAAGCTTAAATGCAGGGACTCGCTGAAGCCGTATGCAGGAATCCAATAAAACGTCAGCAGAACGATGCCGATGCCTTCCACCGTAAAAGCGAAGATCAGGATGTATTTAACCAGCCTGATAATGCCCCCAACTGAGTTTTGCGAAAATGCCTCCTGCAAATAGAGGCGGTTTTGAAAGCCGATTTTCCTTTTGAACATCATCAGGATGGCCACTGCAAACGTCATGAGGCCGATGCCGCCAAACTGTATCAGCACCAGCAAAACGCCTTCCCCGAATCCGGTTAAAACGGTACCTGGGTCAAAAACGCTCAATCCGGTCACCGTTGTGGCAGAAGTGGCGACGAATAATGCATCTGTCCAGGAAATCGGCACAGTTGTCGCCATCGGCAATTTCAACAAACACGTTCCTATCGCAATCAGGAACATAAAGCTCCCCGAAATCAAAAGAGGAGGTGAAATCCGAATCCTCTTTTTCCCGTTGCTGCTCATTTTGGGCACTTCCCTCATCGTCTGGCTTTTTTGGGCAATCTCATTGGAAAAATCTTGTTACGTCAGGGTGAAGCCGATACTAGACCAGTTTTTTTGGAAAGTAAAAAAGACCATCGCAAATAGAATGGTCTTAGGGCGAACCTAGGGCCTTTCTCTTAGTGAAAAAAACGCTTACGAGGTTAGCTGTCGGATTAGGGACTAAGAGTATCCCTTCTTACACTAGTAAGATTCACCCCAGGGCAGCGGCTGCTGCCTTATTTGGTTCCCCCGCTCATAAGTGATTCAGCGATTAAAAGGTATGTGATAAGCTAAAAAATACGCTCGTTTCCACCTTTTGTCAATGTTTATTTCAAAGCAATATGGGGTCGGCCATCCGGAGAGTTTGGCAGCCGTTCCTATCAAGGCAGGTAATTCCAAGTAAATTGACGCCGTATGGAATAAAAGAGACTGAACTTCTATTAAGGCGAATCGTATAAGCAATTTACCTTTAATGAGGAGTGGGCCAATGTTGATTTTTTCATAGTATTATCCATACCTGCTTATATTTTTCCATTTGGGGACTCTATGAACCGGAAGAAAGTCATTTCTTTTTTTCCCGGTGGAGATACAAGGAAATTCCGGAGTTATCGGATATACAGATTAAGCTGATAAGAATCGGCAATGTCATTGTCATTATTGTATGGACTATAATACTTATTGCAGGAGTAATTGACGCGTTTACACCTGACCGCCATTTCTGCCTGTCGATGACTGACATTGGAGCAGGGTAAATAATAGCAGGGGACATTTGAGCGAGGTCCTCTTTTGGAAAATGCTTAATATAGTAGATAGTGGAATGGGATTTGGTTTCTGATTTGTAAACTTTAAGAGGGTTTCTAAGAAAAGTATAGAAGTAGCTTTATAAAGGTAAATCGGGATTAAGGTTTTATTGAATACATAGATGATACCCGAATTGCCACATAACGAAGTAGGAGGCCAATCCATTGAAAAAACTGACCTATTTATCTGTTTTACTGCCATTCCTCATTCTTACCGCCTGCTCTTCTGAAGCAGCTGATTCGACCACTGCTATCGAAGACCGGGCAGAAGAAGAGTTTGAAGCAGAAGTTGCGGTGCCGGAGTTTGCGGAATATCCGATGGTTTCTGCGGAAATCGTTTCGGTGCCGTTGGCCGGTTCAAAGAAACTGCTTGTGAACTATGCCAGTGAAAAAGGGGCATCGCTGAGCGAGGAAGATATTGCCAAGTATGAAGCGAATGCAGGTTCAGAAGTTATTTATGGTGTTTACGAGAGTGAATCCAGTTTTTTCAATATGGCTTACAACGAAACTGAAGTATTCAGTGGGGATGGCAGCCATGAAACGGAAACAATCAACGGAGTGGATGTGCTATACCAGGAAGCCAACAGCGGAGGGAATGATTTCTTGATGGCTTTCTTTAATGCGGAAGCAGGTTCTTATACTTTCGAATTCGCATTGGATGAAGACCTTACCCGCGAGAAAGCCTTTGAAATGATCGGCACAGTAATTGAAGAAGCAGGTATGTAACTAATCTATAGAATG
>DATHVZ010000035.1:0-3193 GCA_035461005.1 Planococcus sp. (in: firmicutes) | reverse complement strand
AACAGTTACCGGTAAGACACGTAATATTCCTGAAATCTTATTGAAACTATACATACCGCTCATGCGTCTATATAATGGGCAATGAAACAAAAAAAGTGAGCTGATACTATTGAACAGACGAATAGACGCTAAAAATAATAGAACACCACAGAAAAAGAACTGGCTGATTACCCTTGTCACCATCCTTTTCCTGGCAGCAATCGGAGCGGGAGTTTATTTGATGCTCGCGACACCGGAGCAGCAAGCGACAAAAGAATCCCTGGAGAAAACCTCTTTCTCGGAACGCGGATACCAGGGTGGAGGCGGCATCAGTGTCGCAATAGATGAAGAACAACCGGACACAATCGAGCCGGGCACAGTCAACGATCAGATAGACCGAACGGAAAGTGAAGACAGTGAACCGGCGCAGGACAACAGCGCTGAAGAGGCAGAAGAAGACAGCAGTCCAATCTTGGAAGAACAAGAAGAGCAAGAAGAACAACCAGCCGAAACCCTTGTAACTGCCCCTGAACCCGACCTGTCGTTAATGATCGCCAACGCGAAAACTTACGTTTACACAATCTACACCGACCTTGACCAAGGGTCCGGGTTCCTATTCAACAACAAAGGCGACATTCTGACCAATGCCCATGTCGTCAAAGACTCGCAATACGTCACCGTCAAAAACAGCAACGGCCAGGAATTCAACGGCCGCGTCGTCGGCATTTCCAAAACAACCGATATCGCCCTGATCCGTGTGACGGACATCGCCGGAAAAGCGCCGATGGATATGGAAACAGAGCAGGTGCCGGTGGATACGAAAGTATTCGCGCTCGGCAGCCCTGAAAACATCAACAACACATCGACTGAAGGCGTCATCACCGCCACAGGCAAAAGCTTCTTCGATGGCTATAAATACGACGATTTGTACGAAATGACCGCCAAGATCAAACAAGGATCGAGCGGCGGACCCTTGATCTCCGCGGAATCCGGCAAAATACTCGGCATCAATTCAATCGTCCTGACGGATAACCCGGACATCGGCTACACGATCCCGATCTACTCCGTCAGCAGCCAGCTGCAGGAATGGGCCAATGATCCGCTCGCGGCTGACAGAGATGCAATACACCCGGATGTTTCAGAAGCATTCTTTGAAGAAGAAGCGCTTCGCGGATTCGTCTCTGATTTTTACGAGCTGGTTCCCTATTCACTCAACGACGATGAAATCGAATACTATAAATTCTTCCTGCTGGACGGCAGCCAGGCCGAAATGTTCGGCAACGAAATGGTTGCAAAACTGAAAGGCGAGCAACGCGTATTTCAGGCTGCGGAACATACCATCACGAATGTCAAAATCGATGACAATGAAGCATACGTCACCGCAAATGCGACTTTCAAATTCCACGACCAGGAAGGCGATAAACTCGTCTCCATCAGCCACGCGGTCATCTACACAATCGTCATTGACCGCTTCGGCGATTACCAGATCTCAGCCATCCATAACCAGGACTAATAAAAGGAGCGCCGGGGGCAGCCAGCCAGCCGGCGCTTTTTTTAATACATAGTTTCACGACAAAGCGCTAAGGGAATATGTGAATAAAGTATATAAGTTGTATTAAAGAATTAACATAAATAAGACGCTTCGGCGCTACGGACAAGGCTCCCGCAATAAGCCGAGAAGACCACTCGTCTTCTGCTCCGTCGGCATTCGCCTGCTCCAAAGCCGCGCCGGCGCTGAGAGAAATCTCTAGAGATATGGAGCAAAACAGCTCGACGCAAGCCCGCGGAAAGCGCAGCTGTTTTGCGGAATATCGGCTACTATAGAATACTAGTTCAACTTATATAGAAAATTGAAACCCCCAAAAGGAGTCTCCTATGGCAAAACGACACGATTATATGGACTGGCTCAGAGTGCTGGCAATTTTTGTGGTAGTCGGCGTCCATACAGTATCAAAAATCATCAACTCCGGACATACGGACCAGTGGGAGTGGCAATTCGCCAATGCGATCGACTCCGCCATCCGCTGGTGCGTGCCGGTGTTCTTCATGCTCAGCGGCGCGTTGCTGCTGAATATGAAAAGGGAAGACCCAATCGGCGAATTCCTCAAGCGGCGGCTGACGAAAGTCATCATTCCGCTGATTTTCTGGAGTGGTGTCTACATCGCCTATAAAATCTTCGAGCAGGGCGAATCCTACACATTCGGCGAAATGCTCGTGCTGTTCTTCACCGACGACGTCTATTACCATCTCTGGTTCATGTACGTCATCATCGGCCTGTACATAATGGCACCGTTCCTGAAAATACTCGTCAAGAACATGGATCAGAAAACCTGGCTGTATTTCTTCGGCATCTGGTTCTTCTTCGCAGGACTCGTACCAATCGCACAAAAGATGTTCGGCTTTGAGCTGGCATTCGACGTCGGCCTGTTCCAGCCCTATATCGGCTATTTCCTGCTCGGCGCCTATCTTGTGCGCTACCCGCTGCCAAGGAAGTTTCTATGGCCGCTGTTTGGCCTGTCGGTCATTGCCTACCTGGCCACCGTTTTCGGTACGCATATTCTGACGGAAACAAAAGGCGAACTCGACGAATTCTTTTACGAGCATTACCGTCCGACGCAAATGGTCATCTCAGTCTTCATCTTTGCATTATTCCAGCAGCTCGGGCCGCGCATGAAACCGAACCCGATCATCACGCAGCTCAGCCTGGCGACGCTCGGCATCTACGTGATCCACCCGCTGGTGCAGTTTTATTTGAATAAACTCTTCAATATCAATGAAACAACAGTGAACGCTCTGGTAGGCGTGCCGCTTGTGTGGATCCTGATTTTCACCATCTCGTTTCTCATCATCTGGCTGCTGAAGAAGGTACCCGGCGCCAAGCATATTGTTCCGTAATAGGGGACGAACTCATAGAAGGAGCCAGTGCAGGTAAATTCCCCGCACTGGCTCCTTCTGTTTTTTGCATAAGATTAGACCCACTGATGTCTCTTTTTACTGCAGTTCTTCATTCAGATTCACTAAAACACTGTAAAGCGTATAATAACCTTCGGCGCGGGTAAGTTCGCGCTCGCTGTCAATGCGTGTATGGATCGTTGCGTCAATCAAACCAAGTTCGAAAGCCTGATCCCAAGCATTGTCAGCAACGGCTTCGTCGCTGAATGCTTCCACAAGAGCAGCGCCAAGAGCGTCGCGCGTCATCATTTCTTCCGCAGAC
>DATHVZ010000034.1:0-3686 GCA_035461005.1 Planococcus sp. (in: firmicutes) | reverse complement strand
CGGGAAATGGCGCGCGGGGGACAAGTGTTTTATTTATACAACCGCGTCGAAGATATGACGCGCAAAGTGGAAGAAGTTCAAGCGTTGGTTCCGGAAGCGCGAGTCGGCCATGCTCATGGACAGATGACAGAGACGGAACTGGAGTCCGTGATCCTCGGTTTCCTTGAAGGAGACTATGATGTCTTGGTGACCACGACCATTATTGAAACGGGCATTGATATTCCGAATGTTAACACGCTCATCGTCCACAATGCGGACCGCATGGGATTGTCGCAGCTTTATCAATTGCGTGGGCGCGTCGGCCGTTCGAGCCGAGTGGCTTATGCTTACTTCATGTACCAGCGGGATAAGGTGCTGACGGATGTCGCGGAAAAACGTCTGATGGCGATTAAAGAATTCACAGAACTCGGCTCCGGCTTTAAAATTGCGATGCGTGACCTGACGATTCGCGGTGCCGGCAATCTGCTCGGTTCTCAGCAACATGGATTCATCGATTCGGTCGGCTTCGATCTTTATTCGCAGATGCTGCAGGACGCGATCGAAGAACGCCAGACCGGCATTAAAAAAGAAGACATTCCGGAAGTTGAAATCGCATTGGATGTGGATGCCTATATCCCGGATACTTATATCGGGGATGGCTATCAAAAAATTCAAATGTACAAACGGGTCAAAGGAATCGAGAGCAGCGAGGAAGTCTCGGAGCTGCAAGATGAAATGATCGACCGTTTCGGAGATATGCCGATTGAAACGGATCGCCTGCTGCGCGTATCGCGCATGAAAGTGTGGGCGCGTATGACCGGTGTCCAGTCGATCAAACAAAACGGCAAGAGCATCGTCATCCTGCTGTCTGAAAAAGGCACCGGTTCCATCAATGGTGGAAAAGTGGTAGAACAATCAGCCGTGTACGGCCGGGCAGTCGGCTTCAGCATGGCTGGCCAGCAGTTGAGGTTGACCATTGATGAAAATAAAACGGGTAAACAGCATCCGTTCGATGTACTCGAAGGCATGATGCGCCTGCTGTCGGAAGCATTGCGGGAAGAGACGTCAGTCAGTTAATACAGGATGAGGAATGAGTGGGGCGCAGTGAACAATGAATCAACAATGAAGTCGTTTATGAAAGGCGCGGTCCTGCTGACGGTAGCCGGGCTGATTGTCAAACTGCTCAGTGCGGTTTACCGTGTTCCTTATCAAAATATGGTGGGGGATCAGGGGTTTTACATTTATCAGCAAGTCTATCCCTTTATTGCCATTTTCGGCATTTGGACATCCTATGGTTTTGCGGTCGCAGTTTCCAAAATAATGGCGGACCATAAACCTCAGGACCATGGTGCTATTTTGAAAATCGCATTCGGTTTTATCGCCGTGATATCCGCAATCGCATTCACGCTGTTGTTTTTCGGAGCGGATTGGTTGTCCCTTTGGATGGGAGACGCTAACCTTTCGTCATTGTTAAGGGTTGGCGCGTTCACGGTGCTCTTGATGCCGCTTTTGGCTGTATTGAAAGGGTATTTCCAGTCGAGCAATCAGATGGAACCGGTGGCTTACGCCCAAGTGTCAGAGCAAGCGATTCGGGTAACAGTTATCCTGATCGGCACATGGGTGGTCGTGTCGAGTGGCATGTCCCTTTATGTCGCCGGAGAAATGGCGATGTATGGAGCTCTTGCAGGAGAACTGGCGGGCGTTGCGCTGCTAGTGTTTTACTTTCGAAAGCATTTGTTTGCTTTGACTCTGCCTTCTTCCATCAACCCGTGGCCGATCATGAAAGAACTGATGGCTGTGAGTGTAAGTGTCAGCATGAGCTCGTTGATTTTACTGCTGTTTCAGATGGTCGATTCGTTCACTATTTTCAGGATTCTGGCAGAAAGCGGTATCGGACGAATGGAAGCAATGGAACAAAAAGGAATCTATGACCGCGGACAGCCACTGGTTCAGTTCGGTTTGTTAATGGCCACATCTTTGGCACTGGCAATCGTCCCACTCGTTGCGCGCATGGCGAACAAGACCGGCGGACGCTCCGCTAAGCCTTACGCAAAGTTAGCATTCCGGATTTCCTTTCTGTTTGCATTCGCTTCAGCTGCAGGTCTGACGGTGGTCATGCCTTATGTGAATGAAACACTGTTTCAAAATCGGGATGAATCGCTCGCACTGATCATATTCAGTTGGCAGATCATTCCGATGTCGCTGTTGCTTGTGATCACGGCCATGCTTCACGGACTTGGCAAGGTTAGGGTGCCGGCGCTAATACTGGTCAGTGGGCTGCTCCTGAAAATCCTGGCTAATGTTTGGCTGATTCCACTATGGGGTGTTACGGGTGCGGCTGCGGCTGGCAATCTTGGTTTGGCCGCAATCGTATTCGGTTTGCTGCTGTACTTTAAAAAGGTGTGGCCGATCCGCTTGGCACCCATCCGTTATTACGGTTGGCTCTTTGGCTCCGCAGCAGCTATGGCTGTTGTGGTGTTGGGCTGGTCGTTGCTTGCGGACGGGTCTTTATTCGACGGATTATCAAGCCGATTGGCAGCCCTGATGATCACGGTCACTGCCGTTCCGCTTGGTGCATCTGTGTTTTTGGCTTCCATTGCCAGGAGCCGCATCATCACAGAAAAGGAATGGTACATCATTCCGTTCGGCCGCAGAATGGCTGGCTTACAATTATGGATCAATTCAAAGAGAAAAGGTGATCATTGATGAAACCCATTCATATTATCGGGCTTGGGGCAGGGGATTTGGATCAACTGCCGCTCGGTGTATATAAACAATTAAAAGCGGCTGCACGCTTATATGTGCGGACCTCTGATCATCCCGTGCTGGAACAATTGGTGGAAGAAGGACTTGAGTACTCGAGTTTTGATGAAATCTATGAAAAGCACGATAGCTTTGCACCTGTGTATGCGGAAATCGCGGACACGTTGATTGGGCTCGCCCAATCGGAATCGGTCGTCTATGCGGTGCCCGGCCATCCACTCGTGGCGGAACAGACGGTGCAGCATTTGATTGACGCCGAGAAAGCGGGGCGCTGTGAACTGTTGATCGGGGGAGGGCACAGCTTTTTGGATGCCCTTTTCGGTGCGTTGCGCATCGATCCAATCGAAGGATTCCAGCTGGTCGATGGCACGGCAATGAGGAGCGGAGACTTGAACATGACCCAGCATCTGCTGATTGCCCAAGTTTATGACGCATTTAGTGCTTCGGAAGTAAAATTGACGTTGATGGAAAAATATCCGGACGATTATCCGGTAACGATCGTCACGGCGGCCGGCGCTTCGAGTGAGTCACTTCAAACTGTGCCGCTTTATGAACTGGATCGGACAGCAAAAGTCGATAACTTGACGACGGTGTACGTACCTCCGGCTAGTGATCAGACGATGCGCTTAAAGGAATGGCAAACGTTCCGTGACATCATCTCTAAGCTGCGGAGTCCTGAGGGCTGTCCGTGGGACCGGGAACAGACGCATGAGTCGCTCAGTCCCTTCCTGATCGAAGAAGCGCACGAACTGCTGCAGGCCATCCAGGACCAGGACGATGAGGCGATTGCCGAAGAACTGGGCGATGTTTTGCTGCAAGTGTTTCTGCATGCCCAAATCGCTCAAGACAGCGGTTATTTCCAGCTGGAAGATGTGCTGGAGTCGATCAGTGCAAAAATGATTCACCGCCACCCACACGTATTCGGAAATGTTGAAGTCGACAGT
>DATHVZ010000033.1:0-3880 GCA_035461005.1 Planococcus sp. (in: firmicutes) | reverse complement strand
AAACACTTTACGAACGTTCATTAAATTAGATATACGATTACGAACGCCTTTACACTAAACTATTCAAACGCAGTGTGCCAGTGGATGGCTAAGGATTAATATCCGCCAATGTTCGAGTTGCTGTATTGCCGAAAAAGATTCCTACTCAACATCCAGAGCAAACACATAACTGGAGTCCCCTTGCTCCCAGTGTGCACGGATTTCGAAGATGTTTTTGCCTTCGTGCCGTGACAGGTCAAACTTTCCATGAAAAGCACTTTGGTTGCCGGCTTCGTCCCATACATATACTTCATAGGATAGCGGGGGTTCCCCGAATATCAATTGGACATCCGCTTTTTTGCCAACTTTTCGCGCCATTTCAATGTTTACAATTTCATGCGGCGAGTTTGATTCCGCCTCGATCCCCACCATTGACTTCTCTTCCAGGTCATAATAGCTCCAGTTAAAGCCTCCCCGAACTGCACGGATCGTGTCATCCCCAATCTTAAGTTCAAGCGTCGGTGGGGATTGGGATTGAGAGTGGAGGTCTTCCAACTGTTCGGGATGGTCACCTGATCGCACCGAATCTCCACAACCCAAGAGCAGCAGCGAAACCAAGAGCAGCAATCCAATCATGCTATTCTTTTTCAACATTACCTCATCCCCTTTTCACCATTAGTCGGAATCCGGGGCAAAAGGTTTCGGCTTATTGTCGTCGAGAAGTTTCCATCAACCATTTTTTGTCCTCGTCGATTTTCTTTATTTTACGGAAGCCGCATTTTTCATAACAGCGAATGGCACGCGGGTTGGTCAATTCGGGATCCAAGACGACGGCGTTCGCCTGTTTTTCATCAAAAATGAATTCCAGGAATTTTTTGACCATTTGTGTGCCGTAGCCCCTGCCCAACAAGGACGGTTCACCGATAAACTGGTCGATGCCATAAATGGTTTCTTCTATAGAATAGCCGTAACTTTCATAGTCCGCAGCAGACAGCTTGTAACATTGCATGAACGCGAACGGACGGCCTTCCGTTTCCACTATGTAAGATTCCACTGCGACGTCCCCATCAATCCGCGGCCCGTATTTTTCACGCACTTGCCTGGCACTCGGAGGGGCGGCCGGATCGCCGAAGAATTCCAGAACTTCCTTCGTGTTCAGCCATTTTGTCATGAGACCCAAATCTTCATGCCCCATTTTGCGTATCTCCATATTTCGCCCTCCCTTTCACACTATGTATCCATATCATTCCATCCGATTTCCATATAGGCAACTTTTTTTGGTCCAAAAGAAGGAGAAACATGGACAGAAAGAGAAATAAAAAAAGCCATCCTTTTCAGGACAGCATCTTCCATTTCTTCTATTATCCATCAATCCAGCCGGGTTTTTCAGGAACGTTCTTTTCTCCTGATTTATCTTCGTTTGATTTCTTCTTTTTGCTTGTATACGGCTTAAAGCTCTTGGCTTTGTTGGATTCCGCTTTCCAGCGATTCCAACCCTTCTTGCCAGTTCCCTGTCCGGTGCCGCTCTTTTTCTTTTCTTTTGTCATTTCCATCACTCCATTACTAACTTGCATTATAGCACGTTGGGCGCCGCCTTGGCACACCCCGCCTTCTAATGGCCGGAAAAAATACTGGACCTCCTCAGAAAACTTCCCAGATTCATTATCCTCAGATAAGTTTAATCCCTATTATTTTGAACCCTGAAATTCTGTTCCAGTCGGTTTTTATTGCTGTTCTATTTCAATAAAAAGCAGGAGTATATGCCCCCGCTTTATACCGTTATCCAGTGCGGTTCAAGCATGAAAGCTTTTACCTTGTCCAAATACCCGCTGTTGCGAGTTTGTCAGTCGCCTATACAAGGTTGGCGGAATAACCACAATCCTTAGAAGATACTGCGTTTAAGCTTATCTTTCATTCCATTTTGCAATGACTTGGCGGAAACAAAGACCTTTAGTCACAGTCTTTCGAGTTTTTATTTTCCGCAAGGCTCTGTTTATATCTTTAGACCTATAAAAATTACTATCATTCTTCCGAAATTGATATACAACTGTAATATAAAAGAGGTTTAGAGCTGTTATAATGAACGTGCTGCAATTTTAAGGCACTTAAATTATATCCAACAAAACTATTTGACAGTATATAGATCAACGATAAAAAGAGACCGGAAATTCGAAAGGGGAAAATAACTTGAACTTGAAGTCGAAATGGATGTTGTCTGGGGTTTCATCAATACTAGCCATCTCAATCTTATTGCCAACCGCTGACGTCAATGCCAATACATTAAACAAGCTCGAACAGCAACAACAGGATGCTGAACAGAAAAAGGGCGACTTGAACTCGGGAATTAAAGAAAAAGACCAGGAAATCAAGGTCACAAAATCTTCATTGCAAACCATTATTGGTAAAATCGAAGAATTGAACAATAAAGTCAAGGAAACAGAAGGCAAAATCAATAGTGTCCAGGCTGAAATCGATGAAACAAAAGTCGAAATCGAAAAACTGAACAAGTCGATTGAGGAATTAATCATAAAAATCGAAGAACGCACCGAGTTGCTTCAGGACCGCGCACGCGCGATCCAATTGAGCGGCGGGTCTGTTGACTACATTGATGTCCTTCTTGGCGCCAACAACTTCATTGATTTCATCGACCGTTTCTCAGCAGTGAACACATTGATTGAAGCCGACCGTGAAATCATGCGCGAACAGGCAGCTGATAAAGAATTACTGGCAGAACAGAAAGCTTCTGTCGAAACGAAGTTAGTCGAACAGGAAGCACGCGATGCTGAATTGAAAGGTTTGAAAGCAAACCTTGATGGACAGAAAAAAGAACAGGGTGTTCTTGCTAAAGATTTGAAAGCAGAACAAAAACGCCTTGAAAGTGAAAAGTCTAATTTGAATGCAGAGTACGAAGAAGTTATTGAAATCAGCGCAGACCTCGAAAATCAAATCACAGCTGAACAAGAACGTCTGGCAGAATTGGCCCGTAAAGCTGAAGAAGAGCGTCAGCGTAAATTGGCAGCTGAAAAAGCAGCAGCTGAGAAAGCGGCAGCTGAAAAAGCAGCAGCCGAGAAAGCAGCAGCTGAGAAAGCGGCAGCCGAGCGCGCGGCAGCTGAACGAACGGCAGCGAAAAACGAAGCTGAACGCCAGGCAGCCAATGAGCGCGAAGCAGCAGCGAAACGTGAGGCAGCTGCAAAAGAAAAAGTAAGCGCACCTGCACCTGCGGCTTCAGCACCAGTAGTTTCAGCACCTGCGGCTTCAGCACCAGTCGTTTCAGCACCTGCGGCAAACAGCTCAGGATTTATCCGTCCGACATCTGGACGCGTATCATCACCATTCGGATATCGTACTATTTTTGGCCAACGTGAATTTCACCGCGGAGTAGATATTGCCAACTCTATTGGAACACCTGTCAAAGCAGCGGCTTCCGGTTACGTAACATTTGCCGGAGCGATGGGATCTTATGGAAATGTAATCATTATGACACATTCCATTAACGGGCAAACCCATTCAACTGTTTACGCTCACTTGGACTCTGTTGCTGTAGGACAAGGACAATACGTTTCTCAAGGCGGCTACATCGGTCCAATGGGTAACACTGGTCGTTCAACCGGTCCACACCTTCACTTCGAGATCCATATCGGAAACTGGAACGGTGGACGCACAAACGCAGTCAACCCTATGAACTATATCAACTGATAATGAAAGAGCAAGCACCTTTGGGTGTTTGCTCTTTTTTTCGTTTCGATCAAGATGAAAAGGCTTCGCGGACGCGAAGCCTTTCTTCCACTTCTCCCATCCAAATCCACGTGAAAAAGCCAGCTGTTTTCCAACAGCTGGCTCCCCGTAATTCCTTATTTTATTCTTCGTCAGAAACGCTTGTTTCGATCAAGATTGCCGTGAA
>DATHVZ010000032.1:0-2320 GCA_035461005.1 Planococcus sp. (in: firmicutes) | reverse complement strand
GCTCGTTTCGGAATGTCTTCTTCTCTGTCGAAAAACCGTGCATTCGAACTCCGCGTCGCTTCCGCCAATTCGATAACATGCGTACGCGAATCGAAGGGGGTGCCGGGTTCATTAAAACCGATATGGCCGTTAACGCCGATGCCCAGCAATTGCAGATCGATGCCGCCGCTTTCGGCGATCAGCCGTTCGTAGCGCTCGCATTCCGCGACCAGATCCTCGGCGAGGCCATTCGGCACATGGCGTCTGTTTTCCGGCAGGTCGATGTGGCGGAATAAATTCCGGTGCATGAATTCGTAGTAGCTCGTGGCATCCCCCGGCCCTTTGCCGACGTATTCATCCAAATTGAATGTGGTCGCCCGGGCGAACGAAAACGCCCCCGCCTGATGGCGCCGCACCAATTCTTTATAGAAGCCGAGCGGACTTCCGCCGGTGGCAAGGCCGAGCACGCTGTCCGGTTTCGCCCGCAATTGGTCGACGAAAATTGTCGCCGCGATCTCACTCATCTGCTCGTAGCTGGAGACTTCAATCCACTGGAACATCTTCGGTTTGATCATGAGCGAAACTCATCCTTCCTCTGCAAAAGGTATGTCGGACGCTGAAATCTTCCGTCACCAGCACGATATCGGCGTCTTTGCCGCGCTCGATGCTGCCTTTACGGTCCCAGACGCCGAGGCGGTGGGCCGCATTTTCGGACGACAGCTTGATGGCATCGGTCCACGAAATGTCCGCCGCCTGCCGCAGCTGCCGCAATCCTTCATTCATCTTCAAAACGCTGCCGGCAAACTTGCCGGTTGCAAGCACTGCTTGCTGCCCGGATACCGTCACCTCTTGGTCGCCGAGCCTATAGGAACCGTCCGGCAACCCTTTGGCGCGCATCGAATCGGTGATGAGCAATAAACGCTCGCTGCCGATGACCTGCAGCACCAGTTTCAGCATATCGGGCGACAAATGAATGCCATCCGCGATAATCTCGCAGAACAACTGCCGGTTCAGCATGCCTGCCCCGACCACCCCGATTTCCCGGTGATGAAGGCCGCGCATGGCGTTGCCAAAGTGTGTCAGATGCGTCAATCCGGCCGCCTGCGCCGCGTTGATCGTGGCGTAATCCGCCGTGGTGTGGCCGGCTGAAACGATGACCCCGCGTTCTGCGAGTTCACGGATTACGTTAAAATCATGATCCTGTTCCGGTGCCAGCGTGATGATTTTCAAATCAGCCAGCGTTTCGCCGAACCAGCTTTGCAACTGTTCCATCGACGGTTCGCAAATATAAGCGGACCCCTGTGCCCCTTTCTGATCCGGATGGATAAACGGGCCTTCGAGGTGAAAGCCGAGCATCTCCGCGCCGTCCTGACGTGCTTCATTCATGAAAGTCCGGCCATGGCGGATCGCCTGTGAAATCCGTTCCGGCGAATGGGTCAGCGTGGTCGCGAGAAATGCCGTCGTGCCTTCTGCCGGCAACGCGGTCGCAATCACCGCGGCCGCAGCCCCGTCGTCGTCCATAAAATCCGCTCCCCGTGCACCGTGGATATGGATATCAATAAAGCCCGGCATCGCGACGCATCCGTCGCCGTCAAAGCGGTCACCGATGTAGTCAGCAAACGGCGCCGTCGAAACTGCGGCAATCCTGCCGTCTTCGAGAAGAATCGCGCCGTTTGCTAACTTGCCGTCCCTCTGCACAAGCTGAATGTTTTCTATCAGTGTTCGGGTCATTGCGGACACCTTCTTTTTCTTGATAAATTTTTATTTGTCGATATTTCTTAGATTTGCTTTGAAGCCATTGGCCCAAGTTCGCAAGATCGAGTCTTTGCGGCAAGCTTGCGTGGGAGCAATAGTTTTGCCCTGGCAAACGACTGAAGCGATGCAGAAAAGCGAATTTTTTAATTCAGCCATTATAGTTCATTATAAGTTTTTGAAATATTTTTTCAAATTTCCATTGTGCTTAATCATCTTTTCTTATCATTCATTTTTGCTCGATCCATTATTCCCCTTAATTATCTGATTACATTTGGGTTATACTGGAATCATTAAAAGCGATACAAAATACCTTAGTTTATTCCAGAGGAGGTTAAAGAGATGGATTTCTTATTATTGAGCGCGGGATTGGGAGTGGAATCTTTTAATGTGCCTGTCATTGCTGCTATGGGGGCGGCTCCGATTTTATTGATCCTCGGCATTGTCTGGATTGTACGGTCAATGAAAAAGCAATCGCAGCAATAAAGCCGACCTTTGCAGAAAATTTGGCTTATGGAAGCCCATTAAAGGGAACTACACAAATAGAACAAAGACATTCTATAGAGGAGAGTGAAAACATGAATGCCAT
>DATHVZ010000031.1:0-1977 GCA_035461005.1 Planococcus sp. (in: firmicutes) | reverse complement strand
TTCTGGCCGCACGGCGGGCCCCAGGCGGCGGAGCGCAAAAGTTTCCGCTCGATGTTCCAATGCTTCCTGAACCGCGGCTATTCCATATTTGCACCGAATTTCCGCGGCAGCTCGGGCTACGGTGCGTCATTCGTCAAATTGGTGGAGCAGGATTGGGGCGAAGGACCACGTCTGGATTGTTTAGCGGGCATTGGATGGCTCTTTGAGCAAGGCATCAGCGACCGCGACAAATTATTCCTTGTCGGCGGAAGCTACGGCGGCTATATGGCGCTGTTGCTGCACGGCCGCCATCCGGAATACTTCAAAGCCGTCGTCGACATTTTTGGCGTATCGGATTTGTTCACCTTCTATCATTCGGTGCCGGAACATTGGAAACCGATGATGGAACGCTGGATCGGCAACCCGGAGCGCGACAAGGAGCGATTCATCAAAGACACGCCGACGACGTACCTCGACGGCATGGTCAAGCCGATGCTGGTCATCCAGGGGGCGAAGGATCCGCGCGTCGTCAAAGAGGAATCCGACCAGATCGTTGCCAAGCTGAAAGACGCGGGGCGCGACGTGGAATATCTTGTATTGGAAGATGAAGGCCACGGCTTCTCGCGGAAAGAGAATGAGATTGCGGTGTACAGCCGGATGCTGGAGTTTTTAGGGAAGCATCAGGGGTAGATACGCGAAAAAACCGGTGCCAGCAGATTAAAATCTGCTGGCACCGGTTTTTTCTGTTGTTTATAGAGGAGAAGGTGGAGAAATCAGATTTTTAGGTGACATGATTAGTTTTATATGCGGTGAGCGGGATTTGTGCGCGGTGAGCGAGATTTATGTGCGGTGGGCGAGATTTATGTGCGGTGAGCGAGATTTATGTGCGGAACACGAAAATTATGCTTGAGTAAATAAAATAATGCGCCCACTCACTCATCTACCCAAACAACCCACACCCACATAAAAAAGGCCCCGCCATAGCGGAGCCTTCATTCTCCATATCATTAATTCCTAAAACGCGCCCGATCCCCCGCCACCCCCGCCGACTCCTCCTCCGGATCCAGCCGCGCTGCCGCTTGCGCTGGCACTGGTGGTTGTGGAGGCTGAAACGAATATGGCTGTCATGAAGACAGGGTTCATGATAAAGCTGGTGGCATCTGCATCCGTTGCAGCGTTCGTAAATACGGACGCTTTCCGTTCGGCGGTTTTGGGATCGCTGCCGAGAAGATAAGCATAGGCGCGCTGTTTTTCATCTGTGGTCAGGCTGTTCCATTGTTCAGCCGGCAATTGTTCCATGTCGGCTTTCAAGCGTCTCCAATTATGGCGGAGTTTGTGCCCTTCATGCGTGATGGGCGAGTAGCCGATGGCAAAGCCTAAGGCAAGCATCGCCAAAAAGATGGAGGCAGCCATCCACGGGAAGAGCCCGTAAATGCCGGTATAGATGGAAAGAGCGACAAAAAGCACGCTCATGATTCCGGCTGTCCACCGCACGAGCGGATGTTTTTCGAAGAAGCCTTTTGCTTCCACTTCGTCGCTGATGCCTTTATTCCATTCGGCAAGTGCCTCGTTGTAAGCAGAGTGATTCGCTTCTTGCTGCGTATACGCCTCGACTTGTGCGAGCGTGAATTCCCGGCCGTCGCCAATCTCATCGAACAGAAGTCCGATCAACGCGTCTTCGTGCGCGTGGTCGGTTGTTCGATTGATCAGCTCAAAATGGTCTTCCGACAGCTGCCGGATGGTGCCTTTGCGCATCAAATCCATGATGGCGGCCGAAATGGCGTTTGGCGCCAGGGACGTGGAATTTGTGAAATGGAGCAGGGCGGGAGTGCTCATTGAGTCCTTCGGCACGGAAAATTCATAAGGGGTCTTACGGATTTTCCGTTTGCGCTGGAAAGCCTGGATCCATGCCAATACGATCCCAGCGAGTAACAAGGCGCCGGCAATAGCAATGGCCGGAATTCCAAAGTTTCGGGCGGTTTGCTGATTCTGGGCGAA
>DATHVZ010000030.1:0-88100 GCA_035461005.1 Planococcus sp. (in: firmicutes) | reverse complement strand
GTTTCTTCACAGGCTTCCAGCTTTCTCGAGCAAACGACGACATTGGCCCCCGCTTCTGCGAAGCCTTGCGCAATTTGTGCGCCCAGACCGCGGCCGCCACCAGTGACGATCGCGGTTTTGCCTTCCAGTTTAAACAGATCGAAAACATGCATATTGATTCCCCTCCAGCCAATTAGTTTCAACATACCTACTAGTTGGTATGTTCAGAATACTTAAACTTCATTCTACCTTTGCGGTTTTGGGATTGCAATAAAGACTAGGGATTTCATGGAACATAAAGAAGCCCCGGTGATTTTTGTCACCGACGCTGCAATTTTCTTGGCGATCATAAAATGTGTTTTGCCGATCATAAAACGGCCTTTGCCGATCATAAAAGACGTTTTGCCGATCATAAATCTTAAATTGCTTCTAATTGAGTCTGATTCTAGCTTTAATTCCTTTGATTTCTTTGCAAAGCTAGCGTTTTTCCCAAAAAATACTTAAGCGTTTAATCCGGCAGATAGCTTC
This sequence comes from Planococcus sp. (in: firmicutes), assembly GCA_035461005.1. GTDB lineage: Bacteria > Bacillota > Bacilli > Bacillales_A > Planococcaceae > Planococcus. The sequence continues at coordinate 87,593 of DATHVZ010000030.1, read as the reverse complement.
GGAGCTCCATCAGGTCGATGTTTCCTCCGGAAAGAACGACGACAATCTTTTGGTCTTGCTCGCCCGCCTTACCGGACAGGACGGCGGCGACCGCGGTGGCTGCCGAGGGTTCGATCAATTGTTTCGTGCGTTCGATCACGAATTGCATCGCCTGTTTAATTTCCTCTTCCGTTACCAATACAATGCCATCGACGTATTGCTGCAGGATGGGAAATGTCAGGTCGCCCGGCTGTGAGGTGCGCAGGCCGTCTGCGATGGAATGGCTGCCGGCAACTGCCGTGATCCTTCCGGATTCGAGAGAAAGAAAGGTGTCGTTGCCTGTTTCCGGCTCCACTCCGATGATTGTGACTTCCGGTTTTATTGCTTTGACGGCCGTCAGGATGCCGCTGATCAAACCGCCGCCGCCTACCGGCACGACGATCACGTCGACGTCCGGCAATTGTTCCAGGATTTCGAGGCCGACCGTGCCTTGTCCCGCAATGACGCGGGGATGGTCATAGGGAGGGATGTAGACGCCGCCGTTTTCCTCTGCCAATTGTTTGGCGCGCGGAATGCGATCTGCGGAAGTGAAGCCGCAATATTCGATCTGTCCGCCGTACGCTTCGATCGCTGCCACTTTTACGCGGTTGGCGTCTTCCGGTACTACAATGACTGCCGGGATTCCCAGCTTTCCGGCAATATAGGCGACGGCCTGCCCGTGGTTTCCGGAAGAAGCTGCGGTGATGAATGCTGCACCTTCACGGGCCGCCAATTTTACCGCATTGGCTGCGCCTCTGATTTTAAACGAGCCGGTCTTCTGCAAATGTTCGGATTTCAGGTAAATCTGCCTGCCGGCTTGTGCATTCAATAGTTCCGAAACCAGTATTGGCGTCTCATGGATGAAGGCGCTGATTTCTTCGCGCGCCTTTTCGATATCGTGTAAGTTGACCATCTTCCTCACCCCTTTATGCAAGACAGTTTATCATAAATCACCCGACTCGTTTGATTATTCCGTCAATATCACCACGCTATTTGGGTCTGAGTATTAAAGAAAGAGGGAGTAAGGTAAACTGGAGATACGAAAAATCAGCAGCAAGAGGTGAGAGCATTGTTGAAACGATTGGTGGTCACCGGTTATAAACAGCATGAACTGGGGATTTTCGATGATAAGAATCCGGGTGTCGGATTCATCAAAAAAACGTTGGAAAACCGTTTTCGCGCTTTGATTGACGAAGGGCTGGAGTGGATCATTGTCAGCGGGCAACTCGGTGTGGAAACCTGGGCAGCTGAAGTTGCCATTGACATGAAAGAAGAGTTTCCGAATTTGAAATTCGCGCTGCTCACTCCTTTCCTCGAACAAGAAAATAGATGGAATGAAGCAAATCAGGAAAAGTATAAGGAAATCATCCGTCAGGCAGATTTCCACCGGAGCCTGACCAACCGTCCTTATGAGGCTCCCTGGCAATTCATTGAGAAAAACAAGTTTTTCCTGCGGAATTCGGACGGCATCCTGATTGTCTACGACGAGGAAACCGACGGCTCGCCGAAATTCATCAAGAAAGAAGCAGAGCGATACGCGGAAGGGGCGGATTATCAGGTCATGCTCATCACTGCCGATGACCTGCGGGTTGTTGCCGAAGAAGAACAATACAACAGCTGGGAGTAAAACCAAAAAAATTCCTGCATATTTCAATATGGACAGGGTATTGATGAAGGAAATAATAAACTCGGAGGTGCAGCACAATGGAAGAACCGACAAATGCAATAATCCAGACTTCGCTCGACACGCTGGTGGAAAATGAGAGTTTCCTACCCACGCTGAAAGGCCAGATGAGACAACAGGCTTTCAATTCACTCAGCGCCATTCTTTCAACACCCAACAAGGTGCATAAATCCTATTTGCGCGTCCCGCTCGACGACGGCAAAGTGGTGCGCATCCCTTCATACCGTGTTCAGCATAATGATGCGCTCGGACCTTATAAAGGCGGCATCCGCTTCCACGAAAGCGTCAACGAAGAAGAAGTCATGAACCTGGCTTTTCTTATGACGCTGAAAAACGCACTTCATAACGTGCCGTTCGGCGGAGGCAAAGGCGGAATCGTCATCAACCCACGAAACTATTCCGAAAAGGAATTGAATATGATTTCAAGGAAATATGTACGTTACTTTGCCGATGTCATCGGACCGGACAAAGACATTCCGGCACCTGACGTAGGATCCGGTGAACGCGAAATGGACTGGATGATGGCGGAATACAAAAAGATTCATCACGGTACGCCATACCTTGGCAGCTTCACCGGAAAATCTGTCACAAACGGCGGATCTCTGGGAAGGCGCGAAGCAACAGGCAAAGGTGTCTATTTTTCATTCCGTTATATGGTCCATGATTTCCTGAAAGAAAAAGAAGAGTTATTGGCTTCAACCGACAATATTTTCGCCAAAACGACTTTGGCTACAGCACACCGCACATTGAAAGTGGCCGTGCAGGGCTTCGGTAATGTTGGTTCCGTTACAGCCCACGAAGCGTATAAGTGCCCATTGGTCGACAACAAGGTGGTGGCTGTCAGCGACCGCAACGTAACGTTATACCATGAAGACGGATTGAACATCCCGGTGTTGATCGACTTCACGTCAAAAAATATGGGAGATCTTCCGACAACCGAAGAGCAACTGGCGGAAGCCGGCGTAAAAGCCCAAATCCGCGGACGCGATGAGCTGCTGACGCTTGATGTGGATGTATTGTTCCTGGCCGCACTGGAAAACCAGCTGCATGAAGGCAATATGAAAGACATCAAAGCCCAGTTTATCGTGGAAGGTGCCAACGCCCCTACTGCAATAAAGGCTGATAAATACCTGAGCGATAAAGGCGTCGTCATCATCCCTGATATTCTGGCGAATGCCGGTGGGGTTATCGTATCTTATTTCGAATGGCTGCAAGGCCGCGAAACCCAATACGACTCAGAGGAAGAAATTTTCCAAAATCTTGTTGCCCAGATGAAGAAAACGTTCGATATGATCCTGCCGCAATTTTACGGCGATCCCTTCCCGCTTCGCGAAAATTGCTATATCCACGCAGTTTCACGGTTATCAAATGTGCTTTATAAGCAAGGGAAGCTTTACTAATTGTATAAAAAAACGCTGGAGTCCCTGGGGGCTTCAGCGTTTTTGTTGTTTCTCATTGCTTCTTCGTTTATGGGAAATGGCGTATGCCGGATTGCGGAATTGCAGGATGGGATCCTCCGTGCATTCGATTCCTTCTGGCAGGACTGTCGGGTCGAACAGCAGGTCTTCCGCATCGTCAGTCTTTCTTGTAAGCTGCAGCCTTCCGATTTCCACTTTCTCCCGGTCATCCGGCCAGTCTTTCGTCGGGTCGTTAACAGGATCTCCCGCTCCTCCGATGATGGCAATCAGGCGAAAGGCCGTTCCACCTTTTGCCACCCGTTCCTCAATTTCTTTTTCAAAATCGCCTTTTTTCACGGAGGCTGCCTCTGCCGGAGACAACGATGCGACGCCGGCTTCCGGCTGCCATTGGAATTTGACGGGCACGCGCTTGCCCGTTTCGTTGACCAGGTAAAACGCATGGATTGTATGGTAGAGTCCTGTGGCAAAACTCGCCGGAGCCTGCATCTTGCGGATGATACGGATTGACGCACGGCTTTCCGGGTATTTTATGAACAAAGTGATGAGCGCGCGCAGGCGGGGCCGCCCATTTTTAAATGATTTAGCGATGTCCAGCATTTCCGTGAAAACTTCCGGAGTCCGCGTAAAAAATATCGGTGAAGTGACGCCCACACTGTTCATCACCTCGTCATCCGGAAGTTTGAATTGCACAGCCATGCCCTTGACCGGAGAAAAATTATCTGTCCAGAATGGGTCGGGCGAACTGTGTGAAAAACGGACGATGGCCCGTGTTGTGCCTTCCCTGAAATGCGGCGCAACCGTCCATTGCTTCCCTTCACCGGTTGCCGTGAATAGGGCTTCATAACCCGCGCCCCGTGCATGTGCGCGCCTGTATGCCGGGTATTCACCGAATATCTTCTCGATTTTATTGATCGCTGCTTCTGCAAGCTCTTCCTTAGACATCCCATCACCTCATCTTTAATTTTTCAATACATCGACATGCTGTATGTTTTTTATCTATACCCGCTATTGAATACTTTTAATAATAAAGGGAATACATTGATATGAATGAAAAAGGAGGCAATAACTATGAATATCAAACACGAAAGCAATAAATTCTTTGTGGAGAGAGAGTCAGAGGAGCTGGCTTCCCTTGCCTATACACCAGATAACGAAGTTTTGACAGTTGTCCATACGGAAGTTTCAACGGTACTTGCAGGCCAGGGTATCGGTAAAAAACTGGTCAGTGAAGTCGTCCAATACGCCCGTGATGAGGGGAAAACCATCGATGCGCAGTGCTCGTTTGCGCGTAGCGTGATCGAAAAGCACCCAGAATTCCAGGACGTTTTGAAAGAGTGAGTCCAATTGGCATATCCGAATCCGCGGATATGCTTTTTTTTAACGCGCCACTGCCCCTTTGACATCCCATCATTTCTATTGGAAGGAAGTGTCGGCATTGAATATGACAATGGAAGAGGCAATCAGGAAATTTGCGCAGCCCGTGAAAGAGATTGAAGATTTGGATCCGTTGCTGGAAGCCGTCGGCGATTCGAAAATCGTCCTGTTGGGGGAATCCACCCACGGGACGTCTGAATTTTATCGTTGGCGTGCCGAGTTTTCAAAACGGCTGATTCAGGAAAAAGGATTCTCCCTTATTGCCGTGGAAGGCGATTGGCCGTCTGCTTCTCAAGTGCATCGCTACATCAATGCATTCACCAGCCCCCATGAAAATGCAGCGCATCTGCTGGCGCAGTCGTTTGCCCGCTGGCCGATGTGGATGTGGGCCAATGAAGAAATTGCTGACTTTGTCGAATGGCTGAAAAATTTTAATGCTGCGGAAAACCGGAAAACCGGCTTTTACGGCATTGATGTATACAGCTTATGGGAGTCAATGGAGGAAGTCATTCATTACCTGAACGATGTTGACCCTTCCGGCGGCGATATAGAATTGGCGAAACAGGCTTTTTCCTGTTTCGAATCATGTAACCGCGAACCCGAAAAATATGCCGCCTCTTTCGCTTCATTTTCAACGGCCTGCATCGAGGAAGTGGTCAGGCTGCTGGCATCCATACGAAGCAATGCAGCATTATATTCGAGTGAAGAAGAGGCAGACCTCAATCTTCACATCAACTCCCTGATTACAAAAAATGCGGAACAATATTACCGGGCGATGATCCAGAGCGGAGCAGAGTCCTGGAATATCCGCGACCGCCATATGGTGGAAACGGTGAATGAATTGCGCAACTATCATGGGCAGGAAGCGCGGATTATCATCTGGGAACATAACACCCATATCGGCGATGCCCGGGCTACCGATATGAAAGACGATAAGATGGTCAACGTCGGCCAGTTGCTGCGCGAACAGAATCCTCCTGAAGACGTCTATGCAATCGGCTTCGGTTCTTATGAAGGCAGTGTCATCGCAGCGGAAGCCTGGGAAGCGCCGCCTCAGAAAATGGTTCTGCCGCCAGGCAAAAAGGATTCGTGGGAACAGCTGCTGCACAAAACCGGCGCCTTTGATAAATTGCTGATTTTCGATGACAGCAACCGCCGCCTGTTCGACCGCTGGATCGGACACCGCGCAGTCGGCGTCGTCTACAACCCCAAATATGAGGCACGCGGCAATTACGTGCCATCAATGATCTCACAGCGCTACGACGCTTTCCTGTTCTTCGACCGCACTGAAGCGCTGAAGCCTTTATAGAAAGCAAAAAGCCAGCAAAGGAATGAAATTCCTTTGCTGGCTTGGGTTTGAAGAGAGCAAAATGTAAAGTATAAACAACTTATAATTAAGATACCAATCTACCGGAAATCGCCATCCACAACATTGTAAAGGAAGTTCCAGTTGTCCGCTTTGTAGAGCTCGTGGAAAGTCAGGCGGTCGCCGTTTCCGAGTATCACCAGGTCACTTGAGATTGCCACTACCATAGCAGTCGAAGCGTCATCCAAATTCAGATACACATCACCGATGGACGGACGGATAGCGTCGCGCTCGCGGATTTTATCGATCAATTCCTCATCAGCTTCCAGCTGGCTGGCATCCACTTTCGATTTATCAAAATACACGATGTCCTTGCTGCCTTCTGCCACTCCTGATTCCATCACAAAGAATTCCCTGAATTTCACCGTGTTTTGTCTGGTAGTCAGCACATTCTTGCCTTCTACAGATTCCACTTTTTCAAATTCATTGAGGGAATAATGGTCCATGTAATCCGGGTCCGGTTTGCTGATCAGGATATAACCGCCTTCTTCAGGTGGCATGTCATCGCGCAGCGTATAACGGCTCCCGAAGAACAGGAAAGAATCAAGATGCTGTGGTTTATAGAGGCTAACTTCCTCCGCTTTGCTGGCTACTTGTTCCATGTCCTTTATACGGAACATAAGAACCGATTTCTTCGCAAGCGGTTTTACGGAATAAACTTTGTGTAACTCGTTATTGTAGTAAACAAATTGTCCTTTTCTTACTTGAATTAATTTCATTTTTTTCCCTCCGATACTCTCATAGGTCTTGCGTTAAATTTTAGAGGATATTTAAATAGAAGTCCAAGCATCCACTTGAATTCTTTGGTATGTTTAAGCAAATGATTATCCAGAAGGAGCTGAATAGGATGGAATATGAAAATCGTGATGAATTCATCATTAAAAAGTATCAGCAGGACGAGGCTGTAATGATTCAAGTATTTGTAGATTGGGCGCTGCGCAATGATCTGGACCCGGTCCAACTGTACCAGCGCGCCTATCCGTCGCAGATCAAAAATGAAGCATTACTTCTGGCTGTGGAGGAAGCAGATACTTCCGATATGGAGGTAGGCGACGATACGCTTCTCGAGCTGCTGCAAATGTTCGGGAATGATGACCTGGCATTTGTCGTCTCCGAAGAAATGGAAAAAATACAAAGAAAATAAAAAGCGGAACAGATTGCTCCCTTTTTATTTTCTTTTTTTCCGCAGTTCTTTCGCTTTGTTCTCTATATAGCTCGTCCGAAGGTTTTCATAACGATTGGAAGCTACATTGCTGTAAATTTTGCTGAAGCGGTCGGTTTCATCCTCTTCTTCCACTGGCTCTTCTGCTTCATCTGCCTCTGCCGGTTGGACTTCTTTCGGAGTTTCACGGACTTTGGCTGATTCACGAGGAGCTTTTTCTTTTGGTGTTTCTGCTATCGGCTCTGCCGGTGTTTCCGGCGGGCCGGTTGGTTCTGCTGGCACTTCTACAGGTTCAGCTGGTGTTTCCGGCGGGCTTGCTGGTTCTGCCGGCACTTCTGCTGGTTCTGTTGGGCTTGTCGGTTCTGCCGGCACTTCTACTGGTTCAACCGGCGTTTCTGTTGGCGGTTCCACTGGTACCTCTGTTGGTTCTGCTGGCTCTGCCGGCACTTCTACTGGTTCAACCGGCGTTTCTGTTGGCGGTTCTACTGGTACCTCTGTTGGTTCTGCTGGCTCTGCCGGCGTTTCTTCTATTGGCTCTGATGTTTCTACATCTTTCAGTTCCACTTTTTCGGGTTCTGTCGATTCATCTTTTCTTTCCATTTTTTGCTCACTCCTCCCTATTCGCTTCCTGTAATACTGTCTCATGTGAAAAATTCCCTAATTATTGATCCATTAAACCAAAAACCGGACGCCACTGAAGAAGGATCCGGTTTTGATTGACTTGTTATTTTTTATTCCCACCGACTGGCCATTCGATCGATGTTTTCGGTTGTAACCGACCCTTTTTGTAGCGGCGGTGGACAGGATTTATTGAACTCATGAATTTTCTCGTTGATCCTGGATATGCGAAGGGGAAGATCCTTTTTCTTGCCGGCTTGCAGCTTTTGGAGCGCTTCATGGATCCCATCCCGTATTTCGTGCTGCAGTTTCAGCCAATGCGGCTTATAGCCTTGTTCATTCGCGATCCGTTGGAACTGCTGGAACAGGTCTCCCGAAAAGTATTCGGCCGGCAACGGCTTGCCGGTTCCAGGCAAATTATCCATACCGCCGGTCTTCTCGTATTCCCTTAGGATTTCCCCGATCAAATCTGTGCGAACCTCCTGTTTTTCTTCCGCCATTTCTCACAGCCCCTTTAGAAGACTACTTTCCAAACGATGAAGGCATGACGACGGCGACTACGGTTCCTGTCGCGCATACTGTGCCGTCAGCAGTGACTTCTATATTCACTTTGAATTTCTTCGGATGGATTTCTTCGACTTCCCCGACAGCTTTTAAAGTGACGCCCTGCGGAGTCGGTTTTAAATAATCGACGTGTAACGAAGCCGTAACAAAACGGGGTGGTTCCTCCCCGCTGCCTGGCTCGAAACCGTTTTTTCGGTGCAACGCCAGTGAAGCAGAACCGGTTCCGTGGCAGTCTATGAGTGATGCAATAACTCCTCCATAAACGAAGCCGGGTATGGCTGTATGTTTACTTTCAGGTTCATATTCGGTATATGTCTTCTCTCCCTGCCAAACTGTCCGGAAATGATGGCCTTCTTTGTTCAAACGGCCGCAGCCATAACATTGGGCAAACTCTTCCGCGTACTCATCCTGAATTGCTGCAATCTTTGTTTCGCTCATTTTTTCTCCTCTTTCCTACCGAAGTTTCTTTTTATACCAGATATTTACTTTATTTTAACACAGAATCTATGAAATGAAGTAAATATTCTGAACTCTGCATTAAGTAATTGCAGCTAAGTTTTTGGGCAAATAGAAAAGCGCAGCCCTTTTCATCAGGCTACGCTTCCCTTTTTGCAGCTCCTCCACTCACGGAGGAGTTTGCACGCGGAAAATTTGTAATGTTACTTCTACACTCTTATAAAGGTTGACGAATGTTCTAATCCCGTCAATACAGCTTCTTGCCCTGTCTGCATCTTTAGATTGTTGTCGCGTCTACCTCTCAGCGAATCCGGTGTTCTGCAGTCAGATATTCAGTTGCACTTACACAAAAAACTTACCAAACTTTGTTTGAAGCACTTTCTCTTCAAAAAACTTTACAAACCTGGTACCCGACGAGATCGCAATCGCCAGTAAAGCAAATTTTCCGCCAAGGCTGTGCATGTCCTCGTCTGGAGGCGATTGTAAACTACTAAACTGTTTACTCGTTTCTCCCTACGGTGGTTCCGCCTTGTATTAATAGTATACCACAAATCTGCTTTTTTAAACATAATTTATGAGAATATTTTAATTAATTTGATAAATTTTTTTTACTTTTCCCTCCTTCCCCGCTATACTTTAAGTAGTTCGATAACCGTAATAAAAGGAGAGAGATAAATGGTCAAGAGCATGCCTGCACGTTCGGAAGTAAACATTGAAGAAACATGGGATTTAAATTCTTTATTCGCATCAGATGAGGCTTTCCATGAAGCCCTTTCTTCCCTTGAAAAGGACGTAGCAACATTCGAAGCCCACTTCAAAGGAAACACAGCAGATTCGGCTTCAGTCAATGAATTATTGAAAGCCTACGCTGAAATAAACGAAAAATTTGTTCCAGTCGGTACATACGCCAGCCTGAAACTCAGCACCGACCAAACAGATGACGAAGCCCAGATGCTGGCGAGCAAATTCGGTTCAGCTGCAGCAAAAGTCAACAGCAAACTTTCCTTCGTTACCAGCGAGTTATTGGCGTTGCCGGAAGAAACGCTCCAACAGGCGATGCAGGAATCGGACGAATTCAAAGTATATCTGGAGAAATTGATCCGCAAGAAACAATACCAATTGCACCCGGAAGTTGAAAAAACATTGGCTGCCTATTCATCATCGTTCAACGCGCCTTATGGCCTTTATAACACGACAAAAATGGTGGATATGTCATTCGATGATTTTGAAGTGGACGGCCAAAGCTACCCGTTAAGCTATGTGTCGTTTGAAGGCGACTGGGAAGCGGAAACGGACACTGCGAAACGCCGCGCCGCCTTTGACGCATTCTCCGCTAAGCTCAAGGATTACCAGCACACGACTGCCAAAACATACGACATGCAGCTGCAGACGGAAAAAACGACAGCCGATCTGCGCGGCTATGAGTCAGTCTTTGACTACCTGCTGTTCAACCAGGAAGTGGACCGTTCCCTGTATAACCGCCAAATCGACCTGATTACCAGCGAACTGGCACCGCATATGCGCAAATACGCGAAACTGCTGCAAAAAGCACACGGTCTTGAGAAAATGACGTTTGCCGATTTGAAAATTTCGCTTGATCCGACGTACGAGCCGGAAATCACAGTGGAAGAATCGAAGAAATACGTTAACGATGCACTGGGAATTATGGGCGAAGACTATCTGGAAATGATCGAACGTTCTTACTCGGAACGCTGGATCGACTTTGCGCAGAACAAAGGAAAATCCACGGGTGCTTTCTGTTCAAGCCCTTACGGCGACCACCCTTATATCCTGATTTCCTGGACCGGCCGGATGAACGAAGTTTTCGTTCTGGCGCATGAACTTGGACATGCGGGCCATTTCTATAACGCGAACCGTGCACAGAATATTTTCAATGCGCGGCCATCTCTTTACTTTATCGAAGCGCCTTCAACGATGAACGAAATGCTGATGGCAAATCACCTGCTCGAGAATTCAAAAGATCCGAAATTCAAACGCTGGGTCATCTCATCAATCGTTGCCCGCACTTATTACCATAATTTCGTTACCCACCTGCTCGAAGCGGCTTATCAGCGCAAAGTTTATGAGCGCATCGATTCCGGCCAAAGCGTCAATGCCGGCGTGCTCAATAAACTGAAACGCGGCGTGCTCGAAGAATTCTGGGGAGATGCTGTAGAAATCAACGACGGCGCCGAACTGACATGGATGCGCCAGCCGCATTACTACATGGGCTTGTATCCATACACTTACAGCGCCGGTCTGACCATCTCAACTCAGGTATCAAAACGCATCCTTGATGAAGGCCAGCCAGCGGTCGACGAATGGCTAGAAGTATTGAAAGCCGGCGGAACCAAATCACCGGTCGAGCTATCCAAAATGGCTGGCATCGACATCACAACCGATCAGCCCCTGCGCGATACCATCGCGTATATCGGCGGCTTGATCGATGAACTGGAAAAACTGACCGAGGAAATTGAAGGGCAAGTAACCCCTCTTTCTTCAAAATAAAAAAAAAGCGTGCTGCATCTCACCGATGCGGCACGTTTTTTCTTATTTCTTTTTCTTTCTCCAGATCAGCGCCTGCTCGATTATAATCGCGATGATGGTTCCTGTAATCAAGCCGTTTGATAAGGTCGAAGCCAGGACACCCGGCAATTCCGTCATGCTTTCCTGTGGTACAAACATGATGCCCACACCAATCATCAGGCCGAATGCGGAAACTTTATAGGCTTGATTTCTGTCCTCTTCTTCTTCCAGTTCCTTAAAGGCCATTTCCACCATCTTCGTGAAAATCGCGAAAATGACTGCGTAGGCAACCGGCGCCGGCAACGCGGCCAACAGCGCCATGATGTTTGGGAACAGGCTGATGGCAACCACCAGAAAGCCGCCAACGATGAACGGTTTCATCGTTGGCGTCCGGGTAGCGCTAACAAATCCGGCAGCCCCAGAAATCGGTACCGGTCCGATTGATGAAAACAAACCCGCGATTATATGATTCAATCCCGAAGCGATAGATCCCTGTTTGACCCGGTCCGGCTGATGGATGCCAAATTCGCTCTTCAGCAAGTATTCCATGATCCGCATCGATGCCATCATATTGGCGATCAGCAGCACGGTCAAAAACAGTGAAGTGACGAACATGCCGCTGTCCCAGATGATTGGTCCGAAGACCAGCATTTCCGGCAGCGAGATAAAGGCTTCACTATTGAATGGCACAGCTTCCGTCTTACCTATTAACAGAAACAGCAGCCAGCCTGCAGCAATGGCAAACAGCACGGAATACCTGTTGATCCACGGAACTTTATTGCCCATAAAGAAAAAGGTGGCGACAATGACGGCCAGCCCTGCGGCAAAGACGATTAAATCCACGGGCTCTCCAGGTGACATAATGCCGAATAATCCGGCCATGATCGATTCACTGATTTGCAGCACCAGTAACAGTAAATAAACAAAAGTGATAGTCGGGGTGAAGAGGCGGCGCATTTTCCCAACCAGACCGGTATAGGCAAAGATGATGAACAGAATGCCGCTGTAGAGCATCCCGCTTTGCAAAGCCTGCAGTGAATCTTCGGCCGTGGCGTAAAGGGAACCGATAAGGCCTGCATAAACGATGTAAATGCCCCACCATAAACCGGCCGGTCCCTCATTGATCGGCATTTTATGGCCGATAAAGGCCTGCAGCAAGACTGCAATTCCGAGAACGAATACGGTTCTCTGAACAAATAATGCGGTATCCGCAGTGTCCATTCCAAAAACATTTGCAATGGCAATCGGGGCTGCAATGGATGAAGCCAAAAGGAATACGGCCCATTGCAGTCCACCAAACAGATCTTTTATCATATGTAAATCTCCAATTCTTTAAAAATCATTATGCGGTATCAGTATACACCCGTTTTCGGCAAACAAAAAGAAGTCCTGAATTTCGTCAGGACTCCTTTTTACCATCGTCGTCTTCAGAAGTATGTTCCACTTCATCTTTTTCCGGTTTGTTCTCTATAGGCAGCTGTTCGTCGCTTTTTTTCATATCGGTATTAACTGAATAGCCCTGATCTTCCAATTGCTGAACTTGTTTCTTTGATGCTCTGACCAACAGCCAGATTATCAGCATCGACAGAATGAAGATAACAATTATGGAGATGATGCCTGGGATATACTCTGATTTATCTTCTGGAAAGTACAGAAATTCCATCGTGTTTGCCCACCCTTATCTTCAAGTTTCAATTCATTATACATGATTCATTTATGGATTGAAGAGATGAAGGTGAACGTTTAGTGGCAATAAAGAAAAGCGGAAACGGCCGCTCAGCTCCGAAAGGCTTAAGATGAACTTCCGAAGCGGCGGTCTGTGCCGCACAGGAAGGGCAGCTTAAGTCCGAGGAGTTGGCCGTTGGAGTCTGGACAACAAAGAAAAGCCGAAACGCCTATCCTTTTTCTGCGACTACGGTGAAACGTTTGTTGATGTGCCAGCCATTTTCGATTTCGTCGACCAGGGCAACCGCATAATCGGCATAGCTGATGTAGCTTTTACCCTTTCTGTTCACCAGAAAAGCATCTTCACCAATTTGGTATTTGCCTGTCCGTTTGCCTTCGGCATCGAAAAATGCCGCGGGGCTGAGGAATGTCCATTGGATCCCTTCCGACTGTTCCAGGTCGGCCAGGTTTTGAGATTGATTTAATGCAATGGCTTTAAAGGCTTCCGGGAATTCCGGAGTCTCATTCAACCGGGTGGTTTTCGCTTCATCAACGAACAGGCTTCCTGCACCACCGACAACCAAAAGCCTGGTATTTCCAGCCTCTTTCAGAGCTTTGATCAGGGAACGGCCCGCCTCCACATGCTGCTCCGCTTTTTCAGGAGGTACACCAAAAGCATTGACGACGATATCGAATTGTTTCAGGTCATGGGAATCGAGGTGGAAAATATCCTTTTCCAAAACTGTTGCATCTTCCCCGTCCGGGAGCTTCTGTGAATTTCGCACAATGGCAGTAACTTCATGGCCTCTGGATTTCGCTTCCTTTAAAATCAGTCTGCCAGCTTTTCCTGTCGCGCCAATGATACCGATTTTCATAACATTCCCTCCAGTCAATTTGCTCGAATAGTGCCAATCCCTTCACGCTTATTCGGCAGGCTTATCCTTCGTCACTTTTTTCCAGTGGACGATGTTATCGTCCTGGTCGAATTCGATAATAACGTCCGTAACATTCGGGACCCGTTTATTAATTTCCACCTTAATATAATCACGGATTTCGTCTGCTTCCTGAACCGTCATATTCGGTTCAACTTCCACTTTCAGTTCCACATGAAGATCAGCACCTTCGCGAATGACGTCAATAGTCTGGATGTCGTTGATTTGGGGATGCTTCATAATTTCATTGCCCATGCGTTCCTCCATGTCCAGATCCGCTACACCAAGTACACCTGCGGAATTATCAAGGAAAATGCGTCCTACAACAACGACGAGCATAAGTCCGATGATGATGGACGCATAGCCTGTCGCACTGTGAAATGGCGTATAGGTGGCAATTACGATTGCAAGCATTGCAAGCAAAGCTCCCCCGACTGCAACGTTATCTTCCAGAAATACGAGCTTTGTCGCCGGGTTGGCATTTTTTACATTCTTATAGGCTAACGGAACAATTTTCAGCCCTTTTGTTTGTTCTTTCGGAAGGTTATGCGTTATTTCTTTCATCGCTTTATGTAATACAAAGGTTTCAAGAATAACCGCCAATCCCAATACCCCCATGTTCAGCCAAAACCAGTCTTCGGAATGCGCGCCGGATCGGATATGGTGGATTCCTTCCACAATCGTTTCGTAAGCTAGGACCGCGACAATCAGCACGGCTCCAAGGAGCACAAGATTCACCAGCCGGCCGAAGCCTCCGGGAAAGCGTTCGGTCGGACTTTTTTTGCTGAGCCCCGAACCGATGAAAACGAAAAATTGGTTTGCCGCGTCGCCGAAGCTGTGCATCATTTCAGCAAACATGGCAACGTTTCCTGTAATCAGGTAAGCCGCTGTTTTAATTATGCCAAGAATTGTATTTATAATTGCTGCCCATAAAGCCGATTTGGCTCCAAATTTCATCAAACCGAATAATTCCCTCATAGCGAATCCAACTCCCTTCATTAACTTCTATATACTAACTTCCCATTAATGAAAATTAAAACACCTATTCCCTAAAATATTTTATAAGGAGCAACTGATTCAGTATGCAAGGACTATTAATAAAGTCAGATCCGGTAAGTTTTCCCGATTTCCGCAAATTCAACCCTTCCGGAAAATGCCTTTTTCGCAGCTGCCAAAATCTCTCCGAGTTCCCCGTATTGCGGCAGATGGGTCAGCACCATTTGTTTCACCCCGGCTCTGGCCGCAAGTTCACCAGCCTGCCGTCCGCTCATATGCCCCTGGATGATGCCGATGTATTTTTCATAGAGATTCGATTCCGCCGCGATGAAATCGGCTCCCGCCGCAAAGTCGACGAGTTCTTCTTTCCAGGCGGTGTCAGACGTAAACACAGCCGATTTACCGTTCGAAGTGAATTTCAACGCCAGACAGTAGACCGGGTGGACCGTTTCGCAAAAGGATACTTCCCAAGGGCCGAGACGGATGGGTTCAGCAACATGCAGCTCCCTTCCTTCTGTGACACCTTTATAAGAGAGGCTGTCAAAACCTGCGGCATCGCGATTATGGGCATAAATCGGCAATGGCGTTTTCCATTCCTTCAATTGCATTCCTACCATTGCCGCATGCTGAAGTACTCCGATATCCGCTATATGGTCGGGGTGGTAATGTGTAATGATTACTGCATCCAGATCGCGTAATTCTGTATAGTTTTGTACTGCAGCCAACACGCCGCTTCCGCAGTCGATTAAACAGCGAAAGCCATCCTGTTCGATCAAAAATGAAGATGTCGCCTCGTTCCTATTGGGATAGCCGCCCCAAATGCCAATCGTAGTAATGTCCATCTTCAACACTCCTTTTCGCGTATTTTTCTTCAGTATAACTCAACCCCAGTACCCTATCTTGTTTAAGCGGAGTGGATAAGTGGTAAAGACTCTATGGATAGAAAAATTAGGAGGGATTATTTTGACTATTAAAATGACAGTTGAGAACGCACTCCAGGCAAAAACAGAAATCGAAAAACTTGAAACGCAAGGATTCACCCATGATGATATTTACATTTTCGCGCATGACAAGCGCCGTCAAAAAGACGTAAGCGATGCACTTGATACGGAAAGTGTCGGTTTTAAAGAACAAGGCTTCCTGAACAGCATGAAAAACATGACAAGTTCCCGCGGCGATGAATTGCGCGCAAAAATGGAAGGTGCCGGCCTGACAAAACAGGAAGCGGAAGATTACGAAGAAGAGCTTGATAAAGGAAAATTGGTTATTATCGCCAATAAAAACCACTGATTCTTACAATAAAAAATGGCGGCTGCCAGTCTTCTGGCAGCCGCCATTTTTTTATTTCTCCTTTATCAGAAATGTTTTTTATGTTTTCAAAATAATTTTATCTTAAAATAAATCTAGAAGTTTCAATTAGATTTTGTCATAACGCTGTTTATTTGCTATATTTACATAAGTTTCAACTTCAAGTATGAACACATCAAGGGGGACATCATGAAGAAAAGTTTAAAAATGGGTAGTGCATTTATCGGCATTATCGTCGGCGCGGGTTTTGCATCCGGCCAGGAAATACTTCAATATTTTACGAGTTTCGGCCATCTTGGTACATTGGCCGCCATTTTAGCGACTGCTCTTTTCGCTTATATGGGTATGAGTTTGACAAGGCTCGGCAGCCGCATGCAAACCACCTCCCATAAAGAAGCCGTTTATGGCATCGGCGGTAAAATTGGCGGCTTTATCATGGATGCCATTATCATCCTGACATTATTCGGCGTCGGCGTTGTCATGATTGCTGGTGCCGGCTCGATTTTTTCCCAGCAATTCGGTTTGCCGGCTGTTCTCGGAAATACCGTGATGGCTTTGATCGTCATGGCCACCATCATGCTTAATGTCAAGAAAATCATCGCCATTATCGGCAGCATCACACCATTCCTGGTGGTTATGGTCATCGGCCTCGCCATTTACAGCCTGCTGACGATGGATGCTTCTTTTGCAACGCTTGAACCGATTGCCAAAGAGCAGAATTCTGCTGTATCCAATTGGTTCTACTCAGCGATCAATTATGTGTCCTTCAATATAGCCGTCGGCGCTTCCATGGCAATCGTTATGGGCGGTGTCGAAAAGGATGAAAAAATTGCGGCACGCGGCGGTCTTATCGGCGGGCTTGGACTCGGCATCCTGATCATCCTTAGCCACTTGGCTATTTTTTCGACTGTCGACAGTGTCGGCAACTCGGATATGCCTATTCTAAAGATGGCCAATGATATTTCACCGATCTTCGGGGTCTTCATTTCGTTAATTTTGTTTGCCATGATTTACAATACGGCAGTCAGCATGCTGTTTTCGTTTACAGCCCGCTTTGCAGAACTGAATACCAAACGATTCAAAATCACTGTCGTTATAGTGGTCACTCTCGCTTATTTATTGAGCTTCAGAGGATTCACCTCACTCGTCAGCGAGTTCTATCCGATCATCGGTTTCCTCGGTATGTTCCTTGTCGTCAGTCTTTTTGTCGCAAACATCCGACATGCGCGGAATAAAAAAGCTTCAACATAATAACGGACCGTCAATCCTTTCTTAAAGGTTTGGCGGTTTTTTCATGTTAGAGTCATATTAATGGCTTTTCGAAAGGCGGTTTACCCTTGGAAACAATTATTTGGATTGATGAGAAGCAGATTAGCGCATATGGATTCAAAAAAGAGCTTCTGAAAGTTTTGGGTTCGGAAGATGATGTGAAAAAAATCTCTTTCTCATTCAAAGTAAGCAGCGAGGAATATCACGATACAGCTGTTCTTCTATACAAAATGAACTTTACGGTTCGTGTGCCGGAATTGGAACTTGAGTTTCCCGCCACCATCCACAATTATTCGACTGACCTTACGGATTTATACAAAGCGGGACAAGTGGCAGAATATTATCTCGAACTGATCGAAAAACCCAACTGAAATCGAACGCCCTGGACCAATGTGATCCAGGGCGTTTCTCAAATCTTACTGTCTTTTGTATTTGCTGCCTGTGCTTTTCATCCTTAACTTCCGGGTCATCTCGTTTGCCAGCTGTTCTCTCCGGTTCCGCTCCTCTTCATCCAGCACAAAAGAAAAGTCGCCATTTTCCTCACTGATGCGGAACCACGAGTTCACTCTGCTGCCTTCCGGCAAATTGCTGACAGGCAGGATAATTTCAAATCCGTGTTCTTCCAGTATGATGACAGCCCTTCCGCCGTCCTCGATCCGATCCAAATAACCTTTCACCCGATCACTCCTCTATACAAGCCAGGCCCTGCTCTTTGATGGCGTCGATTGTTCCCGGTCCGATGCCTTTGATTTCCGCCAACTCGTCAATCGTTTCAAATGGACGCAGCCGGATAATTTCCGCCGCGTAGGCTTCGCCAATTCCTGTAATCTGCTGCAGTTCCGCAGTAGAGGCGATGTTGATGTTAATGCAGCGGTTTTCGCCTTCCGCCGGTACACCTTCGCGTCCCGTTACCACTCTATATGAACTGCCGTCCGTTTCTACGATAATGGTGCCGTTGACATCCGTTCCATAAACTTCTGCCCCGGCATTTTCCACTGCAGCAATGATTTCTGCATGCGGATGGCCGTAGGAATTACTCGCCCCGGCACTGTAGATCGCTATTTCCGGCGCTACGGCTTCCAGGAAAGCCTTGCTTGTGGAGGTATTGGACCCGTGGTGGCCAAGATGAAGAATTTCTGCCCGCAAGTCTGCTCCACTATCGATCATCAACTGTTCTTCTTTTACGCCAGCATCTCCTGTGAACACAAAGCGCATGTCTTCATATGTCAATTTCAGCGAAATCGATTCTTCATTGGCCTTGCCGGTAAGCTGTTCAGGATACAGCACATCGATGCGCATCCTTCCGACATCGAAAACATCCCCGGCTCTCGGTTCATAATAGTCCGTTCCGCTTGCCTCAATCGTCTGCAAAACGTTCAAGTATGTATTCGAAGTGCTGGGATTTCCCGGCATCCATACCTCATCCACATTGAATTCCCCAATCACTTGAGCCAGCTGGCCGATATGATCCGCATCGGGATGCGTTCCGACTGCAATGTCAATGTCGGTTATGCCGATCTTCTTCAAATAATCAACTGCTGCGGTAGACCTCCAGTCTCCCGCGTCAATCAAGATGGCGTGGCCATCGAATTCGAGCAATGTCGCGTCCCCCTGCCCGACATCAATATAGTGCACCTTTAATAGGGCCTCCAGCGTTTCTTCACCCGGATCATTCCGCTTTTCCGGTTGCGCTGGCGCTGGTTCAGAAATGAGCTGGCAGCCCGAAACCACCCAAAGCACAGCAATCAACATCAATAATAGTTTTTTCAAAAACTCACTCCCTCATTCACTGTGAATTTTATCACAGCCTCCACCGAAACGGATAGCGTCCAGAGTGCCTGATTTCGGAAATCCGTGAGCAATAAAAAAGCCGGCAGAAAGGAGTGCTCCTGCCGGATTGCTGCTTTTATGTCGACATATAATCTCCGCCGTTCATATGGAGGAATTGTCCCGTCATATAGGAATTTTGCGGATCCGCCAAAAACACATATGCTTTCACCAACTCATAAGGCTGTCCTGGTCGGCCTGCCGGAACATCTTTACCAAAGTCATCCGCAAGGTTAGGGTTCAGGTCACCGAATGTCTTGATGATCAATGGTGTCCAGATCGGACCCGGCGCTATACCGTTCACGGCGATTTCCTCACGGACAAGCCGTCGGGCCAGCGAACGCGTCATTGCCACCATTGCACCATTCGCACCCGAGTAATCGATCAGATCGGAGTGGCCGCGGTAGGCATTAATGGACGCGGTATTGATGATGCGCGCCCCTTTTTTCAGATGAGGCAATGCTGCCCTGACGAGATAGAACATCGCAAACGCTTTGATTTCAAATGTCTTCAGTAATTGTTCATCGCTTATATCGAGCGGGGATGTCTGCGGATATTGATAGCCCGCATTATTGACGAGGATATCAATTTGGCCGTAGGATTCCAACGTGAACCGGACGAGTTTGTCGCATTCCGTCGACTTCCCCAAATCACCTTGAAACGCTTTTGCGTCGCCGCCGTATTTCTTTATGGTTTCAATTGTCGCTTCGGCACCGGCTTGGTTGCCTTTATAGCCGACGACAATTTTAGCGCCTTCTTTGGCATAGGCAATTGCCACCGCCTGGCCGATTCCGCTGCTGGCACCCGTAATGATGGCGACCTTCCCTTCAAGCACACCACTTGCTTTGTAGTCGGCTAAATCTGTATTATCGAAAGATTTTTCTGTCATGGGATCACCTTTCTTTTATCAATTTCTGATAAAGGGCTTCATACGCATTGGCGGATTTTTTCCACGAATAATCCGCCTTCATGCCATTTTGCTTGATCACTTCCCAGTGCTCGGACTCCTGATAAAGCGTCAGAGCGCGCTCCACCGCTTCATTAAAAGGGGAGTTTCGGCTAAAATCACTCAGGAACCCGTTGCCCGTTTTGGTGCGGCGGTCATATTCGACGACTGTATCTTTCAAGCCCCCGGTCTTATTTGCTACCGGAACCGTGCCATAGTACATGGATATGAGCTGGCTCAATCCGCAAGGTTCAAAATGCGATGGCATCAGGAAAATGTCGGCACCTGCATAAAGCTGATGTGCCAGGTTTTCATCGAAGCCAATATGTACCGCCACTTTGTCAGGATATTGCTTGGCCAAATTCAGAAAGAATTCTTCGAACTTCTCTTCCCCGGAACCAAGCAGAACAAATTGCATATCGTTGGATTGCAGCAGCGCAGGCAAAGCTTCTTCCAACACATCGATTCCTTTTTGCCCCGCCAGCCGGGAAATCATAATGGTTAACGGAATATGCCCTTTAACAGGCAAGCCCATCAAAGATTGAACGGAACGTTTATTCACCGCCTTGCCTTCGATTGACGATCGATCAAACTCCATTTCAATCGCCAAATCGGTGGCAGGATTATAGAATTCCGTGTCCAGGCCATTCAGGATTCCGACCAGATCTCCTCCACGTTTTTGGAGAACCTTTTCCAATCCCTCTCCGTATTGCGCAGTCACAATTTCATCCCGGTAGGACGGACTGACGGTCGTCACCTTGTCGGCGTATAAAATACCAGTTTTCAGCATATTATACTTGCCGTTCCATTCAATAGACCCACCTTCAAACTGACTTCCCTCCAGTCCAAATCCATCGGTGAACACCGATTTCGGAAAAGCTCCCTGAAACTGGAGATTGTGGATTGTCAAAACCGTCTTGCTCCCAGCTCCAAGAGCTTTGAATCTGCTGTCCTCTTTCAGTAAGAGAGGGATAACCGCAGCGTGCCAGTCATGGACATGGATAATATCCGCTTTGAGCTCCAGCTGTTTCATCACCGTTAATACAGCAATATTAAAAAACCCGAAACGTTCCCCGTCATCGGCCTGGCTGTATATTTGAGACCTTTCGTAATACTCCGGATTTCCGAGGAATAAATACCGGACATTTTCGTTGCGATATTGAAAGACGGCACATTTTTTCTGTTCACCTGAAAAAGGGACTGCAATCTCTTCAAGCAATGAAAATTCCTTAACGAACTTTTCCGGTATCAAACCGTATTTGGGCATAAACACGGTGACATCGTGGCCATATTCAGTCAGTTCCTTCGGCAATGCCCCGATTACATCAGCAAGCCCCCCGGTTTTGGCAAAAGGCACACATTCCGCCGCGGCCATTATAATTTTCATATCACATCCCCTTCCGATACCACACTGCCTTTGCGGATTACCACCGGATTCTCTTTTGTCCCGTGGACAACGCTTCCCGCTTTAATGCGCACATCCTTATCCGCGATTACATAAAGCAAATCGCAATTTTCTTCTATCACGCACTTTTGCATAATAATGCATTTATCAAGCTTTGAATTTTTGCCGATTTCTAGAGCGCGGCCAAGAATGCTGTCTGTCACTTCCCCTTCCAACAGGCTGCCGTTGGCTACCAGCGACCTTTTAATTGAAGACCCTCTGAAATACTTGGTCGGTGGTTCATCTTTGACTTTTGTATAGATCGGCCGTTCCGGCAAAAACAGGTCACGCCAGACTTTCTCGGACAATAAAGCCAGCGATTCGTTGAAATAGCTTTCCATCGAGTTGATCAGGACAAAATAACCGTCATACTTGTATTGCGCGAAAGTATAGGGCTTTTTTTTCAAATTAACAACATCCTCTACACTGACTACACGATTTTCACGGAAATCTTTAATCATCTGCAATAACAAGTCTTTGGATAAGATATAGGATTTCATGCATTTGCCATCCCGGACAGCCTCTGTAATATCCGCTCCTGAAGCCAAATGCGTTTCGAGCATATCATTATAATCCAGTTGCGAAACAGAAAAGGCATTGGTTATGACAACATAAGGCTGCGTGCTTTTATTGAAAAAACTGAGGTGGTCTTCCAGTGAGGCGAATGAACCGACGCTTAAATGATCGCCTTCCCTCTGCGAAGTGGGCAGAAAGAAAAGCCCATTTCTTCGACGGTCAAGATCCCAGCTTTTTCCCTTGCCGATATGGTCCATCAGGGAAACACTGCCCTCAGGTGCGAAAACCCCCACAGAGCTGATATTCGAATTCACAATACTGGATAATGCAAAATCGATTAAGCGATATCTTCCGGCAAATGGAATTGAGGCGGAAGATCTGTACATCGATAATTCTTTTAACCCCGGGAGATTCACTGTCGCATCAATTACTGCGGTTAAACGCATTTTTTTCACGCCCTTCCCAAATACCTATGGTCTGCTCGGTCAAAAGAGTAATTTCCCCATCTTTTTTCTGCAGTTCGAAGTTGTCGGGCACCTCAAGGTCAGGCGTTATGATTGCGCGCCTGATTTTCGCACCTGCTCCGATCACCGTGCCCGCCATTACCACGCATTCATCGATTTCTGCGCCTTCTTTAATATGGACGTCCTGCGAAATAATGGATCTATTGACTTTTCCTTCGATGATGCACCCTTCATTTACAAGAGATTCCTGAATATCGCAAGTGGCCGTCACAACCTGCGGCGGATACTGAGGATTGGATGAAAAGATTCTCCATGCTGAATCGTGGAGCACCAGTCCTGAGTCAGGATCCAGTAAATCCATATTCGATTCCCATAAGCTATCCACCGTTCCGACATCTTTCCAATAGCCATGATAACGGTAAGCAACCATTTTTTCGCCTCCACCAAGCATTGCCGGGATAATATCTTTACCGAAATCATGCGTTGTATCTTCTTTTTCTGCATCGCTGATCAAATATTTCTTAAGCTTGTCGTAATTAAAAATATAGACACCCATCGACGCCAAATTACTTTTGGGGTTCTCGGGTTTTTCCACAAATTTTTTGACCTGCATCTCTTCATCTGTTTCCATGATGCCGAAGCGGCCCGCCTCTTCCCATGGCACTTCAATAACGGAAATGGTCACATCCGCCTGCTGTTTTTTATGGTAATCGAGCATCAACCTATAATTCATCTTATAAATATGATCTCCCGACAAGATCAATACGTATTCCGGATCATGGGCCTCCAGAAACTTCAAATTCTGGAAAATCGCGTTTGCTGTTCCGGCATACCATTTTATGCCGTCAGCTTCAGCATACGGCGGAAGCATCGTGACACCACCATTGCGGCGGTCAAGGTCCCACGGGGTGCCCAGACCGATATACTGATGCAGGAGATGGGGCTGATACTGAGTTAACACGCCTACTGTCTGGATATCCGAATTCGTGCAATTGGATAACGGAAAATCTATGATGCGGTATTTTCCGCCGAATGGAATCGCCGGCTTCGCCACTGCGTACGTCAATTCTTTCAGCCGGCTTCCTTGCCCGCCGGCCAGCAGCATCGCAACAATTTGTTTTTTCAATCCGCTTCACTCCTTTTCTATATCACTTTCCAGATAGACATTGTGAACGCAGGCAATCGAATACCCATGGACCTTTCCTGTCCATCGGCCGCGATATCCTCAACTGGTGAAGTGATACCGCCGCTTTCTTCGATGCCCCCATATTTGGCAGCAGCGCTTGAGAAAACTTGATTGTATGTTCCTGCCTGCGGTACCCCCACACGGAACTGGGGGTAGTCATTATTTGAGAAATTGCAAAGGATGACACATTCATCTTCAGGTTTCTGTCCTCTCCGGATAAAAGATGCCACGCTTTGTTCGTGGTTATCCGCGTCCAGCCAGACAAATCCTTTTGGATCATTGTCCAATTGATGCAATGAAAGTTCATTCTTATAGAACGCCAACAAATCTTTCATAAAAAACGCCACCTGCTGATGAGCTTCGGTTTCAAGAGAATCCCAATCCAACTCCGGCTTGAACTCCCATTCATCGAAATGCCCAAATTCCTGCCCCATAAACAATAATTTCTTTCCCGGATGAGCTATCCAAAAACCAAGCAGCAGCCGCAATTGAGCAAACTTTTCCATGAGGGATCCCGGAAATTTATTCAATAATGATTTTTCACCGTGCACAACTTCGTCATGCGAAAAAGCTAATATATAGCTTTCGTCATAATGGTACATGAGTGAAAAATTCATCTTTTCATGGTTTTCCGGCCGCTCCGATGGCGGCTTTTTCATGTATTCAAGCGTGTCGTGCATCCAGCCGAAATTCCATTTATAATCAAAGCCGATTCCATTCTCTTCTATTGCATGCGTAACTTTCGGGTGGTCCCAGGCATCTTCGGCAATCAGAATAATTCGGGGGAATGCTCTCTTCAGGCTGGCAACCAGTTTTCTTAAAAAGTTTTCGCCTTCCTCATTGAAGCTGCGTGCCTCATCGTTCGGAATAAAAAGCTGCGTGATTACGGCATCCATGCGAAAGCCGTCAAATTTGAATTCCTTTATCCAATAATGGGCACTCGACAACAGAAAACTGACCACTTCTCCCCTTTGGACATCAAAATTCAAGGTCCCCCAATCGGGATTCAACCTCCGTCCTTGTCTCGCTTCTTCGTAAAGAGGCTTGCCGTTAAACAAGGCGAGCGCAAAGGCGTCGCTGCAGAAATGTCCGGGAATCCAGTCCAAAAAAAGGCCAATCCCGTTTTCCGCACACACCGAAATGAAATATTTCAAGTCGTCCGCAGAGCCGTAACGGATTGTCGGAGCAAAATAGCCTGTTGCCTGATACCCCCAGGATTCATCGAGAGGATGTTCTGTAATCGGCATGATTTCGATATGTGTAAAACCCATATTTTTCACATACGGGACCAATTCTGCAGCCAGTTCCCGGTAATTCAAGAAGGCTCCTTGCTTATTCCGTTTCCAGGTACCGATATGCAGTTCATAAATCGCCATCGGTTTTTCAAAATGGCTTTCAGCTATGGTTTCTTTTACCTGCAAAATTGCTTCTTTCCATTCGTGCTGTGATTGCCCGGGAATTACCGATTTCGTTTCCGGCCGCATCTCCCCTTGCCTGGCATAGGGATCGGATTTCTCGAGCAGCTCCCCGTTCTTCAAAAGAATTTCGTAGACATACGAAAAACCCGTCAAATCTTCACGGACACGGGTTTGCCAGACAGTGCCATCATGCGGCAGCCTGTTCATTTCGTAAGATTTCTTTTCATCGGTCTGAGGAGTGAAGACAATAGCCGTCACTCTTTCAACATCCGGTGCCCAAAGCGTAAAGGAAGTTTCTCCCGCTTCGACCTTTGCCCCGAAGTAAAGATACGCGTCTGTCATAAGGCCATTATGAAAATCCTTCAATTTATCTGCCGTTAACTTTTCCTCCCGGATAATCATGCAAGCACCTCCTGGCATCGCCTTCCTTTATGTTCTATCTTAACTAGATTCTACAAACCTATTGATAATCCTTTGTAAATTAACTAAATTTTTTGTATATTTTGTATTTCGGCTTGTTATAATCCCTAATTTTCTATAACCTTATGCACACTAAAACCCCTGCTCCTGTCCCTGCATCGCTAACGCTAGCTTCGGGACATGAAAGGGCGTTGCATCGCTTCGCTAGCTTCGTCGCAAAGAGTCGTCCGAACTACCTTCGGCCAACTCTTGGTCGTTCGAAATATTTACACATGTTTGTGAAACCTGGTACTTGTTTGTCGGCATTATATCTACTACGCTTAGATAGATTAAGAAATGATTCAGAAAAGAAAGGACGGGTAGTCTTGCTGAAAACCAAGTGGCTTGCCCTCGTATTAGCCTTAAGCCTTTTCCTTGCCGGATGCGGACAGGAAATAACAGATCCCGTCAGTTGGGAAATAGAAGATTTTACTTTCACCAATCAAAATAACGAAGATTTCAGCCTTGAAGATCTTGAAGGGGAGATTTGGCTGGCGGATTTTGTGTTCACCAACTGCACGACCGTCTGCTTGCCGATGATGACGAACATGACCGAAATCCAGAAACAACTAGAGCAAGAGGGACTGGATGTAAGAATTGTGTCCTTCAGTGTGGATCCGACGATTGATAGCCCTGAAATTTTAAAATCCTACGCCGAAAATTACGGCGCAGACCTGGGCAGCTGGGATTTATTGACCGGCTATTCACCTGAAAAGATCGATCAGTTTGCAATGGAAAACTTCAAGACCGTTGCCAGAAAACCGGAAAATGAAGATCAGGTTGTCCACGGAACTTCCTTTTACCTGGTCGACCGCGACGGTGTCGTCCGGAAATTATATGATGGCATCAATCCTCCTGCCGAAGAAATCTTGAACGATATTGAAATTCTGCTGGCGGAGGAATAAACGATGAAAAAAATGAACATTTGGATCCTACTGGGCATTTTTGCTGCCGGCGCGTTCCTGATTTTTTTATTCGTGCCGCGCGAGAATGTTCCTCCCCCTAACACGCGGGTTGTTTTGGAACATACTCACCGGACGTATATCGCTCCTTCCTGCTTCCAGGAAGCCGATGCGACGAATTTCCTTGAAGAGGCGACGCTGGAGCAGGCGAAAAAATTGGAGTACCCTCCGCATTCAGATTGCACGGTTGAAGCTTTTGAAGGCAACCATGAAAGCCGGTTTACCAGCATCTTAAAAGAGTTAGGCATGATTGAAAAAGAATCAGAGGATTGGTGAATGGGAACAGGCTGCGGACAAATGTCCGCAGCCTGTTTTTATTGATTCCGGGTTATGAATTTTACGCAGACCGGTGAGTCTGTTTGTATTTTGTGCACCAGCTCGGTGGGGCGCCCGTTTTCCAGTTTCAGGACGGTGAGAGAATCCGATTTTTCATTGGCTGCAATCAGCCAGCCTCCCCCTGGAACCAATGAGAAATGGCGTGGCCCAGCCCCCCCGCTGCTGCTGAATTCGGGGCTGTGAAGCCTGCCATCTTCGCCGATATCAAACGAGACAATGCTGTCATGCCCCCTGTTTGAAGCGTAGAGGGTTTTGCCGTCTTCGGACACAGCCACTTCGGCTGCGGTGTTTTCTCCTTCATATCCCGCCGGCAAGAGCGATACGCGCTGTATTTGACCAATTGCATGTTCTTTATTGAAAGAATAGACCGATATTGTGGAATCCAACTCCCCCAGCGAGTAAAACATTGGCAGTTCGGGATGATACGCCAGATGCCTCGGGCCGCTCCCGCGTTCTGTATGGAGCGCCTGCTGCAGTGACAGTTTTCCGTTATCCGGATCGAGCTCGTAAAAGTAGATCACATCGGTTCCAAGATCCGAGACGGCGAACAGGTTCCTTTCCGGCACCTGAATGACGGAATGCGGATGAGCTGCATCCTGCCTCTCCTTGTTCGGCCCCGAACCCGCGTGTTGAACAGAATCCGTCCGTTCTCCAATGGTATTGCCTCCATCGAGTCGGAATACATTTACATTGCCGCCGGAATAATTGACGGACAGCAGCCATTTGCCGCTGCGGTCAATCGTGACATGGGCGGGGTGGTCGCCGTTGCCGTCTCTGCGGCCGCGCTCCAGAATTTTTTTATCATTCCATATCAACTCATAAGATACGAGCTCCCCGTTGAAATCTTCGCTGCCTGATACGAACATTTCTCCTCCTGGATGGATGGCCAAAAAAGAGGGACGAGGGATTCCACTGATTCCATCCGCCTTCTTCAATTCACCTGAATCCGTATCAAACTGCCAAAGTTTGACGCCTTCCTCTTCCCGTGGGGCATAAGAACCTGTAAGCATATGAAGAACTGTCAAAATAATTCCTCCTTCTCTGGATTCTAAAATGAAGACCGTCAGTCTAACCTATTGAAGTTATATACAGCCTACCAAAACAGGGCCTTTTCGCCAAATAAATATAGGAAGACATTAAAAAATCCACCCTATTATGGGTGGATCCGTTTCTTACAGTAAGATGCTCGTCTGGATAAACACCTGAATCATAACGTAAAAAGCGATGGCATATTTCAAGTTGAAACGAAGGCCATTGCGTATTCCACTCAAACCATTCATGCTGCTCAAAATAATAACCGGCATGACGAAAGGGGAAAGAATGATTGAAATGACGCTTCCTGACGTCACCGCCAGCACAATCAGTTCCGGCGGATACGGCAAGACCGCACCTTCCAGAATCCCCGTTACCAGAACAATTACGGGCAACGGACCCAGTCCGACAAATCCCAGAAGAATCAGGATGAAAGGGAGCAGCAGCAGAATGTTCAGGAAAGGGACGATTTCCGTTACATAGTTCATCCCATCGATGACATAAGGTCCCGTTCCCGATTTATTCAGCGCATAAATCAACAAGCCGGCAGACAGGAGAATACTGAATTGCTGCGCTTGCCTGGAAATGCCGCTTGAAAAATAGTTCTTGCCTTCTGCAATATAATTTCCCGCGCGTTTTTTCACCAGGAAGTAAAGCAGTGTCCAAAACAGGATCACCAACGGAATAGCCACTAGAAAATCGATGTTCCAAACGCCTTGAACAATAAAGATTGTGCCAAATAGGGACACGAAAAGAAATGCAAACTCGGCTACATCGCGATTCCATTTCCCCGTATTCCTGGAATTCTTCATTGCCTTGGCTATTTCCGTTTTCAGTACTGCAGTGAAATCTTCCTGATCCCTTTTTTCCTGCCTGTATGCAAAAAATGCCGCCAGCAGACTTCCGCCTACCGCTGCAGCAAACCCTAAAACGACTGATTTCCATAAGGTCGCCCCTAACGCTTCTACCGCAAATATGAAACTTGGAATGCTGATGACCCATAATGTCGATAAGGCAAATCCACGCAAAATGGCAGTTCCTTTATAATTCTCCCATGCTTCACTCTTTTGCTCCTTTAAAAAAGTTTCAATAAAGCTGTACATCATCGGAACCGCTCCGAACAGGAGGAAATGAGAAATGATCTGCGTCATCCCAGTCAGCCCCAAATAGAATTTCCTGCTTTCGTTAAGAAAATTATGGCCATAGCTCATAATTTCATCTATATAAGGTTCTTCATTCAGCACCCAACTAATCATCGGAACAATCAGCAATAATGAAATCAGGCTGCGCATCTGCAAAAAGCCTGCGGCCAAACTGTCTATCAATGAACCACCCGTGAAAACAAGGACAGCTACTGCAAGTGTCAAAAGGAAAATCGGCAGCTGCAATTTTTTCAGCGGGAGCAGCAAGAGAGCAAAAACCAGTGTCAGCAGCCCCAATATGGAAAGAGCGTTGAATAAAGCATCATTATAAAAAAAGTACGTGGTGAAATGGAGCAATGCATACACCGATACCGAAAAGGTAAAACCTGTTACTGCGAATCCTTTCATATTACCTCTTCCTTTCCGATTTGACCTCAGAGCTGTTATCCATTCTACACCTATCTGGCCTATTGCAAAGACTCCAGTTCTTAAAAAAGACATGAAAATAATTTTTTTTAATAGGAATAGTTTTTATTCTATAATATTTAATGATATGCTGACTTCAAACAATCAATTATAATATATCTGGGATACGGGCGCACAGCGTTTCACTGGATTTTTCTTCAAAGATTCCCGATGAATAGGCTGTATTCAATTCTTTGCCGAACTGCTGGTTTTTCGAGATAAATTAAGTCGTTTGATAGTATAGGAGGAAATATTGTGGGTGTAACTAGAGACTTTTTTATTGCTTTGTCAAAGAACCAATTGTTAAACAGCGGTGCAAAAAAATGGGGTTTAAAACTGGGTGCTGGAAAAATGGTAGCCGGAACCGATATTGACAGTGTGATGAAATCTGTCAAAGAATTGAACAGTGTGGGAATCAGTGCAACCATCGATAATCTCGGGGAATTCGTTTACAGCAGAGAAGAAGCAACTGCTGCAAAAGAAAATATCCTGACTACGATAGAAGCTATCCAAGAACATGGCGTCAATGCCAGTATGTCCATAAAACTCACGCAGATCGGCCTTGATGTCGATTTCGATTTCTGCCTTGAGAATATTCGTGAAATTTCTGGCGCAGCCGCAAATTACGAGATATTCATCAACTTGGATATGGAAGACTATGCCCACCTCCAACAAACACTCGATATATTGTTTGCGCTACGTGATGAATATCCGAACGTCGGAACAGTTATCCAGGCTTACCTTTATCGCTCCGAAAAAGATCTTGACCATTTGGAAGATGTCCGTTTGCGCCTCGTGAAAGGTGCCTACAAAGAAATTCCGGATGTTTCCCTGCAAAGCAAACAGGATATCGATGAAAACTTTTTGAAATTGATCAAAGTTCGCCTGCTTGGGAAAGCGTATACTTCCATCGCGACCCACGACCATATCATCATCAAGGAAGTGAAGAGGTTCGTTGAAGAAAACGATATTCCTCATGACCGCTTTGAGTTCCAGATGCTCTATGGTTTCCGTACGGAAATGCAGAAGGACCTGGCAGCTGAAGGCTTTGCGTTCACGACCTATGTGCCTTTCGGTGAAGACTGGTACGCTTATTTTATGAGAAGGCTGGCGGAACGTCCGCAGAACATTAATCTGGCTCTGCGCGGCATCGTGTCGAAATAAATCAATCAATCATCTAAAAAGGAGCAGCGGATCATGTCCGCTGCTCCTTTTTCTATCAAAAATCCAGTTAGAAATATCTCATGCATTTACCGCTCGTCCAAATTCCTCACCTGCAACGGAGGCAGTTCCTGGGACAGACGTTTGCGGAGTTGCTCGTATTGCGGCGGAAGTTTTAAGTCTTGGCCCAGGGATTCCAGCGGTTCATCTATCGTAAATCCTGGCGGGTCCGTGGCAATTTCAAACAGGATATCGCCGTATTCCCGGAAATAAATCGAGTTGAAATAATTGCGGTCCTGCACTGGCGTTACACCGAGCCTCCAGTTTTCAATTTTTTCCTTCCACTCCAGCTGGTCCGCATCATCGGCAGCGCGCCAGGCAATGTGATGAACGGTTCCTACACCCATTTGCCCTGTGCCTTGCCGCTCGGTCATCACATCCACGATATTACCGATGTCAGCGGTGGACCGGAAGCGGATGATATTGCCTTCTTCGCCAATCTTCTCAAGACCCATGACCGATTCCAGCAACTCACCGGTTTTTTCGGCGTTGGCTGAAAAGAGCAGTGCGCCGGCAAATCCTTTAACAGCAGTTTTTTCAGTAATGTCCCCGAAATTCCAGGAACTATTTTTGCCGTCAGGTCTTTCCACGAGCTCGAGGCGGAGGCCGTGGGGATCTTCAAACCTTAGGTATTCTTCGTTGAATCTTTGGTGTTCTGTAAAGGAGATCCGGAATTTTCCCAAACGTTCTTTCCAAAAATCCAATGTGTTTGCAGGCACCGCAAAAGCGGTCACCCCAACCTGGCCATCGCCAATCTTCCCGCGATAAGCGTTGCCCCAAGGGAAAAAGGTCATAATCGTGCCAGGTTCCCCTTCTGTATTGCCGAAATAGAGGTGGTACGTACCCGGGTCATCGAAGTTGACGGTTTTTTTCGTCAGACGCAGTCCCAAAACGCCTGCATAGAAATCCACGTTCTCCTGTGCATTTCCAACGATTGCTGTGATGTGATGGATACCTGTGATTTTTTTATTCATCTTTATCCGCTCCTCTTGCAGGAAATTTTCTTTTCCGCAATCATACCAATAGATTATCTTGAACTCAAGATAGTTGCCGATAACATCAAGCCTTTTCTATTCTGGCTTATTTTTTTCGTGTTTTTCTTTTTTAGACTTTTCGTGATTTTTGGCTTGCTCTAACTCTTCCAACTCTTCTTTTTTAGCCTTCTCGATTTCCAATCTCCGCTTTTCCTCTTCTTTTTTGTTATCCGCATCTTCCTCAGCGATGTCTTTTTGCTGTTCTTTCACTTCTTTGATTTTCTCCATTTCTTCATTATACTGTTCTTCAACCTCCGATGTGCCCGGTATGAACTTCTCTTCGTTATAATCGGTCCGTCTTCCATAACGCAGCATTTCATAGATGATCAATCCGTTATTCGGCATACCGTTAGCTGTTTTCATGGGTACAATATCAAACAATACATAATAGAATGCATAAAAGATAAAACGATTCCAGAAAGTTGCATATTCCTCAAGCATGCCGTTTGCCAGCATTGCATTTATTGTCACGGCCACGATTACATTCGCCAATATCGGTCCGGCATACAGCATTACGTAAGCGAATCTTCCTTCTCTTTTAAGAGAATCGTAGGAAAACCAACTATATAAATGATAGTATCTCCGAACATCGAACATTCCAATTTTCACAATTCTTGGACCTGAACCGACGGTCAGCCGGGGATTTTGCACACCTAGTATCACACTGGCGATTACATAGCCCATCTCGCGCAGGAAAACGACAACAGGGAGAATTATAAATGCTGAAATTATCAATGCCAGCAAGTCTGCAAGTCCGAACATTTTAAGCCCTCCGCTTCCTAACTCCTCAATAATCACTACCCGTTTATTTACCCGCTTCCTCATAAAAGAACCCCAAATTGCAAATATTACAGGATTTGAGCAGTTAGTCTCTTTCATTATTACATTCATTGCAGATAGGATGATAATACTAGCTGATAATTAACAGATAACGACGTAGGGATGTGCTGTTATGAAAAAGTCCGATAAATTTCTGCTGAATAAAATATGGATTTTCCCTTTAATCCTTGGCCTATTGCTGGCGGCATTGGTTTCAGCAGAGGAATTGCTGATTCCGAAAGACGCTGTCGCTTCCAGGGAACCGGCAGGGTCTGCCGTCTTTGCTCCGCCTCCTTTTATAGAAGAAGTCAAAGCTGGAGTTAAGGTGATTCCTGACCTTGTCTATGAAGAGGAATCCGGAGCACTGCTTGATATCTATGTTCCTGAGGATGCGGATAGTTCTCTGCCGGTCATATTATGGATTCATGGCGGCGGGTATGTCGGCGGCTCCAAAGACAGCCGAAGGGATTATGCCATGACACTCGCCTACAATGGATATATTGTAGCAAATATGGATTATGGCCTTGCACCACAACAGCTTTATCCGGGACCGGTTTTCCAGGCAAATGCAGCATTGGATTATTTGCAGCAGCATGCCGCTGATTTTGGCGGTGACATGAGCCGCATCTTTATCGGAGGCGATTCAGCCGGAGCGCAAATAGCGAGCCAGCTCAGCGCCATTTTATCAAACAGCGATCTGGCGCATGAAATGGGTATTCACCCAGCCGTCGATTCAGAGAATTTGCGTGGCGCTTTATTGTTTTGCGGATTGTATAATATGGAAACGGTCGGAGACACAGGATTCCCCAATATCGATTTTTTCCTGAATGCCTATACCGGAACAACGGATTACGAGACTTTTGAAGGGATTCACGAACTGTCAACAGTCCGCCATATCACTCCGCTGTTCCCTGATTCTTTCATTTCTGTCGGGGATGGCGACCCTTTGGCCTCCCAGTCTTCAGAGCTCGCTGGCCTTTTACAGGCGGAAGGTGTGCAGGTGGAAACGGTACTTTTCGATGGCACCGATAAGAACCTCCAACATGAATTCCAATATGCACTCGATACGCTGGATGCACAGGAAACCCTGGCCAAAACCTTGAATTTCCTGTCATTAAAAAGCAGATAAAAAGACTCCAAACCGCGGAAATCCGCTTGTTTGGAGTCTTTTTTCAGTGATGGCTCAGTGCGTTTCAGATGCTGCAGCCAGGCTGGAACTCGTGGCAGCAACTTTTGATTTGCGTCTCGCCGGAATCATATTAAACACGATGTTCAGCACGATCGCTGTAATACTGCCTGCGACGATTCCATTGCTTGTCAGGATTTGAAAACTTGGCGGCACCAAGGCAAAAATTTCAGGCACGACTGTTACACCCAAGCCGATGCCAATCGAGCAAGCTACAATCATGGAGTTTTCGGTGGATTCCCCCATCACTTTGCCCAGCATTTTTATTCCCTGGGAAATAACCATTCCGAACATCACCAGCATAGCACCACCAAGGACAGCTATTGGGATGATGGTTGTCATAGCTGCAATTTTGGGCACGAAGCCCAGTGTGATGAGCATCACCGCAGCGATGAAAATGATCCTCCTGGATTTGACTCCGGACATTTGGATCAGGCCGACATTCTGTGAAAACGCCGTATAAGGGAAGGCATTGAAAATACCGCCCAAAACAATTGCTAAACCTTCCGCCCGGTAGCCTTTCGCCAAATCTTTTTGTTCCAATTTCTTCTTCGTAATATCACTTAATGCAAAATAGACGCCTGTCGATTCGACCAATGAAACCATCGCCACCAAAATCATTGTGAGAATGGCGGACCATTCGAAGGTCGGCATTCCGAAATAAAACGGTTTGACCATATGGAAATAAGAAGCTTCTGTAATTGGTGAGAAGTTGACCAGTCCCATGAACCCTGCAACAAGCGTTCCGCCTACGAGTCCGAGCAAAATCGAAACGGCTCTGACAAAGCCGGTTGAAAACTTATAAAGCAAGATGATGAAAATAAACGTTCCAAATGCCAATGAAATATTGGTCAGGGAACCGAAATCCGCAGCTCCCTGGCCGCCGCCCATATTATTGATGGCTACAGGAATTAGCGTAATTCCGATAATCGTCACGACAGAACCGGTGACGATTGGCGGAAAGAAACGCACAAGACTGCCAAAGAAGCTGCTGATCAATATTACAAATAATCCGGAAGCGATAATCGCTCCGTAGATCGCGGAAATGCCGAATTCACCACCAATGGCAATCATCGGTCCGACAGCCGTAAATGTACAGCCGAGAACAACCGGCAACCCGATGCCAAAAAAGCGGTTGCTGACAATCTGCAGAAGAGTTGCGATTCCGCACAATAAAATATCGATCGATACCAGATAAGTCAATTGCTCCGAATTAAGGCCCAATGCCCCTCCAACTATTAAAGGAACCAATACGGCTCCGGCATACATCGCCAATACATGCTGCAGCCCCAGAGCCGATTCACCCAATAGCTTTTTCATCGGTTATGTGCCTCCCCGAGGAATTCAACCTTGCCATTGGCCATTGTTTCAATATTCGCAAGGGTTTCCACACGGATGCCGAGGTCGCGGATCATTTTCCCTCCAGGCTGAAAGCCCTTTTCAATGACAATGCCTACGCCAGCGAGTGATGCTCCTGCCTGTTCGATAATTTCCAACAGTCCAAGAACTGCTTGTCCGTTTGCCAGAAAATCATCCAGGATGAGGACAACATCATCTTTACCCAGAAAATCCTTCGATACAGAAATTTCACTTGTGACGTTTTTCGTAAACGAATGAACGCTTGCCGTATACAAATGATCTGACAATGTGAGTGATTTGCTCTTGCGTGCAAATACCGGCTTGACGCCGAGTTTCAATCCCGTCATCATAGCGGGTGCAATGCCCGAAGATTCAATGGTCAGTATCCTGGTAATACCGGCCCCCTCAAAACGATGGGCAAATTCCTCTCCAATCGCCTCCATCAAAACCGGATCGATCTGATGATTGAGGAAAGAATCCACTTTCAACACAGATTCCGACAATACTTTTCCTTCTGATACTATTTTCTCCTGTAACTGCTTCATGTCGCCGATTCCCCTTTCGTCACGGACAAGGGCATAAAAAATAGCCCTCAGAACGTGCATCCATTCATAACCATGAGCGGAGCAATGTCCTTCGAGCTTAAATTCGAAAGGAAACGCAAAGAAATATGCACCATATAGGGCATAAACTATCGTTTCGTTGCTTCTCATAGGCGGTTTATTTACGGTAAACCGGTAGAAACTTGCGAGCCATATCCCCGCTATTATATGAGTGAATATTCTTTTTAGAATGGTCCCATTATAGCACCTCGAAAGGAGCAAACAAGAGGAAAATACAATGTAAAAATATTCTGATATAACTCTTTAGTTATAGTCTCCGAAGCTTTTTATAATCTCACTGCCTCTTTTACCCCTTCGCCCTTTTGAACAGGGAATGCAATTCCTGCTCTTCTTTTCCTTCTTGCTCAAATGAAAATATTTGGAATCCATTGATTTTATTTGATTCTGACTATATATTTAGAGAGACGAAACAATATGCAGAATGAAACGAGTTGAGTTCCAATGAAATCCTGGTTTATGGATTGGAAAGAGAAAATCCTTTCTTTTAATCGAAACATCAAATTATTTATGCTCGCCAATGTCCTGATCCAGATCGGATTAGGGGTTTTCATGGTTATGTATAACCTGTATATAAAAGAACTTGGCATGCCGGAAACCGTCAACGGCAAGGTGATTTCCATGACCGCCATGGCTTCGGCCATCATGCTGATTCCGGCCGGCTTCCTGAGCGATAAGCTGGGACGCAAATGGATTATTATTGTCGGCGCGTTATTGGGCGCTGTCACTTTGTTTTACCGCAGCTTTGCCGTACTTGAATCCCCTCTTGTAACGGCAGCTTTTTTCACCGGCCTATTCATGGCATTTGTCCAGGTTTCCGGTGTTCCGCTGCTCGCTGAAAACTCAAAGCCTTCTGAACGCGTCCATATGTTCAGCATCTATTTCGCGTTGATGACTGCCTCCAATGTGGTCGGCAGCCTGCTTGGCGGCGTTGTATCCGATGTTTTTCAGGTATTTCTTTTAATGGAGGCAGTGGACGCCATCCGCTGGTCGCTGCTGATCGGCGCCACCCTTTTCACGGTAGGGTTATTGCCATTGTTCAAACTGAGCAATAAAGCGCCGGCTCCTTCCGAAAAAGTCGAGACGCGAATCGATATTGAACCGGATGATCCTGGCTTGAGACGCAACTTGATCCTCATTTTCCATTTCTCGTTCGCCAGCCTGCTGATCGGCCTTGGATCAGGCTTAGTGGTTCCGTATCTTAACCTGTACTTTGCCAACCGCTTTGATGCCTCGAATGCTTATATCGGCTTGGTGCTGTCACTGGGTTCGGCAATGACGGCTGTCGCCATGCTGATTGGGCCGTTGCTCGTCAGAAAAGTCGGCAAGGTCAACGCGATGATCACCTTTCAGGTCTTATCGATTCCGTTCCTGATTTTAACTGCCTACACGACTTCATTGTTGCTTGCTTCTTTAGGGTTTTTGCTGCGCCAGGCGCTGATGAATGCGGGCAATCCCATCCAAAGCGCCATAGCGATGGAAGTTGTGCATGATAAATACAAAGGACTGGCCAATTCCGTAAACCAAATGGTTTTCAACGTCGGCTGGGCGACGATGGGTCCTGTGGCTGCCGGCCTCGTTATGGCCTTTGGTTCTTACTGGGGCTATGCGTATGCATTCACAATCACCGCAGCATTGTATATCATTTCTTCCACTTATTTTTATGTCATTTTCGGCAAAAGGAAATTGAGTGAAGAATAAGCAAACAGCTCCGGACCAAGGGATGGCCCGGAGCTAGTTTTATTGTCTATTAAGGAGCCCATTTATTCAGGGTTCCTTCCGTTTTATACGTAAATTCAAGCTCCACTGTTTTACCGGCGCCAATCCTCACGTGGAACTCAAGAGTATGTGAATCCATCACCTCATAATCATGGCTCGAAGACTCCATCTCCCAAATCTCATCGCTGATAATATGCTCGACAAGAACGCCCACATTTTCCTGCTTGCTGTTGTTGATTTGATACTCAAAGGTCACATATTCATGGCCGTCCATTTTTTTACGGCTCTTCTCGCGGGCTTTATTGGTCAGATTATAGGCTTTACCAATATTCACAAATAGTTTTTCTTTTGCCGGTGTATGAAGGATCCTGTCTTCGCCAATAAACTGCAAATCACCTTCCGGGTCCTGTTCATAAAACTTCATAATCCCTGCCGGAAGCGGGGTGTTCAAAGCATCGTCAGCGGCACCTCCGAATTGCAGGTACACTGCAGCATTACCGCTTCTGTCTTCTATCCTGTAAACTCTCTGGAAAGCGCTGGGTTGAGCGTGCAGGAATTGGACCTGTTTGGTCTGGCCATCCAAAATGGAAAACGGTCTGCCGATTTTATATACAGTTGCATCAGAAAATCCATATTCTTCAGCATGCCCCGCAAAGGATTCATTTCTGAACAATTCATTTTCCATTGCGGCAAAATTATTCTCCGCTCTTTTCACGATGCCGGCAACTGCCTTTAAATTGCAGTTTTCGAAATCTGCGCCAGTCTGATTTTCAATATTCAGCCAGCCAGCAATGAAAATCCCCCCCTCCTGCAGCTCGACTGTATAATTCGCTTCCCAAGTAAGTCCCGCAGTCAGATAAAACAGCTCGAACTCGGGGTGCAACTTCCCGGGTTCGATGCGGCAGCAGATTGTCGGGTGCGTCAGCATTTGTTCTTCTGCCGGGGGCAGCACAAGATCGCCTGTAGGATTGATGACGATTTCACCGCTGTCTTCTTTTTCGCCGATAAGGTCGGGTACGGCAGCCAGCAAGCGGATCCTCATTTCCTCCCCGAACTCCATGTTTCTGACAATAATCAGCCGGCCGATAGATTTCTTAAGCAACGACTCCTTATTGGCTCGGCCGCTTTCAAAAATTTGTTCAAGCACAGAGACTCCTTTGATACAAATAGAATTCGCTTCGATTTGTGCAGGCAGGTCCCCAATCATCAATTGATCGATTTCTTTTTCCGCCTTCAGGCTTCGCACTTCCTTTACCGACGCAAACCCATTATTATAAACCGTCAATCCAAGTGATTTTCTGGTGGCTTTACCTGACTGGAATTTCATCTTCACCCTCCTTTTTCAGCGATTGAAATAATTCTTCAGGTACTCCACTGTTTGCTTCCGGCATTCTTCCGTCAATGGTGACCTTTCGGCGTGTATCAAATCGCCATAAAGCAGTTCGCCGAGGAAACGGACTTCTTCCCGGTATAATCTGTTATGCGCTGCATCAAACACTTCCAAGTCTATATAAATTGAATCTCTTTGTTCTGTGTAATCAATTATTGCAATTTGATTTTCCATAATACCCTCCTGAATAAACAAGCTGTGCATTTTATAATCCGGGTTCACACTCTCTTATAAAGGAATTTTAACACTTCCAAGATTTTTTTCCATAGATTTCTGAATATTCTAACCACATTTTTGCTGTGCATGCCAAAAAGCCGGCAAAAGAGGGATGTTATCCCCCTCTCGCCGGCTCAAAATTCTTTGGTTTTCCAATACAGCATTAACTATTTGTAATCAATAAGGTCTGGAAGATTTTAAATCCCTGTTCCTTCACCAACAAGCAGTTCCGGAAAGTCGTTCTCAATTACTTCTTCAAGATTATATTCCTGCAGAATTTCCAGGATTTCTTCTTCGTCCACTTTGGCATACCTTTCAAACTCTTCATTGTCCAGATCATTAAACTTCAGAATGTATTTTCTGCGGCCATTTTTTTCGATTACAAAAACATCCATCGGCCCGTAGTTTCTGACTGTCCGAAAATCCTGATATTCCACGACTGATGCTGCATCCATTTTATCCAGATGCGTATAAAGAAAAGCTTCAGATCTTTTCTCTTCAGCGGAAATAAAACTCATTTTTGCATGATGCCTGTTAATGAACAGCTCGGACAATTGCTGGTGGAACGTAATCGTCTCCCATTCCACTTCGTTCCGGTACTTTTCAATAAACAGTTCGGACAAGACCTGATAACGGGTTATCGCAACCCAATCCACCCGTTGCGGATGCCGATCAATCAGCGACATCGGCAATCGCTGGCAGGCGGATAAAGACGGCCAAGCCAATTCTTCACTATGACTTTCGATGAACGCTGGGGATAGACCCTTGGAAATCAATAATTCCTTTTTGCGGGAGACTATCTCCCAGAATTGCTTGGCATTAAAAGGGCTCGCCTCATTTTCCCATGTCTTTTGCTGCCTTTTACTCAATTTTTCTGTTTCCGGCACCCATTTTTCGGCATCCGCAAACTCTTCAATAAATGCCTCGGACACTTTTTGTGTACGGATAATTTCATCCCAATACAGGCGCCCGTTAAATTCCCGGATAAATCTCTCCGACAATTGCTGATGGCCTGAAATCAGATACCAATTCACAAGAGCTTCGTTGTCACGGATGAATTTTTCCGACAGCATTTCCGTTTCACATATTGTATTCCACGAGACCGAACGCTTGTCTTTTATCGCTCTCGCTTCCATCACTTCTTTTAAATTATCAAACATCGCGTCCACTCTCTTTTCAAATAATATTCCACTTCCCATGCACTGGCGACTGACTGATTATATGAACAAAACCCGCATACCGGCATAGACCGAAATGCGGGAAGTAAAGTCTTTCTGGTCATTTCTTCTGATTCTCGGTGTCTTTCATTCTATTCTGTTCGTTTTGGCGGCCTGCCTGATCTTTGATCCCCTATTATTGCTGCTGCAATTTGTGTTTCCATTGATCATCAACAATACTTGCCCTTCCTTTTATGTTAACCTTCTTATTCCCCAATGAAAAGGACTAAAACAGAAATACGTTGTTTTTAATACTAAATTGACTGATTCAATCATTATATCAAGCGGAATACTTCAAAATTCCGCGTTTTCCCGTATACTGAAAATAACTAAACAAACCTTATGTAGACTCAGCTAAATGGATCGGGGAGGATAAAATATGAACCTGTTAGGAACGGGAATTGATTGGACAGAAGCTTCGTTCGGGGGCTGGAATTTATTTCTCGCCAAAAGCGCAGCAGGTCTATGTTACATCAGTACACCGGGAGAAAGTTTCGAAGAGTTTTCAGCAAAAATCAGCAAAAACTTCAAAGGGCAGGAAATCGTTGAGAACCGGCAGGCGTTGGAACCTTACATCATCGAGTTGCAGGCGTATTTTGACGGTACAAACCGGAACTTTTCTTTGCCGGTCGATGCAAAAGGGACACCTTTTCAAGAGCAGATCTGGCAGGCGCTGCAGGAAATACCCTACGGCACAACCGCTTCGTATTCAGAGATTGCCCAGCGGATCAACCGCCCCACTGCAGTGCGGGCTGTTGGTGCGGCTATCGGGGCCAATCCGGTTCTTATCACAGTTCCCTGCCATCGGGTCATCGGCAAAAACGGCACCTTGACCGGCTTCCGAGCTGGGCTCGATTTCAAGCGCTTCCTGCTGGAACTGGAAAAAGAAAAAATTCAATAATAGCAAAACCCGCTGGAAAATTCTCCAGCGGGTTTTTTATTTCCTTCTATTGAGAGGAAAGTAACAGTCTACTTTTTCTTTTGCACAATCGCAACCGTGCATCTGGATACACAAATGAGCTGCTGTTGTTCGTCAACGATTTTAATATCCCATACCATCGTTGTGCGCCCTCTATGCAAAGGAGTTCCGATGGCGGTGACAATTCCATCGCGCTTTCCTCTGATGTGATTGGCGTTGATTTCGAGACCAACCGCTATTTCGTTCTGCTGATCAATCAGGTGCCACGTACCAACGCTTGCCACTGTTTCTGCCAGCACAACGGAAGCTCCGCCGTGCAGCTGGCCGAACGGCTGGTGGGTTGCGGAGTTGACCGGCATCGTCGCCGTCACCTGTTGTTCCGTAATAGTTCCCATTTCAATGCCCAGAACTCCGGCTATCGTTTCCTCTACAGGTTTAATTTGCATACTTGTTCCCCCTCACTGAATAATTCGTGCTTCTGAAGCAATAATGGCAAAGATTACAACTTTTGGCAATGCTATTTCAGGATATTTGCTTTCTCATCAATTATATTCCAAGTAAAAGGGACAATGATTTTTCCAAACCTCATTTTCAATTTTGTAATCAAAATGTAACATTAAATCGTATTGCCTAATCTATTCGTTACCGATAGAATAGGGAGTACTAAAATTCATAAGTATACTGTACTGTTTAACTATCAAAAATTAACATATAAAGGGAGAGAAACTATGAATAAAATTGCATTTTCAGTAATTGCATCAGGCTCCTTGGCCCTTTTAATCGGAGTCGCAGATGCAGAAGCGAGTGCTACTTACACGATCAAATCCGGAGACAGCCTTTGGAAAATTTCAAGCCAGCATAATGTGTCCGTTGCCAATCTGAAGTCGTGGAACAATCTTTCTTCAGATGCCATATTCCCGAATCAGGTCATTAAAGTTGCAGCGTCAGCAACAGGCAGTTCAGTAACTGCTCCGGCACCGACTCCGGCTCCTTCACAATCAGCCGGCAACTCAACCAGTACATACACCGTAAAATCCGGTGACACATTATCCAAAATTGCTTCCTTACATAAAACAACTGTCAGCAAAATTCAGGAACTCAATAAAATTTCCGGCCACCTAATTTTCCCGGGGCAAAAACTGTCAGTCAGCGCAGCTGCTACTGCTCCAGCAGTTACTGCACCAACACCAGCGGCTGTAGCCACGCCAGCACCTGCACCTGCTTCAACTGCCGGAACAGCAAGAACTTACCAGGTAGTAAGTGGGGATACCTTAACAGGCATCGCCTACCGCAACGGCATTTCCGTCACTCAATTGATGAACTGGAACGGTCTTACTTCAAGTATGATCCGTGTCGGCCAGGTTCTTAAAATCGAAAATTCTACAGCAGCGCCTTCACAAACCACGCCTGTTTCAAAACCGGCTCCGGCGGCAGCAACAGATACAATCAGCAAAATTGTTGAAACAGCAAAATCGCTTGTCGGAACTCCATACGTTTGGGGTGGTTCGACTTCCAGCGGCTTCGACTGCAGCGGGTTTATCTATCATGTTTACAATCAAGCGGGTATCAAAATTCCGCGCACCAACACTACGGGTTATGATGCCCGTTCATACGATGTTAGCTCGCCGCAAGTTGGCGACCTCGTCTTTTTCGAAAACACCTACCGTGCCGGCATTTCCCATATGGGCATCTATATCGGCAATAACCAATTCATCCATGCCGGCGGCAACCAGGTTCAAATCACAAGCCTCAGCAACAGCTACTGGAGCAAGCATTATTCCGGCTTTAAACGTTTCTACGCAATGGACTGAACCTAAATTTAAACCTCTCTTCCGGCTTTTCTGGAAGAGAGGTTTTTCTATTGCTTTAATCGATCAATATTGCTTCAGGAATCAGCGGAATATCTGCTACTTAATTGTATTACCGTGCTTCCAGCTCTTCTGTGATGGATTCGGCCAGGTCTTTGCCATTTTGGATGCACGCGCCGATGCCGACCCCGTAATAGGATGCGCCGGCCAATCTGACATTCGGCAGGTGCTCAGCCAGCTTCCGCTCCAACCCTTCGACTGCTGATTCATGATTCATATTATAATTTGGCATATTGCCGTTCCAGCCGGTGACTTCCACCGATGTCGGCTCTGCTTCCAGCTTGAGACTCTTGCGTATATCTTCCAAAGCAACTGCCGCCAGCTGCTGTTGTGTCATCCCTTTCAACTCGTCGAAACCGGGATTCGAACTCTTGTAAAATAAGCGCACCAGCAAATTATTCCTTTTGGAAGTATGCTCCCATTTGCGGCTGGTCCAAGTGCAGGCATTGCACCGGAGATCGGTGTTCTCAGAGACGATGAACCCTGTTCCGTCCGCCGGCAATTTTGCATCCGGAATATCAAATCCAAGATAGATGCTGATGAGGGACGAATTATGCAATTGCTTGAATTCCGGTTCAAGCTCCTTCAGTCCGAGTACCTGCTGCGCCAGATCATGCGGAGTGGTTATGATGACATAATCGGTATCGAGGCTGCTGCCATCTGCCAGACGGAGGGTCATCCCTTCCCCACTCCTTTGAATAGCTGATACTCCCACCCCTTTGATGATTTTTGCATCCCCCAGACTTTCTTCCAGGCGGTCTATCAAAACAGCCATTCCCCCATCAAATGAGACGAACTTTTTATTGGCCGCTCCCTGAAATTTTGCTTTATTGGCTTCGAGGCCTTTGATGATGCTGCCGTAGTCGTTTTTATAGTCGACAAGGTAAGGCAAAGTCGAGGCCAATGTCAGGTTGTGCAATTTTCCGGAGTAGACGCCGGACAACACAGGCGCAATCTGCTTTTCGACCAATTCTTTGCCCAGAAAACTTTCAAGAAATTCCCCGATTGAACTGTCACGGGTGAAATGCTCATTCTTGGTTTCAAAATCCTTTAAGGCTTCCTGTTTGCCCTGTTCGGAGACCAAAGTCGAACTGAACAACGCATTTTTGTCCATCGGGATGCCAAAAACGGT
The DNA here is from genome assembly GCA_035461005.1 of Planococcus sp. (in: firmicutes). Taxonomy (GTDB): domain Bacteria; phylum Bacillota; class Bacilli; order Bacillales_A; family Planococcaceae; genus Planococcus. The sequence goes on along the minus strand of DATHVZ010000030.1, from coordinate 43,340 downwards.
ATCCGCCGGTATCGGGTGCAGGCCGCTTTCTGTATAGAGATAGGAGATTCCTGTGCCATTATAGACAACACGGTCCTCCAGGCCAAGCTCTTCGACCAGAGGCCAAACACTGCCGTGTCTTGCCACAATGGAGTCTGCTCCGGTTTCCATTATAAATTCTTCGTTTGTCACGGTACGGATTTTGCCGCCAAGCTCCTGATCCTTTTCAATCAGCACCAGTTCCAGACCCAGATTCTTTTGCTGATTCAGTGTCTGGAAATAATGCATCGCGGAAAGCCCCGTGATGCCGCCACCGATAATTGCCACTTTTTTCATGCCAACCACACTCCTCGTTGATGATTCTATTTTATCAATAAATCCGCCACACTGCAGTCGGTTTTATTTGTTAGATGCCTACCCTTAAACGTGATAGTATAGTAATAAAGTAACGCCAGACAGATTTTGATAATGAAGGAGAATTACAAATGACTAATCCAATCGATCAAACTATTATGAATAGACGTTCCATCACCAATTTCAAGCTGGACCCTGTCGACACCGATGAAATCATCGAGCTGCTCAATATCGCGAAATGGGCACCGAACCACCAAGTCAATGAACCTTGGCGCTTCCTTCTCTTTGCAGAAGCCGGCAAAGAGAAATTCGTCCAGGCCTTCCTTGATTGCGCCTCGAAAGTAAACGGGGCACCATCACCCGCCGCACTTAATAAAGCGGAATATTTCAGGGATATCCCCCTTCACCTGGTGGCAGTCATTTCGGAAGATCCGCGGCAGAAGCAGCGGGATGAAGATTTGGGTGCAGTCGCTTCCTTGCTCCAGAACTTCCAGCTTGCCGCCTGGGAGCGCGGCATCGGCATGATCTGGCGTTCCAATGACTGGATCTATAACCCGGTTTTCCGTGAAGCGCTCGGCGTTCAGCCAGGCGAGAAAATTGTCGCCACCATGATGATCGGTTATCCGCAGACAGTGCCGCAAAAACGGGACCGCACGGATATCCGTGAGAAATTGACCATCATCAAAGAATAATCGCCTATCAAAGAGACTCTGGAATGAGGGTCTCTTTTTTAGGTGGATACATTCTTCATCAGCCATTAAAAAGAGATGACCCATAACTGGCGTCATCCCTTTTTTCAAAGTAGTACAGACATCGCTCCGACCGCTCCCGAATATTCCCCGTTCTCCAGAAACAGCGGCGTTGCGCCACGGAGCACCGTGTAGCTTTCAACAACTTCCTTCAACAGCGGATTCTGGAAAAATGAGGAGCCGATGTATATGATCGTGGAACTTTCACAATTTCTTGCCGCATGCACACTGATGGTGCTGACGGTTTCCCCTACCAGGCCGATCACTGCCGCGAGCAATTCTTCCCTGGTCAATTGATCCGCCACTTCGAATATTTTATTGCCGAAGTTACTGGCCGTCAATTCGCCGGAAATCGGCGGAACCTTGCCCTCATAGATCTGCTTGACTTTCAAATCAATCCGGTCCCGCGAACCTTGGCGGGCCAACGAAACCATTTCTTCGTAATCAACCACACCGGTCAATAAGCGGCTTAATCCGACGAGGGTGCCCCCACCGATTCCAGTGCCGCCCACACGTTCCTGTTTATTGTTTTCAATACAATGAATGGAAGTGCCGGTTCCAACATTCGTCAAAAGATAGGCATCATCATTGCGATCCATCCGTTTCAGGAGGAACTGGACCCCTAAATGTGTCGCTTCAAATTCCACCATGTCCTTTGCACTTTTATCCAACAAGGAAAGCAGAACACCCGATCTTCCACCTGTGATACAGATTTCGCTATCGTTCAAGCTGTTTACCCAATCAGCCACCCGTTTGATATCAGCTACCGGATACTTCGTAAAATGAAGCGATCCATTTTCGGTGTACGCCACTTTTACCAGCGTACCGCCCGCATCTATTCCGACAATCATTATTGCACCTGCTCTTTCCGCATTTCATCCCGCAAAACGTCAGTTTTTAATGTAAGCATATGGTGAAATTCTACCACAATAATGAAATCAATGTGAACCTCTTTGCCTCTGTACTGAGGGCAATGCCGCTGTTTACGAACTGAGCTGCACCTAAAAAAGCTGACCACAAAAAGGTCAGCTTTTTCGTATGACTTGCATTCGTTGGTTAAACAATGTGGGATAGGACATGAATCCGAGCATCACGCTGGTCACTGCTGCGGTAGTCAATAACAGGAACATGATCAGCAATTGGAATTGCACGGCTTGGATCGGGTCTGCACCCGCAATGATTTGTCCGCTCATCATACCTGGCAATTGCACAAGTCCGACTGTCTTCTGGCTTTCAATGGTGGGAATCATGCTGGCTTTGATCGAAGTGAGCAATTGCCTGTGGATCGCCTGTTTCGGCGTCCCTCCAAGCGACAGGACCAGTTCCGTTTCATCCTGATGCGATTCGACTTCCGCGGTAAAGCGGTTGAGAAACAGAATGGACAGCACCATCGAATTGCCGATGACCATTCCGCTGATGGGAATAATGTATTGTGCCGTCGGAGGCGTGATATTCAGGCCGATGAGGATACCCTGGGTCAGCACTTCCACAAACACAAATGTGGCAGCCAGTTTCCATGTGATGCCTTTGATCGCCGCTCCTTTGTTTCTTGCATTATGCGTTGCTGCAACGATCATCAATGTCACCATCAGGAAAACATAAAGCAGGCTTTCCGAATCAAAAACGAATTTTAATATAAACCCGACCAGCAGGAGCTGAATGATCGAACGGATTGTTGCGATGATGGTGTCCCGTTCCAGACCCAGATTCATTGTTTTGGACAGGACGAGCGGAATCAGGACAAAAATCAGCGTGATCGATAACGTTAAATAAGTCATTCCGCTCCCCCCTGAACAAATGATTTCACTCGGTCATTGACCGGCGCGCGCAATAATCCACTTTCTCCGGTTTCCACAACTTCGCCGTCCATCATCACCCAGGTATAGTCCCCTATATCAAGTGCCTGCTGGAGGTTATGGGTGATCCAAATAATGGTCGTGCCGAATTTCCGGTTGATCAATGCGATCAATTCCTCCACTTCCTTCAACGAAGTCCGGTCCAGCGACGAAGTGATTTCATCGAGCAGGAGGATATCCGGTTTATTGACAAGGGTCCTTGCAATGGAGACTTTTTGGCGCTGTCCGCCAGAGAGGTCCGTGATTTTGCGGTCCAAAAATTTTCCGTCCAATCCTACATCATGCAGAAGACTTTCCGCCTCTTTCTTCCCGAGCTTGTCTCCCCGCAATTCCATTGGCAGTGCCAGGTTCTTATAAACAGTGCCGCCGACCATCGGCGCGCTCTGCAGGGCCATTCCGACTTTTCTGCGAAGCTCGACCGGTTCAAAACTGCCGATCTCTTTGCCTTTTATAAAAATCTCACCGCTGTCGGGAGACAATAAGCCATTGCACAATTTCAATAATGTCGTCTTCCCGGCACCGGACGGACCGACCAAAGTCGTGATTTTCCCTTCTGGAAAAGAACCCGTGATGCCTCGGAGTATCTGATTTTCTTCTATTGAATAACTCACATCATTAAAATGGATGGCCGGTTTGTAATCCATCGTCACCACTTTCTCCTCCTTTTAAAAGAAAAACAGCACACAGTCAGCAGTGTGCTGTTTTCCGTCACTCTTATTATTCCAGTTTGCGGGATGCAAATTCGTCATCCATTTTCAGGAAGTACTCCCCGCCTTCTTCAATGCCTCTTAAGCGAGTAATAATATCGCGGAATGTTTTTTCTTCTTCCATCTGCTCTTCGATAAACCAGTCAAGAAAAGATAAAGTGGCGTGTTCCTGCAGCTCATCCGCCAAAGTCACCAATCCGTAAATATTGCTGGTCACGTCTTTTTCCTGCGCCAATGAACTTTCAAGAACATCAATTGCGCTGACAAAATGGTTTTTCGGTTCAGCCAAACTTTGCAGCACCGGCTTTTCATCCATTGCCGTCAAATAATGATAAAATTTCATCGCATGAAAATGTTCTTCCCGCGATTGGACCAAATAGAAATTGGCGAATCCGTGATACCCTTTTTTCGAAAAATAAGCTGCCATGGCCGTATAGGCATGAGCCGCCTGCAATTCATTATTAAATTGATCGTTTAGCGCGTTCGTTAGTTTTTCTGATAACATCATTAATTCCTCCCTTTTCTAAATTGTAATTATTCTAATGTAGATAATATACCACAGATGATATTCAATAGAAAGCAATTGAGAATAAATGTTTTTAATTGAGAATAATAATCATTTGAAACAGCGATTAGCATTCCTTAATCGATAATTATTATCGATTAGGGAAATCATTTTCATTATCGGGTACTGTTTACTTATTATTAGTAACTGATTGTAGTACCATAATTTTATCATAGTATTTTTGGGGGAATTGGAATGTCACAAATGAAACTGGACCCGCAAGCGTTTGCGATTTTAAAAGATAAGATTCAGATGATCAAATCACAGGAAGGCGCTATTTATCTGGTCGGTCCAATCCGGCTTCCTGTTGATCTGGAAGGTGATACGATCATATTCAACTGGTATTGCTGGCTCAACCTTGACGAAGTGACGGAAGATTTCGAGGGCATCATAGAAAAACTGTCTTCTTCGAATCTTGCTGAATATCAGCAATCCAGCGTATTGGTCTATGGAGATTTTAAAAACTCTGAAGACGCATTGATCCGTATGCATTCCATCTGCCACACCGGGGACATTTTCGGCAGCAAAAGATGCGATTGCGGCTTTCAATTAAAACAGTCGATGAAGCGCATCGCGCAGCACGGCAACGGCGCATTGTTCTATCTGGCGAATCACGAAGGGCGCGGCATCGGCCTGTTCAGCAAAGCGATGGCCTATGTTCTCCAGGAAAATGGCTACGACACGGTCGAAGCCAACGAGAGCCTCGGGTATGTGGATGATTCCAGAAGTTACGATGATGCCATAGCGGTACTGCGCACATTGCGCACGAAACCGGTAACGTTGATGACGAATAATCCCAAGAAAGTGGACGCCTTAGAAAATGCCGGACTGCCCATCACGGCACGGACCTCTCTGTGGGGAGACGAATCCGAATACAATTCTTCTTACCTGGATACGAAAGTAAAACGTTCCGGCCACATCAAAGGGGAGGACAGTATCCATGCCAAGTCATGAATTCTATATGGACCTGGCGCTGAGCAATGCCCGGACCATGAAAGGCCAGACGGATCCGAACCCGTTGGTCGGCTCGGTCATCGTCAATGACAACCGCATTGTCGGTGTCGGAGCCCATTTAAAAGCCGGCGAACCCCACGCAGAAATCCATGCCTTGCGGATGGCTGGGGAAGGAGCACGCGGCGGCACCATCTACGTAACGTTGGAGCCTTGTTCCCATTTCGGCCGGACCGGGCCCTGCGCGCAGGCCATCATTGATGCCGGCCTCCAAAAAGTGGTGATTGCCGCGCTCGACCCAAATCCGCTCGTTTCCGGCAACGGGCTGAAGATGCTTGAAGATGCCGGAATCAGTGTGGTTTCCGGTATTCGGGAAAAAGAATCTCTCCAAATGAATGAAGTGTTCAATAAATACATTACGTCGAAGCTGCCTTTTGTCACATTAAAAGCCGCTTCGACACTTGATGGCAAAATTGCCACCCACACGCTCGACAGCAAATGGATCACTTCCGAAGATGCGCGCCGGGATGTCCATGAATTGCGCAGTGAACACATGGCAATCCTTGTTGGCGTCGGCACAGTAATCGAAGATGACCCAGCGTTGACTGCGCGGATTCCGAACGGCCGCAATCCAATCCGCGTCATCCTCGATTCTTCGCTTCGGCTGCCTTTGGAAGCCAAAGTGATTAACGATGGCGCTGCAGAAACCTGGATTTTCACCAGCCGGACATACGACCGCGCCAAAGGAGAGCAGCTCCAAAATGCAGGAATCCGACTATTCGAGACATCGGGTGAAACCCGCACCGATGTCAACGACGTTATGCGCATTCTCGGGGAAAACGGCATCTCCTCCCTGTTTATCGAAGGCGGAGGCACCGTCAATTCGGCTTTCCTTGAAAACGGGCTGATTGATAAAGTCGTCCTGTATTTTGCACCTAAATTGGTTGGGGGTAAAAATGCACCGACATTCCTTGAAGGTACCGGGTTTGCATTAATGAAAGATGCCATCGAACTGGCGGACGGCGAATTCACAAAAATCGGCAAAGACTTTAAATTTACCGGTTATCCTGAAAAGTGAGGAATCAAGAACTATGAAATTCGGCTTTGATGTAGACGATACCTTAATCAATTTGCGTGAATATGCATTTCACTATTACAAAAGGGAGCTTGGGCAGGAAGTGGCGATTGATGTGTTCCATTCCCTTGACCGCGTGGAAATCCACGAAGCATTCGGCATGACCGATAAAGAAGGCAAGGAAATGTGGAACCAATCACTGGATTATATTTATTACACGGACTGCCCTCCATATCCGGGTGCAGTGGAAGTGTTGCAGCAGCTCGACGCTGAAGGGCATGAAATTTACTATATTACTGCGCGACCAGCAAAACACGGGGAAGACACGAAAGTCTGGCTGAAAAAACAGGGGTTTCCGCTCCGGGACAATCATTTCCATTGCGGCATGAAAGATGATGAAAAAGTGCAGGTTATTGAAGAGCTCGGACTCGATTATTATTTTGATGATAAGCCTGATGTGCTCCAAACTTTGGCGCACGAAGGCCTGAATGTTTTTGTCAAAGACCAGTCCTATAACCGGCACTTGGACCTTCCCCGTTTTCGTGACTGGGCACAATTGCATGAGCTGATCAAGAGAGAGATCGAATAATGGAAAGAAACGGCAGTTGCCGGGCAACAGTTTGCTCTCTGCGAAGCTGTTGTATACAATAGCGAAAACAATATTTTTTTCAACCTTAAAACCGGCCGGGAATTTCCTGGCCGGTTTTTTCTTATTATAAGCACAATTTACGGCTGAATTTTTTGCTTAATCCACTTTATCCCTTTCACTTAGAGCGCAATAGCCAAAAGCCTCGTCAATGCTGTCGAAGCGGGCGATTCTATGAACTTTGCCTTCTCTTATTTCCATGAATGTATAAAGCATGACGTGACCGCTCTCATGTTCCCAGGTGGCTTCCTGCTCACATACTACACAATCCCCTTTGGCATAATGGGATTTTGTAGAGAGCGTGATGTCGGAATTCCGGACCCATTCGGCAAGCGTATCATGTCCCGCTGATGCGCTGCCGCTCGGCCCTATCAATTCGATATTGTGGTCTGAAAGCTCCAGCACCGCGCCAACATCTTTGGCGTTCACCTTTTCCGTCCATTTGTCTGCTGTTTCAATTTTGTCTGTCATCCATTCCCACTCCCTTTTAGAGTCCGATTTTTAAAAATCGCCGAAAGGAAAAGCATTTGTTTACTTCAATTCCCTTTGACCTGTCCGCTAAAACTTTTCCAGCAAAAAAAAGCTGCCGGGTTATTTCCGACAGCTTTCGTTTTTCAATTTTATTCAGTAATTGGTGTTTTTGATATAGCAATTTTCTCGAAATCGGTTTTCCGAAAGTATCACCTTGTTACTCCCCTTTTCCTTCCTGTGGCAATGGTTCAAATACCACTAAAGCAAGGGTTGCGATCGGTCCCAACAGAAGTGACAGCAAAAACCAGTTAAGTCCACTGCGGTTCTTGCCTTGCGCAATACCAGCATTAATCAAAGCCAGCGTTCCCCATCCGACATAATATTCGTTATTCAAATTTCTCCGCCCCCTTTTTTCTAAATTCTATCACAGAAAAAAGAAGCCGAAATTTTTTCCGGCTTCTTCAGTAATGAACATTTTTCAGTTTTTTGAACGCCGAGACAAATAATTTGGGATCCACATCCACTTTATAAGTGATGACTCCCCTATGTGTATGAAGGTACAGCAAATTCCCTTCGTCCGAAAAAGATTTATAGGAAATGTCCCAGACATTTATCAAGTTGAATTTCGTGGTTGAAGCGACAAGGACATCTTCATACAAATGAAGATCATACTCTGTTTTAACGATTTTCATCTCTCCCGCTTCAATGGAACGTTCCGTATTGACATAAGTGATGGCAGACAATAAATTCGATTGCTCCATTTTTTTGGAAGCCTCCCCGTACTCTTTTACAGCAGTCTACCCCATTTCCCGTCTTCCAGGCAACCAATTCGGGCTGTTGAAAAGCCGATGGACGACCGGATAATGAAAATGATACAATTTTCACACAAGTCCTTTCAAAGAGGGAGAGAATGTCGAATGGACAGCTGGTTCGGAGTAACATCGCAACATCCTTTCATTCCTTTTTCGACAAGCCATCTGATGATGCTGACAGCAGCTCTCCTTGGCCTTCTCCTGCTGCTCCTTTTCAGGGAACGGCTGAGGAAGAGATCCCGTTCTTTTCACATCTTGCGCTGGGTTCTTTTCTCGGTGTTGGTGTTATCCGAAGTCTCTTATCAATATTGGACCATCTCAAACGAAATCTGGGCTTTCTCGAGACATATGCCGCTCCATTTATGCGGCGTTGCTTCCATGATTGCCATGATCGGTTTACTGACCTTGCGTAAAAGCTGGATACAGATTTCCTTCTTCATCGGCATCGTTCCTTCGTTTCTTGCTTTGGTCACACCTGACATGCCCTATGATTACCATCATTACCGGTTCTGGGTGTTTTTCATCCTCCATATGGCCATTCCCTGGGCATCTCTGTTATTGGCTCTTTCCAAACCCGAACTCCTCAGCCTGCGTTCCGTTTTCAAAGTGTTCGGCTTGCTTGTCGCCTATGCAGTCGTCATCGGATTCGTAGTCAATCCGTTGACCGGCTCCAATTACTTGTATCTATCGCAGTTGCCGACTGCTGATACGCTTTTAAGCTTTTTCGGAGATGGGGTCTGGTATTACCTGAATCTAGGCATCACAGCTTTGGTCGTTTTTCTGGTGCAATTCTTTTTGTGGAATCAATTTATCATAAAAAAACAAAAAAGACTGCCGTAGGGGCAGTCTTTTTACAGTTATTCCGCGAAATCTTTATCAAAATACTCGTTCGTCAAATCGCCATTGACCCCTATGCCGGCTGCGCTTCCCTCGCCGGCTGCAATGATCAGCTGGGACGGTACAATTAGTGAGGCGTCTCCTGCTGCATAAACATTCCAAACATTCGTCCGGCCATACTCATCGGTCAAGATGCCGCCGTGCTCATTCATTTTGCAGCCCAGTTCATTGGCAAACGGTGTGGCATGGCTCCACATCGGTGTCGTGAAACCACCTGTCCGATCTATCAGCGTTCCGTCTTCAAGTCTCACGCTGCGTAACAGTCCATTTTCGCCTTCGAGGCCGTCAATTTCCTCTTCGTAAATCCGAATCCCTTTTGCCTGCAGCTTCGCTTTTTCCTCTTCTTCCAATCTGCCAATGCCATTTGTAAATACTGCCAGGTCTTTGCTCCACGTATAAACTTTTTTGGCCAGGTTGTAAACAATTTTATCGGCTATGATTGCCAATGGCTGATTCTGAAGTTCCCATCCGTCGCAATAAGGGCAGCTGAACAGACTCGTGCCGTAGAATTTTTCGATGTCGGGAATATTTGGCAACTCTTCCTTTAATCCCGCTGCTATGATGATTTTTATGCTGTGAAAAGTATCACCATCATCTGTATCCAGCTGGTAATGACTTTCAGTGATGCGCTTAATGCTGACAACCCTCTTTTTCTTTATTTCCACACACTTGTATTTCACCATATCCTCCAGCCCCAACTTTTTCAATTCTGCAGGCCGTATCCCATCTCGGGTCAAAAAACCATGTGTTTCTCTTGTCACCAGATTCCGGCCGTGGTCATCATCAAACAGCAGCGTATTCCTTTTCGACCGTCCAAGTACCAATGCCGCACTTAAACCCGCTGGCCCGCCGCCAATAATGGCGCAATCATATATCAAGATTCCCACCTCTTCCGATTATGCTTTTCCGGTGTTTCTTCCCTTTTCTTCAATTCCATAAACTATCTAAAATAATCTAAAAAGCCGCCTCCTGGGAAATCAGGAAGCGGCAATTGCTCATTTCAATGGCGTTAAAATTTCTGTAAGTTTATTGATGAAAAACTCATTTTCTTCTTCTGTGCCAATCGTTACCCGGATATGCTCGGGCAATCCCCAGGTTTTTCCGTAACGGACGATGATTCCTTTTGCCATCAGTTGCCCATAAACTTCTTCCCCATTTGCTCCGACCTGGACAAGGATAAAGTTCGCTGTTGTCCGAGTGTATGACAAGCCCAGTTTCTCAAAGCTCGCATACAAAAAATCGCGTCCTTTTTTATTGGCATTGAAAGATGCTTCGACGTGCTCCGTATCGGTGATGGCTGCCGCTGCGGCAATTTGTGCCAGCGTATTGACGTTGAACGGCTCTTTCACTTTCAGGACGGACTTGATGATTTCTTCCGATGCGATGCCGAAACCGATCCGCACTCCGGCAATGCCATAAATTTTAGAAAAAGTCTGCAACGCGATCACCGGGTGGCCTGCAGTAACGAACTCGAGTCCGTCCGTATAATCCGCTTCATCTGCAAATTGGCTGTAGGCGCCGTCGAATACCACCAGGACATCTTTCAGCCTTGCCAATAAATTCTCCATCTGCTCTTTGGAGATATACGTGCCGGTGGGGTTGTTCGGTGAACAGATGTAGATGATTTTGGTCTTATTTGTCACAGCTTCAACCAGTTTGTCGATGTTGTATTGGAAGCCCTCATCGAAAGATACCGGCTTGACCACAGCCCCCATGATGTGGGCTCCGAAATCGTATTCACTGAACGATGGCGATGGCACGATGATTTCATCTCCCTGTTCCAGGAAAGCTTCGGAAATAAGTGTAATCAACTCATCTGCCCCATTTGTTGTGATGACCTGCTGCTTTTCTACTCCGTATCGCTCAGCAATTGCCCCTCTCAAGACGCTGGCGTCAGCATCCGGATAGCGGTTCAGGTCAGCAAGACTTTCCTGAATGGCTTTCACTGCTTTGGGAGACGGGCCCAGCGGGTTTTCATTGGAGGCCATTTTAATGACTCGCTCGAGCCCCAATTCTTTCTGCACTTCCCATATTGGCTTTCCCGGGGAATATGGTTGGATAATATCAAGTGTTTTACGGGTTTTTATGTTGCTGGTGTTCGGCATGCGAATTCCTCCATGATCATATTGGATGTTATAGTAAATAATTAATTAATCATACCATCTTTTCATGCCTACGATAATAAACAAGTATTTGTAACCTTCCCACAAATGTGGTTTACTTTAACGAGAACCATTCGAAGAGGAGAATCGCACGATGAAAAAGATTAAAATAATGGCTTTACCCCTTTCCCTGCTGTTTTTACTGGGTGCCTGTTCGGACGACGACCAAGCGGATAATGTTGAAGAAACCGCGGTGCTGGCTGAATCCGATGGCGGCAATGAAACCGCTGTAAAGGCACCGAATACAAACCTTGAGTTGCCGGCCCCCGACGAAGTGGTTGTAGTCGTCAATGGTGAAGAAATCATTGGGACAGTATACAACAGCGTAGCACGCCAATTGGAAAGCTCAGTGGCTACGCAGGGCAAAAAATCTTCAAATCCGGAAGTGGCCGAGCAAGTGAAGGAGCAAGCCATTTCCGTAATAATAGGCAATAAACTGATTATCCAGGACGCTATTGAAAAAGGCCATGAAGTGGATGAAGCAGTTTTGGAGCAGCAGCTCGAAGACCTTAGAAATCAGTTTGAAGACGAAGAACAGATGATTGTTTCCCTTGCAAAGACTGGTTTTACTTTGGATGATATGGAGCTTCAGCTCCGGGAGAAACTGATCTATGAGAGCTATCTAGCAGAAGAGATTCAAGGCGCTGCAGTAACGGAAGAAGAGCTTGAAGAAGCTTATCAGGGTTTTGTTGATTCCACTGAAGGCGAAACGCCGGAATTCGAGGAAATGAAACCGATGATCCGTCAATCATTGGAAGAACAGAACGAAAAACAGGCAGTCTACAACCGCATTAAAGAATTGAGAGATGCGGCTGATATCGATGTGAAAATTTAAACGAATCGAAAAAAACCTCCAACCCTGATCGGGTTGGAGGTTTTTTTTCAGACTCCTGCGCCCAGCTCTTCGGGTCATAAGGCAGACCAGCTGCACGGGCGCTTCCGCTTTTCTTACAATTTAAGCTTATCGCGGCAATATTCCTGCACTTCTGCTTCTTCATCTTCTTCAAGTGCGAATTCCATTGCTTTGCCAGTTTGTTTGTCCATGAAGTTATAATGGGCGATACGCGCTCCATTTTCGTCAGCAGCCATGATAACCCGCAGGTCCAGGCCAGCTTCCGTAAATAGTTCATCGTCCTCATCCACTTCAACCGTCAATAAGAATTCATAACGGTCACTTTCCATTATGCCCGTTGGATCATTGATTTTGTGAAATGTAAAATCTGTAATTTCCATATGGTCCACCTCCGTGTCTTGTCTCTATTCTAGCGTGTTCTTGTCCGTTTTAAAAGCTTTATAGATAAATGCTCCACAGGAAAGTGATAGATATGCCGATATCTGGTTTATTCGATAAAAGACAGGGAATAATAGTGGAATATTGATAAAACGAAGGAGCGGTTATAGAATGAATGTTTTAGTTATTGGAGCAAATGGACAAGTTGGAAGAAACATCGTGAAAGAACTGGCTGAAAGCAACCACAATGCTGTCGCTATGGTTCGGAAAGAGGAACAGAAAGAGAAGATGCAGGAACTGGGAGCAGCCAGGGTGGTAATGGGCGACATTGAAGAAGATTTCAGCGATGCGTTTGATGGTGTCGATGCAGTCATTTTCGCGGCTGGTTCAGGGCCGAAAACTGGAGCGGAAAAGACATTGACCATCGATTTATGGGGCTCAGTGAAGGCGGCCAAATATGCAGAAGACAAAGGTGTTAAGCGATTTGTGCAATTGGGATCGATGGGATCGGACAATCCCGATGTGGGAGGCGAAGCGATGAAGCCTTATCTCATCGCAAAACGGACAGCCGATGATATTCTGCAGACGACAAAGCTGGATTACACCATCGTCCGTCCCGGTGCATTATCTGATGAAGAAAAAACCGGAAAAATCGAAGTTTCGGTGGAAGGATTCAAGTCGACGGAAGGCCGTTCCATCCCCCGCGCCGATGTCGCACATGTATTAGTAGACGTACTCGAACGAAAGAATACTTACGCCAAGGTGTTTGAAATTCTGCAAGGCGATGAAGATGCGGAAAACCAATTGGGCTCCGTCTAATATAGCAGCCAGAGAGCGGATGGATTTCCGCTCTCTTTTGTGTTAAAATGAGCAATACGATAATAGAGGACGTGATAAGCATGATTAATATTCAACCACCAAAAGCAGATTTGACAATTACACAGCGCAAACAGGAAATTACCGGCGACGAAGCGGTTATTAAGCCAATGTACGGTTTCATCGACCTTCATGAAATTCCGCGCGATAAAGGCGGCATCATCCAATTCTTTAACCACAGCGGCGATTTGCTGTTTGTCGGCAAAGCCCGCAAACTGCGCCAGCGCGTGAAAAAGCATTTCGAGGACAATGTTTCACCACTTAAAAATCACCGTGATGAAGTACACCACATCACCATTTCTATAGTGGAAGATCCAATGGAACGTGAAATTTACGAAACATACCTGATCAACACACACAAAGCGAAATACAATGTAGACAAAGTCTTTTATCAGGAATAAAGAAATGCGGAATCGGCCGTTCAGCTCCGACAGGCGTAAGCTGAAGTCTGGACAAGGAAAAAACGGGCACCCCTTTGGGTGTCCGTTTTTTGTTCGACAAAATTCCCGCTCCTGGTTTACTTATTCAACCAGCCGTTTTTCAAAATAATGCTGGCTGTGGCCGGTGGGATGATTTTCCAGCACACCGAATTCACGGTATCCTTGCTTCCGATAAAATCCGGGTGCCTGAAAGCTGAACGTATCCACCGTTATCAGTCTGCATTTCAATTCGCGCGCATACTGTTCCATCCTCGCCATCAGCTCTGCGGCGATTCCGCTTCCCTGCTGCGCCGGATTGACCCAAAGGAAATCAATATGCATATGCTGCCAGAAATACGTGCCCGTTATACCCCCGACAATCTCCCCCTCTTCATCTCTTGCCATGAAGCTGGTATTGCCGTAAGGATTCTCTTGCTGCTCCGGCAGGCTGTCCCTATTGTGCTCCACTACTTTCTGCCGGAGAAAATCCCGGTCTTTTTGAACTTCCTGATGAGTAATTTCCATACTGAATGTCCCCCCAATTCCGCTTTTTCCAACTCTATTCCTAATCTTCTCATTTTATAGGTTTTAATTCATTCCTAAAACGGGAATAACCCTAATAATAACTAGAATTTTTGGAGGAGCTAATATGACAGCATTCACAAAATCTTCCCCGTCAGCCAGGTGTAAAAGCGAATACGATTCGTTGCGCCGAGTATTGTTATGTCCGCCGAAATTTATGGAAATAAGAGATGTCATCAATGATGTCCAGAAAAAATACCAGGATGAAAATATTGATGCTGAAAAAGCAATGCAGCAGCATAAGGCATTTCTTCGGGCATTGCAACAGGAAGGTGTCGAAACAGATTTATTGAATCCTTCCAAAGATTTTCCGGAGCAAGTCTTCACCCGGGACATCGGTTTTACAGTCGACGATGCCGTCTATATTGCTGAAATGGCTTCCGATATCCGCCGGGGAGAAGAAAGTGTTCTTCAAAAATGGCTAGAAAGCAATGGTTTTCAAACGGAGACGCTCGGTGGAAATCGTGTTGAAGGAGGCGACGTCCTCATCGACGGGGATACAATTTTCGTGGGAATCAGCAGCCGCACCAGCAAATATGCCATAGAGGAATTGCAAAAAAAGCTTCCTGATTGCAAAGTCATCCCGATATCATTTGATGAAAAATATCTTCATTTGGATTGTGTCTTCAATATCCTCTCACCCACCGAAGCATTGATCTTTGAAGAAGCATTGGATCAAGAAACAATCGACATGTTCTCCAAGCGCTATACACTCCTCCCTGTTGACGCAAAAGAACAATTTGAACTCGGTACCAATGTCCTTTCCATCGGTGGACGCCGGGTTTTCAGCCAGCCGCAGAACTCAAAAGTGAATGCCCTGCTGAGAGCCAATGATTTCCGCGTCATAGAAGTGGATTTTTCTGAAATCATCAAGTCCGGCGGTGCATTCCGCTGCTGCACTCTCCCTTTAATACGGGAAGAATAGTAGACTTATTTCAGCAAAAATAAAAACTGGTGGCGAGCCCGTCTAAGGGTTCGCCACCAGTTTCTGGTTTATTGTCTCAAATAATATTGTACAGGAATATAGAAGTGGTGCTGTTTTATTCCGCGAAGAAATGGCGGCCAATTTGCGTCAGAACAGTTCTGGTGAAAATCCATTCGTCGCTGACACCGTCGGGGTTGTAGTAATAAACCGCTCCCATGGTTGGGTCAGCACCAATCTCTGCCTCTTTTACCGCATCATAGGCACTCTTTTTCGGAGTCAGCAAATATTGATCATCATTGACGGCTGTAAAAGCATTGCGCTGAAATATAACTTCTTTGGCACTGTCCGGAAAATCCGAAGATTCAATGCGGTTCAACACCACAGCCGCTACACCCACTTTGCCGATGAAACTTTCCCCTCTGGCTTCACCATGAACAATTTTCGCCATCATTTCTACGTTTTCCAGTTTCATCTGGGTCATCGGACCGACAATTCCGGTTGGCGGAAGTCCGTAGTCTTCTTGGAATCGGGTAACCGCGTTGCTTGTAATGACGTTAAAATACCCCGTCACATCTTCATCGTAATATCCCATGCGAGCCAACTGCTCCTGGATTTCTTCCCCATTCTCCACTCCCGGTCCGGAAATCCTGTGCTGAGCTGCATTTGCTTCACTCAGAGGGATACATAAAAAAAGCACGGCCAAAACCGCTCCACCAATTATCTTCTGTTTCAGTATAGTCATAATTCCTCTCCATTCTGAAAAATTTTCCTTTTTTAAAAATAAATTCGGAAAATTTTGCTTACTGAATAGGAATTCCCTGTGAGAAAAGATCTAAACATTTTATTTGTACTTCAAAGGAAATTCTTTTTATCGTTCTTCTGTTCTATAAAACAGTATTTTCATCTTATCTCACTTCAATTCGTAATGCAATTGAGCGAATTCTCCATATCGTTTAACATCTTTCAGCTTATACTCCGTAGTGATGACGGATTTCTGAAACAGTGGAATTCCACTGCCGATGGTTACCGGAGCGATGGAAATGATAAACTCATCGATGAGGCCGGCCTCCAGAAAACCTGCCAATAACGCCGACCCACCGATTACCCATATGTTTTTGCCGGGACTGCTTTTAATTTTTTCAGCAAATACCGGTATTGCCAAATCAATAAATTCGACATTTCCGGAATCAGATGCCGGAATGGTTCGGGAAAAGACATATGACTTGATGCCTTCATACGGATATTGGCCCTTTTCCATCTCCATCACCCAGTCATATGTTCTGCGTCCCATGACTACAGTATCAATCGTTTTCATGAACTCTGAATAGCCTGCATCTCCCTCCCCGTCGACTTTGAAAAGCCACTCCAGGGAATCATCTTCCGTAGCTATATAACCATCCAGACTTTCGGCGATATAGCAGACGATTTTTCTTTCATTCGCCATTTATCCGCACCTCCTGCCCTTGAGAGCTTCTGGATCGACCGGAATTTCCGAAACAACCACATTTTTGCTGGCGTCTTATCTGTCTGTCTCGGATTCTTTCAGTTCCCGATGTGTTTGGGGGAAAGCATTTGCCTGCCATTCCGAACGATAGGCCGAGTCCAATTGAGTCAGGCCTTTCTCGGCATCATCGTATTTGGCATTGACACTTTCTTCCCGATCAACCGTCACACTGTGGCGCATGTCGATGTCTTCGTATACCCAAACTCTTTTTCCGTTCTTTTTTCTGAGAGAGTTGAACAATATAATACTCCCTGCAAAGGCTGTACCGGCAAAAATCATATTATTTATGCTTTTCTTTTCCATTCCAATCCCTCCACTTCATAGTTGCACTATGATATGTATTTTCCCTTTTTCCGCAATATTAACCCTTTCAGTGTTATGACATTCCCTTTAGACTAAGTTTGCCGTCTTTGATAATATAAGGTAAATTCCTAAATCTGGAGGCGGTTCCATTGAAAAAAATCATCATTCTGTCCGATACCCACATTCCCGGCCGGGCAAGGCATCTTCCGAAAACTTTATTAAGCGCCTGCGAGGAGGCCGACGGGATCATCCATGCCGGAGACTGGCAGACATTGGATGTCTTTTTCGAACTCTCTGCATATGCTGAAACTGTCGGTGTCGCCGGAAATGTCGATCCCTGGGAGATAGTCGACCGGTTTGGGAAAAAGAAAATTCTCACAGTGGAAAATCTGAAAATCGGAATTATCCACGGTGATGGCCTGAGAAAAACCACCGAACAGCGCGCCTTGGAAGCTTTCCAAAATGATGGAGTGGACTTGATCATCTTCGGCCATTCCCATATCCCTCTAAAAAAAGAAGTAAATGGAGTGACCCTTTTCAACCCCGGTTCCCCCACCGATAAGCGAACTCAGCAGCAATATTCCTTTGGCATTCTGGAAGTGGGGGAAGATTGGACTCTGAAGCATGTCTATTTTGACAAGGAAGGATAAATTCCATAATAAAAACCGGACCTTCTTTGATAGAGGTCCGGTTTTTATATAGCTTGCAGATCTTTCACCATTAAAATCAGTGCTCTGATTTATCGTCTAGCAAATGCCCGTCTTTTAAATTTTCGCAATGCGTTTGAAGGAAGTGGATCAGTTCTTTGGGATTGCCGCGTGAAATATAGGACATTTCCATGTGCGCCCCATCGGTCAGGTGGAAAGTCATCTTTACAGTGCCGTTCAGTTCGGCTTCGAGCCCTTCCACTTCTCCGGTTGGAATTTCAATTATGTAGGACTCCTCTTTGCTTTCACCGCTTTTAAAAATCAAAGATTCCTCACTGACAGCAAGCAAACCTTTAAACCCGTCAACCATTTCAGGGCGGCTCGTATGAAAAATGCCAAAAATCCAATGATTGATCGAAGCGTTCGGCATAATTTCTTTTAACTCTTCAAGCATTTGTGCCGGATGTGCCATTTAAACGCCCCCGTTAGTGTAATTACCTTGTATTATACAGACCGTTCAGCTTGATAGTTGTTTTATTTCTGTTACAAATGTTTCTTTCTTACTATGGTTCAGATTACTCGGATTGAGGGTATTGAAAGAAAAGCTGATTGAGGAGAGGTGAATTATGCCGATGCGCCTGGAACTGGAATTGCTCGAACAGACCGACACCACTATTTTTTTCATCTGGACGAATACCGGCGTAACATGCAGGGTCGAACGGGATGGGAAATTATTATACAACGGAACAGAAAACTCTTTTAA
Source organism: Planococcus sp. (in: firmicutes) (assembly GCA_035461005.1). Classification (GTDB taxonomy): domain Bacteria; phylum Bacillota; class Bacilli; order Bacillales_A; family Planococcaceae; genus Planococcus. The sequence continues at coordinate 24,866 of DATHVZ010000030.1, read as the reverse complement.
AGATGAAGGGCTGACCCCTGGAGAATTGTACATTTACACCATCGAAAGGATGGATCTTGAAGCTAAAGCCATCGACCGGCTCAAATTCCAAACGGGTACTGAAAATCATCTTGATAACTTTATCAACCGCCTGCAGCAAATTACAGTGAGCACCATCGTTTCGGATTCAAAAATTGCCCTTGCCTGGGGTTCGATTGATGGGATTTTGAGTTTCGATGTGTACCGCAATGGAAAGTTGCTGGCCACTACGGAAAGGAATCAGTTTACGGACTTAAATGCTGAAACAGATGAGGCATACACGTATTGGATACACGGCAAAAGGCCACTCGAAAAATCTGAAGAGAATATGAAAACTAAAAAGTCGGTGCTGGCCACTCTTTTTGGCATGGTCAATATCAGATCTTCTCAGGAAGAAACATCCAATGAAGAATTCTGGATCATCAAACGAGTTGCCAGCCGGGAAGAGTTGCTGGCAGAGCAACCGACGGAAAAGGACCATATCAGGCAGCCCGAATGGCAGCTGCGCTATCTGACGTTCCTGTCTGAAGAAATCATGCCGAATCCGAACCCCCTTTCTTTAAACCGCTTTTTCAAAGGAGACAATCGCAGTTTCGACCCGACCGCAAAGGATTGGAGAACCCGCGTCGATCTGACTGTCCGGTTCAGTGAGGATGGGGCTTCAGTCGATTGTTCCAAAGATGTGGGGAGCACCGTCGCCTATAATTGGCGCAGGAAGTTCCGCAAAGCGGATGTCGCTTCTTCAGCCGGCATTGAATTGAAGGAAGTGAAAGAGGACAGCCATAAGGTAGCGATTGCCTTAAAACATTCAGTGGGAAACCCGTTGGTCGCATCGCCTAATATCGATTACCAGATTACCGCAAATTTCTACCGGATCGGCGTGTACGATATCATCGGCATCCACGACCAGGCACCCAATCACGAAGTTTACCTGAAGAACAGCCCCGATGCCGATTGGGGCCAGATTCATAAAGCGGAAGACAAAGGCCTGTCCTGGATGGCCGGCCCGATAGCGAGCCAGTACTGGCGCATTTCCAATTTTGAATAAGAAAAGGAATCAAAAAAAATAGCCTGCACCGGAAAATTTTTCCGGTGCAGGCTATTTACTTTTAATCTTACAATGCTTGTCTTCTTAACTGCTTAATTCGTGAAATTCGTATTTTATTGGTCCAAAAACCGTTTGCGTATATGCGGCGGCGGCAGCATGCAGCTATTCAGTTTGCCGAATACTTTATAGCGATTATTGGCAATGACATCATAGGCAGCATCGCGAAGCGCCGCAGGAAACGGGCGCAGATGATAGGCCAATTTCCATAAGCCGGTCAAGTGATGGGAAATTTTCAGAGCGCCTTCAGATTTCACAAATGCTTCCCCGTTTTCTATAAGCACCAGACTGTCGACATCGTCTGGAATATTGTGTTCACGTGACAATTTTTCGCCAACTTCACTTTGCAGCGAAGCAAAATGGAAATAGCCGGCCGGATCATGATTGATGATGAACTGGACGCTCGAATCACAAAAATTGCAATCGCCGTCAAACAATACTATTGCATGGTCCATTTGTCTTTTCCTCCTCCGTAAAATGTCTTAACTCTATTAATAGCCTTTATGCTTTTTCTTAAACCCTACCGCTCCGCCACAGTTCCCTGATGAAAAAACAACTTCCAGCCGTTCTGACGCTTTTTCCAGACGGAACTGCGATTTGTATTTCTGCAGGTTGTCTTATTTTCTATGCGGTATGTCGTAAGAACCGCCTCGTCTCCGAGTGGATGCATCTTGAAATCAGATATTTCCATGTGGTCCGGGGACAAAGGGTGATCTCCTTCGTATTCAGAACGAACTATAAGCCCACCGCTGCTGCCGAATTCAAAAAATTCATCATCCAGCACTTCGGCCAGTTTCGCTCCTGTTGACCGCACATCAGGGCTGATGTGCTTGCATTCCAACTCATAAATTTCTCTTTCCAATCCCTTCATCCATTGTCCCTCCTTCGATTATTTCCCGGGAAATATAATGTGATTCTTAGCTTCAGAATACACCAAGGCAATAAAAAAAGGAACGCTCCAGCCAAGCTCGGCCGGAGACATCCCCTATTCGTCGTCTTTATCATCGTCATTTTCATAGAATTTTTTCATTTGCTCATCACTTCCAGGCTGGTCCTGCGGGCCATCAGAGGATCCGAAATTCTCCACATCTTCAAAACTGTTATCATAGTCGCGGATTCTTCCATCCTCTTTTTCTACAGGCTGCCCAGTTGCACCTCGCAGGACGTCCTCTTCAACAGGACGGCTTTTCAAATCCGATTCGTGGTCTGCATGGTCAATGCAAGTCAATGTCATAGGAAGAGCTTCCATTCGCTCATAAGGAATCTCCTTGCCGCAGACTGCACATACACCATAAGTTCCCTCTTCCATCGCGGCGAGAGCCGCTTTAATGTCTTCAATTTCCTCTTCTTTAAAATGTGTCAGTGCAATGCCTCTTTCCTGATCGAAGAGTTCCGTGGCATTATCTGCCGGGTGGTTATCATAATTCGAAAGCTCTGTTCTTTGAAATTCCTCTGTATGTTCCACGCGGTCTTTCAAAGTTTCTAATTGGTCGGTCAATTGTTTCTTCAATTGTTTCATCTGTTGGTCGGTCATCCCGATTCCTCCTCAAAAAACTACTTGTTCTGTATATTTCCTAATTGGGAGAAATCAAACCTGTCCGATCAATTGTCAAAACGCTCAAGCAAACTAAGTAGGTATTCATCGAGCCGGTGCCGGATCAATTCATCTGACAGGCCATCCATGCCATGTTCTGTCCAGCCCGCGTAGACTTTGGGCGGCCCGTCCAGCGTATCCGTCAATGACAATAAGTCCCAATAGGGGTCATATCGAAATGCTTCACCAGAATGGTCGATATACGCAGTCAAAAACTGGTCTGCTGTAGATACTCCAAATATTTGCGCCAGATTGACTCGACAATGGCCCACATCAACTCCTGCCGGTCCACGGCAGGCATTGACCCAGTCAACAACACCGGTTAATTCCCCATCCTGCCACAGAACATTGGCTGGATGGTAATCCCGGTGTATAAAGCAATATTCTGTCGGCGGTCTTACTCCAGCCACTATAAAGAAAGCACGAAGCCAATCATTCTGGAACTTCGACCATATAGGTTTTTCCAACCTCAACGCATCATTATAGGAAAAATATTCATAATTGAAGCTTTCGGCTTTTTGCTGATGAATCCGGGCCAATGCCGCAGCCATTTTAGCCAACCAGGATTTCATATCAGAGGGTTGCAGAACGATTGTGCCCGCTAATTTTGTCATCAGGACAGCCGGCATCCCACATTTTCCGCCCGTCTCGTCAAAGGCGATCAGTTCCGGAGATGGAATTTCCGATAGGGCTGCAGTTTGCAGGCTTTCACCTTCATGGCGCGCCAGATCCGGTTCCTTCGCCAACCACTCTTTTTTGTGGAAAAGCCGCAATATGACGTTTCCTTGAACTTCTTCGTTCTTAAAAGGAACATCAAAAACGAGAGACGATGTGCCTCCGAGAAGTTTCTTTACTCTGTCCTTGTCAACGCGATTTCCGGAGATCTCTTCTATCCACTCGATACATTCAGGAGTCAGTTCATTTATATGTAGATTGCTGATATTCCCCACCGCCTTTTCAATATGCAAAGCTCTATTGTTATTTCCACTTCATCTTATAACACATTTTCACGGACTTCACTTCCCAGCCATACTGACCATCAGGAAAACACCAACGTTAAGTTATACTTTTAAATCCCGGTGATCAAAATCCGGTTTTTCGATTTGAATCGTCGTATGTTCAATTTTGCAGCTTTCGCTTATCATTGCCACTGCGCTCTTCAATATCACCTGTTCTTCCGACCGTTCCTCAATATCGAGGTGGCATGTCAGCAGGTCCATGCCAGATGTTATTGTCCAGATGTGGAGATCGTGTACATCCCGCACGCCATCAATAGCCAACAGCATCTTTTTGACTTCTTCCACATTGATGGTAACCGGTGTTCCTTCCATCAAAATGTGCATGCTTTTTTGCAGAACACTCCATGCACTCCTAAGAATCAACAAAGCCACTAATGCGGATATCAGCGGATCGGCGATCGTCCAGTCGAAAAAAAAGATGAGCAAACCGGCAATAATCGCACCGACTGACCCCAGAGCATCGCTGATTACATGGAGATACGCGCTTTTCATATTCAGATTACCGTGGACATCCGCTCCTCTACTGATCACCCAGGCACTCAAAACATTGGCCAAAAGACCAATGGCGGCGATTGCCAACATCCAGCCTCCTTTGACCTCAGGCGGGTGGTAAAAACGATTGAAAGCTTCGTATAGAATAAAGCCGGCCATAATGAAAAGCGTGATGCCATTGAAGAAGGCGGCGATAATTTCAAAACGGTAATAGCCATAAGTCTTATTGGCAGAAGCAGCTCTTCCTGCAAACCAAATGGCTCCCAGACTCAGGAGGAGGGCTGCGGCATCCGACAGCATATGACCGCTGTCGGCAATGAGCGCCAAACTGTTTGTATAGAGGCCGCCGAAAAATTCCAAAAACATGATGGAAACCGTAATCAGCAACGCCCATACCAAAGCCTTCTTATTGCCGCTTCGTGCATGTTCAAAATGATCGTGATCATGTCCCATTTGAGCCAGCCCCCCTTCCTGTTTACCGTCATTTTAACAAAAAAGGGCATTGACAGCGAACCCGGGTTCTTATACGATGTATTAGGAAATTAAATAACCCGGCAACGGGAGAGGTTCATAGCATTTCACCCTCTATAAAAAACTATGGATTGTTGAAATTCAGCCAAATCCACATGCGATTTGGCTTTTTCTTTTGTCCGTTTTTTTTAAGAGCCTCTCCCGAAACCTGAAATTCGAGGAGGCTTTTTTTCATGGCAGGAAGAAACGAAGACACATTGGATCATTTAACTTTGCTTGGCAATGAAGACACCAAATATAAATACGAATATGCACCGGAAGTTCTCGAAGCAATCGACAATATGCATACACGTGATTATTTCGTGAAATTCAATAACCCGGAATTCACATCCCTTTGTCCGCAGACTGGCCAACCGGATTTTGCAACGATTTATCTAAGCTTTATTCCTGATAAAAAATTGGTGGAAAGTAAATCGTTGAAATTGTATTTCTTCAGTTTCCGCAACCACGGCGATTTTCATGAAGACGTCGTAAATATCATTATGAATGATTTGATTGAGTTGCTCGATCCCCGCTATATCGAGGTGTGGGGGAAATTCACTCCGCGCGGCGGATTATCGATCGACCCGTATACAAATCACGGCAAATCAGGAACAAAATACGAAGAAATGGCATCGTACCGGATGATGAATCACGACATGAATCCCGAAACGATCACCAATCGCTGAGGGGGGGTAATTCCATGTTGCTTTATTTAAACGGCGCTTTTGTCGGCTTATTGATCCTGTCCAACATTCTGGCAGTAAAATTATTCAGTATTGGGGAATGGCTGGTGCTGCCTGCTGCGGTCATCGTCTATGTTTTCACTTTCCCCATCACCGATACGATTGCGGAAGTGTATGGCAAAGAAGCCGCACGCAAAACCGTTTTTGCCGGTTTCATCACACAACTTGCGGCACTGGCTTTCATCTTTTCCGCCATCCATCTGCCGGCAGCTCCATTTTTCGGCGACCAGTCATCATTCGAATCAATCCTTTCGGCAGGCTTCCGCGTCACGCTCGCCAGTCTGATTGCTTATTTCATCAGCCAGAACCTGGACGTGACAATTTTCCAGAAACTGAAAGAAAAACACGGCGATTCAAAACTCTGGGTCCGCAACAACGCTTCCACGATGGTCAGCCAACTGGCGGACACCACCTTATTCATCTTCATCGCTTTTTACGGTGTGCTGCCATTGAGCGCGCTGCTCGGCATGGTGCTCACGCAATATGTCTTTAAGTTGATCGTGGCAGCTGCGGACACACCGCTTGTCTATCTGCTCGTCAAGTTATGCCGTCGCGAACAGGCATCGGGCCAAACTATTTATGGGTAAAACGAAAGGGAGCGCCGCAATGGCGCTCCCTTTTTACTATTATCAATTTTTTTATTTTTCTATGCTTTTGCTTCTGAAGGCTTTTCCTGGTTTGGCTGGATCTGCTTTTTTCTTGCCAGCACCAGGTCGGCCACTATCGGCAAGTGGTCGGATGCATCGGTGGAAATTGTCGCAGTTTGCGCGACTTCCATTTCAGGCCCGAAGAAAATATAATCGATTCGGGTGACAGGCTTCAGCTCCACCCCGGTAGTATAGTAAGAATGAGGGGATGGATACGTATAAGCGTCCCCCCTTTTCATTTTCAGGAAAGCGTCTGTAAAATGTTGGCTCATTTCACGGATTGGTGCATAGAACGGCGGCGCATTAAAATCGCCCATCACGATGCATGGGAATTTACTCCTTTCCGTCAATGCCAAAATCTCTTTGACACTCAGTTTCAGTTCTTCGTCCTTCAATGAAAGATGGGCATTATAAACGCTGATGGCCATCTCATCAATTTCGATGACGGCTTCCAGCACACCGCGCTGTTCATCGTTGCCGTACCATTGCCGTACTTGCGTCATATGGTGATTCTTACTGTATGTTATGGGATATTTACTTAAAATTGCGTTGCCGTACTGGTGGTTCGGCATATCTGGATTTTCTGCTTCATAATCGATATTCGCACCATATGCAGTGAACATTCCAAGCCTTTCCCCCAACCATTCCACCTGATCGATGAACAAACTCCGTTCTCCGAAGAAACGATCGACTTCCTGTAGGCCTATTATGGATGCGCAGGAATCTTCAATGACAGTCGCCGTTCTTTCAAGGTTCAAAACCCCATCCATACCTGAACCGTGGGCGATATTAAACGACATGACCTTTACAATCGGCGGTTTTCTGTTTTTCATGCTTCGCTCTCCTTTTCTTTGGAACAGCTTACTTGATAAAAAGATAAGATTTATTTCAAATTCAGTATAGCAAGGGACAGAAAGAAATACTGTATCAGCTGTGTAAAAGTTTGTAAAGAATTGTTAAGCTTCAGGATTGAGTTGCAATACAGCAAGGATCGGTTTGTGGTCGGAGGCTTCCGTTTCAATGGTTTCAGCACTCAGCACACGCCAATGCCGGCTGCAGAAGATAAAGTCGATTTTTTGTCCATGATCACCTGGCTTCTTATAGGTTTCGGGATGCAATGCTGTGGAACCGAAAACATTGTTGAGTTCCTCTCCAATTCTCATCATAAGCGGGCTGTGCGCGTCGGCATTGAAATCCCCAGTCAAAATAGCGGGAATGTCCTTGTGCCGGATAATCTCCAGCAGCTCTTCGATATTCAGTTCGAGCTGTTTTCTTTTCAATGAAAGGTGAGTATTGAAAAACGCAATCGACACACCATTTATTTCTATGGCCACTTCGAGCAATCCCCTTTGTTCACTTTCTGCTCCTGACTCCAATTTCTCCAATAGGTGGTTTTGATAACTTGTTATCGGATGCCGACTCAATAAGGCATTCCCATACGCCTGCATCGGCCATCTGGCATCGGCCGGATTGGCTGTCAGGTTCGGACCAAAAGCAGCGTGCATATCGAGCCTGTTGGCCAACCACGTGATCTGGTCGGTAAAATTAGTCCGCTCTGAATAATTCTGATCCACTTCCTGAAGACCTGCGATATCCACTTCCGCTGCTTCAATGACCGAAGCTGTAAGCTCAAGATCGAGGCGCCCATCCATCGTCAATCCCGAAGCGATATTAAAACTCATTACTTTGAGCGGAAGAATAGATTCAGCCATTTTGGCGGCCCCCTTTTTATCAGTTTTTCCCTGTCAGCGCCATATGAAACTCTATTTTCACCGCAGCTTTCTTTATTGCCATAAGAAAAACCGTGAACAGGGAGTTCACGGCAGAAATATTTCTTCGATTTTCATTTCTCAAGGGAATTATTCGGCTCAGCACTGGTGTAAACCAGGATCGCATCGCGCAAGAATTGTGCCCCGCCTTCGCAGGCCTTGTCGTAATAAGCGGCAAAACGTTCATCGTCGACATACATTTGCGCAAGGCCTGCATGCGCTTCTTTGCTGTAGGATGGCCATGTGAAAGCGAGCCATTGTTTATGAAGATCAGCCGCTTTTTGGGCCAGCTCACCGGCCGGGTCTCCCGTGTTGCAGGCTTCGGCCAAGACAGCCAGCACTTCCTGTTCGAGTCGTCGAAATTCCGCATATTTCTCTTCGCTCATGTTGAGCATTTCCACATTTGACTTATCTACGGTGTCATCGCCGTATTTCCCGCGGATCTCTCCACCGTATTGCTGCTCATTATCGTCGACCAATTTTTGCTTAAAGCCTTTGAATTTTTCATTGTCAGCCATTTCGCTCTTCCCTTCTGCTGCGGAAATCGTGGATTCCACATTATTGATCAGGAGATCCAACTGCCGGCGCTTGGCGAGGAGTTTTTCACGGTGCATCCGGAGTGCTGCCGGACCATCGAACGAGGGATCCTTGACGATCTTTTGGATGCTGTCCAAATCCAGTCCGAGTTCACGGTAAAAAAGAATCTGCTGCAGTTTATCGACTTCTTTGCTGCCGTAGATCCGGTATCCGGATGAACTGTTCCGTGCCGGTTGCAACAAACCAATTTCGTCATAATAACGTAATGTCCGCGCACTCACGCCCGCTAATTCCGCCAATTTTTGAACAGTGTATTCCATCTACTCACCTCCTGATAACTCCAATGTACACCTTTACGCAACGTCAAGGTCAAGCAATAAATTCATGTTAATTGCTGTTCCGCAAATTCACGGTACAGCGAGTGCGAGCCGATTAATTCACGGTGTGTGCCCATCCCGGTTACCCGCCCTTTTTCAATAAAGACAATTTTGTCGGCATCGACAATAGTCGAAAGGCGATGCGCGATGACGAGCGTAGTGCGCCCTTCCATGAGGCGGCTTAGGGCTTGCTGAACAATCCCTTCCGACTGGCTGTCGAGGCTGGCGGTCGCTTCGTCCATCATGAGGATTTTCGGATCGCGCAGAAAAGCCCGCGCGATGGCAATGCGCTGCCGTTGACCGCCTGATAATTTAACTCCGCGTTCGCCGACTTGCGTATCGAGGCCATCCGGCAATTCCCGGATAAAGTCTTCGGCATACGCCATTCGGGCCACCCTCCACAATTGCTCATCGGATATTTCCGTTTTTTCCGATAAACCGTAAGTCAGATTCGCACGGACAGTTCCGCCCATCATGGCCGATTCCTGGGACACATAGCCGATCTGGTCGCGCCAGGATTCCATGGACAACTCCTCAATCGGCACTCCGCCAATCAGGATTTGCCCCTGCTGCGGCTCGTAGAAACGTTCCAGCAAACCGAACACCGTCGTCTTCCCGCCGCCGCTTGGTCCGGCGAACGCGATCATTTCGCCCGGCTGCGCTTCAAAGCTCACGTCCCGCAAAACCGGTTCCCCGGTTTCATAGGAAAAACTCACGCCGGAAACTTCCAGTGCTTTGCCGGCGATGTCCATGTCTTTCCCCTGTTGCCCTTCTTCCAGCGGCAAATCCAAAATTCCGATGATGCGCTCAGTTGCGCCTTTCGCTTTTTGAAGTTCCGTGAAGAACATCGCAAACGTCGTCACCGGCATGATGATCTGGAATAAATACAGCAGAAACGCCACCAGCGACCCTGTCGTCATCGTGCCTTCCGCTACGCGGATGCCGCCGTACCCAATGATCGTTACAATGACTGCCATCATCACGACGTACATCAACGGTGCAATAATGGCGTAGATTTTCGCTTCTCTCATTCCGGTCTTGAATAATTGCTGAATGCCGGTCAAGCCTTTTTGCTCTTCCTCCATCTCGGCAGTGGACGATTTCATCAACCGGATTTCGCTGATGGTCTGTTGGACATTGCCCGTGAATACTGCCGTCTCATCCTGCAGCGTCCGCGAAATTTTCGCCATCCGCCTGCCGAGGGGGAACATGATCAACACGGTGACAGGCACCGCAAGCAGCATGATCAGCGTCATCTTCCAGTCCAGAATCAGCAGGATAGTCACCGCTCCGGTAATGGAAACGATGCCCGTGATGAAGTTCGGAAAATGATCGGTGATGAGATTTCTTACTACACCCGTGTCACTGACGACACGACTGACCGTCTCACCACTCGGGTGCTGATCGAAATAGCCGACGCGCAGGCGGATCAGATGGATCCACATCTTATCGCGCAGCCCGGCAACGATTCGCTGCCCCACTTTGCTGAGCAGGTAAATGGAAACACCGTTGATGATCGCCTGGAGAATAAATGCGGCAACGATGCCGATGATCAATGGAACGCTCAACGATTCCACTGAAAAGCCATCCACCAGACTTTTGGTCAGCAGCGGAACCACAAGGCCGACCAGTGTTGTGATGAGACTGGCGAGCAGGCCGAATATCAGCGCAGCCTTCGGGATCTTCAATGATAATATAAGGGAAAGGAATGGCTTTATCCCGACTTTGTCTTCTGTTTTCTTCATGTTTTGCTTACTCCTATCGTGGTGCGATTATTGGCATTTTGCATATATGCATGGCTCCATCAAATTTTAAGCCGCCGTGATTTTGCGGTCTTTCGGCAGACCGAGCCCGACCAGGCCGAGCAGCGGCAGGAACGAGACAATAACCATCGTTTCATAAACGCCAATCGAATCCATCAGGATGCCGATGACGACTCCACCAATCGCACCCATACCGAACGCCAACCCAACGGTCAGCCCCGCCATCGTACCGATTTTGCTTGGCACCAGTTCCTGCGCGTAAACAACCGTCACCGAGAAGCTCAGCATGATGAAAAAGCCGATCAACCCGAGCAATAACAGGAGAGCGAACAGCGGCATATACGGCAGCAGCAGCGCCAACGGAATGGGCACGATGAGCGACAGGACGATGACGTTTTTTCGCCCCATCTTGTCAGCCAGCGGACCGCCGAAGAAAGTACCCGCCGCACCCACACCGAGAAACAGGAAAATATAGAGCTGCCCCTGCTGGATTGTCAGTCCGTAAGATTCCATGAGGTGAAAAATATAAAAGCTGGTGATGTTGGTGACATAAAAAGAACGCGCAAAAATAATGACCAGCAATAAAGTTAAAGCGACCCCAACCTGCTTCTTCGTCATTTCCGGCAGCGAGGACAGCAGCACCTTTTTCACTTTCTGCAGTTTTTCCTGTTCCAATTGTTCTTTATACCAACGCGAGATTTTCGTCAGGATGAAAATCCCAAGCGCCGCAACAAACAGGAATAATGCCGCGCCTATTTGGCCAAGCGGCACCAAAATAAAGGCACTGATCAACGGTGCCAGCGCCTGCCCGGAGTTGCCTCCGACCTGGTAGATCGACTGGGACAAGCCTCTTTTGGAACCCGCTGCCATATAGGAAACACGGGAGCCTTCCGGATGGAACACGGCGGAACCGAAACCAAGAAACATGACAGATACGACAATCATCCAATATTCCGGCGCAAAAGCGATCCCCGCAATCCCCAGGAATGAACTCGTCATGCCGATCGGCAACGCGTAGGGCATCGGTTTTTTATCACTGATATAACCGATTACAGGCTGCAGAACAGATGCCACCATATTCAGTGCAAAGGCGATCAGGCCAAGTTGTGTATAGGTCAATCCCATGTCTTTTTCCAATATCGGAAACATGGCAGGAATGACCGCTTGCAGGGAATCGTTCAACAGATGGCATGCGCCGATCGCGAACATGACCGGATAAACCGGGTTCCCCGCCATAGATGTCTTTATTGCGTTCGCCATTGCAGGTCCTCCATCTGGAAATTTTTTATGTAAAAAATACTAATTCAGCTCTTTTTCCTGGCGGCTGATTCTTCTATTATAAAACAGTTGCGAAGCAAAAAGACACCCGGGACTCGCTCCCCAGGTGTCTCAAGCTGCTTTAAGTTGTTTCCAGTTTTCAAGCCTTTTGTCCAAAAAGAAATTGCCGAACGGGATAAACGCCACCGCGATAGCGCCGATGGTAAAACGGAACGGCCATCTTACGGCAAACGTCGCGTAGATGGTCATCAGCACATAAACAGTAAACAAGCCGCCATGAATGGCGCCAACGACACTGACAGCTTCCGGCATGCCAAACAAATATTTCAGCGGCATCGCAATAAACAACAGCAGCAACAACGAGCCGCCTTCCACTATTCCCATAAAACGAAATTGACTCAACGCATTTTTCAAGAACTTCTACTCCTCACTCTTGCTTACATCATTATAGAAGAGGAGCTCCCGCGACTACAAGCCGGCCGCGCGAAAAGCAGGCAAAAACACAGGTTTCCCTCCAAAATTCCGTCACATCTTCTCTCCCCTTACGGAAGAGTTTTATTGTTAATTCACTGTGCCCGCGTCAACTGAGCTTCACAAACAGCACTTTCAAATAATTGCCCTCTGGAAATTTCGGATCCACCCGAAAATCCGACGGCAGGGAATATTCTTCGACGATTGTGTACTTCTTGCCCAAATCCTTGAATGCCCGGTCAATAAAACCTTTGAATTTTTTCATACCGAAAGAGGCACTGTTTGTCGAAGCCACAATTACTCCCCGGTCTTCGGTTATGGCAATCGCTTCTTTCATCAGGTTCGTGTAGTCCTTCGACGTGCTGAAGGTATATTTTTTTGAACGTGCAAAGCTTGGCGGGTCCAAAATCACCACATCGAATTTCAGTTCCTTGCGCTTGGCGTATTTGAAGTAATTGAAAACGTCCATAACGAGGATATCCTGGCTTTCGTAATCAATGCCGTTGACGCTGAATTGTTCGATCGTTTTGGCATTGCTTCTTTTGGCCAGATCGACGCTCGTCGTCTTGTCCGCTCCGCCAATCGCTGCGGCAACGGAAAAAGCGCCGGTATAGGAAAAGGTATTCAACACGGTTTTGCCATTTGCATACTTTTCTTTGATGGCCTGACGGACTTCCCGCTGATCCAGGAAGATGCCGGTCATCGCCCCGTCGTTCAAATAGACGGCGAAATTGACGCCATTCTCTTTGACGATCAACGGGAACTCCCCGCGCTCACCGGCAACAAAATCGTCGTCTTCAATGTATTGCCCTTTTGTATCAAAACGTTTTTTCTCATAAATGCCTTTGAATTCGGCCACGTTTTGCAGCGCCGCGACAAGCTGGTCCTTGAACGAATATACGCCTTCGCTGTACCAGCTCACCAGGAAATAACCATCATAATAATCGATGATCACGCCCCCGAAACCATCGCCTTCGCCGTTGAACAGCCTGAACGCGGTTGTATCCGGATCGTTGAAGAAGTCGCGGCGGCGGCGCATCGCTTCGATCAGCTTCCGCTCGATGAAGGCCTGGTCAATCCCTTCGGTTTCATTTCGGGTCAACACCCAGCCAACACCTTTGTTCTGGTTGCCGTAATAACCTTTAGCCACAAACCGTCCCTGTTTGTCTGTCAGCTTCAGGATCGTCCCTTCTTCTTTCAAAGAATCGATGTCTTCCAGCGAATCCTTTGTGATCAACGGATACCCTCCGGCAATCTCCACTTTCGATTTATCGTTCAACTTAACCGTCAATTCCTGTTTCATAAACCCTCATCCTATCTGTATAAGCCCATTTATCATATAATAAGTGTAATACAAAGCCTCTCTCAATACACTTATTTCATCGGAATAACAGGCGAGGAGGGAAAGCCATGAAGAAAAGATTCCATATCTATAACATTCTTTTGACGAATGGGGAATGGCTGGAGAATATTCGTATCGAAGGGCCGCTCGAATACAATTTCTCCGGGGTCATGGTCAGTTTTCTTCCGGTAGAGGATGGAGATGGCAAAACGATTGTGCTCAGTTTGTATCAAATCGTCAAAGCCGAGCTCCTGTTTATCGAAGAACTTGGACCGTAAAATTTAAGTCGAACAAAAAAAAAGCGTTTTGCACTCCTTCTGTGCAAAACGCTTTTTTGTCTAGACTGCAGCGCCTAGTTCTGAACAGGCGCTTCCGCTTTTCTTATTCTCCGATCCATTCCCATGCCGCTTCCATCTGATCATTATCGAAATGCTTTGTTTTGATTGAAGGCAATAAATCGCTGGTTTCGACCATTTTCTCAACTGCTTTATCATCACTGATGACGGCCAGTTTATTGTATTGGCTCCACCGCTTGACATCGATTTTCAGCTCTTCAACCAATGCTTTGAAAGATGCCTCTTCAAAATGATAGAGGATGGCATAAAGATTAAATTCCCCTTTTTCCGAATACTTTTCCTGTATAACTTTATCGAGTTTCAATAAGTCATCTTCTGTCACATGTCCTTCGATTTCTACAGCAATTGTCTCCATATCTTTACTTGGCACTAAAGTTAACATCTTTTTGCCCCTTCCTTATTATTATTGTATTATTCTATTCCCTATTCTCAAGCAGTCAAACTGACAGTTGTTCCCCAAATTCCGATTTTTTTGTACCCGTTAAAAAAATGCTCTGAAACCCTCAGGCATCAGAACACCTTTAAAGCTTGGAAAAGGGTTCAGTTGTGTTTGTCAGCCGAGATTACCCCTTCACCGTCGCTGAAGCGGGCGATGATGCCTGTAATCAGGATGGTAATGATCGCGGGCAACAGCCAGCCGAGGCCTTCGCTGTATAAAGGAAGAATTGCGCCATAAAAATCGATGATCGCTTGCAGCCATCCCGGATTTTCCAGGTTGATGGAAGCGGTCAACGTCTTCATCCCATCGATGATGGCGATAAAGAAAGTCACGATGATCGCAGACGCATAAACCAAACGGCGGTGTTTAAACAGCGGCGACAGGAAAGCGAGCATGATCAGCACAATTGCCAAAGGATACAAGAACATCAGAACCGGAATGGAAAAGGCAATAATGTTCGCCAGACCGGCATTCGTGACAATCAAGGAAAAGACAGAAAAAATCACGACATAGATTTTGTAATTGATCATCGGCGTCAGTTTATTGAAGAATCCCGCATTCGCAACAATCAATCCGACCGCAGTCGTCAAGCAGGCAAGCGTAATGATGACTGCCAGCAATAGCATGCCGAACGTTCCGAAGTAGTGGGAAGAAGCACCGCTTAAAACCGGTCCGCCGGTATCCAGCAGGCCAAGCGTAGATGTACTTGTCGCACCTAGGTAGGCAATGCCTGTATAGACAGTAGCCAAAAGGACGGCAGCAATAACGGCGCTTTTCAAGGTCGCAGCTAGCACCCCTTTTGAAGAATTCACGCCCAACTTACGGACTGAAGCGATGACGATAATACCAAATACGAGTGATGCCAGTGCATCCATCGTATTGTATCCCTCTAGAAATCCTGTCAGAAAAGGACTGTCCATGTAATTGCCCTGCGGTGAACCAATCGGGCCCATTGGCATGACAGCAGCGGCCACCAGCAGCACCGCCAATGTCAGCAAAATAGCCGGGGAAAGGAATTTCCCGATTTTATTGACGATTTCCAACGGGTTCAAAGACAGCGACAGCGCGATGGCAAAAAAGATGATGGAGAAAACGAGCAGTACTATCGACTCTGAAATTCCAGCCGTAAACGGCGCAATGCCGATTTCATATGCGACCGCAGCCGTCCGCGGCAAGGCAAAAAACGGGCCAATCGTTAAATACAGCATCGAAGTGAAAACGATGCCATAGATCGGGTGGACTCTGCTTGAGAGGTCGCGCAGATCATTGCTTTTTGAAAAACCGAGAGCCAGTATCCCAAGCAGCGGCAGGCCGACACCGGTGATCAGGAATCCGATAATGGCAATGCCGACTTCCGTCCCGGCGGATTGTCCCAATTGCGCAGGGAAAATAAGGTTTCCAGCCCCAAAAAATAAAGCAAAGAGCATCATGCCGATAATAAGATAAGATTTAAAGTTAAGGTTTGTATCCATCCGGGTTCCTCCTGAAAGCGTAAAGCATTTGGATTGAACCTTTCGCAAATTTTTATGATTCGATGCGTTACATAAGTCATCTTACAATATACAAGGCAAAAAGCAACTGATGAAACCAGTAATTTTCAAAAAATCTGTCTTTTTCTTCTGGATCCCATTCCATACTTTGAAAAATATTCTTTTCATGTAAAAAGCTGAGAAATAATAGCTATTACCCAAGCTTTCAGTTGTTTATTTTATTCCCTTTTTTCTCCATCCCAAACAGGATCAGGAAGATCCATTGCCCGCTGTATAGACTTCTTCAAAAGGCTGAACGATGACAAATCCGTCTCCCTGGAATTCCATTTGGATCGATTCGCCGCTGCCACGCCCGATAAACGTGCGGAAGCTGACGTCCGTCCGGAATTCCGGTGTCAGATTGCCCGACCACGCGACTGTGGCATTCGGATCGGTGATAACCGGCTGCCCGGGTTTGACTAATAGGGTTAAGGGCTCATAATGCGAAGTGATGGCCACCCGGCCCCTGCCTTTCAGCGTGACGTTGAACAACCCGCCCGCCATCATGCCCGCCATTTTCCGCATCATTTTGATCTCCCATTCGATTCCCGGTTCGAAAGCGAGGAGGTCATTGCCATTTACTGTAATCGTCTCATTGTTCAATTCGAAAATCGTGATTTTTTTGCCCTGGTCAGCCAGGTATAGACGTCCCTGCCCGTCGGCTTTCATCAACGACGTACCTTCACCTGTCAGCGCTTTTTTGAACATCGTGCCAAGGCCATGTTCCATGACTCCTTCACGTGCGAATCGGATTTGTCCCGTATAGGAAATCATCGACCCGGTTTTCGCCCACACAAGTCCATCGAGATTCACTTCCAGGATCCTTGGCGTCTCAAGTTCGAAATAATCATTTTCACGTTCGTCCTGCTTGGTTTTTTCAATAAATTCCCTGATTGTGTATTTGCCCATGGCAATTCCCCCATTCTTTTTATGCTATCTATACGGTCCAACGGATGAAGAAGTTTCAACCATTGGATTGGCCCTGTCCTATTGTTCCCCGTTTTTTCGCTTTTCGATTGAAATGCTGTAAAATAGCTTATTATGGAAAACTGCTCAGGCTCTATTCAACTCTGTAAGGAAAGGCGGCGTAGGTGATATGAAAATCTTGTTATTACTTCTTCAGTTCATTTTTATATACGGTTTTTTTCTGCTCGGGCATTTGTTACGCGAGTTTTTCAACATTCCCCTTCCCGGCAGCATCATCGGGTTTATGCTCATGTTCACCGCCTTATCGCTGAAGCTGTTTCCACTGCGCTTTGTTGAGTCCGGCGCAACTTTGCTGTTATCTTTTCTGCCCTTGTTCTTTGTCCCTGCCACGGTCGGGGTCATCGAATACATAAATGTCTTCGCCGGCAAAGGGGCTTTCCTCATTGCCATCCTGATTTTCAGCACCTTGTTGACGATGGCCGCCTCGGGCTGGACCAGCCAATTTCTCGGGCGCAAAAAGGAAACAGAAAAGGGGGAGGAATGATGGAAACTCTGTCACTGGCTCTATTTTTCATCACGTTCACATTCGCCGCCTATTTTTTGATGAACCTTCTTTATATAAGATTTCATTATTCATTTTTAATGCCTGCCCTGACCGCCACTTTTATCATTGTATTGTTCTTATTGATATCCGAGATCCCTTACGATAGCTATATGATCGGCGGAGAGTGGATCGATCGGCTGTTGGGTCCGGCTGTCGTTTCTTTGGCGATTCCTTTGTATAAACAGCGAAAACTTGTACTTGATAATCTTATTCCGGTTCTGACAGGCATCTTTGTGGGTGTTGTTATCGGGATGTCCACGGGCATCGCGTTGGCGAAGGCATTCGGATTTTCACAGCTGTTGATTCTTACCGTGCTGCCGAAATCGATTACAACCCCGGTTGCAATGGAAGTTACCAAACAGCTCGGTGGCATCCCTTCCCTCGCGGCAGTGTTCGTCATGATTGCAGGATTCTCCGGCATTATCATCGGTCCGGCTTTTCTCAAATTGCTCCGCATAGAGAGCCCAATCGGCATTGGAATGGGCCTCGGCGCTTCTGCCCATGGGATTGGAACGGCCAAAGCGTTGGAATACGGTCCACGAGAAGCTTCCGTCAGTTCTGTCGCCATGTCACTCAGCGCTGTGTTCGGATCGTTCCTCGCTCCTGTCTTTGTGTGGATTTTCTTTTTATAACTAGCAGGCATTGTCAGGGATATACTGCATATTGCTGTTACCCTCTCCTCTTTATTGGGGTATAATGGATAATAACCACCATTTCAGAGAGGGTAGATCAATTATGCCGGTACCGATTAACCATTCAAAACCTGTTCGTACAAGTGCCAAAGAAAGTGCATATTTTCAACTGGAACAATGGATCATTGACGGTACACTGCAACCAGGCGAAAAACTGACCGATATTGAACTGGCCCAGGCGCTCAATTTGAGCAGAACCCCCATTCGCGAGGCGCTGCAGCTGCTGGAAATGGTCGGTTTTGTAAAAATGTATCCGGGAAAAGCAACAACTGTCACGGAGGTTTTCAAAGAAGATATCAAGAATTTGCTGCCCCCGCTTGCCGTTTTGCAGGCATTGGCCGGAGAACTTGCCGTTCCGAATATCACCGAAGAACAAATCAGTCGCCTGGAAGAAACAAATCAGCGTTTTGCCAAGGCAATCAAAGAAAAAAACAGTTTCAACGCGCTCAAAATTGACGAAGAATTCCATCGGATCATTATCGAAGCTGCTCAAAATCCATATATCACAACCATGCTCAGCCGCCTGCAATCCCATGTCAGAAGACAATTTTTCCACCACTCGCTGGAATTGACCGAGGTGTCACGGAAAGAGCATGAAGGGATTATCCAGGCTTTCAAAGAAAAAGATGTCGAACGCCTGTCTTCTTTGACAAAAAATAATTGGATCCGCTCCATTGAAGAGTTGAATGCAAAATAACCGACCCACAGACCAAAAAGCTGTTCGGGAAGCAGATGCTTCCCGAACAGCTTTTTTCATTTCTTTCTATTAGTTTCTCACAGCCTCGACGCGTGCCCCTTTTCTGCTGGCGACTATCAGGCCGGTAACCACAATCGCCACAACAGCCGGCAACAGCCAGCCGAGCCCTTCATTGTACAGCGGCAAAATTGTACCGTAGACGTCGACAATTGTTTGAAGCCACGCCGGATTTGCCACACCAAGCGTACCAGTCAGCGTTTTGAACCCGTCGATGACCGCGATAAAGAAAGTCACGGTTATCGCCGCAACATAAACAGCACGCGCATGGTGGAACAACGGCGATGTAAACGCCAGAAGAATCAGGACGATGGCCAAAGGATAAAGGAACATCAGTACCGGAATGGAATACGTAATGATATTGGAAAGTCCTGCATTTGCAACAATCAATGAAAAAACAGAGAAAATGACCACGTATACTTTATAACTGACTTTAGGGGTAAGTTTATGGAAAAACTCCGAATTGGCCACAATCAGCCCGATTGCTGTTGTCAAACAGGCAAGCGTGATGATGACGGCAATCAATAATGCGCCGAACGTTCCGAAATAATGAGCGGAAGCGCCGCTGAGAACCGGTCCCCCTGTTTCCAGCAGGCCCAGCGTGCCGGTGCTCGTTGCACCCAGGAAAGCGATTCCCGCATAAACGATGGCCAGCAATGCAGCAGCCACAAGTCCACTTTTCAGCGTCGCAGCAAGAACACCTTTCGGAGATTTGACCCCCATCTTACGAATCGCAGCTATGACAATAATTCCGAACACCAATGACGCCAACGCGTCCATCGTATTGTAGCCTTCCAGGAAACCGGTCATGAAGGCGTTATCGAGGTAACCTCCCTGCGGAGCTCCCGCTTGTCCCATCGGCGTGATGAAAGCGGCAACCAACAACACAGCCAAAGTGACCAAGATTGCCGGCGACAGGAATTTGCCGATACTATTGACGATTTTAGAAGGATTCAGCGATATCACCAAAGCGACGGCAAAAAAGATGATGGAGAAGACCAGTAAAATGGCACCGACTGAACTTTCACTGACAAACGGGGCAATCCCCACTTCATAAGCAACAGCACCCGTTCTTGGAAGAGCGAAAAATGGTCCAATCGTCAAATACAGCAACGAAGTGAAAAGAACACCGTAAACCGGGTGCACGCGGCTCGAAAGATCCTGAAGATCCTCGCTTCTCGAATAGCCGATCGCCAAAATCCCAAGAAGAGGCAAACCCACACCTGTTATCAAAAATCCGATTATCGCAATCGCTACTTCTGTCCCTGCGTATTGGCCCAATTGCGCCGGAAAAATCAGATTGCCTGCTCCAAAAAATAATGCGAATAGCATCATCCCCACAACTGCGTAGGATTTGAATGATAATTTGCTGTCCATCGTTTTTTCCCCCTCTTAATCTTTTCTGCATTTGCTGATATCTAGCCTTATATATATTTTCAATATAGTATTAAGACCCGAAATCCATTGTGCGATATATTGCATAATGTAATAATACAACGTTTCTTTGAAAAAACAACCGCTATTCTTACAAATAGTTTAACAATTGTTTATTCTAATAAAAAAAGTACGAAAAGCACAGCAATCAGGAATTTTCTTGAAATAATATAAAAGAAAAAACTGCCGAAAGAGCAATGCGCTCTTTCGGCAGTGGTATGTTAGACAACTTCGGCTAATCTCATTTCGCTCCAGCGGACGCGAGCACCTGTTTTTGCGGAATATCGAAGCTCAATCTGTTTTATAACCGATCAACCAATATCCCTTCTGTTGTATCCAACAAATCCGATTGCCATCCCAACCACGGCAATCAATGTCAGCACCGCCGCCTGAAGCAAATCGAATTGTTCAATCGGCAGAGCCGAAATATAGCCGAAAGGCGTCAACCTTTCCACCCATTCCGACAATTGGAATAGATTGCCGAGGTAAATGACAAAAAAGGAAAAGCTTAGATACAGCCAGATAAAGCCGGTGAACCTCGGCAGCCAGCCAAGCAGCAGCACCGTCAGGCCAATCATTACCCAAACGGCTGGCAAATAAGCCATTGCCGCCTGGTAGACCATGCCAACGTCAACCCCTTCTGCCATCACTGCATTCGCGGTTGTCCCAAGACCCAGCCCAGCCAGGGAAATCATCACAAAGCTTGTGACCAAAGAAATCATCAGATAGCTGCCGAGCAAGCGATTTCTTGAAACCGCCCGGCCCAAAACATGCTCGGTCCGGCCGTTTTTTTCTTCACCCTTCAGCTTCGAGATGGCCATGATCACCGGAATTGTTCCTATGATCACCATGACCGACATCAGCGTCGGAATAAATTGTTCGACGAGTGAAAAACCTTCCACCGGAACCAGCAGCTCCTGCATAATATCCACATCCGCAAAGAAGGATTCCATATCCCCCATCACCGAACCGTAAGAAACTCCGAGAACGTACATGGCGATGGCCCAGGCGATAAGACCAGTCCGCTGCAGACGGAACGCGAGTCCCAAAGGCCCCTGCAATAGTGGGGAAGCATGAATTCTGCCTGCTCTCGCCGGCAGAAAGCCAGACCCTAAATCCCGTATGGAATTCAGATACATCGCCAGCGCAGCAAATAGTAATGAGACCCCCGCTGTCATCAACACCGGCCACCAAATATTATTGACATACACTTCCGACCGCAAAATCCAGCCCAGCGGCGACAGCCAGGAAATGGTTTCATTGCCCACATCGCCGATCGCCCGCACAATATAAGCCGCCAGTAAAAACCCAATCGACAAGCCGACTGCACTTCTGGCATTATGGGAAAGCTGGGCAAATACTGCGGTGACAGACGCAAAAATCATTCCCGTCGCACCCAGCGCTGCACCGTATAGAAACGAACCCTCCAGATCCATACTGTCAATATTCAGGGCATACAAGCTGGCTCCCGTTACGAGAGCCAATACGATATTAACCAAAAACAGCATTGACAACGTGGCGGTAACATTTGCCAGCCGGCCAACCGGCAGCGACCGCACCATCTCGATGCGTCCTTCCTCTTCATCTGTCCGTGTATGGCGGATGACCAGCAGCACGCTCATCAATCCGACGACTACGGCGGTCATCAGCAGCATCTGGTGGGCCAACATCGCTCCCATTGTATAATTTTCCACCCCATAGCCCGGACCGACCATTGCCGTCATAGCGGGGTTTTCCATCGCAGCTGCGATGGCCTGCCGTTCCAGCGCATTTCCATAAAGACCTGTTAACGCCACTGCGATAGCGACTGTCGCAAACACAAAACTGAAAATCCAGACTGGCATCCGGACCCGGTCCCGTCGCAGGATAAAGCGGCTTAAGTTTCCCGTGCCAGTGAACAACTGCTTATCCATTATAATGCGCCTCCCGTTCCAGTCCCTTCATAATGGCGAATGAACAATTCTTCCAGGGTCGGCGGCGCGCTCTCCATCCGGATAATGCCGAACCGGCTGACGTAACGGACCACATTATCGAGTTCTTCCTGGTCGACCTGAAACGACAATGCTCCGTCTTTTTGTTCAATGCCCCGAACACCCCGGACTTCACCCAATTGCGGCATCGGCTCTTTCGTTTCCACCAACAGCATGGTGCCGGTCAAATGCCGAAGTTCTTTCAACGTGCCGGTTTCGATAATTTTGCCCTGCCGGATGATCGCCACTTTGTCACATAGTTTTTCAACTTCCGACAGGATGTGGCTCGACAGCAAGAAGCTTTTCCCCGCCGCCTTCGCTTCTTTGACGTATTCCTGAAATACCCGTTCCATCAGGGGATCAAGACCGGAAGTCGGCTCATCCAGAATGTACAGGTCGGCATCCGATGAAAGCGCTGCTATCAGCGCGACTTTTTGCCGGTTCCCTTTTGAATAAGTGCGGCATTTTTTGCTGGGATCCAAATCGAATCTGCGAATCAGCTCTTCGCGACGTGATTCATTGTTGCTTCCCCGTAGTTTGACAAACAAATCGATGACTTCGCCCCCAGTCAGATTTGGCCATAAGCTGACGTCTCCCGGGACATAGGCGACCCTTTTATGAATTTCAACAGCATCTTTCCATGCATCTTTGCCGAAAATCGTCACTTCCCCTTCTGTAGCCTTCAAAATGCCCAGAAGAACGCGGATTGTCGTCGATTTCCCCGAGCCATTCGGCCCAATAAAACCATAGACTTCGCCTTCTTCTACTTCAATATCGACTCCGTCCAGTGCTGCAAAATCCCCGAATTTCTTTGTTAAACCCACCGTCTTCAAAACGCTCATTGTTCCCGCTCCCCTTCCTTGTAGAAACTTTTCTTCAGAATCTCCAGGTATTCATGAAACTCTTCCCAATAGGGACCGAAATCGATTGACGCCATATTCTGCCCTTTCAGCCTTTGCAAAAGTTCATTCTGGTAGCCTTCAATTGACCAGCGAATCAGTTTGAACGCTTTTTCCACATCCACGTCATTGCGGAACAGGGTCACATCGATTCCTTCATATAACATCGCATTGCCCATTTTCTGCATATCTTCGTATTTTTTCTGTATATGGGGCGGCAGTTTTAAATCAGCTGAAAGCATGAATGTCCCGAGAAAATTAAAGACATTCCTGTTTTCTGTCTGCGCTTTCAGTTTCACTTGCGCTGTTTGTTTCAGCCGCTCAATAAAATCCGGTTCGCTGATATCAACCCGGTCAAAGTATTTTTCAACCATAAAGTCCAGGCTGTACTCTGTTAGGAAGTCATATAAATCCTGTTTGCTGTTGAAATAATAAAACAACATCCCCTTGCCGATGCCCGCCTCTTTTACAATTCGATTGGTAGAAGCTTTGTCATAGCCATGCTCGGCAAATTCCTTTAAGGAAGCGTCCAGGATCTTCTGCTGTTTTTTTTCATCGAGGCCTTTGAATTTCTCCATTTTCCACACCGCCTTCTCAGTAGACCACCTCGGTCGATTCCATTATAATACCATCGACCGGGGTGGTCAATATTTTTTCATTAAGTTTTCTAATAATTCATCAATGTGAATAAAAACTCCAAACGCCCCTTTCTGGCAGTCCAATTTCCCTGCCGCTCTTTCGTTCCTATCCTCCAGGCTCTATAATGATAGAATAATGAATAAATTAGGAGGATGATCGAATGGAATACGCGATTTTCCCTCTCGGTGACAGTGCGTTGCTGATTGAAGCCGGAAAAGTGATAGCTGACAGCAGCCAACAGGCTGTCCGGAATATAGATGCTCTGATTGAAAGCGATGCTCCCGCATGGCTAATCGAGACGATTCCAGCGTTTACGACGCTCACGCTGATTTACAACCCTCTGCTCATCACTTTTAATGAAGCAAAAGAAGAAGTAATAGAACTTCTAAAAGGAGCGGCTGATGTATCGGTTCCACCACCCCGCACCGTCGAAATCCCCGTGTGCTACGGCGGCACATATGGACCTGACCTTGAATTTGTGGCACAACATAACGGTTTGAGCACCGAGCAAGTGATTCAGATCCACACCCGGGAAAGCTATTCCGTTCATATGATCGGTTTTGCTCCGGGTTTCCCGTATCTCGGCGGCATGTCCGAAAAGATCGCGGCACCCCGCAAAGAAACACCAAGAGTCAGCATTCCCGCACGGAGTGTCGGCATAGCAGGCAATCAGACAGGCATTTATCCGATTTCCACTCCGGGAGGCTGGCAGTTGATCGGGCGCACTCCGGTCCGTCTGTTCCTTCCCGAAAATGACATTCCGAGCCTGTTACGA
Source organism: Planococcus sp. (in: firmicutes) (assembly GCA_035461005.1). Lineage (GTDB taxonomy): Bacteria > Bacillota > Bacilli > Bacillales_A > Planococcaceae > Planococcus. The sequence goes on along the minus strand of DATHVZ010000030.1, from coordinate 180 downwards.
GCAGGCGATAAAATTGCTTTCCGCCAAATTTCAGAAGATGAATATCAAGCATTGGAGGAAAAAGAAAATGCTAACCATACGTAAAGGCGGCATGCAGACAACTGTTCAGGACCTTGGACGGTCGGGTTTCCAGAAATACGGTGTCGTGGCGGCTGGAGCGATGGACCCCTATGCCCTGCG
>DATHVZ010000029.1:0-14979 GCA_035461005.1 Planococcus sp. (in: firmicutes) | reverse complement strand
CCAGTTTCCAATGACCCTCCACGGTTGAGCCGTGGGCTTTCACATCAGACTTAAAGGACCGCCTGCGCGCGCTTTACGCCCAATAATTCCGGACAACGCTTGCCACCTACGTATTACCGCGGCTGCTGGCACGTAGTTAGCCGTGGCTTTCTGGTGAGGTACCGTCAAGGTGCCAGTAGTTAGTTGGCACTTGTTCTTCCCTCACAACAGAGTTTTACGATCCGAAAACCTTCGTCACTCACGCGGCGTTGCTCCGTCAGACTTTCGTCCATTGCGGAAGATTCCCTACTGCTGCCTCCCGTAGGAGTCTGGGCCGTGTCTCAGTCCCAGTGTGGCCGATCACCCTCTCAGGTCGGCTACGCATCGTGGCCTTGGTGAGCCGTTACCTCACCAACTAGCTAATGCGCCGCGGGCCCATCCTGCAGTGACAGCCGAAACCGTCTTTCCGTGCAGCCTCATGAGAGGCCGCAAACTATTCGGTATTAGCACCGGTTTCCCGGAGTTATCCCGATCTGCAGGGCAGGTTGCCCACGTGTTACTCACCCGTCCGCCGCTAAACCAATGGAGCAAGCTCCAAAGGTTCCGCTCGACTTGCATGTATTAGGCACGCCGCCAGCGTTCGTCCTGAGCCAGGATCAAACTCTCCATTATAGAGTAGTATTGATTGCTCAATAGTTGCTGGCGTATCGCCGTCCGTAGACGCGCGATTCGCTTTGATCTGCTTGCGCTGATCAGTAATTTGTCGCGATCACTCGCGACTGTATTGTTGACGTTTTGCTGTTCAGTTTTCAAGGTTCATGTTTGCTGTCGTTCTTGACGACTTCTTATATACTAAAGCATCATGTCGGAAGTGTCAACGGATTTTCCAAATAAAATTATATTTAAAAAGTATTACACCCATTTTTTGTTTTCCTTCTATAATAAGCAGGAAAAAGAAAAGTGAAGCCGGAGTTGTATAAACCTCTGTCTTCACTTGATTTTCACTTCCCGAAGCCTTGCTTCCTTTAAAAGAAACAAATGTTTACTCTCAGCAATTTTCCGTTTAGCAATTATATATAAATCATAATCATCAGACATTTCTTCCATTTCCTTTGCCACTTGCAACTCTTGCTTGGCATCGAAGAACTGGGAAATCAACTGCTCATCAAACTCTTTTTTTAATTTACCTCTTTTTGAAAACAGCATTCGTCGATCTCCTCTTTATAACTCACGCCGGCCTTCAAGCGCTTTCGATAAGGTTACTTCATCCGCATACTCCAGATCTCCGCCTACCGGCAAGCCGTGTGCAATCCGCGTCGTTTTGATGCCGGAGGGTTTGACAAGCCGGGAAATATACATGGCGGTCGCTTCACCTTCGATGGTTGGGTTCGTCGCCAGGATCAATTCTTCCACTTGCTCATCCTGCAAGCGTTTCAGCAAGGTTGGTACGTTAATATCTTCCGGACCAATTCCTTCCATCGGAGAAATCGCTCCTTGCAGCACATGGTATAAACCTGAATAATCGCGCATTTTTTCTATCGCAATTACGTCTTTTGGATCCTGTACAACACAAATCGTCGTGCGGTCCCTTTTCTGATCCTGGCAAATATGACAGGGATCCATATCGGTAATATGACCGCACACAGAGCAGAAGCTCAGATTTCGCTTTGCATCGACGAGCGCTTTCGCAAAATCAAGCACCGTATCCTCTTTCATTCCGAGCACAAAAAATGCCAGACGGGCCGCTGTTTTCGGCCCAATCCCTGGCAATTTCATAAAACTCTCCATTAACTTTGATATGGGTTCCGGGTAATGCATAATTATTGCCTCCTACTACATTCCTGGGATATTCAAGCCCTTCGTGAATTTCCCCATTGTGGAATTCGCATGTTCGTCCGCTTTCTTGAATGCTTCGTTTGTAGCAACTACCAGCAGATCCTGCAACATTTCCACATCTTCCGGATCGACTACTGATGGATCCAATGTGATATCCAAAACTTCTTTATGTCCGGAAACAGTGACTTTAACCATCCCGCCGCCAGATGCTCCATCAAATTTCATTGTTCCAAGTTCTTCCTGAGCTACTGCCATCTCTTTTTGCATTTTCTGCATCTGTTTCATCATACCTTGCATATTTCCGCCACCGCGCATAATTATTTCCTCCTAATATGTTTGTTTGTCAGTCTTCATGAATTTCGACGAAGTCTTTTCCGAAAAGCCGCTCCGCTTCGGCGATGAACGGATCTTCTTCCGCTGCAGCGCCTTCCTGGGAGAATGGATTTTCTTCTTCAGCATCCGCCTGTTTGTCTTCATTGCCCGCTTTCAGTCCGCTGTTTTTAATGAATTCTTCACGGATTTTCAGCCAACTCGCATCTGGAACGTAAACCGGCGTATATGCTTTGCCGGTATACTGCTCAAGCAACTGGCTGAACGCCGTTGCAAAAGTTTGGTTTTCCGATGCCATCTGGCAATGAATATCATACTTGAATTTTAACACAAATGCATCACTTGATGCCGCTACCGGCTCCGCTTCATTCAATAAAGCCGAATGGGATTTTTGGAGCTGGCCCATTACTGTGGCCCAATTCGTCTTGATTGCCTGGATATCCGGTTTAGTGGCATTTTTCAGCACTTCCTGGATGCGTCCGGTCGGAATTTTGAAACCGCTTTGCACCCGCTGACGCTTTTTCTGTTCAGTTTGGGCTGGCGCGGAAGCCGCACCGCCGCCATTTTTCAGCTGCTGCTGCAATTCGCGGACAAGCTGTTCAAGCGTCGCCACTTTCGCTTCCAGTTCCGGCGAAGCCGCTGCGGACATTGATGCCTGTAGCGGCGCATCCGCCTGCACCATTTTCAGCAAAGCCGTCTCCATATAAATTTTCGTATGGTTGGAGAAGCGCATTTCCTGTTGGGTTTTGGACATGATGTCAATCCATAGATAAAGCGTTGTCGGTTCGAATCGTTTCGCCAACTCTTCAAAACGGCTTTCATGGCTGGCCAGTTCCAGCATATCGTGCAGATCCGGAGCTGTCTGGATCAGCAGGAGGTCGCGGAAGAACGTGATGAAATCTTCCACCAGCCGGACCGGGTCCTTGCCATCGCGCACCAATTGCTCCAAGAGGGTCAAAGCCTGCCCGATGTCTTTTGCCAAAAGCGCTTCGGCAATCGAATAAAACATATCCTGGCTGATGGAACCTGTTACCAGCAACGCATCTTCGACAGACATTTCGTCGCCGCTGAAGGACACGACCTGATCGAGCAGACTCAAGGCATCCCGCATTCCCCCGGCTGCTGCCTGAGCGATAATTTTCAGCACTTGTTCATTATGTGGAATCTTCGCATCATCAAGGACTTCTACCATGCGCTTGACGATGTCCGCTTGTGTATGGGATTTGAAGTCAAAACGCTGGCACCTGGAAATGATCGTCAGCGGCAATTTATGGGGCTCGGTCGTCGCCAGGATGAAGACGACGTGTTCCGGCGGTTCTTCCAAGGTTTTCAGCAACGCATTAAAGGCGCTGTTGGACAACATGTGCACTTCATCGATGATGTAAATCTTGAATCGCGAATTCGCCGGAGAAAAACGGACCTTCTCAATGATTTCCCGCATTTCTTCCACGCGGGAATTGGAGGCTGCATCAAATTCGATGACATCGGTATTGGATCCTTCCATGATGCTCAGGCAGGAAGAGCATTCATTGCAGGGTTCAGCGACCGGCGCCCTTTCGCAATTCAGCGCTTTGGCAAAAATCTTTGCCGCACTTGTCTTCCCGGTACCGCGCGGGCCCGAGAATAGATAAGCGTGTGTCGTCTTATTAGAAAGGAGAGCATTTTGAAGGGTTTGTTTGACATGCACCTGACCGGTCATTTCAGAAAAGGACTGGGGTCTGTATACACGGTAAAAAGCTTGATACGCCAACGGGTTTCTCTCCTTTTAAAAAATATGTTTTTCGTCCTTCCATTATATCATAAAACGGGTTCTCTTCTTAAGGTTTTCAGACGGCTTTCATTGCCAAAAATGGAACACGGAAAGAAAAAACCTGCCCGCTCAGAAGAGCGGACAGGTTCAGATTGTAAATTTAATGCCGTGCACCTTTCTTCGACTGCTGCACACAAGCGTTACCCATGTCGTTGGCTCGATCTAGGCGATCCCGCGGCACATGTGAAGTTCCACTTAATGCTGCTTCCTTCCGGACCTGACATGGTTCATGGGTTCCCATTGCGCAGGACCCAGATGTCAACACTACGTGCATGAGGCAGGCCTTACATGCAAACAGCCTAGGAAAGGAATTCAGTCCTGCTGGAGCGGATTGCAGGTTATAGGGCACCGCTACCTCCCCACCTAGCACGGCATTTACTAGTATACGAATTAATCAGGGAAAAATCAATCCGAAAGGCTACATCAATCGGAAATGTTTTGAGAAAAGGCAGAAAATCGACTGGCCCAGAAAAGATCCAATCGAAAGTGTTGACAGCATTTGTTGATCCATGTTAAATTGATTCTTGTCTGATACGGAGGAATACCCAAGTTTGGCTGAAGGGATCGGTCTTGAAAACCGACAGGGGAGTTAAATCCCGCGGGGGTTCGAATCCCTCTTCCTCCTCCATTTTTTGAATTTACGCGCATATAAATTCGAGATTGGATTCGTTACGAAAGTAACGAATTTTTCTTAACCCACATGTGACTGAAAATTTCGATTCGATAAAATATTACCTTTACGAGGCTTTCCTAAAAAGGTCATGAAAATGGCTTTTCGGGAAAGCCTCTTTTTATTTCCCGGGAAATAACGAAAAGCGCAAGCACTCGTTAAGCTCTGAAAGGCATAAGACAGCCCAGCGGCGCGGGCTTATGATCCGAAGAGCTGGGCCGCTGGAGTCTGGACACAAAACAACCGTAAGCGATATCTCTATCGCTTACGGTTGTTTATTTGCGCAGCACCAAAGCCTGCTGCATGAAGTTTCCGACCCGTTCAACAATCTGTTCCGAGCATTCCGGATCCTGCATCAAGTCATAATCATTGATGTTCAGACGCAATACCGGACAGCCGTTGAAAGTAGTAATCCAGTTTTCATAGCGCTGATGCATTTCGACCCAATAGTCGATCGGCGTCTGCTGCTCCATTTGACGTCCGCGTTCATGGATACGCCCGATAATATCATCGATCGAACCTTCCAGGTAAATCAGCAAATCCGGATGCGGGAAATAAGGCGTCATCACCATTGCTTCGAAAAGATTCGTATACGTTTCGTAATCGACATTGTTCATCGTGCCTTTTTCCCAATGCATTTTGGCGAAGATGCCGGTATCTTCATAAATCGACCGGTCCTGGATAAAACCGCCGCCGTATTCGAACATGCGCTTTTGCTCCTTGAAGCGTTCCGCGAGAAAATAAATCTGCAAATGGAAGCTCCATTTTTCAAAATCATCATAGAATAGGTCCAGGTAAGGGTTGGAGTCCACTTTTTCGAAAGAAGTGCGGAATTGCAGTGCATCTGACAACGCTTTTGTCATCGTCGATTTGCCGACGCCGACTGTTCCTGCAATGGTGATGACCGCATTCGCCGGAATGCCATATTTTTCACGTAAATTCATATCGTTAAGCTCCTTTGTTCTAGCGTGTCGTCCACTTTGGATAGGATCTGCTGCAGATCAGCTTTGTTCTGAACAAAATCTATTTCATCGCCGTTAAAACGGAGAACGGGGATTTCAGGATGCGTGCGCTCGAAATGCTCGATGAATTCATGGTAATCGGCAGCAAGCTGCTCCATATAATCTGCTGAGATCAGCTGTTCGAATTCACGTCCGCGGAGCTTAATGCGTTTCATCAGGGTATCATGGCTGGCGTGCAGGTAAATGACCATATTCGGCTTCGGCATATCCACCGTCAGGATTTTGTAGATTTCCTCGTATTTCGCGTATTCCTGAGGCGGCAACGTCCGCTTGGCGAAAATAAGGTTCTTGAAGATATGGTAATCGGCCACCACGGAATCACGGTTCGAAATGAACTTCTTCTGTATATCGGTCAATTGCTTATAGCGGTTGCAAAGAAAGAACATTTCCGTTTGGAAACTCCATTCTTCGATGTCCTCGTAAAATTTATTCAAAAACGGATTTTCATCAACTATTTCTTTTAATAATTTGAATTGATTCTGATCAGCAATCGCTTTGCTCAGCGATGTTTTTCCTACGCCAATCGGCCCTTCTACCGTGATAAATGGCACCGGCATCCGAAGCCCCCCTTTTTCTTTTCATGTACGTTCAATGACCTTAATTTTACCATAGACCCGGGGTGAAAAGTAGAGGCAAAAGCACCCTTCAAATTAATGACGGGGTGCTTTGAAGGTTCCCCCGCAGACTTCTTGTGTAAACATACTGGTCAAAAACACTTTTGGATCAATGGCCTGTTTCACCTTAAAAAAGGTTCTTCCATACTTATTTGATTTTCATTTTCGGATTTGTCTCCCGCCGGCTGAAAGACAGGATGCCGCCGGTTGCAGAAAGATGCTAAACTGGATGGAAGGAGAGATGCAGCATGAACGGCATGGAACTAGATCAGCATTATATGAGGCTGGCGATTGAAGAAGCGAATAAAGCAGGGGCCAAAGGCGAAGTGCCCATTGGCGCAATCATCGTCCACGACGGAAACGTCATCGCACGCGCCCATAACCTCCGGGAAACGACCCGGAACGCTGTCACGCACGCGGAACTGATGGCAATTCAGCAGGCCTGTGAAGCGCTCGACAACTGGCGGCTGGAAGACACCATCCTTTACGTAACGTTAGAGCCTTGCCCGATGTGTGCGGGCGCCATTCTGCAGTCGCGGATTCCGAGAGTCGTCTACGGAGCACGCGACCCGAAAGCCGGTTGCGTCGATTCGCTCTACAGGCTCTTGAACGACGAACGCTTCAATCATCAATGCGAGGTCAAAGAAAATGTACTGGCCGATGAATGCGGAGGGTTGCTGAGCCAATTCTTCCGTGACCTGCGGGACAAAAAGAAAAAACGGAAGCTGCTATAACGCTTCCGTTTTTTCTTCGTCCAAAAATTCCAGGATCAACTGATTCACAATCAGCGGCTGTTCGTGATGCACCCAGTGAGTCGCTTGTCCGATGAATACAAGATCGCCAGCCGTGCAGAACTTCAGGCTTTCCTTTGCCAGCTGCCGAGACAGGAACGGGTCGCCGACTCCCCACAAAATCCTTACCGGAACATCAATCTTTGTTTTGGGTGTTTGGCTGAAACTGCCTCTTGGCAAGGCACGGTACCAGTTCAGCATGCCGGTAAGTGCGCCCGGCTGTGCCCAGGCTCTTCCGTATCGCTCAAAGTCTTCCTCGGAAAACACATTTTTCCGGCTGGTCCCGCCCATCGCCTGCTTCATAAAACTGAAATCTTCTGCCGCCATCATCGCTTCCGGCAGCTTCGGCAATTGGAAATAGATCATATAGGAACTTCTCACCCATTGCAGGGGATTGCGCAACATCACGCGTGGCATGGCCTGTGGATGCGGTGTATTAATGGCAATCAGCTTCTCCACCAAGTGCGGCTCCGTGGCCGCCAGATGCCACGCAACCGCCGCGCCCCAATCATGTCCGATGACAAACGCTTTTTCCTTCCCGCTCTGTTCGATCAGGCCGGCGACATCATCACGCAAATCATCTAATGTGTAATTTTCTGCTCCCTGCGGCTTGCTGCTCAGATTATAGCCCCGCTGATCCGGCGCTATCACCCGGTAGCCCTGCTCCGCCAGTGCTTCTATCTGATGCTTCCAGCCATACCAGAACTCCGGAAAACCGTGAAGCAGAATCACCAAAGGCCCATCTTCCGGACCCGCCACCGCCGTATGCAGCAAGACGCCATTCGTTTCAATCGATTGGAATGCAAGATTCTCCACATCAAAAACTCCCTTCCATTCTTCTCCTTATCCATACCCTTTCCTGAAACAATAAAATCAAACCACTTATTCAATAAACAAAAAGAAAGCTCCATAAGCACAATGCTTACGGAGCTTTCCTGTTTTATTTGAGGTTTTATTTGATTGTTTCTTTGCCGCCCATATAAGGACGCAGCACTTCCGGAATGCGGACAGAGCCGTCTTCCTGCTGGAAGTTTTCGAGCAGCGCTGCAACCGTCCGGCCGACAGCCAGTCCACTGCCGTTCAAAGTATGAACGAATTCCGGCTTGCCCCCAACCTCGCGGCGGAATTTAATATTGGCGCGTCTCGCCTGAAAATCCTCAAAATTACTGCAAGAAGAAATTTCGCGGTACGTTTCCTGGCTCGGAATCCATACTTCGATATCGTATTTCTTCGCTGCCGTAAATCCAAGATCCGCTGTACACATTTTTAGTACGCGGTATGGGAGACCCAATAATTGAAGGACTTTCTCGGCGTGGCCCGTCAATTTCTCCAGTTCATCATAAGATTCTTCCGGCTTCACAAAGCGCACGAGCTCGACTTTATTGAATTGGTGCTGACGAATCAATCCTCGTGTGTCACGTCCCGCAGAACCTGCTTCAGAGCGGAAATTGGCGCTGTAAGAAGCGAATGCCTGCGGCAGCATGTCGCCCGGCAATATTTCATCGCGGTAGAAGTTCGTCACCGGCACTTCAGAAGTCGGGATCAGGAAATAATCCTCTTTTTCAATCAGGAATGCGTCTTCTTCGAATTTTGGCAATTGCCCTGTGCCCGTCAAACTTTCGCGGTTGACCAGATACGGCGGCAGCATTTCTTCGTAGTCGTGCTCTTCCTGGTGAAGGTCCATCATGAAATTAATCAATGCGCGTTCCAGGCGTGCGCCAAGACCGCGGTAGAATACGAAACGGCTGCCCGTCACTTTCGCCGCACGTTCAAAATCGACGATATTCAAGTCCGTTGCGATATCCCAATGCGGCTTCGCTTCGTAACCGAATTCCGGCTTGTCACCCCACGTGCGGATTTCTTCGTTATCGTCTTCAGAATCACCGAGCGGCACACTGTCGTGCGGAATATTCGGCACGCGCATCATGATGAAATTCAGTCGCTCTTCGACGTCACGCAATTCGGCGTCGATCGTTTTGATCCCTTCGCCCACTTCGCGCATTTTTGCGATTACTTCATCGGCATCCTCTTTATTGCGTTTCATGACTGCGATGTTCTGGGAAGCCTCGTTGCGCTCCGCCTTCAACTTCTCGGTCTGCGCAATCAATTCCCGGCGCTTTGCATCAAGCGGTTGAAAATCTTCCAGGACAGAAATATCCTCTCCCCGTTTCGCAAGCTTGCTTTTCACTTCTTCAAAATTATCCCGTACAAATCGGATATCCAACATGATAAATTCCTCCTCTGAAATGTTACGTAAATGGAAAAAGACAACAAAAATAGCCCCCATCCCTGGTAAGGGACGAGAGCTACCCGCGTTGCCACCCTGATTAACCGGCAAAAATAACCGATTCTCTTCATCACATAACGGCATTAAAACCGGCATTGGCTTATGTCGCCATGCAACTCCGGGGTGGATTCAAACGCGCTTTTCACCGGTTCGCACCAACCACCGGCTCTCTTTGGAAAAACAGACGTTTTACTAATTCCCATCAACGTTTCTTCTTTTAAATTAATCATACTTTACTATAATCTTTCCCTTTTGGCAAGAGTCCCCCGGATTGGAGCAACTTTGTCCACCGCATCCCTTTCCGTTATACTAAAAGTGACCATACAATAAGTAGTGAAAAACTAAAAATAAAGACACCAGTTTGGAGGAATAGTTATGGACATGCTCATGTTCCAATTAAAAAAAAGCAGTGCAACCCCTATATACAAACAACTTTATACCGAAATAAAGCAGGCCATCATCAGCGGCAAAATCTCGGTGGAGACGAAATTGCCGAGCAAGCGGAAATTGGCGGAATTCCTGGATATCAGCCAGACGACCGTTGAACTGGCTTATGGCCAGCTCGTCGCGGAAGGCTTTATCGAATCCCGCCCCCGCAAAGGCTATTATGCACAAGCTGTTGAGGAGCTCGCTTACCTTGACTTGCCGCAGGAAGAGCCGGTCATACCGGAAAAGATCGATTATCAATTCGATTTTAATCCGGCGCAGATCGATACCCAGTCCTTTTCTTTTTCCACTTGGCGCAAATTGGCCAGGGAAGTCATTGATGAATCGAACGGTGAATTTCTGCTGGCCGGCCACCCGCAAGGCGACGACATGCTGCGGCAGGAAATTGCCCGCTACCTGTTCCAGTCCCGCGGGGTCGTGTGCCAGCCGAACCAGATCATTATTGGTTCAGGTACCGAACAATTGATGCCGCTATTGATTCGCCTGCTCCCTAAAAATCTGATTTACGGCTTTGAAAATCCGGGTTATGCGCTGACACACAGCATTTTCAGCCATCACGACCGAAAGTCGCTACCTATCCCTATCGACGAGGACGGCATTAACGTTGGGGAATTGGAAGCCTCCCCCGTCGATGTCGCGTATGTAACCCCTTCCCATCAGTTTCCAACAGGATCTGTCCTGAGTGCAACACGACGCGCACAATTACTGAACTGGGCAACAGCCAAACCGGACCGTTACATCATTGAAGATGATTATGACAGTGAATTCCGCTACACCAGCCGCCCGATTCCCGCGTTGCAAAGCATGGATCTAAGCGGACGGGTCATCTATATCAGCACGTTTTCAAAATCGCTGATGCCATCCCTGCGGATCGCTTATATGGTGCTGCCAAAGACATTGCTGCTTGAATACAATAAAACCTTTCTTCATTACTCGTCTTCTGTACCAAGACTCGATCAGCAAATTGTGGCCCAGTTCATGAAAGAAGGGCATTTTTCAAGACATCTCAACCGCATGCGCAAATTGTATAAAAAGAAGCTGGAACGGTTGACGGCTACATTGGCTTTATTCTCGCCGGTCGTCAAGATTTCAGGAGAACAGGCCGGAATGCATGTGGTTTTAACAGTGCAAACCCCCTTCAGTGAAAAACAGCTGATCGAACGTGCAAAAGCCGCTGGAATAAGGGTTTTCGGACTGCATTCCTATGATGTCGAGAAATCTGAAAGCCCATCACCTCGTATCGTTATCGGTTTTGGCGGCTTGTCAGAACAGCAAATCGAAGAAGGCATCCCTAAACTCATGGCCAGCTGGGAAATAAGCGTAGCAAAAAGCAGTTCATCTAATGAAAGATGAACTGCTTTTATTTAAAATAGGCCTTTTACAAAATCCACAGAGCCAGTCCACATTTTAGAGAAGAAGCTTCCAACCGCCTGTAGGGAAAGGGTAAACCAGTTGGCGCGCTCAACGCTTTCAGTTGTGATGACTTCCGCGCCGCTCGCTGATCCGTCCAAATAGCCGTAATCAGAACCCGATTCCTTTGTCAGGTTGACGGTTCCGACCACCTGGTCTTTTTCGATTGCCGCTTCAAGTTTGCCGTTGTCGAGTAGAGATTCATCAATCACCAATTGAGGGACATATGCGTCTCTCTCGCTTGAACGAACCATCATGGTAATCGGTTCCTTCACCGCGATATTGACTTGATCTTCCTTGCCTTTTGTTACCGGCAAAGCTTGCTGGTCTTCAAATTGATAACCGGCAGGAACAATTTCCTGTTTTGTAAATTGACCGAAACCGAAATCCATTAACGCCCGGGTAGCGTCAAAGCGGGCTTTATAAGAACCGATGCCTTCATTGTCTACAGCTTTCATTACGACAGTGATCAAACGGACATCGCCGCGTTTCGCTGTACCGGTGAAAGAATGGCCGGCAAAGTCAGTAGTACCGGTCTTTAACCCATCCATTCCTTCGTATTCAAAAATCAGACCTGGAAGCATGAAATTCCAGTTCGGCATATCTGTTTTATCAGAGGTGTCCTCACGAAAAATCGCTTTGGGGATGCTTGATGTTTCAAGAACTTCGGGATAATCTTCCATCAATGCTTTCGCCAATTTCGCCACAGAACGTGCAGGCATGATGTTTTCATCATTCTCTCCAGTACCTTCAGGATGCATACCTTTTAAATCGGCATTATTCAATCCAGTCGAGTTGACGAATTTTGTGCCTTCAAGACCCATTTCTTCTGCTTTTTTATTCATCAGGCGGACAAATTCGCCTTCAGTTCCGGCAATCACCTCAGTAATGCCGATAGTTGCGGCATTAGCTGAATAGATCGCCAAAGCTTCATACAATTCCTGAATGGAATAAGACCCATCAGCACGAAGCGGCACATTGCTGAGCGCTCTGTCCTGGGAAATTTGGTATGTAAAATCAGTTACGCTGTATTGCTGATCCCAAGTAATCCGTCCCTCTTCGATTGCTTCAAAAATCAGGTATTGCGTCATCATTTTCGTCATGCTTGCAACACCAAGCGGCGTGTCAGCATTTTGTTCGTATAAAATTTTTCCACTTTCAGCATCCACCAAAATAGCGGCATCTGCCATTATATTCAATGATTCGTTCGCGTTTGCTTGTTGCGGAACGATAATAGTCGACATAAATAAAGTTAAAACGGTAAGTAACATTGTCATCTTAAAAGCTTTCTTCAATTCTCTCTATACCTCCATTATTCTGTTTCCCCATGCTATTCTATCATATTATTAATGAGCTGAAATAAAAATATGCAAAAAGCACTCTTTCCCACCGGATAAAGATGGTAAAGAGTGCTAAAAGGTTCAGCTTTTGTCAAATTGAGTAGTTTGGCGATTCTTTCGTGATTTGAACATCGTGCGGATGGCTCTCCCGCAAACCGGCTCCGGTCATACGGATAAACTGTGCTTCATTGCGCAACGACTCCAAATTCTTTGTTCCGCAATACCCCATTCCTGCGCGGACTCCGCCCAGCAATTGATGGATCGTATCGGTAAGCGGCCCTTTATAAGGCAACCTTCCTTCAATCCCTTCCGGTACCAGCTTTTTCGCCTCATCCTGGAAATAACGGTCTTTCGATCCTTTTTCCATCGAAGCGATAGAACCCATTCCACGGTAAGTTTTAAAACGGCGCCCCTGGAAGATTTCAGTTTCCCCCGGGCTTTCAGTTGTTCCGGCAAGAAGACTGCCGAGCATAACCACATGCCCGCCGGCAGCAAGAGCTTTGATGATGTCACCTGAATATTTGATGCCGCCGTCAGCGATGATCGTTTTTCCGTGTTTCCGTGCTTCTGTCGCACAATCATAAACCGCGGTAATCTGCGGAACACCAACTCCTGCAACCACGCGTGTCGTACAGATGGAACCAGGTCCGATACCGACTTTCACTATATCTGCCCCTGCTTCTATCAATGCTTTTGTTCCTTCCGCTGTCGCGACATTTCCGGCTATGATCGTCAACTCCGGAAATTGCAAACGGATTTCTTGGACCATATTCAAAACGCCCTTTGAATGGCCATGCGCAGTATCCAGTACTACTACATCCACTTGTGCTTTCACAAGATGTTCAACGCGTCTCATTGTATCAGAAGTGACTCCGACTGCTGCTCCAGCAAGAAGGCGGCCATGAAAATCTTTTGCTGCAATCGGAAATTCAATGACTTTCTCGATATCCTTGATTGTAATCAGGCCTTTTAATATTCCTGCATCATCAACAATCGGCAATTTTTCGATTTTATATTGCTGCAGAATTCTTTCTGCGTCTTCCAGAGTCGTGCCAACCTCAGCCGTAACCAATTTTTCCTTTGTCATAACTTCATCGATTTTCAGTGAATAATCCTGAATAAACCGGAGATCCCGGTTCGTAATGATTCCCACCAATTTCAATTCTTCTTCATTATTGACGATTGGTACACCGGAAATTCGATATTTGCCCATTAAATGTTCCGCATCATATACCTGATGGTCGGGAGTCAAAAAGAAAGGGTCTGTGATAACGCCGTTTTCCGAACGTTTTACAGTCGTAACCTGTTCCGCTTGTTCCTCGATGCTCATGTTCTTATGGATAACGCCAAGCCCGCCTTGGCGTGCCATGGCAATCGCCATTTTCGCTTCCGTTACAGTGTCCATTCCCGCACTGATAATCGGGATATTCAGTTTCAATTTCGGGGTCAACTCCACCGATAAATCAGCATCCTTCGGTAACATTTCCGAATGCCCTGGAACTAGCAATACATCATCAAAAGTTAGACCTTCTTTTACAAATTTCGATTCCCACATTATTGACACGCCTCCTGCTTCCTATTAAATATTATTGTAAGGTTATCAGTGGGTATCCGGGGTGTCAAGAATTCGGAAATAGAAAAAGTATTCCGACTAATCTTTAGAGAATAGTTTGAAGATCTTCTTCAATTTTCTTCGGAGAAGTTTGGGGAGCATAGCGTTTAACAACATTTCCTTCCTTATCCACCAAAAATTTAGTAAAGTTCCATTTGATCCCTTCAGTCAATAAACCCTTTTGCGACGATACCAAATACTTGAAAAGTGGATCAGCATTTTCCCCTTTCACGTCGACTTTTGCAAACATAGGGAACGTCACACCATAGTTCAACTGGCAGAATTCCATCGTTTCGTCCTGATTTTCAAATTCCTGGTTATTAAATTGTGCACTTGGAAATCCCAGAATCTGAAGACCCTGTTCCTGATATTCTTCGTAAAGTGTTTGGAGATCTTCGAATTGTGGCGTAAATCCGCATTTACTTGCCGTGTTGACTATAACCAGTGGTTTACCTTTGAATTTTACCAGCGATTCCATTTTACCTTGAGTATTTTTCACATTATAATCATAAATTGAATCCATTTTCATCAACCTCCTGAGTTACTACAAGATTATATTTTAAACAGCCGATACACAAGCAATAAGACCATTAATAATGATATCGATTCTTGACAGCTTCCTTCTATTATAAAAGCTTCCCAAAGACAAAAAAGGCCGTTACCGCTTTCGCGGTAACGACCTTTTTTCTATGCCCAGCGGCGTCCTACTCTCACAGGGGGAGACCCCCAACTACCATCGGCGCAAAAGAGCTTAACTGCCGTGTTCGGGATGGGAACGGGTGTGGCCTCTTTGCCATCGTCACTGGACTATTTAATTCTTTCTGAAAGACA
>DATHVZ010000028.1:0-2248 GCA_035461005.1 Planococcus sp. (in: firmicutes) | reverse complement strand
ATGATTGTCACGCTGTTGTTCCTGACATTCGTTCCGGCTATTACGATGTTCTTTATACCAGAATGATAAACCGGAAAAACGTTAGAGAAGGTTGTGTCTTATGAAAAAATCAGAAGTGTTTACATTTGGTGAAACGATGGTCCTGTTCCAGCCGGAGCAGATGCTGCCGCTCGAATACATCCATCAGTTTCCGAAAAAGATCGGGGGAGCGGAATCGAATGTCGCCATCGGCCTCACAAGGCTCGGCCATTCCGTCACATGGTTCAGTAAGCTAGGCAATGACCCGTTCGGCCGCTTTGTGCTGAAAAGCATACGGGGAGAAGGTGTTGACGTCTCTTCCTGCCTGCTGACTGACGAAGCACCGACGGGACTCCTGTTCAAAGAACAGTTATCACCGGAAGACATGAACGTCTATTATTACCGTAAGGACTCCGCTTCAAGCCGGATGCAGCCGGAGGAACTGGACGCCGGCGCAATCGCCGCCGCGCGTATCCTTCATATCAGTGGTATCACACCTGCGCTCAGCGATTCTGCATTCGCGACGGTGATGGAAGCGATCGACATCGCAAAACGCAGCGGCACAAGGATTGTCTTCGACCCGAATTTGCGCCTCAAGCTGTGGAGCGCTGAACAGGCGAAGGAAACTTTCAACAAAATCGCCGCAAGCGCTGATGTTATCCTGCCAGGTCTCGATGAAGGCCAGCTAATGACCGGCGAAACGGAAGTGGAAGCAGTGGCGCAAGCGCTTGCCGGAGAGAGTGACAAAATCATCGTCATCAAACTTGGCGACAAAGGCGCATATCTTCATGCCAAGTACCAAAAATCATATGTCGAAGGCTATCCAGTGGATCGCATCGTCGATCCTGTCGGTGCCGGAGATGGATTTGCCGCCGGCGTCATCAGCGGCTTGCTGCGTGAAGAGCCGTTAGAACTAGCTGTCCGCCGTGCCAATGCCATCGGAGCGATGGTCGTCGGTGTCAGTGGTGACATTGAAGGGCTGCCGACATTCGAAGCGGTCGAGCGCTTCATGAAACCGAGCGGCGCAACCCGGGACGTAAAACGCTAAATTGAGGAGGAAACAGCCATGAAAAAATGGGAAAACCTTATCCGTCTGAAAGAATCAGGACTTATCGCGGTCATCCGTAAACCGAAACCATCACAGATCCATCACATCGCCGAAGCACTTGTCGAAGGCGGCACCGGTGCTCTTGAAATCACATTGGATACACCGGGTGCGCTTAGTATGATTCAGGAATTGAAAGAGAACTTCGGCGACCGTGTTTTGGTCGGTGCAGGAACGGTGCTTGATGCACCTTCCGCTAGACTGGCCATCGATGCTGGAGCAGACTTCATCTTCTGTCCGAGCTTCGACATTGAAACCATTCAGATGGCAAACCGCTACGGGCGCATCTCAATCCCGGGCGTCATGACACCAACTGAAGTCGTCAACGCGTATTCCGCAGGTGCCGACCTCCTGAAAATCTTCCCGGGAGGCGCACTCGGCGAAACCTATATCAAAGATCTGCAAGGTCCGCTCAGCCATATCCCGATGATGCCAACCGGCGGCGTGACGCTCGAAAATGTTGAAACGTTCATTAAAAATGGTGCCGTGGCAGTCGGTGTGGGCGGTTCTCTTGTCGACAGCAAAGCAATCGCAGAAGAACGCTACGAAGCTTTGACGGAAACATCCCGCCAATTTATCGAAAAAATAAAGCACGCAAGAAGTTAAAGCGCTGACTCCAGCGTTTTTTGGCGTTGAATCATTTAAAATTATTGTGACGGTTGTCTAAAAGTTTTGCGATTAGCAAACCAAATGATTAACAGGAATGAGGAGTTTTATTATGAAAATCACCAAACTGGAAACATTTATCGTTCCGCCGAGATGGCTGTTTTTGAAAATCGAAACCGACGAAGGCATTGTCGGCTGGGGCGAACCGGTCATCGAAGGCCGCGCCGCTACAGTGGAAGCCGCAGTCCATGAACTGGCCGATTACCTGATTGGCAAAGATCCGCGCCGCATCGAAGACCTGTGGCAGATTATGTACCGCTCAGGCTTCTACCGTGGCGGCCCGATTTTGATGAGTGCCATCGCTGGAATTGACCAGGCGCTTTGGGACATCAAAGGGAAGTACCATAACGCACCGATTTCCGACTTGATGGGCGGAGCCGTCCGCGATTCGGTCCGCGTCTATTCGTGGATCGGGGGAGACCGTCCGAACGATGTCGGCACTGCTGCAAAAGAGGCTGT
>DATHVZ010000027.1:0-22735 GCA_035461005.1 Planococcus sp. (in: firmicutes) | reverse complement strand
GTCAGTTTCCCGCTTGCCAAGTTCTTCGTTAAAATCAGCAACCACCACTTTCACGCCTTTTGCCAAATACGCTTTAGCGGCGGCCAGCCCGATCCCTGAAGCCCCGCCTGTTACCACTGCCACTTTCCCTGCTAAATCCATCTACATGTCCTCCTTTATAATAACGGTACCATTTTCTATATTATCGGAATAATGAATTATTTCACAGTCAAAACCCTTGCCATATATATAGAAGCAACTTTTTTGCCACTCCCACGGCAGTGAAAGCCACCCTCCAGTGAAAAAGCGGGTCTCCGTCAACTAAATCCCGTCGTGTATACTGGTATAAAAAAGGGGGATTCTGAATTGATTATACTTCGCCGGCTCTATCTGCAGGTGACCAGCCTTTCCTGGCTCATCCTCACGGCAAGCACATTGGTTCTGATTGCATTCAGCACCCTTATGCTGCCCGCTATAGAGCCGTCAACTTTTTCCAGCTATGCCGATTCATTATGGTTCACCATGACGACCATGCTGACAGTCGGTTACGGCGACCTTTACCCTTCCACTTTTGACGGAAGACTATTTACAATACTTTTTTTATACATAATCGGCATCGGGTTGTTTGCGTCATTCATCGGAAAGGCGATCGAAAGTCTGAGCTTGCGTAAAATACGGGAAGAAAGGGGTGAGCTGATGTTCAAAGGAAGGGATCATATTGTGATCATCGACTGGTCACATAAAGCTGAAAATGCAATCGCAGAGATATTGAAGCAAAATGCCCAAACTGAAATTGTGGTAATCGACAAGCTGGAAAAAGCAAAAGAGATCCATCCAAGAATCCACTATGTCAGGGGGAAAGCCACGCACGAAGAAGTGCTGCGGCAGGCAAATATCCTACAGGCGAAAGCGGTGCTGATTTTTGCCGATGATCGGATAGAGGATCAGATGCTGACGGATGGAAAATCGCTGTTGATCGCCACAGCTTTGGAACGACTGGCCCCGGATGTCTATACGACGGTGGAAGTTGAACGGGAGGAACATGTTCCCAATTTCTCACACGTCAGGGTCGATAAATTTATCATGTCCAACGGCACAATCGCAAAAATGGCAGTAAACTCAATTTTTTCTGAAGTGATAGAAACATGACAAAAACCCCGAACGATGGCCAATTTCTAAGCGGCCTCGTTCGGGGTTTTATTTTATTCTCCACTACCTGCATTTTTATTCCAAACAGCTTTATCGCCGAGGAGTGAATCCATCCTTCTTCGTCAATACAAATCCCAGTTGTTCAATGGCGATTTTTAGCGTCGCTTCCATTCTTTCCCCCTTCAGGGAATGAGCAAAATGCGGGACATTCAGCGCGATGGAAGGGGAAATCCCTGTAATGATCGGCGTAACCCCCATAATTTTCAAGGTTTTAATCAAATCCAGCAAGGGCTGTTCAATACGTGAATCGATTTGGGTAATCCCCGAAAAATCGACGATCAGAAAATCGACTCCCTGTGCTGCTTTGCTTACCACATCATCAATCATCTGTTTGGCACGGGCAAGGGTGATATGGCCGATGATCGGCAGAATGGAAATCTCGTTTGTCAGTGGGACAAGCGGTGAAGAAAGTTTTTGAATTTCTTTTTTGGCCGTTTCCAGCTCCAGGATATACGTTAGCAAGGATGACAGCATCATAAACATTTCCTGGTCTTCTTCGGTAAATGTATATGGCTCTTTGTCCAATCCGCAGATGGTGCCATACACTTCCCCGTTTTCATAGTAAATTGGAATGCCCATGAATGAGCCATTATCGTAGGCAGACGCAATTTCCAGCGCAGCCGCATTTTCGTCTGTGGAAATATCTTCTATTATAAGCGCATCCTCACCATGCTGGATCGTCAGGCCGCAAAAAGTTTGCACCAGAGGCGCTTCACTTCCTTCTTTGACCAACTCTTCTTCCCTGTTAAAGGCTTTCATGATTTTATTGGTTTCACCATCATTTTCAGCAATGAACAAGGTGTTGATCGCCATTCGGCCACTGAGCATCTTCAGGACCTGATTGGCTGCCTCATTAAAATTCTTGAATTTTTGGGACGAACCCGAATTCGGGTTTTTCATCGTTATTCCTCCTCTATCGGGAGTGCACGTAGTTGTAGGTTTCTGCACTTTTATACACATATAAATTGTTTTTCTACCACCAGTTATTATACCCTATTCCATCAAATTTTATTCCTGCCACTCTACTCAGACATCCCATGCTTTGCCATGGCCCCTTTGATGCAGCTGCTGGATTTGATGGTAGAAGATTCTCCCTGTTTGTCCTTCATCGTTTTATTGAATAAACCTGCCTAACGTACGGTTCAGACCTTCTCGCAGAAGAAGGTGCGCACCTATAAGCATTACATTAATCTTTGCTTCATTGGTCATCATATCGGAGATGAGTTTTTAAAAATAGTAGCGGGTGAAACTGTGGATGGATTAATCAAAAGAGCCGATACAGCCATGTATTATACGAAACAATACGGAAAAAATAATTACACCATTTACTCGGAAGAGTTGGACCAAAAAACCGCTTACAAATTGACCTTGGAACATGATTTAGAGTCAGCCATCAGAAATCAGGAACTTACCCTCTATTATCAGCCAATCATCGATTTGAAAACGGGAAATATCAGTGCAATGGAAGCGCTGATCAGATGGAATCATCCGGAGCTTGGGCTGATCCCACCCGATCAGTTCATCCCCATTTCAGAAGAAAGCGGACAGACTGTTACAATCGGAAAGTGGGTGTTGCAAACAGCCTGTGTCCAAAATAAGAAATGGCAACAGGAAGGCCACCCTTCCTTTAGAATCTGCGTCAATATCTCAACCATATAACTTCAACATCCAAATTTTGTCCAAACGTTATAATCCGTACTGGAAGACACTGGACTCGAAGCGAAGTGGCTGGAACTTGAAGTCACAGAGAATATTATAATGGAAGATACGAAAAATTTAAAAGAAAGTCTGTCCAATCTGAAAGCTTTAGGCGCATCGATGTCCATTGATGATTTTGGGACGGGCTATACTTCCCTTAGTTACTTACGGAATTTTTCGTTCGACCTCGTAAAAATTGATGGCGGCTTCATCCAGGACATCGCGGCCGGTTTAAACGGAAAGGCGATTGCTGACTTGCGAGCATGGGATTCCGCTTTTTTCATCCATCTATTTGCACAAGTGATTTTGAGCTCTTTTCCTGTTCTCCAAAGTCCAGTTGACAGAAGAAAACGGATTAGATAAGATGAATGCAATAGAATACCCGTAACGTCAGCAATAATAACCATGTGCCACTTAAAGCTTGAGCAGGCAGTTAATAAGCATCTTATTGATTGAGTGAAAAAGTTCGGTAAAGCGTTGGTTAAGATTATGATAAGACGGTATATTTCTGCCCCTGCACAGTCAGCGGGATTAGAAGTATGCCGTTTTTCTTTATAAGGAGAGGTATTATATGGATTATGCCAAATGGACAAAAGGATCACTGGAAGCCGAGATCAGCAAGACATTGACCCAGTGGGAAAAAGATTATTTAGGAAGAGGCTCCGTTTCTGTAAAAACGGATATTCTGAGGGACATGCTGGTGGTTTCATTAAGCGGCATTTTAACGCCTGCAGAATATAAATTATGCAATACAAAAGAAGGCTTGTTATCAGTAAAACGCATCCGTTCAGATTTGGTGGAATCCGGCCGGGAACATTTAGGAGCGGTGATCGGCGAATTGACAGGAGAAAAAGTGACAAGCTTTCACACGGATATCAGCGCACATACGGGAGAGCGAATTATGGTGTTCCGCTTGTCCGCCAACTTGCAGGAGAAATTGTTGTGAAATTCCAGGGAGACTATCAGTACAGTGCAAACTGAGCTGCAGGTAAACCGGTATTATTCAGGCCAATTGATGATTTTCATCGTTGGCGCCTGGATATGCCGGTTTTTTTTATGCAGAAATGCACATTTTTTTTCAAAAAAAGATTCCAAAGGAGAAGTGTGCCGAATGTATGAGATTATCGTCCAAAATTTACTATCCCCTGTCGTGTTGTTTTTTGTATTAGGGGTGATTGCAGCTTTAGTTAAATCTGATCTCAAATTTCCTGCCGGCTTAAGCGAAGCGCTGAGTATTTATTTGCTGGTGGCCATTGGCATCAAAGGCGGGATGGAGCTGTCCCATTATCAGCTGGATACCGTCATCAAACCCATTTTAGGGGCTTTGTTTTTAGGAATTATTATTCCGATACTTATATTAATCGCCCTCCGGTTCACGAAAATGGACATCCATAACTCGATAGGGCTGGCTGCCACCTATGGTTCCGTAAGCATTGTCACATACGGTGCCGCCATCTCTTTCCTCGAAAAAAAGGGCGTAAGTTACGAAGGCTTTATGAATGTGCTTGTCGTTCTGATGGAAAGCCCCGCCATTTTCGTGTCACTGCTTTTGCTGCGGATGTCACAAAAATCCGAGTCCAACCAGCTCGGTACGTCTGCGGCGGATAGGAGAGAACAAGCCCACAACCTTGGATTCGCAAATGAGGTATTTGATAAGGAAGTATTGCGGGACAGCCTGTTTGGCAAAAGCGTCCTGCTGCTGATGGGCAGTTTGATCATCGGCTGGATCGTGGGGCAAAATGGGGAAGCACTCGTCAAACCCTTATTTATCGACCTCTACGGAAGCATCTTAATCCTCTTCTTATTGAATATGGGGTTGATCGCCGGGGAACGCCTTCCTGAAGTCAGCAAACAGGGCTGGAAAATCCTATTGTTCGGTATTTGTATCCCCATAATAGGGGGAAGCCTCGGGGTCCTGGTTGGGAACTTGGTCGGCCTGTCGTTGGGCGGAGTAGTGTTAATGGGCGTCCTGGCAGGGAGTGCTTCTTATATTGCGGCTCCTGCGGCTTTGCGTTCATCCGTCCCGGAGGCGAACCCGTCGCTCTATCTGGGCTTGTCCCTCGGCGTCACATTTCCGTTTAATTTAATCATTGGAATCCCATTATATTTTGCTTTGGCTCAATTAGGGCAGTAATGAAAACTTTTTACAGGAGTGATTGAAATGCAATGGAATAAAAATCGAAATGTATTGCTTGTAGCAGGAATAGACTGTAAATCCGAGCAACTTCTACACCATACTTTCAACATAAGCCCGGAAAACATGCTTGTCCTGAACAGTCTCAGACCAGCGGTTTTGCAGCCTTATGGCAATCTGATGAGAGATATCGTTATCGCTGTGTACCAGAACGAAGTAGAAGAAATTTTCATCATCGGTGAAAGTGAAAGTGAAAATGAAAAAGCCACAAGCCCGGAAGGACCTGTGAAAATCCTGGATAAAATAATGGAAAGAGGCAAAACGGCCCCCAACATACAGGCTTTGGATTACCTCTTTACGTATTATATGGCAGATGGGTTCAGCAGCCCGTTATTGCTCAAACCTCAATTCAATTGGGCCACGACTTCAATAAAACCGAATTTTTCAATACGCTGATTCAAGCAATACAAGCAACTAATTTGAAAGTCCGGAAATGACACGATCGATACAATAAAAATTCAGCTGTAGATACTCCCTCAATAGAGAGAAAAGGCAACTCAAGATTCCGCATAAAACTTCGAACCGCTACTTCCCCCTGCTCGCAATTAAATACTGCCGGCTTCCCGACGTTGAACGTTTTAGCCCACTCCTGAAAAACCCTTTTCCCGTGGATCTAGGCTTTTATTGAGTTTAAAACCAAGCACTAAAAGGAATTACAAAAAGTAACATTCCGATACAGCTTTGCAGGGAGGGCAGGACAATGAAGGAAAAAGGAGTGATTTTGGTGATGCTGGCCGCTGTATGCTGGGGCATTAGCGGCGTCATTGCCGATATCCTGATGAGCAGCGGCTGGAACCCTATTGTGATTTCGTTTTACCGTGGGGCTATCGGATTGCTGTTTTTTATCGGCTGGTTTCTTCTTCACTTTAAGGAAAATTGGAGCGTCTCTCCCCGTTTGTATATCTGGTCATTGATCGCCGGTGTCGCTGTTGCCGGGAATTTCACATTCTATTTCTTGAGCATTCAGGCATCCAGCGTTGCTGTCGCGGCCACGTTGATGTATACCGCACCTGTTTTTGTCCTGGTCACTTCATTCCTGCTGCGGCTGGAGCGATCCACGTGGTTTAAATGGGGCAGCATTGCCGGTGTCCTCTCAGGAATCGTGCTGCTTACCGGCGCCTACAACCTTGACTCGATCGCAGTCAGCTTTCTCGGGACGGCCACCGGGCTGGCGTCGGCAATTTCCTATGCCTTGTTTATATTCGCATTTAAAAAAGCTTCCGAACTTGGCAAGCCACAAATTACCTTAACCATCGCATTCCTGTCATTTTGCGTGGTGCTGTTTTTTTTCACAGACAATCAAGAGGCAGCTGCCGTGCTGACGTCTCCCGATATCGCCTTGTTTATTCTGTTGGGAATTGTGGGAGCTGGACTTTCGTTTATCCTGTACGTGATCGGTATTCGATCAACGACCGCGTCAACCGCTTCGATGGTCGCCATGATTGAGCCGGTCACCGCTTCCTTGTTGGGGTTTTTGCTGCTCGGAGTCCATCTGACCATTGTTCAAATGCTTGGAATGGCGGTGATCTTAAGCACCATAACGCTGCTCAGCGTGAAGCAGTCCTCTTGATGGGGCGAATGCCCGTTGTTGGAGTACGTTGGAATGTGTTCAAGACTGTCGAAGCGGTTGAAAATTTTAAAAAATCCGGCTCGGCGCAAGTTGACCCCGTTATAATTAGATTACTCGAGTATTTTTTTGCGAAAGGCGGACCAGCATGTATATTCCAAAATATTATAAAATCAGCGATTTTGAGGAAATCCGGGAATTTATTCAACACAATTCGTTCGGAACACTTGTTACAACCAAAGGAAGCCGGCCCATCGCAACTCACCTTCCCTTGCAGTTGAGAAAAGATGGGGAAGATTATTATATAACCGGTCATATGGCTTACGGGAATCCTCAGTGGCGGACATTCGAAGCGAGTGATGAGGTACTGGTGATGTTCCAGGGGCCTGATGCTTATATTTCTTCGTCCTGGTATGAACAGCAAAATGTGCCGACATGGAACTATCAGGCGGTCCACCTTTACGGGACAGCCACCATTCTCGGCGAAGAAGAATTGAAGCAGGATCTGGCTGGATTAATGGCAAAACACGAAAAACACCGGGAGGACCCGGTTCTTTGGGACAAGCTTTCGCCTTCGATGCTGGAAAAAGAAATAAAAGGAATTGTCGGTTTCAAGCTGAAGGTCAACGAAGCCCAGGCTGCCTATAAAATGAGCCAGAACCGAAACGAAAAGGATTACCAGAACATCATCGAACAATTAAATAAGGAACAAAGCTACGGTTCAAAGCAAATGGCTGAAGAGATGGACAAGCGGCGGAAGGAGTATTAATCCCAGTTGTGGTTAGTGTTTAATTGTTAGTTAAAACGATTACATTATTACTTCTTTCCACTTCAAATGTTACATCTTGGTCTGTGTGCAGCACAGAGGCGGATCTTACTTCCGTTCCATCATTACCCGAAAACTAGATGCCATATCCATTGTTTCCAGGATATCCATAGGGCTAAATCAGGAGTGTCCGTTGATAAGATTATGGTTGAAATTGGAGGAAATAGTCTCTCATTTCTGCCGGCAACTCTTCGACCTTAAGAACTTTTAACCGATCCGTACCCGGTGAAGTCATAACCGCAAAGGTTTTTTCATTGAATTCAAATAGAGTGATCTGGCTTATGGTGCTGGCGCTAGTGTTCAAGTCACTGATAAACTCAAAATCTTCTTCATTAAAATTGCCTTCGTATCCTTCAAGCATCAGTTTTTGTGCCTCATCAAAATCTTCAGCAAACGAAATTTCCTGGTATAACTCAAGCGAATTTTTAGGTGTATGGAAATACACATAATACGTGGTACTTCCAAGGATTACGAATACAGCCAGCGACCAAAGCAATTTGATTTTTGTTGAAACTTCCCTCGAACTTTTCATCCTGTTAAATACCCCATTCCCCCATATTCTGCAGCAGTGCTTCTGTCCTTAAATGATCCATTAGTTGAAGAAGTGAATAGCTTGCAACTTACATATATTGTAACAGGAATATTCAGTTTTTTTATATTTTTTGAACAACATTATTCTTACTATGAGTTTCTAACGGTTTTTTCGCTTTTCGCCTGCGAAAAGCATCCATATAAAGAAGCTCCTTCTTTTATATAATATTGACCCATAACCTCTTCCTGCAAAAGATGCCTAAGAATACCGTAATAGTACACTTCTCCAAAAAAAAGAAGAAACCTCAAACGAAGTTTCTTCCCTTCCCGTCCATCCCAGCAGAACCATATTCAATTATTTTCATCCGTTTCATTTATTTCCACAGAGATAATCAGCATCAGGATCGAGGTAATGATCAGAACCAGAGTCATAATGAGTAACATCAATATCCCCTCCAGAATTTTTTATCATACGGCTTCTCAATCAAGCAGCAGCGCATCCAGCTTTAAAACTCGGATGCCGCGCTGGTCTTCCTGCTCAATCCACCCTACTCCTTTCTACTTCCGGCCTTTCTCTGCTTTCCTGCAAAATCCCCATCAATTCTCCTTTCCATTTTCAGAAAAGCGGTAAATTTTCACTATCTGTTTACATTAATACTGAATTTTATGCCAATATGACTAAAAAATTATATATTTTTAAGGAAATTATCATTTATTTGTGTATAATCAAACCAAAGAAGTATTTTGAATATTCCTTTAATTAGATTCTAACGGAATTCGTTGGCATTATCCATCTTTTTTAGTTTTTCTTTCAAAATTTAAGTTGTTTCGTTAAACATGAAACGATTTGAATAAAACAAAGAAAGGGATGTTTACTTTATCCAGAGAGGAAAGGAGGAATTTAATAATGAAAGATGCTTCCGCTGCCAATAAGAAAGGGAAAGACCGTCCGGATTCTCAGGAAACTTCATTGAAAGGTACTTTTGTTTCTGTTCTGATTATCGGGGTCATTATGCTTGTGTCCTGGTTCGGTGTTTTCCTGTTATTTTTGGAACGCAACTAGACCGGTCCAGCCATTACAGAAATTGGAGAGGAGATTCGACGTATGCATATCCATCGTTATGAAAAACTCTGGCTCATTATTGGCTCTTTTATTTTATTCATTTTCCTCGGTATCGTAGCGGTTCAAACTTTCTTCCTGGACATGGGGCCGCCCAGCCACGCGGAAATGATTGATCCGCAAACGGTCCGGGAATCCCCAATTTTTGCGGACGCCGAATTGACAGAAGTGGGCGATAACGAGTATGAAATCGCCATCATTTCTGAAATGTTCGCTTTCCAGCCAGGAGACCTGGAAATTCCGGTTGGCGCGACGGTCCATTTCACATTGGCTTCTCCCGATGTTACACATGGCTTTAAAATCACCGACACCAACGTCAATGTCATGGTGGTCCCCGGCCATATCTCAAAAATCAGCCATACATTCAACAAACCGGGGGAATACCTGATCCTGTGCAATGAATACTGCGGCCTTGGGCATGAGTTTATGGCAAGCACTATCATCGTCAAATAAAAGAGGAAAGAAGGGGAAAAAATGGCTCATATCAATGAAGCACCGATACGCCACAAAGGAACGGCAGTTAAGGAAGCATCTGCAGCGGGCATTACAAGCCGGGATATCCGCTTATCCGCCGCAAATTTATCCGTTGCAGCTATCGCCTTGGTGGTCGGCGGGATTGCCGGGTTATTGCAGGGCTTGGTCCGAAGCGGCTTTTTGGAACTCCCTTCCTGGATCAGTTATTATGCTTTGCTGACAGCTCACGGGGTTATGTTCGTGCTCGTGTTGACTTCGTTTTTCAGTATCGGTTATCTATATGCCGGAACTTCGAGGGTGCTTGGCGGACTTGCCGATAAAACCATCACGTTCGGGTGGATAGGTTTCGCGCTGATGGCTGTCGGAACGGTGATGGCTGCGTTTTTCATCCTTACCGGAAACGCCAATGTGCTGTATACATTTTATACCCCGATGCAGGCGCACCCCTGGTTTTATGTCGGGCTTGCGCTGATCGTCGTCGGCATCCTGATGAATTGCGTCGGCATGTTCATCACCTATCAAAGCTGGCGAAAACAGAATCCCGGAAAACTGACGCCACTGTTCGCCTTTTTCTCCAATGCCGTTTTTGTTCTTTGGGTTTTCGCCTCCCTGTTCATCGCGGTTTTTGTCGTCGGGATAGTCATCCCGTGGGCGTTCGGCTGGGTTGCGACCATCGATCCGATGATAGGGCGCACAATGTTTTGGGCTTTTGGCCATACCCTCGTTAATATTTGGATGCTGACCGCCATTTCCGCCTGGTATGTTTCCATGCCGAAGATCATCGGCGGCAAAGTGTTCAGTGATTCGCTGGCGCGTGTCGCAGTAGTCATTCTTGTGGTGGCCAACGTGCCCGGCGGCTTCCATCACCAGATTCTTGATCCGGGCATGTCGGTCAACTTGAAATTCCTGCACGTCATTCAAACGTTCATGATCATTTTTCCTTCGCTCATGACGGCGTTTGCCATGCTCGCGACAATGGAGCGTGCCGGACGAGCAAAAGGAGTCACCAGTTTACTCGGCTGGTGGAAAACTCTTCCTTGGTCTGATGCCCGTTTCTTCGCCTTGATTGTCGCGATGTTCGCTTTTATTCCCGCTGGGCTTGGTGGTATCATCAATGCCAGCAACCAGATCAACCAAGTGGTCCACAATTCCATCTGGGTCACCGGCCATTTGCACTTGACCGTTGGTACGACGGTCATGCTGACATTTTTCGGAGTTTCCTATTGGCTCATCCCTTATTTGACCGGACGGACAATGACCAAAACAATCAACCGGCTGGCCATTGCCCAAACGATCATTTGGGCGGGTGGGATGCTGCTAATGTCTGGAGCAATGCATATCAACGGATTGCTCGGCAGCCCCCGCCGGACGGCCAACACGACTTACAATGGAAGCAGCGCCGCTTCGGATTGGGCGATGTATGAAGGATTGATGGCCATGGGCGGGGTCATCTTAGTGGTTGGCATCGTCTTACTGGTGTATATCTGGGCGCAACTGGCATTTTTCGCACCCAAAGGGAAAGCGGACTTTCCCATCGGTGAAGATTACAGCCCTTCCGACGCTTCCCCGCTGTTCATGGATCGCTGGTCGATCTGGGTCGGACTGGGAATCATTTCAATTGCCATTGCTTATGTGATTCCGTTGATAACCTTTGCTTCCGGGCATAACCCGGGATCGCCGCCGTTTTTGATGCCTTGAGTGGGTGTGACAGAAAAAGAGAGCGGATACACTTCGGTGTGTCCGCTCTCTTTTTTGTGCACTCGTGTCTATGACACATTCCCTTCAGCGCTGCCATAACGTCATTTCCACTTCAACAAGCCGTTTAAGTCCGGAAAAACATAGTCCGGCTCCAACCCGAGTTGTTCAGTCGGCAGGCTTTTGCGGTTGATCCAGGCCGTCTGAAATCCGAAACTTTTAGCTCCGGAAATATCCCAGCCGTTTGACGACATAAACAGCACTTCATGGCTTTCCAGTCCGAGTTTTTCCTTGGCGTATTGATAGGAGGCCTGCGCCGGCTTAAACTGTTTGATTTCATCTATGCTGAGTATTTCTGAAAATACATCTTCCAATCCGGCATTTTCAATCAGAGGATCCAGCATATCGTGAGACCCGTTCGAAAACACTACTAGTTTTTTATCTTTCAGTTCGGTAAGGACTTCTTCCACTTCCTCATAAAGCGGCAAGTGGAGATAGGCTTCAAGCAGTTGCTGTTCGTTTTGTCCGCTTGATTTCAAGCCATTTTCGTTCAGTGCGTACTTTAATGCATCGTGTGTAATTGAATAGAGGGTGGCATAATTCCCCATCAGCTGGCGCAGCATGAAATATTCAACTTGTTTGGAGCGCCACGTTTGGCTGATGGTCTCGCCATATCCCGGGTATAGTTTGTCGCATTCATCTTTAATCGCCGTAACATCAAACAGCGTACCGTAGACATCGAAAACAAAAGCTTTAATTTGGCTACTCATCGAAACAGCTCCTTATGCAGCATTATGGTTACATGCTTGATCCCACTTTATCATTGACGAACACGCCCCCTTACCTCAGTCCAACGTATTCCCTTCTGCCGGGATGGGTGTGTTCTTCAGCATGCCCGCAAGGTGATACGTATTATAGGCGAGTCTTCTAATGGCCTTTTTCGAAAATTCATTATCTCTCCCTGCATCCATATATGATGCACCCGGTCCGGCTTCACCCACCCAATAGGCATCGACATTCGGTGGAATCAGAAATCCGATATGGGACAATCCATATAAGAGGGACGCTGCCGCATGCTTGGCCCCGTCTTCATTGCCCGTCACGACCACTCCGCCCACTTTGTTATAGAAAACAGACTGGCCTTTGTCGTTGGTTATGCTGCTGCTGCCATAAAGCCTTTCAATGGTTTGGGTGGCCAATGAGCTTTTTTCTCCCAGCCATAGCGGGGTGCCAATAATGAGAATGTCGGCTGCTTGGACCTTTTCATAAATTTTCGGCCATTCATCATCTCCGCCCATATCTTCCTGCACGCCAAAGGCAATTTTGTAATCTGCCAGCCGGACAATTTCAGATTCGACTCCCAACTGATTGTAATGAACTTGCACCTCTTTCATGAAGCCCTCTGTATGAGACGGTTCGTCCGTGCTCTTCAACGAAGCATTTAAAAATACAGCTTTTAATGGTTGCATAAAATTACTCCCTTTCAAATTTTCATTGTCCTGCTTCTTTCTAACCTGACGATTATTTCTTTTTCACTTTCCTATATACCCTTTTCAACAAATATAAGCAGGAGTGATTTTTTGTCGTTTGCCAACCTGAAGCCACTAAACTGCCGGCGTTTATCAGCGTGAAAGAAATTCCGGTGCGTATCTCGAACATGACCTGTAGCCCTAAGGAGCCAGAGACGCCATTGCGGCAATTCCACCCTTTCAGCTATTCATGAATATTCATCCTGTTTTTTGTTTTCCGTGTTTAATACATACTGAAATAGAAGACTATTCTTAATAGATTATTGGAAATTTAATGAAAAAGATGTAAGGTACCTAACAATTTTAAGAAGCTTTGCAGATTGACTTGGAAACCCAAAAACATTATCATAAATACTAATTCCGACTAAATAAATAGGAAAAGGATGATTTAGTTTTGACCACTACTACAGTTCAACCCGTTAACGATACAAAAGGTCCAATTGCAAGAGACAGTCTTGTATTGAATCCCCCGCAGAAAATATTGATCGCCGGAGGGGCACTTACCGCACTTCTTATACTCGTATATTTACTGGCCACACAGCATATTTCCCAACCCCTGCTGCTCGTGATCGGCTTGTTGCTTGGCTACACATTATTCCATGCCCGCTTCGGGTTCACTTCCGCTTTTAGACGCATGGCTTCGGTCGGAAATGGACAGGCGATGCGCTCCCATATGCTGATGCTGGCTGTTGCAGTAACGCTGTTTGCTCCGATTCTTGCCTATGGCACAACATTTTTCGGCGGTCCGGTAGCAGGTTATGTAGCGCCGGTCGGCGTAAGCCTCATTGTAGGGGCGTTCTTATTCGGTATCGGCATGCAGCTTGGCGGCGGCTGTGCTTCTGGCACGCTGTATGCCTTGGGCGGCGGGCGTTCCGTCATGTTCGTGACACTGGTCTTCTTTATCGTCGGCGCCACAATCGGTGCTTATCATTTACCGTTCTGGACAGAAGAACTGCCAGCCTTCCAACCTTATTCACTGGCCACTTCCACCGGTCTTGGTTACGGGGGTGCCTGGCTCCTCTCACTTGCTCTGTTCGGTTTGATCGCCTGGGTTACGCTGGTTATTGAGAAAAAAAGAAAAGCGCCAAAAATGGCGCCGGTTCCAACTGAAACTGGTTGGAAACGGATCCTCCGCGGATCGTGGCCATTATTTGCGGCTGCAATTGTTTTAGCCGTCCTCAATGCGCTGACGCTGATGACGCGCGGCACGCCATGGGGCATTACTTCGGCATTCGCTTTATGGGGTTCCAAAATTGCCGGAGCTTTCGGCGTCGATGTTGCCAGCTGGGGCTATTGGCAAGGCGCAAACGCAGCTTCACTCCAAGCGTCCATATTTGCCGACTCAACTACCGTACTGAATCTCGGGGTCATTCTCGGCGCCTTTATCGCTTCGGCTGCCGGCGGCTTGTTCAAATTCACGCAAGTCACTGCCGGCAACTTTGCCGCGTCGGTCATCGGCGGTTTATTGATGGGCTACGGTGCACGTCTGGCCTTCGGCTGCAACATCGGGGCTTATTTCGGAGGCATTGCCTCGTTCAGCCTGCACGGCTATATTTGGGGCATCCTCGCACTGGCCGGAACATTCCTGGCTCTTTATCTCCGGCCACTGTTCGGGCTGTCGGTACCAAAATCAAATGATTCCGTGTGCTGACGACAACAAAACATCAGTAATATAACAAAAGGACTGAACACCAACGTACGGTGCTCAGTCCTTTTGTTATGGCCAAATTATCAAAGTAAGAAATCTTTTTCAAGGGCCCTGCAGCAGATTTTCTGTTTTCGGAATCTGCGGGGTTTTGATTTATTCACTTCTCAACAAACCAAACATCTTTCATATCCAGCATCAAATCGATTTTTTTGCCGGTTGGTATCTTTTCAGCTTGCCTGCCCGAAAATGTGCATTCCAGCAAATGAGTGCCAGTCTGCACTTTGCCAGTATAAAAGCCATTGTTGAATCTCAGCTCCTGGAGCACTCCGATTACTCGCATAATGCCACGTTGCGGTTCGGTGCTTTCCGATTCCAGCTGAAGTGCCTCCGGACGAAGAATCATATAGCAATTGCCTTCAACAATCGGATTCTGGACTGCACTTACAAAATACTGATCTGCAGAGAGGAAGCGACCGTTCGCGACCGTTCCTTCAATGATGTTTTTCACCCCTAAAAAAGAGGCGACTTTGGTGCTGACCGGGCGTTCATATAAATCTTTGGCAGAGCCGACCTGCAGCAATGCCCCGTCGCTCATGATACCGATTCGGTCGGATAAATAGAACGCTTCCTCCCGGTCATGGGTGACGAAAAGAACCGTCAGCCCGAGCTGTTGTTGAATCTTACGCAGCAGCTCCCTCATTTCTTCCCGGAGGCTCGGGTCCAAGGCACTGAATGGTTCATCCATCAGCAGCACCCGCGGATTCGTCACGAGCGCCCGCGCCAAAGCGACGCGCTGTTGCTGGCCTCCGCTCAGTTCATGCGGAAAGCGGCTGCCGAATCCTTCAAGCCCGACGTGCCCAAGCATTTCCTGCGCTTTAGTGAGCCGCTCCTGTTTGCCGACCTTCTGCATCTTCAAACCGAATGCTGTATTGTCTTCCACCGTCATATGTGGAAACAGCAGAGATTGCTGGAAAACCATCGCAAATCTTCTGGCCTCTGGAGGAACGGCCGTTAAATTGCTGTCCCCTATCCAGATTTCGCCATTGTCCGTGTCAATTAAACCCGCAACCAATTTTAACAGCGTCGTCTTGCCACAGCCGGAAGGGCCGAGCAAAGAGAAAAATTCGCCCTCACGGATGGTCAGGTCAACCGGCTTCAAAGAAAAGACGGCATCTCCCTTCCGGCGTGTTTGCCGATACTGTTTTTCAATATTGATGATGCGCAAATCGCTCATGTTCCCACCCCTTTAGCCCATTCCCGCTGCGGCTTTTTTATTTCGATAATATTTCTTTAAAGCTGCGTCCAGTCCGATCAACGCGCCAATGGCTATTGCTGCATACAGCAACGAATACGCGGATGCAATTGCCGGATCTCCGCCACTGATGAATGGAAACAGCAGAATCGGCAGTGTGACCACCTGGCCGGAGCCGATGATGAACGTGATCAAATACTGGCTCAGGGAAATCAGGATGCTCAAACTCGCGCCCGCTGCGATTCCCGGCAATAGGTGCGGCAGCACAATATGGTAAAAACGGGATAGCGGACCCGCTCCAAGCATGCGCGCCTGATCCTCCCAGTCGGTCGATAGAGTTTGATAGCTGATCACCACCGCCCGCACCATATAAGGCAAAGTCGGAGACAGATGTGCCAGCACAACGCCAAATACGGTCTCCGTTAAACCGAGCCGCAAAAAGGTTAAGTGTATGCCCATTACAGCTACGAAAGGCGGAATGATGATCGGCGCAAAAATAATGGCCTCAAACAGCCACCTGCCGCGTATGGGATAGCGCGCAAAAGCATTGGCGGCCGGCACAGCCAAAAGAATATTCACTGCCGTTACAATAAGAGCGATCCACAGGCTCAATCCGACCGCCTGCCACGTTTCGGAACCCATCAACACGTATTCCCACGCGCGCCAACTGAATCTCTCAGGCAGTATGTCCGGCCATCGCCAGCCAAATGATACGCTCGTCAAAACCAAGGGGATAAACGGCAGCACAATGAACAGAAATAGAAGAATGAATAACATAGAATTTATTAGAAAAGGGTGTTTTTTCATCAATCCCACCCCTTCAAGACATTCCAGCGTCTGCTGAAGTAATAGGCGACGAGACCGAGTCCGATTGTTAAGGCGGCCAGAATGACATTTACCGCCAGCGCTTCCGGCCGGTCCGCGAACGTTCCGCTCGTATACAGCTGATAGGAATAAACCGGCAGCATGCTCGGATATGTGACACCGAGCAAATAAGGCACTTCAAACGCAGAAAACGTGAAAACAAAAACGATGAACGTCGCAATCGTCCAAGCCGGGAGCATCACCGGCAGCACGATTTCACGAATAAAGCTCCAGCTGCCGGCCCCGAACACACGGGAGACGTCACGCCAGGAGCCGTGAATCCGCGTCAGCACCGGATAAATCATCAGCGAAACGAAAGGCGCCTCTTTCCAGGCATAGGTCAGTATGATGCCCCAGCCAAACGGGTCATTGACGAGCACCGGGAAGTCTGTAATTTCATCGATCCATCCTGCTGAAGCGAAGATTCTCGATAGAAAGCCGCTTTGCATAAACAGCAGCACGACAATATAGCCGCCTACCAGATGCGGAATGGTCAACGGCAGCTGAAACAACCGGTGCCACAACCGAGGCGAACCGGAATTGGCTGATCCTTTCAGCATGAATAATGAAACTGCAATGGCTGCTCCGATTATCGCCGAAATCGCCGACGACAGGACAGCAACACGAGTGGTCAGTGTGAGTGATTCCCAAAAAGCAGCTGAAGCGAACAGCGAGCTATAGGCAGCCAAACTGAACCCGGTCTCTCCGATTGCCGGAAAATAACCGAGACTTTTCAGCAAGCCATCAAAAAGTCCTCCAAAAAACAGGAGGACAATGGTGCCGGTGGCCGGCAGCAGCAAAAGGTACGGTTTACTCTTGCGCCACATTTTCCATCCACCCTTTTTCGATTATTTCGATCCAATCTGCTGACAACTCCGGCAAGCGGTGGCTTTCCAGCTCTTCCAAACTCAGCGTCGCTGTGCCCATGTCCACTTCGTTCATTGCCTGCTGCTGCTCAGGAGAAAGTTTATCCATATCCAATGCCGACAAATCGCCCCAATATTCCGGAGACAATTTAGCGGTCTGCGCAGCAGGAGACAGCATTTCATTGATTGCGACAAGCGCTCCTGCCTTATCGGAAGAATTGAACGGAATCGACAGGAAATGGGTGTTGGCGAGTGTGCCGCCGTCCAGGATGAAAGTGCGGGTAGATTCCGGGAAGCGGCCTTTCAGCACTTCACTTGCGGCAAGTGCCGGATCGTAGCTCATCGTCATGCCGATCTCCCCGCTCGCAAACAGCTGATCTTGTTTCGCTAAACTTTCCGGATAGGTTTTCCCTTCCCGCCATAAATAGGGTTTAATGCTGTTCAAGTATTGCCACATCGGTTCCAAACGCTCTTCCAAATCATCCATTTCAGAAGCGGGCCGCTGATACTGTTCAAAGCCGCCCGTCGTTTCGTACAGCACGTGGCGAACAAATGCGCTGCCCGTGAAATCCGGCAAAGCGGGATACGTAAACTGCCCCGGATTTTCCTGGACCCAGTCAGCCAGTTCGTCCATCGATTTCGGCGGGTTTTCCGACTTGTCCTTATCGTGAACAAAGACAAACTGCGCTTTGCCCCACGGTGCCTCCAAGCCTTCTACCGGTTCGCCGAAATCCTCTGCGATTTCAGGCGCGTCAGGGTCGACGTACTCGATAAAATTCGGTAATTGTCCGGTGAAATCTCCCCATAGCAGCTCATTGTCTTTTGCGGCTTTGAAATTTTCTCCGTTGATCCAGATGATGTCCATGCTGCCACTGGTCTTTCCGGCAGTCTTTTCGTCAAGCAATTGATTGATGATGTCCTGCGCGTCGTTCATCGGCACCCGATTCAAATCGACACCGTAATCTTCCTTCAGGCGCGGCGCGACCCACTCATCGAGGTAACGATTGATGTTGTCGCTGCCGCCCCACATATACATATTCACTTCCTGCCCTTCTGCCGCATCCACGACTTCCTGCCAGTCGCTGCTCAACAAGTCTTCTGCGTCTGAAGCTCCGCCGTCCCCGGTTTCGGAAGAACATGCTGCTAAAGTAAGCGCCAACGCCAGCGGTGCCAGTATTGAATAGCTTTTCATTTCTTCCACTTCCCATTTTTTTATAGGCAATCTATTTCTTATCAAGCTTTTGTTTGTTGTTCCAGCGATTTCGGATCAAGATCGGAACGACTGTCAAAACGACAAAAACGACGACCGCGAAAAAGATGGTTTTCGGGTTTCCGCTGACAAAGCTGCTGCCCAGAAAATTATAGGCGAACGTTCCAGGGATAATTCCGATTAACGTTGCCAGTGCAAAAGAGGTGAAGCGAACCTTCGCAATGGCTGCCATATAGCTGATCAAATCAAAGTTGATAACCGGAATCAAGCGGAACAGCAGTACATAAAGAAAACCGTTCTGTTCCATTTGCGCCTGTATTTTCCCGGCATTTCCTGTCCAATCTTTTTTAACCAAGCTTTTGCCTACTGTTTTCGCGACATAAAAGGACAGCATCGCCCCAAGTGTCGCCCCGATGATTGTATAGACCGTTCCCATCCAGGCGCCGAAGGCTAAGCCGCCGGCAATCGACAGGACCGACGCCGGAAAAAAGACCAATGGGCGAATGGTGTAGACGACGATATATATGACAGGCGCCCACAGCCCGAAGGACAAAATCCAGTTACGGAGATCGCTGGCGTCCACTTGAAAGACCGAGCGGCTGAGCCAGATGAGCAAGGCGACCACCACCGCCACCGTTAGCCATTTCGCTATTTGACGTTTATTCATGAGTTGCGGTTATGAGTTGAGATGCTTTCGTATCTTTTCCTCATATCTTCATAGCGCTGTCGGTTAACGCCGGCATCCGAATGGCCGACACGCGAAGCGGAACGGAACTCGATTCTTTCGGCGGCATCGTTAAAATAAAATTCGATATCGTCTTTGAATTTCATGATTTTGGACGCAGCGACCGCATATACATAGTTCTCATCGTTCTGGAGAATTCCTACACCTTCAAATCCTTTCAGCATGCCAATCAGATTCTTTTTCGCCTGCTCTTTGCTGCCGTGATAAGGCCAAGAAGGAACCCACATGTCTTGTTGCTGCGATTGGGAAGAGACCGCGTTCGGTGTCAGCGGCAGTTCTTTCAAGCGTCCATTTTTCACGCCGAGTTTCGGTTTGATATTGTTCCTGATTGCCATGTTGGCAATCCCGATTCCCGCTGCAGCGGCAGTTCCGTAAAGGGCGATTTTCTGTACCGGCAGTTCGCCGTCTTTCGCTTTATTGAACATTTTCACAACCGGCTGGTTCATCAGATTGTCGACATAAACCTTTTTGCCGATTTTCACGAGCACCTCGCTGTATGTCGGATACGGATGAATGACACCCGACAGTTTGCCCATATTGATGTTCAGCGACTTAATCGTCTGAATCTGGCTGATGATTTCTCCGGCACGGTCGCCGAGGATGCTGGCGCCTAAAATGGAGCCTTTTTTATCGAGGATGATTTTCACTTTGCCGATGTTGTCTTTTTTTGTATTGGCGCGGTCGAGATCTGCGTATTCGTGTTCATAAATCCGAATCGAGTCGCCGTATTTCGCACGCGCCTGTTCTTCCGACAAGCCAGAGCGCCCGAGTTCCGGATCCGTATATGTACACCACGTGACCCCTTCGTAATCCATTTTCCGGTTGATCGGCAGGATGGCATTTTGCGTCGCAAGGATGCCTTGTGCGTTCGCCATATGCGACAATTGATAAGGGCCGACCACATCACCGATTGCATAAATCCCTTTAGCCGTTGTCTCCATATGCTTGTCCACATGAATCCGCTTCGAATCATATTCCACACCCGCTTTTTCCAGCTCATAGCCTTGAACATTTGCTTTGCGCCCGAGCGCCACCAGAAGGCCGGCACTGGTGACGGCGGTTTCCTTGCCGTCCTGTTGAATCGTCAGTTCGATTTCTTCGCCTACTTTCTTGGCTGCCACTGCCTCTGATGAAGTATGGATCGTCACGCCTTCATCCACGAGACGCTGTTGAATCATCAACGCCAGATCTTCTTCGTCGTTCGACAGGATCCGGTCGGCTTTTTCGACAAGCGTCACTTTGACGCCCAAACGGTTCAGCGCTTGGCTCATTTCGACCCCGATCGGGCCGCCCCCGAGAATTGTCATCGTTTTCGGGAATGACTGTAGGGTGAAAATCGTTTCATTCGTCAAATACGGCGTTTCGTCCAATCCCTTGATGGGCGGAACCAGCGGAGACGATCCGGTGGACAGGATGATCTTTTTCGCTTCGATATGTTCGCCGTCCACTTCCACCGTGTTCGGTCCGACAAATGTTGCGTAGCCGTTGATAAAATCGATGCCGGATTGCTGTAGCACTTCCGGCGATTCCCCTGCATAGACTTTTTGGATCACATCCTGAATATCTTCCAAAACTTGTGACGTGTCGATTTTGAGGTCCGGGGTGTATTTTTTGGCGTGATGGACTTCTTTGGCAATGTTGATCAGCGATTTGCTCGGAATACAGCCTGACCAGGTACATTCTCCGCCCGGCAGATTCTTATCGATCAAAACGACGCTTTTTGAAAAACCCGCTCCGGTAAAAGCGGCGGTCAGACCGGCAGCTCCGGCTCCAATTACTGCAATATCGTATTTTTTAACCATCCCAACCATTCCCCTCTTATCTCGAATTAACTACATCTTATCAAAAACCGAAAAGACTTACGCTTCGGACCCCTTGGCATTCCGTGAATATTTCGGCACATTTTTCCCTATACAAAGTGGGGAATGCAGGTTATCACGCGGCACATATTATATACTGAAAGCATCTATCATACGAAAAGGTGAGACCTATGCTTGATACACATGCACGAAAACATGTTCAGCCCGTGTTCGAAAAAACCGGCGATTTTTTATTGAATAAAGGCTTTACGGCTGATGGCGTCACGAAAATCGCTTTTGCCATCGGCATCTCAACCGGGGTCTTCATCTACCTGGACCAGCCAATTTTGGCCGTGATCGCCCTGTGGTTTTCCGGCTTTTTGGACGCCGTCGACGGTACCATGGCCAGAAAAACCAAACCCTCCCCTTGGGGAACACTTCTGGACATCACCTTTGACCGCATCGTTGAAATCAGCGTCATTTTAGGGCTCGCCTTCCGATTCCCTGATTCGATGTGGGCATTGCTTCTGTTGAGTGTATCCATCATTGTCGCCATGACTGTCTTTTTGACTGTAGGCGCCTTATCGGAGAAGCAAGGGACGAAATCGTTCTATTACCAGGCCGGGCTCGGGGAACGAACCGAAGCCTTCATCCTGTTTACGCTGATGATCCTCATTACGCCTTACCTGACCGCAATTACGTTCCTCTTTATCGCAGTCCAAATTTTCACGATTTTCCAACGTATGGCAGAAGCCAAACGAATTTTAATGTAAAGAGGAGTGAATCCGTATGAAGACACTTGTGCTGGTAGGAGGCGGGCATGCGCACCTCCATTGCCTGGAGCAGTTGGCGAAAGACGCTTCGGCGAATGTGCAGGTGCTGCTGATTTCCCCTTCCATCCACCAATATTATTCCGGTATGTTTTCGGGGTTCACTGAAGGCACATACAGCCTCGAGGACATTCGCATTGATCTGAAGAGGTTCGCCGAAAAGATTGGCGCCGCCTTCACCCAGGACACCATCGTCGCAATCGATCCCAACACGAGGAAGCTGACGGGCGAGAGCGGCAAAAGCTACCGTTACGACAGGGTATCATTTGATATCGGTTCCCAGACGGCTATTCCCTCGCCGCTCAAAGAATACGTCTCCGCAATCAAACCGAATTACCGCTTCCCCGATCAATTGCTCCGGCTGCGACAGACCGCGCATCCGGTGGTGGTAGGAGGCGGCGCTTCCGGAGTTGAGCTCGCCTTTTCCATCCAGGCTTGGCGCAAAGCGCATCGGCTTCCGTTGAATACGGCGCTGTTCAGCTCGACCGCGCTGCTGAGCAGCCAGGGACGAGCCGCCTCGCAAAAAATCGAAGCCGTGGCGCGCAAAAAGAGATTGCCGGTTTTCACCGGCGTAACGGTCGACGCCATCGACGAGGCACGCGTCACCGCGAGCGACGGAAATTCCTATCCGCAGTCGGAAGTATTGTGGCTGACCGGGCCAAAAAGCGCCGAGCTGTTCAGCCGCTCCGGACTGCCGAC
>DATHVZ010000026.1:0-2146 GCA_035461005.1 Planococcus sp. (in: firmicutes) | reverse complement strand
GTCAGTTTCCCTTCGGTAATCGTCCCGGTTTTATCGAAGACGATCGTGTCGATGGAATGTGTCGTCTCCAGCGCACCACCGCTTTTGATCAGGACGCCATGTTCCGCGCCTTTGCCTGTGCCGACCATGATGGCGGTCGGTGTCGCCAGCCCCAGTGCACATGGGCAGGCGATGACCAGGACGGAAATCGCGATTGTGAAGGCGAACAAGCCTGTCTGCCCACCGACGAACCATGCAAGTCCGGAAAGGATTGAAATCGCGATGACGATCGGCACGAAATAGCCGGAAATGATGTCCGCCATTTTGGCGATCGGCGCTTTCGACCCTTGGGCGTCTTCCACCAATTTGATGATTTGCGCCAAAGCGGTGTCTTTGCCGACTTTCGTCGCCTCGTAGCGGATCGTGCCGTTTTTGTTGATGCTTGCTCCGATGACGCGGTCACCGGCAGTTTTTTCGACCGGCATGCTTTCACCCGTCAGCATCGATTCGTCGACCGCTGTCGCGCCTTCGACGACGACACCGTCAACCGGCAGCTTCTCGCCGGGCTTGACGATGACCACGTCGCCTGTTTCGACGGCGTCCACGGAAATTTCCGTTTCCACACCGCCCCGGACGACGATGGCCGTTTTCGGTGCCATGCCCATCAGTTTCTTGATTGCTTCAGACGTTTTGCCTTTCGACAACGCTTCAATATATTTCCCTAAAGTAATCAATGTCAAAATGACCGCAGCGGATTCGTAATAGAGCTTCATCGTGTAGCCCGCATTGCCCATCATGACAAAAACGGTCGCAATGACACTATAAATGAATGCCGCACTGGTTCCGAGCGCAATGAGGGATTCCATATTCGGATGCCCTTTGAACAACGTCTTGAAGCCGACCGTGAAAAAGCTCTTGCCGAGAATCATCACGGGAATCGTCAACACCAGCTGCGCCAGCACAAAGTTCACCGGGTTCAGCATGGGATCAACCACAGCGGGCAGCGGCATGCCGATCATATGGCCCATCGAAATCAATAACAGTGGAATCGTCAATACGCCGGACAGCCAGAAGCGGCGCCACACCGACTGGATATGCTGTTCTTTTTTCGCCCGGTCCAAGTCAGCGGACGATTCACCGTCCACTTCTTCGACCGCACCGTAACCGGCATCTGCCACCGCAGCTTTGATATCGTTAACGGACACTTGCTGCGGGTCAAAGCGGATGACCATCTTCTCCGTCGCCATATTGACGTTCGATTCGGCGACGCCGGCCAGTTTTCTTGTTGCTTTCTCAACTGACTGCACGCAGGACGCACAGGTCATCCCTTCGATGGTGAAGGTTTTCGTCTCGGCTGGGGCAAGCGCTTTATAACCGGCCTGTTCCACCGCGGCGAAAATCTCTTCTATAGAAACAGCCGCTTCATCAAAGCGGACTTTCAGTTTTTCTGTCGCGAGATTAACGCTCGCTTCGTCCACACCGGTCAATTTCCCGGCGGATTTCTCAACGGACTGGGCGCAAGATGCGCACGTCATCCCTTCGATCGTCAGTAATTTCTCCATGTTGTTCCACCTCACCTATGAATTATCGTTGTGTGCTGCAGTTGCACTGGCCCGGCACGCAATTGCATGCCACTTCATCGACCGCGCGTTTCTTTTGGTCATCCAATACGGACTGGATGAGTTCGACGTCCTGATGCGTCAATGTGGCACCTGCCAGCATATCGGCGATTGTCTTGCCCACTTGCTTGTGGCAGATTTGTTCAAAAAACCGGTCCGCCGCTGTTTTCACGCTGTCTTGCTCACTGATCGCGGCTGAATAAATGTATTTATTGCCGTGCGGTTCCACGAGCAGCAAACCTTTTTTCACGAGCCGCCCGATAAAGGTTTTGGCCGTTGCCGGCTTCCAGTCCCTTTTCCGCTCCAACACATCCACGATGTCTTTGCTCGTCGCATTGCCGAGCGTCCAGACGACCCGCATGACTTCTCGCTCCGATACGGTCATTTCCACTTTCTCTTCCACCGCCATCAAAATCCCTCCAATTCGTTTACACTTGTAATCGATTAACCCTAGTTTACATTTGTAATCGTTACTCGTCAACCCATGCGCTTGCATCCAAAAAAACGTCCCCAGCTTTGGCGGGATTTTATGCTTTCTCATAAAAAAA
>DATHVZ010000025.1:0-7464 GCA_035461005.1 Planococcus sp. (in: firmicutes) | reverse complement strand
GCGTTCTTCTTCCGTAGTGCCTTCGATTTCGCCGCCGTTCATTTCCCGCAAACGGGTATCAACATGGCTGATGGGCAGCCCGAGTTTCGCGCCGATGATTTCTGCGGTTTCCTTGGCGCGCTCCAGGTCGCTGGCGATGATAAGGTCCCATTCCTCTTCAACCGCGAGGCGTTCGGACAGGGCAATCGCCTGTTCCTTGCCGGTTTTATTCAGCGGGATATTGCTGCTGCCCTGTGCAA
Source organism: Planococcus sp. (in: firmicutes) (assembly GCA_035461005.1). Classification (GTDB taxonomy): domain Bacteria; phylum Bacillota; class Bacilli; order Bacillales_A; family Planococcaceae; genus Planococcus. The sequence goes on along the minus strand of DATHVZ010000025.1, from coordinate 7,225 downwards.
TCCCGAGCAGGTTCCATTCTGTAATGCCGTGTCTGACGATGCCGATTGTGGTCATGTCATTCAACTCCTTTGCCGGTTTTTCAAATAAAAATCTATTCTCAGAATACCCCATTCAGCTTGTTTGCGCACCCACTAAACAAAGGGGTGTTTGTCAATTTGGCCATGTATGCGGTGTTAAAAGAGGAATTTTATTTGCGCTAGCGCTATGGTAAAATCGCTATCAATCTAACTGTAAGGCGGGTGCTCCTGTGGAAGTCCTCTTGTTTATCGTGATCATCCTGACGGCGTCCGTGCTGCAGACCAGCACCGGTTTCGGCTTTTCGATTCTGGCGACACCATTTCTGCTGCTGCTGTTCCCTGTCAGTGAGGCCATCCAGATTAATCTTGTCCTGTCGCTGATCATCTCGGCGGCGCTCATTTCAAAAATTCGAAACGACATCGATTTCGGCATTTTAAAAAGGCTCATCATCGGCAGCATCGCAGGCATGCCCATTGGCATCGCCGTTTTCGTCGTCGCTGATATGCAAAAACTGAAACTCGGCATCAGCCTGGTCATTCTGTTGCTGACCGTTCTTCTTATACTATCCCTGCGCATCCGGCGGACCAATGGCCGTGACTTCTTGTTCGGTGGATTGTCGGGGAGTTTGACGACCAGTATCGGGATGCCCGGGCCACCGCTGTTGTTGTATTTTTCGGGAACCGGCACGCAAAAGGAAAAGCTGCGCGGCACGACGCTCGCTTTCTATCTGTTCATTTATTCCATCAGCCTGCTGCTGCAAATCATCTTTACAGGCACCCATCAAACCGTCTGGGTCTCCAGCGCGGCCGCCATTCCGGTGGTGCTGCTCGGCCTTGTTCTCGGACAGCGGCTGTTCCACCGCATCGACCAGCGCACATTCCGCTACGTGACGTATGCAATTCTGCTGTTTACGGGGTTGTATTTGTTGTTTGATAATGTGGGTTAAGCACTATGTAATAAAAATAGAAAATGTCTTTGAATATTTTCTAACCGCAACTAAAATGTGAAATCGCGCAACTAAAATAAAGATTATGGAAAATATTTAAAATTATTATTCGTTTTTTATAAATTAGCTTCGAATAATTGCTGACCGCACCTCAACATGAGTTAACCGCACCTTGCAATCCGATTTCCGCACCTCGCAGACGGATAACCGCACCTCAACATGAGATAACCGCACCTCGCAACGCAATTTCCGCACCTCGCAGACGGATAACCGCACCTCAAACGACCCGACCCGCACTCCAAACCGATCAAGCCGCACCCCAACACAAAAAACGCCATCCTTCCCACCGCAAAACGGTAAAGAAAGATGGCGTTTGCTGTAAAACAGCTTTATTAAAAATCAAAATTATCCGGATCCGCACCGACGCGCTTGTTTTCATTCAACGCTGAAATGCGTTCCATGTCTTCGGCGGTCAGCTCGAAATCGAATACTTGGGAATTTTGGATGATGCGGTGTTCTTTGGTGGATTTCGGAATGGTGACGACACCGTTCTGAAGGTCCCAGCGCAAGATGACCTGCGCCGGCGTTTTCTCCGCTTTCATCGCAATCTCCTCAAGCACCGGATCATTGAGAAGCTGGCCTTGCATAAGTGGCGACCAGGCTTCCAATTGGATGTTGTGGACTTTGCAGAATTCGTGAAGCTCCGTCTGCGTCAGGCGCGGATGGTATTCGACCTGGTTGACCATTGGCACGATTTCCGCGTCCGCCATCACGTCTTCCAAGTGGTGGATCTGGAAATTGCTGACGCCGATTGCTTTGACGCGTCCGTCTTTGTAAAGTTTCTCCAGCGCGCGCCACGCGTCTTTGTATTTGCCTGCTACCGGCCAGTGGATCAGGTACAGGTCAAGATAATCCAGCTCCAATTTTTTGAGGCTTTCTTCAAACGCCGCGAGTGCGGAGTCGTAGCCAAGCTCGGAATTCCAGACTTTCGACGTGATGAAAAGGTCTTCGCGGGACAGACCCGTTTCTTCGAGGGCTTCGCGAATTCCTTGGCCAACGCCGACTTCATTGCCATAAATGGCAGCGGTGTCGATGCTCCGGTAGCCGTTTATGATCGCCGTCCGGACAGTATCGGCCGCGTCGGAACCGTTCTCGACTTTGAATACGCCGAGGCCGAACCACGGCATTTCCACACCGTTATGCAAAGTGCTTGCAGAATTTAAATTCTTCATCGTTTAATACCCTCCAATTCGAAATAACTTGCCTTTTCAATATACCCTTCCACCTTATAAAAAAACAGAATTTCCAATTTACGGCAGCGGCGTTACGCTTTTGCGGCCTGCCGTTTCTTTTCATTTTTATCGATGACAGTCGACCCGACGAGGTCACCTGTCACATTCAGCATGGTTGCACCCATGCCGACCAGTGCGTCAATCGCAGTCAGCAAAGCAACAGCTTCCAAGGGTAGGCCTAGCTGCACGAAGACGGTGGCGATCATGACAATGCCCGCACCCGGCACACCGGCGGTTCCGATAGAGGCTAGCGTACCGATCAGCACCACCATCAGCATATCTGACAAAGACAATGGATTGCCGGTGAGGTTGGCGGCGAAGACTGCGGACACCGCGATGCGGATGGCCGCCCCGTCCATATTGATCGTTGCGCCGAGCGGCAGGCTGAAACCATACAGGCTTTTCGACAAGCCGAGGTTGCGCGCAGCATCGAGTGTCAGCGGCAACGTGCCGGAGCTGCTTTGCGTGACAAAGGCCGTCAGCATCGGCGCTCGCGCATACCGGAAAAAGAATCCGGGTTTTATTTTAAATCCAATCAGCAGCAAAGTATAAAGGGCGATCTGAACCGCGATGGCAGCGTACAGCACAAGCACCATTTCGCCAAGCGAAAACAGCGTATCCAACCCTTGGCTGCCGACAACTTCCGCCATGATGGCGAAAATGCCAATTGGCACATACTGAAGAATCACTTTCAACACGAGGATCGTCGCTTCGTTCAACCCGTTGACGGTTTTGTAGAGGTGTTCCCCGAGGTCCCCGAGTTCCTCAGAACCGCGCATATAGGAAATCGCCAGGCCAAACGCGAAGGCGATGAAGATGATGCCCAGCAGATTCATTTCCGTAAAGGCCGTGAAAATATTCGATGGCACAATGTTCAGCAGCACATTGATGAAACCGGGATTTTCCGGAACATCGAACGTTTCATTGCCCTGCAGCGACATGCCGCTACCCGGCTGGAATAGGCTTGCCACAGTCAATCCGACCACAATGGCGAATGCGGAACTGAAAGCGTAAAAGAGAAAAACCTTTCCGCCCATCCGCCCGAGGTCATTCAACCGGCTTTGGTTCACCCCAACCATCAAGGTGAATAGGATCAGCGGGATGATCAGGAACGTCAGCAAACTCAGCAACAGGTCCCCCAGCGGCGCCAGCACTGCTGCATCTTCGCCGAAAATCAACCCGACCGCGACACCAATCACTAAAGCAATAGTAATTTTAACAATCAATGATGTATCTAAATAAGTTCTCCATAAGGCTTTCATGAGATGCCTCCTTTAAAGTTATTGCCAAATAGTTTAATCCGTATCAAAATACTTGGGATTATTCATTACGATAGAGGAAGGGGCGTTGGGTGTCAAAAGCATTGCTCAGAAAGGGAGCTCCTTACGAAAATTAACCCTATACAGGAGCGTCGCCCAATGCTATCCTAATAAAAACCAAATGCGAAGAAGAGAAGAGTAAGCAGAGTCCAACTTTCACAAGAGACCCCCGGCAGCTGAAAAAGGGGATAGGTGGATTGCCGAACCAAAACTCTGAGTAGCGCGCCGGAACCGGGAATCGGGGGTGGAGCGCCAGGAGCTCCTGTTATCGGGCAATAGTATAAGCAGATCCTTTCTGCCGTACTTAATGAGATCGGCATGGCGACATGGCGATAAACTGGAGTGGCACCGCGAATCGAAACCGCCTCCAAGACGACTTGTCTTGGAGGCGGTTTTTTTATGGCCAAATCCGGGGCCCGGGGAGCGGGAAATGATGAGGAAGTTAGACTATTGGAAAGCTCCACTGATTTTATTGGCGGCCATCGGCATTTCGAACATCGGGGCATGGATTTACCTGATCGCCCTGAACCTCAAAGTGCTGGCAATGGCGGACGGGTCCGCTCTAGCGGTGGCAGGACTGTACATGACCGTTCCGCTCGCAGCGATTTTCACGAACTTCTGGGCCGGCAGCCTGATTGACCGGCTGAACAAGCGCAAACTCCTGATCTGGCTTGATCTGTCACGCGCCGCGCTGGTGCTGCTTTTGCCGCTGCTCGATTCCCTGGCGCTCATCTACGCCGCGGTTTTTGTGCTCGGCATCGCCGGCTCCATGTTCACGCCGACGTCGATGGCTTATGTGACGTTGTTGCTGAAACCGTCGCAGCGCCAGCGCTTTAACGCTCTTCGCAGCCTCGCCGGTTCCGGCGCTTTTCTCATCGGACCAGCCGTAGCCGGAGGGCTGATTGCCATCGGAAGCGCGGACTTTGCACTCTACAGTAACGCTACCGCTTTATTCCTTGCAGCCGTGCTGACCGTGGCGCTGCCGAACCTCGATGACAATAAAACAGCAAACGCTGTTGAGCCCTTAAGCCTGAAAGTGATCCGAAGTGATATAGCAGCGGTCATCGGCTTCAGCCGGAAAAACTCTTACGTTGCGGCAGTCTATCTGGCATTCGGCCTATTCATGGTGCTGGCAACCGCATTGGATTCACTTGAAGCCTCGTTTTCCATTGGGGTGCTCGGCCTCAGCGAACAGCAATACGGCTTTCTCGTCAGTATCGCCGGCGCCGGAATTGCGGCCGGTTCGCTCGTTGCCGCGGTGCTCGGAAATCGGCTGAAGGTACCCCTCCTGTTAGGGGGCGGCACGGTCTTAGTTTCTGCCGGCTATCTCATCTACGCTTTTTCCGAAGATTTCACCGGTGCGGCAATCGGCTTCTTTGTCCTGGCCTTTGCGCTCGCTTTCGCCAACACCGGCTTCCAAACTTTCTACCAGGACAACATTCCGGTTGCCATGATGGGCCGAATCGGCAGCATCTACGGACTGGCCGAAGCCGTTTTTATTATCCTGCTGACGTTTAGTTTCGGTGTGGCTGCCGAACTGCTGGCAATCCGCCCCGTGATTGTGGTCGGTTCCTTGATGATGCTGGGGGTGAGTGTGGCATTGGGTGTTTATGTGGGAAGGGAACGGTTTGGTGCGAATAAAGCGTACGCGAAAAGGGCTATCAAAACTTGATAGTTATTTTCTCCAAAGTAAAAACAGCCTCGCCGCGATGGCAGGGCTGTTCTCCTATAATCTCTTATGTGACATGGCTTCGCGCATATCCTGCAGCGATTGCTTGCCGGCGTCGCTGCGTGCGATCATCACGTTCGTATACAGCGCATCGATCAGGCTCAGCTGGGCAATGCGGGAAGACAGCGCCTCCGACCGGAAATCGGTTTCCTCCGAAACGGTATACAGGCAAATATCCGACTCTTTCGTCAGCGGAGATTTCGCAAAGTTCGTCACGCAGATAACGGCCACGCCTTTGCTTTTCAGCACATGCAGCACATCCAAAATATCCCGCGTCGAACCCGAATGCGATATGACGATTGCGGCATCCTGTTCGTTCATCTGGGACGCGGACATAACCTGAATATGGGCGTCAAGGTTCATCGCCACGGGCAAACCGAGCCGGATGAATTTATGGTAGCCGTCCATCGCCACGCTGGCGGAGCCGCCGTTGCCGAAGAATTCCACTTTGCGCGCATTGAGTATGGTGGTGACCGCTTTTTCCATCGTTTCGCCGTCGACAATCTGCAACGTCGCTTCCAGCGTCTTGATATTGGAACGGAAGACTTTTTCAGCCACCGTTTTGACTTCATCGCCTTCTTCGATCTGTTCATGGATATCTTTCAGCGGCGTTACGACTTCAGAAGCCAGGGATATTTTAAAGGCCTGGAAACCTTTAAAGCCGATGCGCTGGCAAAAGCGGAAAATGGTCGATTCCGCGATATTCAGTTCATCGGCAATCTGGTTGATCGTCAAATGGATAATATTGCGGGGATCATTCAATACGAAATCAGCGATCTTCTTTTCTTTGTCACTGAATTGCGAATAGCTGCCGCGTATGGCCGCCAGCGCAAATTTTTGCTCTTTCATAATATAAGTTCCTCATTTCTGGACCGTTTCATACCGACATTATACTACACTTCCCTTGTTTAAGGAAAAAAATTTGATATAATAAAACCACTACGGAAAATTTTTCTACGAGGAGCGGTTAAAATGGAAATTGGTTTGATTGGACTAGGAAAAATGGGCTTGAATTTGGCCTTGAATTTAGCAGATCACGGACACAAAGTGGTCGGATACGATAATTTCGCGACATTTGAAGAGGACAGCTTCAAGCGGGCTTCTTCTATTGAAGAGCTGGTGAACAGTTTGGAAGCACCACGCACAATTTGGTTGATGGTACCGGCTGGTGACATCACAGAAACGGTAATCGGCGAATTGCTGCCGTTGCTCCAAAAAGGCGACACACTGATCGACGGCGGCAACTCGAATTACAAAGACACCGTGCGCCGTGCGGCAATGCTGCAGGAACAGGACCTATACTACTTCGACTGCGGCACTAGCGGCGGCACAGAAGGCGCGCGCCACGGCATCTGCTCGATGATCGGCGGAGACGAAGAGAAGTTCAAGGACATCGAACAGGTATTCAAGGACATTTCCGTTGAAAACGGCTATCTGTATACAGGCAAAGCCGGCAGCGGACATTTCCTGAAAATGATCCATAACGGCATCGAGTACGGCATGATGCAGGCGATTGCAGAAGGCTTCGATATCCTCAGCAAAAGCCAATTCGATTACGATTACGAAGAAGTTGCGGGCGTATGGAACAACGGCTCCATTATCAGCTCGTACCTGATGGGCCTTACGCAAAATGCGTTTTCAAAAGACGCCAAGCTCGACGGCATCAAAGGTGTCATGAACTCATCGGGCGAAGGCCAGTGGACAGTCGAAACTGCGCTTGACCTGAAAGTGCCGGCACCGGTCATCACGATGTCCCTAATGATGCGCCACCGTTCACAGGAAGACGACACCTTCACCGGCAAAGTCGTAGCAGCGCTGCGTAACGAATTCGGTGGACATGCTGTGGTTAAGAAATAAAAAATTATAAAAGTAATTTAATAATCGATATTCCTCAAAACAGCTTGCTTGCCTGGGGGCTCG
>DATHVZ010000024.1:0-1667 GCA_035461005.1 Planococcus sp. (in: firmicutes) | reverse complement strand
CGGCACTCTAAGAACCGCCAGAACAATCAGGACCACCATCGGCAGAAGAGACGCCCAGGAAATCATGCCGGTATCCATCAACCCTTGCTGGAAAGCTGCGATATCGGCATTTGGCGCTGCATCCACAGTCGGAGACAGCACAGCAAAAAGGACAAAACTGATCAGAAACGCCGGAATGGTCGTCCAGCCCATGTTGCGAATATGCTCGAACAAATCGACGCCGACAATGGTTGACGCCAAGTTCGTCGTATCCGACAGCGGCGACATCTTATCACCGAAAAACGCACCGGAAACAATCGCGCCTGCGGTAATGGCCAGCGACAAATCAAGCGCGGCCGCCATGCCGATAAACGCCACCCCGATGGTCGCAACTGTCGTCAGTGAACTGCCGATGGAAATGCCGATGATGGCGGTGACTGCAAACACGATGGCAAAAAACAACGTCACCGAAATAATATTAAAACCGGTGTAAATCAGGGTCGGAATCGTGCCGCCAAGCATCCACGTCCCGATCAGGATGCCGATGAAGAAAAACAGGAACACCGCCCCCATGCCGGCGCCTGCACCACTCATCAACCCTTTCTCCAATTCCTTATAAGACACGCCTTTCAATAAACCGTAGACAAATAATAAAAGAATCGAGAACAGAATCGGCACATGCGGAACCGATTCGAAACGTATAATGCTGACACTGATGATCCCAACTATGAGAACCACGAGTGCCAAGGCCTCCTGAATGGATGGTGATAAAACCGCTTTAATATTGAACATGAAAGAATCCTCCTGGCTTTTTGAAAATAAAAAAAGAAAACCTGCCATCCCCTTTTGTAAAGGGACGAAGGTTTTCTCCGCGTTACCACCCAATTTGACGAATTCCGACATGAATCCGTCCACTTGATTGAAAAAATGATCTTGCCTGATGGCGTACTTCACCTGGATTGCTGCCTGAATTTCCACCTGCCATTCAGTCTCTGCCTGCTGCGCACAATCCGATTACTGCACCGTCGATCAATAAATGTATTTATTTTTTACTTTTCCGGAAAAGTAATTGAGCTAAATTTTATCATGTTGAAGGATCTTGTCAAGAATTTTATTTGAACGGACTATTTTTCATTTTCCTTTAACGTTCAAATATTCTTCCAGCGTTTTGCCGCTATTCTTCACTTTGGTGGCGTTTTGGGTTCCAAGATAGCGGAAATGCCATGGCTCGTACATATAGCCGGTGATGTGCTCCTTGTCTTTCGGATAACGCAGAATAAAGCCGTATTGATGGGCATTCGCTGCCAGCCACTTGCCTTCTTTCGTGTCGCCGAAACTGCCTGTCAAACGGGTCGTTTTGCCGAAGTCATAGGCCAGCCCGGTCTGGTGTTCACTATGGCCCGGGCGCGCACTGAACCGGTCCGCTTCTTTCTTCCCGAAGCGCTTCACATAGTCGTTGTACAAAGCCGCCTGCCTGGAATACGATCGGTATCCGCTGACGATTGTCACGTGGAGGCCCTGAGCTTTCGCATCCCTCAGCATCGCACTCACCGCTCCTTGTGCCTCGGCGTGGACACCCGGATTATACGTAGACGGCAGCGCATATTTTTTATTGACGACCAGAATGCCGTTGACATAAGTACCCGGCGTCTTGGTTGACGGCGCTGGGTAGATCACTTGTCCCGAGG
>DATHVZ010000023.1:0-31135 GCA_035461005.1 Planococcus sp. (in: firmicutes) | reverse complement strand
CCGATGTTGACGATGCTGCGGTATTTCAGCCCCAGGTTTTTGGAGAAATCCTCGCCCATGCCGGCCACCGTAAACCGGTTGGCGTAAAGGTAGGCGATGATAAACACCGGGACACTTATGTAGAGCAGCTCGTAGCTGCCTTTCATGACCATCGAAAAATCTCCCTGCAACCAGGCGGACATGTTCTGGATCACATCCGCGCGGTAGGCGAAAAAGGTGGTGATGGAAGACAGGATGTTCCCGAACATCAAACCGACCAAAGGAATAAATATCGCATCTTTGAATTTGATGCGGTTGAGAATTTGCATAAAGAGGAACGTTCCCGCCAGCGCAAAGAGAAAAGCCACCGCCATTTTCTCGATCATGGACGCATTCGCGAACAGTAGCATTGAAACAAGAATTCCGAGCTTCGTGGCGTCCAGCGTACCCGCTGTTGTTGGGGACACAAATTTATTGCGGCTCAATTGCTGCATGATGAGTCCTGCCATACTCATCCCTGCACCTGCCAGCAATATCGCGACCAGCCTTGGCAGACGGCTGATCAGAAAAATCTGGGTTTCTTCCGATTGAAAGTCCAACAGATGGAGCGGACTGATACTGCTGACTCCGACAAACAGTGAAATAAAAGACAGTATGATCAGTGCTGGTATTAAATAACGTTTTTTCATAGCTGCCCCTCATCCGTGTTCAATAAAACTTATTGATTGATAGCGCCTAAGTGATATTGATAATCATTATCACTTAACCACTAACCCAGTATATAGCAGACTGGTAAATAGAGTCAATGATTAACTGAGAATTATTTTCAATTAGACAAGGAATAGGGTGGGTTGTCAGTTCTTTGCCCTATTTGCTTATAACTTCTCTTCTCGAAAATTGCTTTAAACGCAAAAACATTTCCTTTTATTCAAAATTTATTTCAATTCCCGAAATTCTTATCGTTCTTTCCGCTATTTTGGACTATACTTTTCTTTGTGAATAAAAAAGTGAGATCGCGATTTGGAAATGATTGCGCAGAAAATATAAGAGGTGGATCTGTTGAATTTAAAGCATTTTTTCAAGTATTATAAGCCACATAAACGGCTGTTCATAATCGATTTCTCCAGTGCTGTCATCGTCGCGATATTGGAATTGGCGTTTCCGGTAGCCGTCCAATATTTTATCGATGACCTGTTGCCGAGCGGCGATTGGAATGCCATCGTCACAGTGAGTGTGCTGTTGCTGGCAGTGTTCCTGATCAGCACTTTCCTTCAGTACATCGTCAGCTATCTCGGACATAAGCTCGGCATCAATATTGAAACCGATATGAGGGAAGAACTTTTCACCCATGTCCAGCGGCAATCTTTTCGCTTTTTCGACAACACAAAAACAGGTCATATCATGAGCCGTATCACCAATGACCTTTTCGACATCGGGGAGTTGGCCCACCATGGCCCTGAAGATTTCTTCATCGCCATCATGACCTTCTTCGGCGCATTCGGCATCATGTTCTGGATCAATCCAAAACTTGCGCTTGTCACGCTGATTGTCGTTCCGTTCCTGGTCTGGCTGATCACTTATTGCAATATCAAGATGAATTCAGCTTGGAGCAATATGTACGGCAAAATCGCCGACGTCAACGGACGCGTGGAAGACAGTGTCTCTGGCGCACGCGTTGTCCAGTCTTTTACTAACGAGGAATTCGAAATCGACCGTTTCAAAAAAGATAATGGCAATTTCCGCCTCGCCAAAATTGTCGCTTACAAAGTCATGGCTGCCACTCACTCGAGCATCTATATGATGACACGTCTGTTGACCTTGGTTGTCCTTGTTTACGGCGCCTGGCTGAACTACCAGGGCGAGTTAAGTTACGGTGAACTGGTCAGTTTCGTGCTGTTCCTGAACGTATTGATCAAACCGATCGACAAAATCAGCGCGTTGCTCGAACTGTATCCAAAAGGCATGGCCGGCTTCAGCCGTTTCCGCGATCTGATTGACCAGGACCCGGATATTGTCGATAAAAAAGGCGCACAGCCGATTACTGGCTTGCAAGGCAATATCACATTTGACAATGTCCACTTCGGATATGATGAACATAAAAAGGTTTTGAATGGTATTGACTTGAACCTGCAGGCAGGGGAAACAATCGCTTTTGTTGGCCCATCCGGTGCTGGCAAGACGACAGTCTGTTCATTGATTCCACGTTTTTATGACATTCAGCAGGGCTCGATTGCCATTGATGGCATCGATATCCGGGACATGACGAAGCATTCGCTGCGCTCCCATATCGGTATCGTCCAGCAGGATGTGTTCCTGTTTACTGGCACGATCCGCGAAAATATTGCGTACGGCAAACAAGGCGCGAGCGACGAGGAAATTCTTGCGGCCGCCCGTAAGGCCCATCTCGAGGGCTTCGTCAATAAACTGCCGGATGGCTATGAAACCCAGATTGGGGAACGCGGATTGAAACTGTCGGGCGGCCAAAAACAGCGGCTTGCCATTGCGCGCATGTTCCTGAAAAATCCGCCGATCCTGATTCTGGATGAAGCCACATCCGCGCTTGATACGGAGACCGAACGCGTCATCCAGGAAGCTCTTTCTGAGCTCGCGGAAAATCGGACGACACTGATCATCGCTCACAGACTGGCAACGATTCGCGACGCAGACCGGGTCATTGTTGTCACGGAAGACGGCATCGCCGAACAGGGCGGGTACAGCGAATTGCTTGAACATGACGGCATCTTTGCAAACCTTCACCGCATCCAATTCCAGCAATGACGAAAAGGGACAACGAGAGATAGCGTTAGCGATGCAAGGACAGGAGCAGCCTTTTCCCGAAGAGCTGGGCCGTTGGAGTCTGGACATAGAAAAAGGCGCGACCGGAATCAATCCGGTCGCGCCTTTTCGTGTTTTTCAAAGTCTTTTGTTCATTTATTTACCCACGATGAATTCCTGGTAACGATCGTAATCCGCACGACTCAATTCCACTTTCAACGACGTGCCTTCTTCTTCGTACTCCGTTTCCCGGATAGTGGCCGTTTCGTTAAGGTGGGCGACGATATCACCGCGGTCGAATGGAATAACCATCCGGCAAGTCACATAATCGGCAAAAATACGCTGTTTGATCATTGCCAGCAGTTCATCCAGCCCTTTGTCATTTTTGGCGGAAATCCACAGACCATCACCGGTTGTTCTAGGATGAGGAATGCCGGCGAGGTCCGATTTATTGTAGACATAGATGGTCGGAATGTCTTCAACCCCTACTTCTTGAAGGGTCCGGTTGGTGACATCCATCATATGGCGGTGTTCTTCGTGTGAAACATCGACGACGTGAAGCAGAAGGTCAGCGTTGCGCGCTTCCTCAAGTGTCGATCGGAATGCGCGCACCAAGTGATGCGGCAATTTGCTGACAAACCCTACCGTATCGGTAAGGAGGAAGCTTTTATTGTCATCCAGCAGAATCTGGCGCACGGATGTTTCCAACGTAGCGAAAAGCATGTCTTTTTCAAAGACCTGTTTCTCTTCCTGCTGCCCGGTCTTTTTGAGCAGCTCATTCATGACAGTGGATTTACCGGCATTCGTGTAACCGACGAGCGACACGACCGGCATGCCTTTTTTCATGCGCTGTTTGCGCTGAGTGACCCGCTGGTCTTTAATGTGCTCAAGTTCTTTATGAAGCTTTGAAATCTGGTCTTCGATTTTTCGGCGATCGAGCTCGAGTTTCGTTTCACCGGCACCGCGGTTGGCGACCCCACCGCTGCTGCTGCCGCCCTGGCGTCCGAGGGAAGCGCGGAGTCCGATGAGCCTTGGCATCATGTATTGCAATTGCGCCAATTCCACCTGCACCTGCGCTTCACGCGTTTTGGCACGGCGCGAGAAAATATCAAGGATCAGCATCGTCCGGTCAATGACTTTACATTCCAGGTCTTCCTCAAGATTCCGTATTTGCGATGGGGACAGTTCGTCATTGAAAATGATCACATTTGCGTCCGTTTCCTCGTAGAACGCTTTGATCTCTTCCACTTTGCCTTTTCCAACATAATGGGAAGGATTGATGCGGTCGAGATTTTGCGTCATTTCCCCGACCACTTCGACGTTGCAGGCCTCAGCCAGATTTTTCAGTTCATCCATTTCATAGGTGAAATGCATGTCTTTTTGAAGCTGTACGCCGACAAGTACTGCTTTTTCAATCAGTGTATCCATATGCACATTCTCCTTTGCGGCCAGTTTAACTATGCCGCTTCTACTCTGTCTATTTTACCACAGCACGGCCGACCTTTAAATCCGGGAAACTATATCAGGTAGACCCCTTTTTCGTATAGAATCCGTTCCGTGCCTTTTTTGAAATGGACTTCTTCAAGCCGCTCCTTCTTCCCTGTCAACTTCCGAAACTCAATCAGACAATTGGGCAATTGCAGGCTTCCTCCCAGAAGTTCTCTCCATCTATCACTTGTCTCCTCCACATCCTCCACCCCGAAAATACAGCGGTCCAAAGCAAGGCTTTCGCTGGCCGGCTTGATGGCCCCAACAGTCCGAAGCCCTTCGTAACGTTCTTCATCCGTTTCATTCCATTGGATGAAGAACGGGTTCGGCAAGCGGGCGGACGGCTCCTCATTGATAAACAGCATCTTCCATTCAATCAGCCTTCCATCGTCGGTCTTCCGGCTTCCGTCCAGAATGCCGCTTGTCTGAAAACCCGATTCCGTCAAGCGTTGGTTCAATTCTGTAATGGATGAAGTCCTGAAACAGACGGTGCCGAAGCCCGGTCCATTGTGCAGGAGCAATTGTGTTAAGGGATGGTCTGCAGACTCAGCAATTCCCCTGTCTTCAAGGGCCAGCCATTCGATATAGCTGTCTTTACCGTACAATAAGGCATTGCGGGTGCCCCATTGTTCATGGCGCCCCCCGATAATTGCATGAAAATTTTGCTGCTTCCAGAAACTAACCGCACCTTCGGGAGTTCCTTCTATAAAATGCACGACATGATCGAATTTCATCCATCCCACTCCTTTTCCCCGATTACAATAAGCTTCGCCATGGTTCGCCAAAAACCTTTTCTGCACCCCTTATTCACCTTTTTCCGTTCATATCCATATTTTTTTATATATAAGTGGTTTTCAAACGCTATTTTCGTTAGGCTGGGGTATATAGAAAATATCTTTATAATACATCAGGAGGTCGACATGGACAAAAAATTATGGACAAACCCCGTTTTCATCGTGTCAACAGCAGTCATACTGCTGCTGGTACTGCTTGGAGCATTCGCAAAGGAACAATTCAAGGCAGTATCCGATACCCTATTCAACTTTACAACCGATAACTTTGGTTGGTTCTATCTGCTGGCTGTATTCATCATTACCCTATTCCTCATTTTTATATCCATCAGCAAATACGGCAATATCCGCCTCGGGGCAGACACGGACCGCCCCGAATTCCCCTTTTTCACCTGGATTGGCATGCTGTTTTCAGCCGGTTTCGGCGCCGGTCTTGTATTTTGGGGCGTAGCTGAGCCAATGAGCCATTTCTTCACCACCCCTTTTGGCAATGAAGCGCAAACTCCGGAAGCGGCCCGGATTGCGATGGGCTATTCCTTTTTCCATTGGGGCCTCAGCCAGTGGTCTGTGTTCGCAATTGTCGGGCTCGTTATTGGGTTCCTTCAATTCCGGAAGAAAAAATCCGGATTGGTGTCAACCGCACTCGAACCGGTTACCGGCTCAAAACCATTGGTCAAGCAATCGATTGATTCGTTGGCCGTTATTGCCACTGTCATGGGAATCGCAACTTCACTTGGGCTCGGCGTGCTGCAGATGAATGGCGGCTTGAATGCTGTTTTCGGCATTGAAAATTCGTTTACCACCCAATTGATCATCATCGGCGTCATGTTCGCCGCCTATACGTTGTCGTCATCCACCGGATTACATAAAGGGATCGCTTATTTAAGCAATTTGAATCTCAGTCTGGCCCTTATTCTGATGGTATTTGTATTCTTTGCCGGACCCACTGTCTTTATCATGGAAACCTTCACCCTTGCTTTGGGTGATTATATTACAAACTTTGTGCAATACAGTCTTCGCATGGAACCTTATGTGGACGGCCAATGGGTGCGTGGCTGGACTGTCTTCTATTGGGCATGGGCAATCGCCTGGTCTCCATTTGTCGGCGCTTTCGTTGCCCGCGTTTCCCGCGGCCGGACAATCCGCGAATTCGTCCTGGGCGTGCTGGTCATTCCACCGGCAATCGCCTGTGTCTGGATTGCCGTATTCGGCGGAACCGCCTTATACTATGATATAAACAATGGAACGGGAATTGCAGAAGCCGTCAACAATGACCTGACTTCCGCTTTATTCCAGACTTTCGATGTTCTGCCGCTGTCCGCCATCATGTCAGTCGCAGCCATCCTGTTGATTTTCACATTCCTTGTAACGTCTGCTGACTCCGCCACGTATATTCTGGCAAGTATGACCAGTCATGGCAGCCTGAATCCGCCCACCGCTTTTAAAATGATCTGGGGCGTACTGATGGCATCCATTGCTGCTGTCCTTCTTTTCTCAGGTGGACTGGAAGCCCTTCAGACCGCTTCCTTGATCTCAGCACTGCCATTCACCGTGCTGTTATTGCTCATGGTCTGGTCGTTCGTTAAACTCCTCCGAGATGAAACGCCGCCGATCCGCAAATCGGATTTGCGCCAGTTCAAAAAGATGGAACGCGAAGCACGCAAAGATCAGCGGAAATAAAAAAATTATAAAAAAAGCTCAACCCTTTCCAATCGGAAGGGTTGAGCTTTTTCGTTGTTGTCCAGACTCCAGCGGCCCAGCTCTTCGGGTCATAAGCCGGTTCAGCTTATGCCTTTCAGAGCTTAACGTGCGCTGTCGCTTTTCTACTTATCTTCGTTGATCAAACGTACAGTTTCATTAAACTCTGTTTCGATTTCTGCATTCGGTTTGTAAGTAACAAGACTTACCAACCATGCAACCAGTAGACATAGGATGAATCCTGGAATGATCTCGTAAACACTGCCCATGAAATTGGTCGCTTCAGTTGCTCCAGCGTCATCCGGAGATGTACCGACCAGGTCCCAGATGATGACAGTAGCAGCACCAACGATCATGCCTGCCAATGCCCCCATGCTTGTAAGCTTGCGCCAGAATAATGCCAAGAGGATCAGTGGTCCAAATGCGGCACCGAAACCTGCCCAAGCGTATGCAACCAATTCAAGGATTGTCGCATTTCTTTCCCATGCAAGGAAAGCAGCTAACACAGCTACCAACAATACACCGGCACGGCCAAGATTTACAACGATTTTATCTGAAATCTTCTTTTTGAACGCAATTTTATACAAATCTTCCACCAATGCTGATGAACTTACGAGCAATTGGGATGAAATCGTGCTCATGACGGCAGCCAAAACTGCTGCAAGCATCAAACCAGCAATAAGCGGGTGGAACAGAATTTGTCCGAGTGCGATGAATACCGCTTCCGGATCTGTCAATGTAGCACTTGGATTCTGCTGGAAATATGCAATACCGACAAGTGCTGTTGCAGCAGCTCCGATAAGGCTAAGAACCATCCAGCCGATACCGATGCGGCGTGCAACCCGGACTTCTTTCAAAGTCTTGATTGCCATAAAACGGACGATGATATGAGGCTGTCCGAAGTAACCAAGGCCCCACGCTACAGCGGAGATGACCCCGATTGCTGAAGCACCGGTTGTAAAGTTAAGAAACGACGGGTCTACAGCACGAATGCTTTCTGCAGTTTCGCTAAAGCCACCTGTGACAAAAATTCCGACGGACGGAACTGCGATCAATGCAAGGAACATCATGACACCTTGGACAAAGTCAGTATAGCTGACGGCAAGGAATCCGCCGAATAATGTATAAGCCACTACGACTCCGGCTACGATGACCATCCCGAGTTGATAGCTCAGTCCGAATGAGCTTTCGAAGAATACGCCGCCTGCGACCATTCCTGAAGACACATAGAACGTGAAAAAGATTAAAATAATAATACCTGAAACAATTCTTAGTAGACGCGAAGAATCTCTCAAACGATTTTCCAAAAAGCTAGGAATCGTAATCGAGTCTTTCGTTACGAGCGAGTAGACTCGCAAACGAGGCGCCACGAAATACCAGTTTAAATAGGCACCGATTGTCAAACCAATCGCTATCCAAACTTCTACTAGACCGCCGACGTAAATGGCACCGGGAAGTCCCAATAACAACCAGCCAGACATGTCGGATGCTCCTGCACTAAGTGCGGCAACGGATGGGCCCAGGCCACGTCCTCCGAGCATGTAATCTGATAAATTGACGGTCTTGCGATAGGCATACCAGCCAATCCCCAGCATAGCGATGAGGTAAATAATTAGCGCTATGATTTGATAAGTTAAATCTGACATCTTATCTCCCCCTTTCACACCATTGTAACATCCTGAGCCTTTAATACCAGTAATTTTTTGTTTTACATCCTATTAAAAGGGGGAATTGAGAGGCAAGGAGGCGATTATTGTGCCATGGAATAAAGACGATTATCCGGAGTCGTTTAAGAATCTAAACGCCGACGTACGAAACAAAGCGATTGAAATCGCCAATGCATTATTGCGTGACGGCTACGAAGAAGAACGTGCGATTCCGATTGCACTCGACCGTGCCAAATCCAGCGTTCATGGCGATGAAGAACAGCCGGTCTATGAAATCCGCGCACATGATGACGGCTGGCAGCTGAAGAAAAGGGACAGCAAGAAAGCGATCCTGATCGAGGAAACAAAAGAAGAACTGATGTACGATGCAAAACGCTATGTCAATAAAAACCATGGCGAACTTCATATTTATACAGAAGACGGAAAACTTGAAGAAAAATTATACGAATAACCCCAAGTGAACCTTAACCAGAGATAAAAATCCATTCCTCACGTTACTTAATAGTATGTGGAAAGCCGGCGAAGAAAAAGAATTTCTTTTTCTTCGCCGGCTTCACTATACCTGTATTCTTTTTGTTGAATTACTTAAACCAGCCTTTTTCCTTGAAGCGTGAAACGGCTTCAATCCGGTTGCCGACTTCCAGCTTATCCAGGATGGTGGAAATATAATTCCGGACCGTTCCGGAGGTGATGAATAATTCATTGGCAATTTCTTTGGTGCTGCGCCCCTGCGCAATCAGTTCCATCACTTGCTTTTCCCGCTCTGTCAGTGGATTGTCCCCTTCATAGGCAAGATCCACCAGCTCGGGAGCATAGATGCGGCGGCCGGCCATGATGCTGCGGATGGAAGTTGCCAGATCTTCGCTCGGACTGTCTTTCAAAAGGTAGCCGCTGACACCGGCATTGCGGGCCCGTTCGAAATAGCCGGAGCGGGCGAACGTCGTCAGAATTATAATTTTGCATGGATGCTCTTTCAAGTGTTCCGCCGCATCCAGACCGCTTTTGAGCGGCATTTCAATGTCCATGATGCAAATATCCGGGTTCAGATTAGCCACAAGCTCGACTGCCTCCTGGCCATTTGAAGCCATTCCCACCACTTCCATATCCTCTTCCAGATCAAGCAAAGACCCCAAAGCTCCGAGCATCATACGCTGATCTTCCGCCAATACGATACGAATCATGCCATCTCCCCCTTGGATTTATAAAGAATTACGTTAGGCACCCTGATATTCAATGTCATCCCCTCCGCACCATTAATGTCAGCAGAGCCGTTGATGAATTCGAGGCGCTCTCTCATGCCAGCCAAACCATTTCCTTCCATGAATCCTCCCGTAACAGGTAAGCCGATCCCATCGTCCTGGACCTGCACCAATACTTCATGCGGTGTCTGTTTGATGAGAATGGTGCATCTGGTCGCATGGCTGTGCTTGACGACATTATTGACCGCTTCCTTCAAGCACATGCTGAGAACATTTTCCACCAGCAAGGGAGTGTTTTTAAGTTTCGGAGTTCCATACAAAACATAATCGATTTCAGCCGCTTTCAAAATCTGCTGCACCCGCAGCAACTCATCCTCCAGCTTCGCGCCCCGCATATCCGAAACCAATTCTCGGACTTCCTTTAATGCCGTGCGCGCAGTCTGCCTGACATCGTTGATTTCATTCAGCGCAGCTTCCGGATCGCGGTAAAGCAATTTGCTGGCGAGATCGCTCTTCAAACCGATCAGCGAAAGTTTTTGCCCAAGTGTGTCATGAAGATCCCGGGCAATTCGTTCTCTTTCTTCTATAATAACCAATTGGGAAATCCGTTTATTGGCGTCCTCAAGCTGGCCTTCCAGCTTTTCACGTTTATTGCGGTTATAGGTGTTGAAAGGCAACAGGATGACCCCGAGAATCGTCAGCACGATGAACGGCAGCTGGGACATGAACAGGTTGCTGTGAAGAGCTATACCGAAAGCGACCGTCGCGATGGTCGTCCCGATATGGATGCCGTAGATAATATAAAAACCGATTTTACTGCGGATATTGCCAATGAAAAAAGCAACGAAAATCGCCAGATACACGTAGCCGAAAAGATAGGTCAAAATGATATTGACGGCCATTTCTATGCTGACCCATACATAGACGAAACCGCTTCTGGAGTTGACCGATAATCGATACGCCAAAAAGAATAACCCCAACAGGACAATGCCGATTGCAATTTCCACCACTGATGACGAACGGAAGATGAAGAAGAAAGGCAAAATACAAAAGATGACCCAGGCATACAGGCTGAGCCATGGGTTTTTCGGAAATAATTGATACCAGGTTTGCATAGGCTCCTCCTCCTGTTGCTGTTATTATCCATCATACCAAAATCTATAACAAAGAAAAAACCATTCCGCTGAGGGAATGGTTTTTTAGAGTTATTCTTCTGCAGTTTTCTTGGAATCATCCAGCAGATGCTTGATATCGCCAAATGTGACGAAGGTCTTGTTTTTCGCATCGTATACTTTGTAACGCAATGATTTAAGGCTTGATTTAATATTGATTGTTGTTGCCTGCTGAAGCGGCGGGGCTGATTCGTGTGCTTTTTCCAAATTATAATTCGGAACCCGCGGGCTCAGGTGATGGACATGGTGGAAACCGATGTTTCCTGTAACCCATTGCAGAACTTTCGGAAGCTGGTAATAAGAGCTGCCTTCTATCGCTGCCTTCACATAATCCCATTCGCTTTCATCTTCAAAATACGAATCTTCAAATGTATGTTGTACATAGAACAGCCAAATGCCCAAAGCTCCGGCAACAAACATCGTTGTGCCTTGAACAATCAGGAATGCCTGCCAGCCGATTGCCCAAATAAGAAGTGAGTAGATAACCACTAATGAGATATTGATCAAATACGTGTTATTGCGCTCTTTTTTACGTGCATCTTTACGATTGAAACGGCTCGAGATCAATACCAGGAATAATGGTCCAATTCCGAACATGACCAGTGGATTGCGGTACATGCGGTATTTGAAACGTTCCCATTTCGAAGCTTCGACATACTCTTCAATTGTCATGATCCAGATGTCGCCAACCCCTCGTTTATCAAGGTTACCGCTCGAAGCATGGTGAATAGTGTGTTCGCGTTTCCATTTTTCAAATGCGAACAAAGTCATTATTCCGGTGATTGTCCCGACAATGGCATTCGCTTTTTTGTTTTTAAAGAATGATCCGTGCGTGCAATCGTGGAAGATGATGAATGTTCGGATCACAAAACCTGCCGCAACGATCGATGACGCAATGGTCAGCCAGATTGAAACATCCAATGCCAGATACGCAAGGAACCAAAACAGGAAGAATGGAGGTATAGTATTGGCCATTTGTCTGACACTAGCCTTCACATCAGCCTGTTCAAAAGGTTTCACGAATTTACGGAGTTGCGCTGTTTTTTCTTTACTCATGATCTTCCTCCTAATTCGGACACTGTGCGTCCGTATAACTTGTTAACCTAATAATAATGAAATATTGGGGTATAAATAAGTCATAAACGCACGGATTCATACATGACACTTGTCATGTATTTACCGAACAGATGTAATTCTTTTATCATCAAAGCACGTTAGTGTATAATAAATCCAATTAGATGTCCCATAAGAAGAGGTGGATTGCATGATTTATCTGGTTGCAGTTATTATGATTTTTTCCATCCCATTGGCAGCAATCATCACATCCCATCTAGAAACACAAACTAAACTGAAGCATAAAATGATTGAAAGCGAAATCGAGCTTGAAAGGCTTAAGCATGACAATTATGTTATCGAGACACAGAAACTCCGGCTGGAGCTGGAACAGATGAAATTGGAAGACGCGAAAAAAGAGCAGGACTTTTTATCAAAATAAAAAAGCAAAGCTGAGAACAGCTTTGCGCTTTACACATCAGGCTGTCGGCAAACCCCCGACGGCCTTTTTTTATTTTATTATTGCATCCTGATCGCCTTACGCCATAATCTGCTGTTCTATTTTCTTTAGTCCATGAAAATAGCCTTGCCGCTCCATCAACTCATCATACGAACCACTTTCAATCATTCCGCCATTTTCCAGGACGATGATTTGATCCATCTTTTCGAGACCGGTCAAGTCGTGGCTGATAATGACGAATGTATCTTCCGGATAGTCTTCGAAAAGCCGCTCATAAATAATCCGGCCCGTAGCAGAATCGACCGAGGAAACAGGTTCATCAAGCAACCACAACTCACTCCCTTTCAAAATGGCGCGCGCTATTGCGAGACGCTGTCTTTCCCCACCGGAAAGGTTCTGTCCCTTTTCTTCAACTTCCATGTCCAGTAAAAACCCACCGAGTTCCACCTTATCCAATGCAGCCGCCATCTGACCATCATCAGCCGACGGATCGGCAATCTGCAAATTGCTGCGGATTGTACCGTAGAAAAAATGATTTTCCTGAAGTACCACATTGAGCCTGCGCCAAATGCTTTCCTGAGAAAAGTCTTCGGAAGTCCGGCCATTCAAAAGTATTTGTCCCCCTTGTGCTGGCAGCACATCCATGAGAACCGCCAAAAGCGTGGATTTTCCGGAACCGCTCGGTCCGACGATTGCAGTCCTGCTCCCCGCCGGAAGATCAATCGTGATGTCTTCCAATGCCGGACGTTGTTCCCCTGGAAATTTATAACGAAGGTTTCGTGCAGCAATGGACAGCGGCCCCGGTAACAACTCTGCCTTATTCTTTGTGCGTGGTGTTTCGTCGACGACGGAATCAAGACGGACAGCCGCTTTCCGGCTTTCTTCAAAATGGGCAGGAAATGCGGCCATTGGTGCTATGTTTTCAAAAACACCCAATGAAATCATCACCAGCATTGCGAGGTACAAGCCATCCAAATCACCCGCAGCAGTGGAATAAGCACCAGCCGTCAGAATGGCCAATGATACAAGAAGTGCAAAGAGTCCATTGACCGATTGACTGTAAACTTCCTCTTTCCCTTCATTTCTTTGTTCTTCGTTATAGGAATCAATCAGCCCTGCCAATTGCTGTTCCTTGCCGGCCAGCTGCTGATAAATTTTCAAATCTCGGAATCCGTAAAGGAATTCAGCCGTTTCGGTCGACAGCGCACCGCGGCTTTCCCTGATTCTCCAGTCCTTCCGGCGCTTGCGCCAGGCGAAATACGCCGGAACCGCTACTGCAGTAAGAAGGTAACCTATCGCAAGAAGGATTGCTGTGTATACCGAGAAATAGAGAGTGAAGAGAATCGTACCGGAAAATACCAATAGGAGGACAACCGGCGGATAGAAGACACGCAGCAAAAAATTCTGCAGACTTTCAACATCACCAATAATTCTCGCGAGTAAATCCCCGCTCCGGTATTTCCCGTAAATCTCGGGAGCCAAAGGAGCAAGCTTTTCAAAAAACGAAACTCTCAGGTTGCCGAGCATCGTGAAAGTGGCTCTGTGCGAAAACAGCCTTTCCGAATAACGGCTGATTGCTGAACTCAGCCCGAATAGTTTCAGACTGGCCCCAATAATGATCAGTACTGTCATCTGCCCCGTCAGAGCCGCTTTGGAGATCAAATAACCGCTCGACGCCAATAGCGCGACACTTGCCAGACCTGCGAGCACACCGAAGACAATCGCCAATGCCACGTCCCGTTTTTCTTGCAAAATCAATTTCAGCACCTGTGTTAATTCTTTCATCGCATTGCACCTCCCTGCTGGAGCGGAAGCAGTTCTCGGTACGGCTCGAACTCTGAGGCCAGTTGTTCGTGCGTGCCGGAAGCCGCCACCTTACCATTTTCAAGAAAAATGATTCTGTCGGAGGCGCGCACCGTATGCAATCTGTGCGCCACCGTTATTACGGTTGCCTCCTGTGAAAGCTCTGCCAGGGATTGCTGCAGGATCATTTCCGTTTGCAGGTCGAGGCCAGTCGTCGGTTCGTCGAAAAGAATTACTGCAGGCTTTTTCAAAAAAGCCCGAGCCAGGGCGAGGCGCTGCTTTTCGCCTCCTGATAAGCCACGGCCACCCTCTCCTACCAATGTGCCATAACCCTCCGGCAAAGAATCGATAAGTTCTGCAATTCCCGCTTTTTGCGCTGCTTCGGCAATCTCTTCCTGCACCGGCTCCCTGTTTGTGCCGATTGTGATATTCTCTTTGATCGAACCGGCAAACAGATAAGGGGACTGGGAAATATAGCTGAGCTGGTTGAACCAGCTGGTTTCATCAATATCCCCGCGCCTCCTTCCATCAATCAGAATATCGCCATCCATTACCGGCAATAACCCAGCCAGGACATGCATCAGTGTAGTTTTCCCCGAGCCGCTCCTTCCGATAATGGCGATTTTGCTGAACGGTTTTATATCCAAAGAAATGTCACTTAACTCGAATTCACGGTTATATGAAAACCGCATATTTTGGAGCCTGATATGCGGTGGCTTCCCCTCAGGCAAACCCCGTTCGCCCCATAATACCGGCTTCCGTTCTTTTGAAAACTCTTCATTCAACAGCTGCGATGCCGATACACTTCCGCGTGCTGTATGAAAAGCACTGCCGAAATCTTTTAACATAGTAAAGAAATCAGGAACCAGGATCATTATAAAGAACGCACTGAAGAAACTGAGGCTATCGAAAACGACAAGCCGCAATCCGACTTCAAGAGCGATGATTCCGATGCTCAGCATCGAAATATACTCAAGTGTCAAAGAGGACAGGAAAGCTGACTTTAAAACGTCCATAGTTGAATCCCGAAAATCCTTACTGCTCTTTTCAATTTTTTCTTTTTGTTCATTTCCCTGGCCGAACAGCCGCAAAGTTGTCAACCCTTGCAGAATATCGAGGAAAGTTCCGGAAAACCTGTTCAGCTGCTCCATCTTTTCGTCCGCTTTTTCTTTCGTCCGTTTGCCGACAATCGCCATGAATACCGGTATGAAAGGTGCTGTCACCAATATAATGAGACCTGTCGTCCAGTTTTGTGAAAAGACAGCCACCAGCAGCATCAACGGAATGATATAACTTTGGATCAATTGGGGAATGTATTTAGTGAAAAAGCCGTCCGTTTCATCAACTGCATCCAGCAGCAAACTGACTTTTTGTCCGGAATGGCTTTCTGAAGAGGACAATAATGGATCTTCTGCAAAAGAACGGATCAACTTCAGCCGGATTTTCTTTTTTATGGTCGCAGACATGTTTACGCTAGTCCGTCCAATAAGGTAGCTTGAGCCCGAACGGATAAAAATAGCGATTAAAAGAGCAAAAAGAAACAAAAGGATTTCTTCGAAGCCTTTGTTCTTTATAAAGACCCCATCTACAACAAGAACGAAAAATACAGCCTGGCCAATTGTCGCTGCCCCTTTCAGGACTGACATCGCAATCAGCAGGCTTATTCCCTTCTTCTGTTCAAATGCAAGCTTCTTCAAGTCATTCATGCTGTTCTCCCTTTCCATTCGCATACCCCTATTATAAAGGATGGGGCTGCAAATTCCGTGCTGTGGGCATCCCTATGGGCAGATAATCAGTGATATTGTTACAGCCTTGTTAACAAAAGAACCATTTATATTTCCCGGGAAATAATCTTTTTTGCCATGCAAAAAACCCGCATCCTGTTCGAATCGCGGGTTTCAGTGTATATCGAGATATTCATCCGGGCCGTGTTCTGTGATAGTAAGGGCTTTTTGCAACAGGGCAATGTCCTCTTCAATCTGCAGACGTATCGAAAGGTCCGTGCATTTTCGATATTCGATGCGCAATTTATCCAGTTCGCAGACGAAAACGACTTTTTCCTCTTCTTTAACCAATTTGGCCACCTCATAGGATAGTAGTTTAAAAGACTTGTACTATAATACCTACTTATATGGATAGAATTATACTCCGGATGATTAAAAAATGCTATCTTTTTGCCATTTTATATTAAAATAAATAATGTGACTAGGAAACCATGCCTATCGCAAGCGATAGAAAACTGCTGAAATGTCCGCGGTTCTTGCTAAATGGGAAAAGCGCTGCAATTTTGCAGCGCTTCTTTTCGTGAATCCCTGTATTCAGTTTGATAAGAATGCTTTGTCGGTTACACCTTGCTGTTTTGCGTTCGTTCAATGGACAGTTCCCGCAGTTTGAATTTCTGGATTTTGCCGGAAGCGGTCATCGGATAATCTTTCGTAAATTCGAAATAACGGGGAATTTTATGGCGTGAAATTTTGCCCGTACAATAATCCCGCAGTTCTTCCGCACCCAGCTTTTCGCCTTCTTTAAGGATGATCCATGCCATCAATTCTTCTCCGTATTTCGGATCCGGCACGCCCACGACCTGAACGTCCTGGATGGCGGAGTGGCTGTATAGGAATTCTTCGATTTCCCGCGGATAAATATTTTCCCCACCCCGGATCACCATGTCTTTGATGCGGCCGGTGATGGCGATATAACCGTCTTCATCTTCCATGGCGATATCGCCCGTATGAAGCCAGCCTTCCGGATCGATTGCATTTTTCGTCGCTTCCTCATTATTGTAATAGCCTTTCATAATATGATAGCCGCGCGTGCACAATTCGCCAGGTACGCCAACCGCCACTGTTTCGCCCGTTGCGGGATCAATGATTTTCACTTCGACTTCCGCATGCGGCTTGCCTACAGTGGAAACCCGCTTCTCAATGGCGTCGTCTGCCCGGGTCTGGGTGATGACCGGTGAAGATTCCGTTTGTCCGTAAGCGATGGTGATTTCCGATGCCCCCATATCAGTGATCACTTTTTTCATGACTTCAATCGGGCATGGGGATCCGGCCATAATGCCTGTGCGAAGCGTCGACGTATCGAATGATGCAAAATCGGGATGGTTCAATTCCGCAATAAACATTGTCGGTACACCGTGAAGGCCGGTGCATTTTTCATCCTGTACCATCTGCAGCACCTTTTTCGGTTCGAATTGCTCGGCAATGACCATCGTCGTTGAATGCGTGACTGCCGCCATGGTTCCCAGCACGCAGCCGAAGCAATGGAAGAACGGCACCGGTATGCACAAACGGTCACGTTCCGTCAGGTTCATCAGATCGCCCACCAGCTTGCCGTTGTTGACGACATTCAGATGCGTCAGCATGACACCTTTTGGGAAACCTGTCGTGCCGGACGTATATTGAATGTTGATGACATCATCCGGATCCATCGATTGGAACCGCTCTTCAAGTCGCTCATCCGACACGCCATCCGCAAAGGCTTCAAATTCACTCCACGTATAGATGCCGGAATAATTATTTTCGCTCATGACAATAACGCGCTTGAAATTTGGAAGTTTATCGCTCCGAATTCCCCCTTTGTCCGAACTTTTTAGTTCAGGGCAAACGGCATTAATAATATCAATATAATTACTGCCCTTGAATTCTTCCCCCAATATCAATGTGGTCGAATCGGATTGCTTCAGCAAGTATTCAAGCTCACTCGTCTGGTAGCTCGTATTGACGGTCACCAGCACGCCGCCCATTTTCCCGGTGGCGAATTGGCTCAGCAGCCATTCACGCTTATTATCGGACCAGATGGCGATATGCTCGCCTTTTTCAATCCCGAGGCCAATAAAGGCCTTGGCCAGCCTGTCGGTTTCTTCATCAAATTCCTTATACGTTTTGCGTATTCCGCTTTCCGGATAGACATATGCTTCTGTTTCCGGGTGGAGAGATGCCTGCTTCCGGACCGTCTGCCCGACAGTTTGATGTAAAATCGCCATTTCAATACCCCCAAAGTGTAAACGTTTTCAACTCTCTTATTATATTATCATAAAATTCTAAATAATTTAATATATTCATTGGTATTCCCATAAACAGTTACTGTCTAAATTACTCGCTTCCGTGATAAACTTGTATTATCTTGAATCAGGAAAGGAAATGCAATGGAATTAAAAGAAATGCAACTGGAACTTACAGAACGCTTCCTTCAGCACAAGCTTGTTTCTGCGACCATCAGCCAGCCTCGCCAGAAATCAAGCGATCTGAAACGCATCAGACTGAAACCTGTAGAAATTAAAGATGGTTATTACATTCAATTTGAGTACCAGCATGAACATGTGCTGAAACATAAAAATATAGCTGTTGCAGAAGCCGGACAAGAACTTGAGAATTTATTCGCGGAATTTCGCCAGGGTCTTTTTCAGTTCACCGAAGAAAAGGTCCAGGTTCAGCTTTCCAAAAAATTTAAAGTGGGCTGGAAAACCGAAGAAACCGTAAAAAAGCAGGTTGAGCTTTCACATAACCGCAAAAAACAATATTTACTGGAAGACGGCATCCCCTATCCTTTCCTTGTGCGCCTCGGCGTGCAGAATCCGGACGGCAAGGTCAAAAAGCAGAAATACGATAAATTCCGCCAGATCAACCGGTTTATCGAATTCATCGACGATGCGCTGGTCCACCTTCCGAAAGACCGGACTGTCCGTATCCTCGATTTCGGTTCGGGCAAATCATATCTGACTTTCGCGCTGTACCATTACCTGCGTGTGGAAAAGGGGCTCGACCTCCGGGTAACGGGACTTGATCTGAAAAAAGAAGTCATCGAAGAATGCCAAATGATTGCGGAGGATTTGGGCTACGATCAACTGGAATTTCTTGTAGGGGATATCAATGATTATAACGAGGAATCAGCTGTGGATATGGTCGTGACATTGCATGCCTGCGACGTGGCGACCGATATGGCGTTGTCCCGCGCAGTCCAATGGAACGCGAAAGTCATATTGAGCGTCCCCTGCTGCCAAAGTGAGCTGAATCACCAGATCGATTCGCCGGAACTTGGCATTATGCTGCAACACGGCTTGATCAAAGAACGCTTCAGTTCATTGGCGACTGATTCCATCCGCGCAGAGTTGTTGTCGCTTGTCGGCTACGAAACGCAGTTGATGGAATTTATCGACATGGAACATACACCGAAAAACATACTGATCCGCGCCTATAAAACCGGACGGAAACCGGAGCCCGGGCAATTGGAACGCTATCGACAGTTTACCGGCCTGCTGTCCGCGAAACCATTTCTTGAAAACGAATTGAAGGAGTTATTATGAAGAAAATCCATATTATAAACGGCATCATTTTGGCCTTTTCCGTCATCCTGGTGCGTTATATCGATGTGCACGTCTACGATATGCATATCGTCATCAATCTGCTCGTTTTGGTCGCACTGATTGTCGGCTTGATGAAATTTGTCGAACGTTTTCCGGCATTCGACGATACCATAAGCAGAAAAGCCGGCACAATCATCAATACAATCGTTGTGCTGACTATTTTTATTGCGTTTTTTGTACTCGAACTTTAATCCAAAAGAAGCATCCTCCAACGTGTGAGGATGCTTCTTTTTCTGTTTAAGGCGAGTTTTCGTTCGCTTTTTTATCTGCCTGCTCATTGATTGTTTCCATTATATAGTCTTCGGCCGGCTTGAGCGTGAATTCGAGACCGCTGGTTTTCAGATTATTTTCCAGGTAATCCAATTGATGATCTTCCACGGCTTCCGACTGAAGATTCAAGACATTATTGACATATAGCATACCCTCATTGGTCGCCATCGGACTGTCTACTCCGTCTTCCCTTTGGCGTGCTTCCGCTTTTTCGATGCCAAAAACCAGGCCTTTTTCTTCCAATTCCTTCATTGCTGCCTGGTAGCGTTCTTCACCAATTCCATCAGAGAGCCGCTGATTGAGCTGTTTAACATCTTCCAATGTAGCCCCTTTGAAATATTGGGCATAATAAGCCATCAAAATCTGTTCTTTGTCCTGCAATTCTTTCATTGCTATTCCTCCCACGTTAGTACTGTATACAACTCCTTTCCCGTTTTATAGGTCCATTAGACAGTTTAATAGAAATTTCTATTGCATTCAGAATTAGACCAGTGTACTATTTAGTTAATACAGTACCACAGGGAGATGTAATTATGAATCAAATGCGCGGCTTAATAATGAAAGACTGGACGATTATAAAAGGATATGTTTTATTGGCTTTATTGCTGGATGTTGTTATTCCGCTCGGTTCGGCGATACTGTTTCCTGTGGAATTCTATGAAGGACTCCTTGTTTTTTCAGGAACCGTTATGGCCCTGCATATGTTTTTACCACTCGTATTGCTCTCGATTCTTTTAACAAAAGAAATGGAACGGCCGGATATCTTTTTCCATTCCAGTGCCTCCATACATAAAATTAACGCCAGCAAATTCCTTACCGTGCTTTTTGCAACTGTCATTTCACTGCTTACGATAAGTATATTGGCGTTCGCTGTTCTGCTCTTTGCACCCGATCTGGCGGAAGTCAAAAACCTTCTTCCCTCCGGTATCCTGTTTGCAGCCGGCATCCTATTTTTCTCTGTACAGATCACCATCATCTATTACTTTTATATGACAATGTTTTATACGATGAAACCGAAGATCGGTGGTTTTGCTTATATCGTTACAATCGGTTTATTTTTCTTCGGCATTGAAATGTGGGATCGCTTCAAGGCAACTGAACTGTTTGCAGCAGTCACCGACTTTTGGATCATCCCTTTGAATGAATCCGAATTCCTGACCAATATAGCGCGCGGGTTAATGGTGCCGTTTGAAACTCCAGCCACGCTTCATATTGGCCAGTTTTTCGTTGTAACAATACTGTTGGTTTTTCTTTATTTTGTGTCCGCTTACTGGTTCGAGAAGAAAGTGAGGGCTTAATATGGGGCTTGATTTTGATAAGGATAAGCCGATTTATCAGCAGCTGATCGAACGATTGTCGGGAGACATCATCCGCGGCGTCCGAAAACCCGGCGACAAACTGCCTTCTGTCCGGGAATATGCAATCGAAGTCGGTGTCAACGCCAATACGGTGCAACGTGTTTACAAGGAGATGGAATCGATGGAACTTACAGAAACCAGGCGCGGCCAGGGGTCATTCATAACAGAAAATGAAGATTGCCTCACCCTCCTGCGGGACAGCAAAAAAACCGATCTGGTAAAGTCGTTTATTGCCAACGTGGAAGCTTACGGATTTTCGAAGGCGGAAATTGTGGAACTGATCAGGAGGGAAATCAAATGATCGAATTGAAGAATGTAAAGAAGTCATACGGCTCCACTGGAGCGCTGCAGGGTGTTAATCTAACCCTCGAAACCGGAAAAATAATAGGGATTGCCGGTGAAAATGGCAGCGGCAAATCGACTTTGCTGAAATCACTGGCCGGGGTCAGCCCCATCGACAGCGGGTCCATCGGGATCGATGGCAAGCCGGTTTCCCGGAAAGATGCTGAAAGGATCGCTTATCTTCCTGATGCAGATATGTTTTATCCTTATTTCACGGTTGAGCAATTATTTTCTTATTACAAGAGTCAGTTTACAGATTTTAATGAAGCGAAAGCAAAAGAGGTTCTTGAGTTTCTGGAAGTTTCTTTATCTTCGAAGATGAAAACCCTTTCCAAGGGCATGCGCGGCCGGGCGAAAATGGCCGCGACTTTAGGGCGTGAAAGCCGCTACTATATAATGGATGAACCATTTTCAGGACTTGACCCAATGGTGCGCGGTGATTTGGTCAAAGGGCTGATCCGCTTTACGGATCTTGAGCGCCAGACATTGATCTTGTCGACACATGAAATACGGGAAGTGGAAACTTTGCTCGATGAATTGGTCCTACTGAAAAATGGCAGGGTGTTGGCGCACAGGCAACTGGATGAAATCCGGGACGAAACGGGTCTGGATATGGTGGAATGGATGACAAAAGAGACGAAAGCGGGTGCAGCAGGATGAATGAACAGCCATTGGTGCAGATTAAAAATCTGTCAAAAACAATCGGCAAAAAGAAAATCATTAAAAATTTAAATCTCGACTTGCACAAAGGCCAGATTACCGGCTTTCTTGGCCCTAACGGATCCGGCAAGACAACGACCATCCGGATGATGGCTGGATTGATGAAGCCGACAGAAGGTGATGTATTGATCGAAGGACAATCGGTGAAGCATCATTTTGAGGAGAGCATCGAGAAAGTCGGAGTTATAGTCGAAAACCCGGAAATGTACAAATACATGTCGGGTTATAAGAACCTGTTGCATTTTTCAAGGATGCATAAAGGCATTTCGAAAAAACGCATTAACGAAGTTGTTCAACAGGTCGGCATGCAAAACCGCATCAACGAAAAGGTCGGTTCGTATTCCCTCGGCATGCGACAGCGTCTCGGACTGGCACAGGCACTTCTCCATAACCCGAAATTCCTTATTCTCGATGAACCGACCAACGGGCTGGATCCTGCCGGAATCCGGGAATTCCGACTGTACCTGCAAAAGATTGCACGCGAAAACGGGGTCGGCGTGTTCGTTTCCAGCCATCTTCTGTCAGAAATCGAATTACTATGCGACCGGATCGCAATTATCCAAAATGGTGAATTGATCGATATCAAAAATGTCAAAGAGCTGCAGCAATCCCGTTTTTATTTCAAGGTTGAGCCGTTGGCGCAGGCTGAAGAAATTTTGGCCGGAATCGGATTTCCGGTTTCACAGCACGACGGAGGACTGTTGGTCGAGACAGAAGCGGAACACGTTCCGGGTGCAGTCAAACTACTGGTAAACGGCGGCGTATCCGTTTTTGCCATTCAACCGTTCAAAGCAACTTTGGAAGATCAATTCCTCGAAATGACAGGAGGTGGAGATATTGCTAAAGCTCATACAAAATGAATGGATGAAACTATGGAGCCGTAAATCTTCCTGGATCATGATCATTCTGCTGGCAGTCATCCTGCTCAGCTCCGCCGCCATTACCAAATGGGTCGATAACTCCATGAATGCCAGCAATACAGAAACTTGGCAGCAGGTTGAAACCGCTGAAATGGCGCAAAATTTAAGCATGTTGGAGGACAACAACTTAGGGGCCGCACAGCGTGAATATTTTGAAGGGGAAGTGGCTATTGCCGAGCACCGTCTCGAGAACGATGTGGCTCCTTATGAATACAACAGCATGCAGCAAGGCGTCATTGACTCGCATATCATGATGTCCGTTGTCACTTTGTTTACTGTTATCGTTGCCGGCGGCATTGTGGCTGCCGAATTTTCACAGGGCACCATCAAAATGCTGCTGACGCGTCCCGTCAAACGCTGGAAAATTTTAAGTTCGAAATTTCTAACGACGATGCTGTACGCATTGCTGCTGTCGATTGTATTATTCAGCGTTACTGCAGTGGCAGGGTTCATTTTTTACGGGGTTAGTGAAGGAACATTCCTTGTCTGGAACGGCTCAGAAGTCGTTGAAGGGTCGTTCTGGCTGAAGGGCCTTCAGTTGGTCGCACTCAGCTTTGCCAACGTCTGGATGATCGGCACTTTTGCGTTCATGCTGGGAACCGTTTTCCGCTCCAGCTCGCTTGCCATTGGGCTGTCGATTTTCCTATTGTTTACAGGCGTACAGGCGGTCTTCCTGCTGAGCAATTACGAAATCGTCAAGTATTACCTGTTTACGCATACTGACCTGACGCAATATTTTACAGGCTTTATGCTCGTCGAGGACATTACCATGACGCTGTCCGTCGTTGTGCTGCTAGTGTATTTCGTTATTTTCATGGCCATCAGTTATGTGACTTTCGGCAAACGCGATATTACGGCGTGACAAAGAAATATGAAAAAAGCCGCAAAAGCCTGATTGGCTTTTGCGGCTTTTAGTTGTTTTCAGGCGGCTCTTGTTAATTAATATGCCAGCCCTGCACGGCTTTTGATATAGGTCGTGTCTTCCAGTTGACGGTAGGCAAAATCCGCGGTATCGCCGACGCTGATTTCTCTTCCGCCTTCTGGCAGATAATCTTTTTCCACACGGTACCCGCCCTTTGCTTCCCCGTCAGGCAGATAGGTCGGGCAGACGACAGTCCATTCCAGACCGGATTTCTCCAGCATGCGAAAGGCTTTTTCATGTTGTTCCGCGGCAAAAGTCATCTTACGGTTCGAGTCGCCGCCCTGATAGCGGAGCTTGCCTTCTTCCAGCCGGCTATTAAGGATGCCGGCCGTTCCGATGGTTATAATCCTTTTGATGCCGTTGCGCTCCATCGACTCGATAATGAAAGGCATTGCATCTGTCAACGTCGTTGCCTTATCTGTTCCAAGTGCACTGATGACCGCGTCCGCTCCTGCAATGCTGCGCTCAACATCATTTCTATTCCTGACATTGCCGAACACTGTTCCCAGGTTCGGGTGTTTATCCAGCTTCGGCGAACGTTGTAATGCCGTAACCTGGTGGCCGTCTTCTAACGCACGCTTTAAGATTTCTCCACCGACTCTTCCTGTCGCTCCGAACATTGCCAGTTTCATCCCTTCGTCCTCCTCTACATGATTATTTGAATTTAAATCCTTTTGACGCCAATACGCCTTTGAGGTCCGGGCGACGCGGTTTTTTCAGGAAATCCGCCATTTGCTGTGACCAGGACGCTGTTTTCTGGTTGGAACCGCGGCTGCCGTAATAATCCAGAATGGTCTTGTCATAAGCTGGAAGAATTCTCTTGTATTTTTCTTCATCATAATTATTTTCGTGCAAGATCGCTTCCACCGGCAAGCGTGGTTTTACTTCATTCTTTTCGTTCGGAACACCGACAGTCAAGCCGTAGATTGGGAACACACCTTCAGGCAACCCGACCAATTCGCTGATTGCCGCCATATTGTTGCGGACACCGCCGATATAGCAGATGCCGTAGCCTTTCGATTCGGCTGCAAGCGCCAGGTTCTGCGCCATAAGCCCAACATCTGTGACAGCGACCAGCAAATTCTCAGCCTGGTCGAACACAATCGACTCCCCTTGCATGTCTACGGCATGTTTCAGACGATTATAATCGGCGCACATGAGGAAAACTGCCCCCGCGCCTTCCATCTGCTTCGGATTCTTGGACAATTCGCCAAGCTTCTTCCGTTTTTCGGAATCCGTCACCCATATGACAGAATATGCCTGGACAAAATGGGATGTCGCCGCATGTTGCGCCGCTCCGATCAACTCTTCCACTTCTCCCCTTGCCAATTGCTCCTCTTTGTAATCACGCACCGATGCATGCGATTTCATTAATTCAATCACCATATGTATACCTCCTAAGGATTGTTTCTTCTATCGTACCAAATTCCTTCCGGGGATACTGTTGCAACGATTTTTGATAAAATGAAGTTATAGAGGTGATGAACAGTGAAACAGGCAAAAACCGCTCTTACAATTTTCTTTCTGCTGCTGCTTGGCGGTTTTCTGTTTATATGGATACAGCGTGAAATTGAATTTCGCGAAGAATTGGCAGCCCGGCCATTGCCCGATTCCCTCCACCCGATCGTTGCGGAGAAGAGCCGTGAACTGGTCGCTGCCGCGGATGAAATCGGCATTGATATACTTATCACTGATGGTTTCCGTTCTTTCGATGAACAGAACTCCCTGCATCAGCAAGGCCGCAGTGAATCCGGCAATATCGTCACTTATGCCAAAGGCGGGAAATCCTATCATAATTTTGGGCTGGCCATCGATTTCGCCCTGAAGCTTGATGACGGTTCGGTTGTCTGGGATATCGAACGCGACGGCAACGGCAATGGGCGCCCTGACTGGTTTGAAGTTGCGGATATCGGCAAAGGCCTCGGTTTTGACTGGGGCGGAGACTGGAACCATTTCAAGGATTACCCCCATCTTGAAATGACATTCGGTTTATCCATCCGTGAATTGCAGCAAGGATGGCGGCCGGAAGATAAATTGAAATAAAATCTGTAACCCTTCCTGCCTCCAAACCGTCTTCTTCAGTAAAGAGGGGTGAAAATTCATGAAAAAAATTAACCATCTTCCCTTATTGTTACTGGCCTTGCTTCTTGCCGCATGCGGAACTGGTGGAGATACACCAGCCGATACCACCACCTCCATCGATGATTATTCTGTTTCAACTACTGAAGCATCTTCTTCTGAGGGCGACTTTATCTACCGCCTCGTTACTGAGCAGGAAGAGTATACAAGCGGCGGTCCCATCGAGTTATATGCTGAGCTGGAGTATGTCGGAGAAGAAGCCAGCATAGATATTTATCACGCCGGCTCCGCATTCTTTTTCCCGATGGAAGAAAAAACACGTGGTTATCAACTGGACTATCCGATGGAACAACCTTTGCTAACCACAACTCTCACTAAAGGTGAGCCTCTGCGTGAATCCTATACCGGCAGCGGCGGCTACAGCGACCAGGAGGACGCGGCGTTTATTGAATTCATGAAACAAGTGATGAACAATGAATTTCCACAGGGCTATTACGTCGTCAACGGTTACGCCGATTTTTTCACCGAAACCCCTGACGGTGTGCAAAACGATTACGAGATTCATGCAGAAGTCGATTTCAAGGTCGCTGAAGAATAGTGAAAAGCACGTTCCGTCCGGGAACGTGCTTTTTCTTATCCTCTATTACATTTCCTGGCGCAAGGCCTGAATAACATCAATTTGAGTCGCTTTTCGCGCCGGACGCCAGCCCGAC
Organism: Planococcus sp. (in: firmicutes); assembly: GCA_035461005.1. Lineage (GTDB taxonomy): Bacteria > Bacillota > Bacilli > Bacillales_A > Planococcaceae > Planococcus. The sequence continues at coordinate 4,358 of DATHVZ010000023.1, read as the reverse complement.
ACCATGGCCACCCCGATACTGATGACCGATGCAATCAGCACCAGCTGCCAGGGAATTGTTGATATGACCAGGGTGAAATCATCCGGTCTGTCTTCGCCCAATGAGTTCATCACAATGATCGGGATCAGCCAATTGGACAACAAACTGATTGCGTAGGAAATGGCGACCGCCAAGACCGTCCCGATGATGCCGATGGCGGCACTTTCCATCAGGAATAACTTGCGGATAAGCTTCGGCTGAGCCCCGATCGCTTTCATGACACCGATTTCACGTGTACGTTCCGTAACCGCCATCGTCATCGTATTGAAAATACCGATGGAAGCAATCAGGACCGCAATCGTCCCCACAAAGATCAGCCCCGCTTTTAATGCGGTAAAGAAGACATTCATGGATCCCAACTCTTCCGTTACGGAATAGACATAATAACTGTCTTCTTTTAAGGCGTTCGTAATGCCGCCGACATTCTGCAGCTCATCCGCATATACAAGGATATTTTTATACCCTTGTTCCAAGCCCAGTTCTTCATTGAACACCGGCCCCCATGAACTGTCCGCATAGACGCCGTTGTCTGTCATCCAGTCCTTTGCCGGTTCTTTGGCGATGCCTGTCACCACAAATTCCCATGATGAGCTCTCTTTCGCTTCTTCTCCTTCATTTCTAAAAGGCATTAATTGCATTTCGATGGTCTGGCCAATCAGGCTGCCTGCAAACCCTTTGACCTCTTCACCATTCGATTCTTTTTCCCGTTCGGCTTCCGTCAGCAATTGGCTTGCCAAATGATAGCCGACGACAACTTCATTGTTTTTTGCAGGCATTTTTCCTTCCGACAGCGAAAAGCCAGCTTTTTCCTCTTCTTTCATACTCGAAAGCACTGCCCATGAATAGGCACTCCGTTCCCCAATCGTTATTTGCGTTTCAGCTTCCGGCCGATTTCGCTCGACCACCGCGATTACATGATCCATCTCCCTGATTTTCTGAAGATCCGCTTCCGAAATATCTGCTGGGGCTACTTCCGATTGACCATCGGATTTTCCGGCAACCTCTATTTCTGTCACCATGTTATTGTCCAACACATCGTTTGTGATGGTCTGGTGCAGCCCGAAACCGATGGAAGCCAGGACAATGAGGAAAGCACAGCCCATCGTAGCTGCCAGAATGGTTGTGGCGACGCGCAGTTTATTGCGTTTCATATGCTGTCTGATAAAATCGATTTGGTCTTTAAACTGCATGCCGCTGTTCCCCTTTCACCAATTCGCCGTCGTGCAGGCGGTACTGGCGGTCTGCAACAGCTGCCACTTCTTCATCATGCGTGATAATCACGAACGTCAGCCCCAGCTTCTTATTCAACGATTGAATGAGCAATAGGATCTCTTTTTCCGTCTCTGAATCCAAACTGCCGGTCGGCTCATCAGCCAGGATGATCGGCGCATCGGTGATGAGTGCGCGGGCAATGCTGACCCGCTGCTGCTGCCCACCGGAAAGTTCATTTGGATAATGGTCCGCAACTCCCTGAAGCCCCACTTTTTGGAGCAACTTTTGAACTTTTACTTTTCGCTCACTTTCGTCCATCCCTTTGATCTTCAGAGGCAGCTCGACGTTCTCGAAAGCGCTAAGTCCGGGCATCAATTGGAAATTTTGAAAAATGAACCCGAAGTTTGCCAGCCGGAAATCCGCCTGCTCCGCTTCCTTCAATATCGAAGTTTCCTTGCCATTGACCATCACTGATCCCGCTTCCGGCAACATAAACCCCGCCAGTATATGGAGCAACGTTGATTTTCCTGAACCGCTTTTGCCCAGAATGGCGACAATTTCACCCTTCCCCACTTCAAGTGTGACCCCTTTCAATACCGGCACCTGACGCTGGTCTCCTTTTTTCCCGATTTTAAAATGATGATGCAAGCCTCTGATTTTAATCATTTTCTCTTCCCCTTTCACTAATAACAGCAGTATAAATGGAAAATCTTAATAAATATGGAGAAGATTTCTGAAGATTTTCTTAAGATACTGTGTGAAAGACCCTTTGATTGGGTATTTTTAAAAATAAGATGCTACTCAACAACATAGAAGAAATTCTTTTCTTCCATGACTTTGTGTTATTTTTGAAATTCATGGATTCCGAAATTCCCTTAAGATATATGACATCATTTACAGAATTAGTCTATAATTAAGCTATGAATTTATGTAAAGGTGTGAAGGAAATGTCAACTGTCGATCAGTTTTCCTCTTATATCTGCGAAAACGCCCATTCAATTTCCGAGGAAATTGTCGAATACGTAGTGGAGCGCAGCAAACCCGGAATATCAGAAGAAGAAAAAGCCATGGCTTTGGCCATGTATGTTAAACTTCTGGGGTTTTTCGGTGATTCTCTGAACAATAAAAGCGAAGACTTTGTACCGGAACATTTAATCGAATGGAGCAAGAACAATGCTGAAATGCAGGTGGACAGCGGCGGCAAGCTCTCTGAGATCATCATCCGTTATCCAGTGACGCGCGATATTTTCACTGAAATATTAACCCGTTGCAGCATCAGTGTCGGCCTGTCAACAGCGGATACTGCCTATATCATTAAACAGATCAATCGGATGCTGGATGTCAGCCTCAACGAGACTGTCTTCGCTTTCGAGCGTCTTTCTGAACAGTCAAAACAAGAGATGCAAAGGGAACTCACTGCCCTTTCTGCTCCCATCGTTCCGATCCGCGAAGAAGTCGTCGTGCTGCCACTGATTGGCTATATCGATGAAGAAAGAGCTAGACACATTATGGAAACAGTAGTACCAAGAATCGCAGCGATGAATGTCGAATACGTGATTGTGGATTTCTCCGGTGCATTGACCATCAACCGCCATGTCGCAGAATCGCTGCACCAAATCGGCAATATGCTCCGGATAATGGGAATAAAAGTAGTCTCGACAGGGATGCGCCCTGAACTTGTGCAAGTGGCGATCAACAGCAATATTAAAATGTCTTCCACCGATTCCTTCAGCACCGTTAAGCAAGCGCTGGAGAATATCGGAAAATAGTTTAGAGAAAAAAAGCTTCTCCTTTCGGGAGAAGTTTTTTTGTTTTTTGAAGAAACTTTAATTGAGCAGGAGCGGACAAGATGCTATACTCAAAAAGCAAACTTTTAAAGCCGACAAAATCTATAAGGATTAGGGGAGATAAATATGAAGAAATCACATTTTTTACTATTGATGCTGCTGGGAGCTGTCCTATTGCTTGCAGCATGCGGCAATGATTCGGAAGACACTGCTCCAACAGACACCGCTCCAGAAGAAGAGCAGGCAGAAACAGGCTCATCGGAAGAGTTATTGGCGAAAGTGCAGGATGAAGGAAAATTGCTTGTTGGAACTGAAGGAACTTATCCTCCATTCACTTTCCATGATGCATCAGGTGAATTGACAGGCTTTGATGTCGAGATTGCCCGTGAAGTAGCGGACCGTCTGGGAGTCGAAGCAGAATTCCTTGAAACCCAATGGGACGGAATGTTTGCAGGACTGGATTCCGGGAGATTCGATATGGTGGCAAATCAGGTCGGCATCCGTGAAGACCGTTTGGAAAGCTATGATTTCTCAGATCCTTACATCACTTCATCAGCCGTATTGGTCACAAGCAAAGATGAAACAGAGATTGAAGCATTCGAAGATTTGGAAGGAAAAAATTCTGCACAGTCATTAACAAGCAATTACGCAGACATTGCCACCTCGTTTGGCGCTGAACTTACTGGGGTCGAAGGATTTAACCAGGCGGTTGAGTTATTGGTTTCAGGTCGTGTCGATGCAACAGTCAACGATAAAATTTCGGTTTTGGACTTTTTGAAACAGCGTCCGGACGCACCAATTCAAATTGCCGATGAATCGGATGAAGCTTCACAAAGCGGATTGCAATTCAGAAAAGGCAGTGGAGCGATAGTGGACGAAGTCAACAAAGCGCTTGCTGAGATGATTGAAGACGGCACTTACGAAGAAATTTCACAGAAATGGTTTGGCGAAAATGTACTTGAATAGCATTTTTTCAAACCCTGAAAGATTGGAACGGTTGCTGGACATTGCCCAGTCATCGTTCCTTCCTTTACTGGAAGGAGCAATCCAATACACGATTCCATTGACATTGATTTCATTCACTATCGGGCTGGTGCTGGCTACTTTGACAGCACTGGCCCGTATTTCTACGATTAAACCATTGCAGATCATTGCGCGTATCTATGTTTCCATCATTAGAGGGACGCCGTTGCTCGTTCAATTGTCCATCCTGTTTTACGGACTTCCGACGATTGGCATTACGCTGGACCCTTTTACAGCAGCCATTTTCGGTTTTTCCCTTAACGTCGGCGCATATGCTTCCGAAGTGATTCGGGCGGC
>DATHVZ010000022.1:0-2381 GCA_035461005.1 Planococcus sp. (in: firmicutes) | reverse complement strand
GCCCGACCGAGCGCCGCATGGCGTTGCGTTTTTTTCAGTTGGTAGTCACGTCATTTTGTATCAGTCGCCCCGTGGGCAGTTTGGCGCTGGCGGCGGTACCGAGACATCCAGATCTCGGCTTCAGAAGCTCCGTGTCACTGGATCGCAACCATCAAGAACTGGTTGAAGATGTTGCTGCATGGATTGATAGATGTCAGACGGACAATTAATTTTCGACCAGTGCGTACAACTAGCGCAGGGATTCGAATGAATTGCTCCACGAACGTTCTATGCTCCATTCGCAAGAGACGCTTCTTCTCGTCTCTGATTTTCTTCACTGATTCCTTAGTAGCTTTTTGAGTCGCACGCTTCGTTGCTTTACGAGTATTAGCCACTGGCTCTTCGGGAATGCTCAATGCGATCCACGCTTTCAGCGTCCAACTGAGCGAAGCCATGACCATGTAGGCCCAGTTGGACGCCAGCTCATCAATGGGAGCGTGCAGAGCGCGAGCTGCATTCAGCTGGGCAATCACGTTCTCCTGATTGCATCGCTTGTTACTTTCGTAGATCACGTCCAGTCCAGTGGACTGCTCTGGAGCTAAGTTGCTGATGTAGAAGAAGTACACATCGTCCTCAAAGAGTCTTCCTTGCTCGGTAACGTTTTGCTTCTTGCGAATGATGACCAAGCGATAAGTCTTGTCGCATTTGTAAGGCTTGTATGGTATCTCGGCATAAACCTCCTCCTTCAATCTACGATTCCGGTATCCACGCTCTTCAATGATTTGGCGTTTGACTTTGTCAGGTCGAGCGCGGTCTGGGGTTGAAGGGTCGTAACTTGGATCGCGTGGAACAGGTTTCCACTGATTCTCTGCAATTTCATCGATTTTCGCTATCAAGTTCGCATGCTTGGCAATTCCGAACACGAACTCCACATTGTCCTCGTCCCAACGATCAAGGTGATCGGTTTGTGTGAATGCGGTATCTCCACGAAGCAGAATTCGCTTGAAGCCAGCTTGCTTGCACAGAGCAATTACCTTGTCAGCATCTTTGAATGCGTTGTGGCCACTCTGCGCGTTTCCACCGCGGTTTGTCAGTCGTAGCACTTCGCCGGTCTCAGCTAGCGTAAATAACAGGGGATGATATCCCCATATATTCTTGTAGCTAATGTCCATGCCCCCTTTGCACTCGCCATCGGTTTCCACGATCGTTGAATCCATATCGATCGTGGCTAACTTCTTGAATTCTCGGCCCTGTGCATTCCAGACATCCAGTCGCGTTTGATCAATGGCATCCTGGAGTACGTCGATAGAGCACGAGTTCATGCGACGGCAGAAGTCACCCGTCGTCGTTGGGTCGGGAATGCGTTCCGCGCCCAGAGAATCTAAGTAGTGCTCATCGTTACGGCGCAGTTCGATCTCTTGCAGCGATCTCGCGCCGCACATTGCGTTGTAGGTCACGTTCAATACGTGATCAGATTCATAGTAGGGACAACGCTTCTTGAATATGACCAGCCGCCGATTGATCTGAGAATCAAGCCCTATACGCTTAACGAATGCATGAACCGCAGCCATCCCTCCAAAACCAGTCCCACCGACTTTACTAGAGACTTCGTAGTGAATGTTATCACTCTGAGTCATCGGCTGACCACGATCCGCGGCGCTCGATTCGGCCAGTCTTCTTGCGATTCGCTCTTTTCTCCGATCGATCTCACGCTGGGCAATTTGACGCTTGCGGCGGGCAACATTCTGTGCTTCAATTCTACTCACTCGAAATCTCCTTCAGGTGAAAATCGGGCTCGTCGGGAGCAGGCAAAAACTACCGGCGTTTCCTTGGTGATTTCGAGTTTTTTTATCGACACAGCGTGAAAATGAAAAGGACACGTACTTATTTGAGGACTCGTACTCGATCGGCACGCAGTTTCGAGCACGAGCACCATTTCATTGAGCACAATTCTTGGAATCCGTATTGGCGAACAGCCAGAAGAATCCTTGAATTTCAATCGCTGGCCCCGCGCATATCGATGAGATGGCTGAGCCGAGTAAACTTGGTGCGGGCTGTCCGGCGAGCTTGGCCGAGATGGATTCTTGAAGAAACGAGAAAACGCTGCGGTTCTGCTTCTTGCACGTCGCTCGGCAACCCACACCGATTTTGCTGGCAAGCTTTGGACAAGGGCCTACGACTCGTGCTGGGCCTATGGGGGCACAGCACTTTCGGCCTATTGGGGGCACAGCACTTTCGCGTCGGGATGGGTGGGCGTCCGCTTGGGGGTTGGCAAAGCTGGCGATCACGAGGCTGGAAAACGTCGATGATGAATTGCCAGCCCGCGTTTCAGCGTTGAGTGCGCGGACACTTCCACACCGGACCTAGATCATAGACAGCGACAGAGGGGCGGCGCGGACGGA
>DATHVZ010000021.1:0-26152 GCA_035461005.1 Planococcus sp. (in: firmicutes) | reverse complement strand
GCGCCTTGTCGTGCAGCCGGATTACCGTTTTCCCTTTGCCCGCTCCGACCAGCCGCGTCCAGGAAGGGAGTTTCAAGCCTTTCACCACATAAATCCCTTCCGGCACAAAGACGGTTTTGCCGCCGTTTCCGAATGCTTTCTGGAAAGCCGCCGTGGAATCGGTGCGGCCGTCTCCGCGCGCGCCGAACTGGGTGACCGACACCGCATGGGTGTTGAGCTCTTTCAGCCTGGAGTATTCCCGGTCCAAATCCTTTTTCCAATATGGGAAAATGCTGTCGCCATCCACTTCGAAGCCGATGTTCTTGTTGTCCTGGGCTGTGAATTTCGTGGAAATCGGCGACCAGATCTTTTCCTTTATTGTCCGGTGCGTTTTTACCGGATCCATCTCGACCGGTTTTCTGATTTCGTCGAATACCCGCTGCGTCTCTTCTGTCATGTCTTCCAGTTTCCCCTCAGTCCCCAGCAGCATGTCGATCAGCCGGCCATTGTTTATCGGATGATGATTGTCGTCCCATTTCAGCATGCGAGCACCTCTTAACATTTTCTTTTTCTTATCATACCCGCTGGGCGGTGGAAGAATCCTAAAGGGGTTGATTTCTTTGAATTGGGTGGAAATATTTAACATTAATAAAGCCGCAAGTTACGTTCATCGAAAATTGAGCATTCCACACATAAAAAAATGGCAAGTTGAGCGTGACAGAATGGTTTCCGCACACAAATCGTGGTTTCCGCACACAAACTTATTTTTCCGCACACAAATCGCGAGTTCCGCGTACAAATTTCATTCTCCGCGCATAAATTCTCCAATGGGTTGATCTTTTCGGCTTTATAAAAAATAAAAGAAAATATTTCCAGCGCCAACAGAGGATGCTTTCTTCTTCCACAAAAAACAGCCCGAAACGCAATTGCGCCTCGGGCTGTCTCCATCTTTTATTAATATTGCAAAAGTGTACGGACTTCGTAGCCATCGAGCTTGTCGCGGCCGTCCAAATAAGTCAATTCGATCAGGAATGCACAGCCGACAACAATGCCGCCAAGCTGTTCCACTAGGTTGATCGTTGCTTCGATTGTTCCGCCTGTCGCCAGAAGGTCATCGGTGATCAACACGCGCTGCCCCGGTTTGATGGCATCATTGTGCATCGTCAAGACGTCTTTGCCGTATTCAAGGCCGTATTCCGCGCGAATGACTTCGCGTGGCAATTTGCCTTCCTTGCGGACAGGAGCAAAACCGAGTCCGAGCGCATAAGCCACCGGACAGCCGATGATGAACCCGCGGGCTTCTGGGCCGACGATGATATCTGCCTCGACTTGTTTGGCGTATTCAACAATCTGGTCTGTAGCATATTTATAGGCAGCCCCATCGTCCATCAAAGAAGTAATATCCTTGAAATGGATGCCCGGTTTCGGCCAGTCTTCAACTATCGTAATAAACGGTTTTAAATCCATACCTGTTCCTCCTTGGCAGACACTTTCGCGTCGAACCACTCTTTTAAGTCTCGATAAGACGCATACAGAAGCTTTTGTTCCAGGGCAATCTGCTGCTCGCGCTGGATGTAGCTCGGCGCATCAGCCAAATCGCGTTTGCCTGGAGATTCTGCGATCTCAGTAAGTCCATTGTTAAGTGTAACAAAACCGAGTTCAAAAAACACCTGCAACATGAAAAATAATGAATCCCGGGTCCAGCCTTTATGCTTCGCCAGTTCGTCTGAATGTTTCTTGAAATCGAAAGTTTCACGTTTTTTGATAAAAGCGAACAGCCATTTGAATTGGTCGCGCGTCGGAATCTGTTCGAAATACTGCGATTCTTTGGCATAAAAATGCGCGTAGATCCGTTTCGGACTGAGCTCCTTTAATACGGCCTCCAGCTGTTCTTCAGATTCCGGCAAATCGAGCAGCACCAGATGATGCTTGGCACTTTCGAACCCTCCGATTGTTTCCACCGTATGGATCGGGTGCTGGATCAATGTATTGAAAACCGCTACCGTTTCCTGGTTGAACGCAAGGTACACCTGGTCCCGCTCCGGAATCATTTTCGACCAGCGGGATACTTGCCGAATGCCGCGGATGTCGAATAATTGCCATTGGTCGGTGCGGATATCTTCAATAAGCAATTGCGCTTTTTTGCGGCCGTTCCATTCATTGATCTGCAGGTCGCCGATTACATCGATCAGCACATCCGGTGTTAATTGGTCACCGATTTCGCCGATTCCGAAACCGACAGCATCGAGTGATGAACCTGCTGACGCCAATTCCACTTTCAAGTGGTTCTGCGCCGCGCCGATTTTCCGGATGGAAGCCACTTTGACGCCTTTGATATAAAATTTCGGCTTGGCAAAGCCCATGCCGAAGGGCGCCAAATAACGCATTGATTCAATCGTTTCGGTATCGATTTCTTCCAGTTCGACTGGAATATCGATATTGACGACCGGCACGAGGTCTTCCGCCGATAGACAAGCTTCCGCCTGTTTGTTCAAACGCGTTCGAAGTTCTGCCACATTTGCCATTTCCAGTGTCATGCCGGCAGCCATCGGGTGTCCCCCGAATGCCGGCAGGATGTCGCGGTTTTCAGCCAGTTCGTTATATAGATGGAAGCCTTCGATGCTGCGGGCCGAACCTTTCGCTTTGCCCGTTTGCGGATCCAATGAAAGAACAATGGTCGGCCGGTAATATTTCTCGACCAGTTTAGACGCCACGATGCCGACGACACCTGGATTCCAGCCTTCCTGCTCGACGATGATGACGTGCGGCGGGCCGTCCGGATACCGCGCTTCCACCTGGGCTGTCGCTTCTTCAGAAATTTGCTTAACGATCGCCTGCCGTTCTTTATTGAGCGCATCGAGTCCATCCGCAAGGCTCCGAGCCTCAGCCGGATCTTCTGTCAGCAGCATCGTAACCGCCGGGTCTGCGTCCTGCAGGCGGCCGATGGCATTGATGCGGGGACCGAACATAAAGCCGATCGTCTCTTCATTGATGTCGGTCTGCTTGACGCCTGCCACTTCGGACAGCGCTTCGATCGCCGGACGCGGTGAATCGCGCAGCGCCAGCAGCCCCTCTTTCACAAAAATCCGGTTCTCGCCGTGCATCGGCACAAGATCCGCGATGGTTCCGATGGCGACGAGCTCCAGCAGATGATCCGGCATTTCATCATAGAGGGCATGCGCTATTTTAAAGGCTACACCGACTCCCGCCAATTCGCCGAACGGATAATCCCCTTCCGGATGGCGCGGGTGAATGATCGCCAGCGCGTTCGGCAGGGTCTCGCCAATATCGTGGTGATCGCTGATGATGACATCCATGCCAAGTCCATTTGCAAAATCTACCTGCTCGATTCCGGAAATGCCGTTGTCGACCGTGACGATCAGTTTCGCGCCTTTGTCGTGTGCCTGCTGGAACAATTCTTTATTCGGCCCGTAGCCGTGCTTAAATCGATTCGGGATCACGAATGAAACATCCGCCCCCAAATCCTGCAAAACGGTCATCATGACGGCTGTGCTTGTCACACCGTCCGCATCATAATCACCATAAACGACTATCTTTTCCTGATTTTCGACAGCGCTGCGGATGCGCTCCACAGCGATGTCCATATCTTTCATCAAAAACGGGTTATGTATGGCAGAAACATCCGTCGCCATAAATGCGCGGGCTTCTTCCGCTGTCCCGATGCCCCGGGTCACGAGGATCTTTGCCAGCACCGAAGAAAGGGATAATTCCTGTTGAATGTCCCGGACTGCCTGCTCATCAGGCTCTGTCAAACGCCATCTTTTTTTGGATTCTATCATTTACAGTCACTTCCTCACTGGTCCATTATACAAGAAAATTCTGCAGACAAAAACCTTTCGGCACATTTGCCGAAAGGTTTCTTTTTTAAAGCAGATCCCGTGGTTTGTCGTCGTACATTTCCGTCCGAACGTCATCAGGCTTTTTATCACCGGTGATAATCTGTGCATCCGGCACAACGCCGGCTTTCTGGTACTCAGCGATTTCGTTCTGCTGTGTGGCAATCAGCGATTCTTTCACAGCCATTTCCTTCTGCAGCCCCTTGACTTTATGCTGCAGCGTATAGCCGCGCGCAAGGGCAACTACGCCGCTCATCAGGGCGCCAAGAAGTGCGGCAGCCAGAATAACCAGAATCAGTGGAAATTCGGCTTCACCGAACACATAATTGACTGGTACAGGGTCAACATTGACGACGGAAAAAACAGCGATGATGATAGCAAAGACAAGTCCAACCAATAATAACCATTGCGTTTTCAAACTGAACAACTCCTTTCATCTTAAAAAAAAATGGAACAAGGTCATATTTACTATACCCTGTTCCATTTCCATTATAAACCTTTAAACGACCGGCTCATCAGAACCCCATTTGGACTCCTGCTCTTTTTTCTCGATGTCGATCGGGCCTTTTTTGTTCAATTCCTTCTTCTTCAGCACGAGCCATAATTGGGCCGCGATGAAGATGGAAGAATACGTTCCTGCCATCAATCCGATCAATAAAGCGATCGCGAAGTTGGTGATGGACGGTGCACCGAAAATAAGCAGCGAGGCGACCACCAGCAAGACTGTCATGACGGTATTGACCGAACGGACGAGCGTCTGGCGCAAGGAAACGTTGACGACCTTCTCCAATTGCTCGACTGTATCGATTTTCTTCATCCGTTTCATGTTTTCACGGATCCGGTCAAACGTCACGATGGTATCGTTGATCGAATAACCGATGATTGTCAGCACAGCTGCGATGAAGGTGATATCCACTTCCAATCGCAACAGGCTGAATATCGCTACGATAAAGAACGTATCGTGGATCAACGCAACGATGGAAGCGACACCCATGCGCCATTCGAAACGGAACGCCACGTAAATGATGATACCGATAGCAGCTATCGCCAACGCATACAATGCATTTTGGGCCAGTTCAATGCCGACCTGTGGCGAAACGGTCGAAACGTTCGGCTCCTGCCCGTATTCATCGATCGCGGCCCCTTTCAATTCGTTGATTTCATCCTGGTTGAAATCAACCGCGTAACGCGCCACACCAATATTGGAATTGTCCCCCGAAATTACCACGTCACCTGTAGGATAACCGGCCCCTTCAAGGAACTCTTCCACTTCCTGTTGCGTTAATGATGACTGGGATGTGACTTCAACGCGCGTACCGCTGGAGAAATCGATGCCGAGATTCAGCTGGTAAATACCCAGCACGATTCCCCCCGCTGCAATCAATGCCAGTGAAGCGGCAAAGAATTTATTGCGGTTGCCGGCAAAATCAAAGCGATCGAACGGAGTCGTCAGATCGGTGATTTCTTTTTCTTCCGAACTTTTATGAATCTTATCGGGTTTCAGGCCGAACCAGCCGGGTTTGTTGTCGAGGAAACCGCTGTGGACCCAAAGTCCGAGCAGCAAACGCGATCCCCAAACCGCCGTTAAGAAGCTGGAAAGAATTGAGATGATCAATAGCGTCGCAAATCCTTTAACGGAACTGGTACCGAAATAGAACAGCACAGCTGCCGCGAGAAGCGTCGTTACGTTGGCATCGATAATTGCCGAGAACGACGAACGCGCTCCGATGCGGAATGAATCTTTAACTGATTTACCCGTTCGCATTTCTTCACGGATTCGTTCATAGGTGATGATATTGGCATCTACTGCCATACCGACACCGAGCATGATCGCCGCAATACCTGGCAATGTCAGTACGCCGCCGATCCAAGAGAATATCAAAATTATCAAGTAGACATAAGCTGCCAAAGTGACGAAAGCGATAACTCCCGGGAACCGGTAGAATACCAGCATGAACAAGAGGACCAAGGTGATCCCGATGCCAGCAGCAAAGGTCGTCTTATCAAGTGCCTCTTCACCAAACTGGGCACCGACAGAAGTCGAATAGATTTCTTCCAATTGAACCGGAAGCGCTCCGGCATTCAGGATTCCCGCAAAAGTCTGCGTTTCTTCAACGGAAAATGTTCCTGTAATTTGGACATTCGGTGAATTGATGCGTTGAGTGACGCTCGGAGACGAAACGAATTTCGGATCCGCTTTCATGCGCTCTGCCTCGAAAGAATCGACGCCTTCCTCAAAGTCCATCCAGATGACCAGAACGTTATCAGGACGTTGTGAAATTTCGCTTGTAATTTCTGCGAATTTCCCTGAATCATTCAATTCGAGAGACACGATTGGTGCGCCGTTTTCATTGAATGTACCTGACGCTCCCCCTTGTTTAAGGTCGGAACCATCCATCAGCAGATTGTCATCCGCATCACGGAAAGTCAGGTTCGCTTCTGTGGACAACAACTCACGGGCCTGCGACTGGTCTTCGATACCAGCCAGCTGCACGCGGATGCGGTCGTCCCCTTCAATCTGGATAACTGGCTCACTGACTCCGAGCACGTTGATCCGGTTCATCAATGCATCCGTCGTATCCGACAGGATGCTGTTGTTGATTTCCGGTCCGTCATTGAGCGGGGTCACTTCATAAAGAACTTCAAAACCGCCCTGAAGATCCAAGCCCAATTTTATGTCTTTAGCTATCGGTAAGCTCGTGGTGCCAATCATTCCTAACAGTACAATGACCAGTAAGAAAAAGGCTATTATACGACCTCTTGCTTTCATATGTATAGTTCCTCCTCATATATCAAAACGCAGCAACTTCATTATGAAACACGCTCAAGTGCGTGTCAAACTCATTTTGACTTTTTCTGGGTGGGGCGCAGCAATTGTTCGAGGTCATCGGAATTTCCTGCTGAGAACCAACTATCCCCTTTAAAGCCTTCCATCTGATGATAAGCTACAAACTCCGAAGCCCGCATCTCCATTATTTCGTTGACCATTTCGTGGAGCGGCATATCGCCAATCTCCCTTTTGCGCCACTTTTTCTTGATGAGGTATTGCCAGATGTCTTCTGGTGTAGATGTGTCGTAATTATAATGACGGAATTCCTCACATTTACTCTCCAAAAATGGCAACACGACATCAAATTGCTCGGTATACTTCAGCATATTATTCCCTCTTAGCTTTGGTTTGATTTGTTTGAACAATCCGTGAATTACCTGTAAAAAAAATCGCCTTCAGTTCGAAGGCGAAGATTTTTTAGATTGTCGATTATGCTTGATCCACAACGCGGGCGATTGCCTGGCGTTCGAATTGCATACGAGTGCCATCTGCAACTGTGATGTAGACTGTAGCATCATCCACAGCGTCAACCGTGCCGTGAAGTCCCCCGATCGTAACGATACGATCACCACGTCTTAACTCAGACTGCATGTTCTTTGTTGTCTTCTGGCGTTTTTGCGCTGGACGGATAATAAAGAACCACATCAAAACGAACATTAGAAGTAAAGGTGATAAAGCAACTAAAGTTTCCATTATTCATATTCCCCCTTTCACTATCTATCTGTGTCATCAGAAATTTTTTGCGTTTGGCTTATTGAAGCCGTAAGCCTCAAAAAATTCTTCGCGGAAATCTCCCAGGCGGTCCTCGCGAATCGCTTGTCGCACCTGCTTCATTAAGTTTAACAGAAATTGAAGATTATGATAACTGGTAAGTCGAATTCCGAATGTTTCTTCTGCGCGAATCAGGTGATGAACGTAGGCGCGCGTGTAATTTTTGCATGTATAGCAATCACATTTTTCATCGATTGGGTTGAAATCACGCTTGAATGCCGCGTTTTTGATGTTCAATCGGCCGGTGCTGGTCATCAATGTGCCGTTGCGTGCAATGCGCGTCGGCAGCACGCAATCGAACATGTCGATGCCGCGGATGGATCCGTCAATCAATGAATCCGGTGAACCGACGCCCATCAGGTAACGCGGTTTATCAGCTGGCATCAACGGTGTCGTGAATTCGAGTGCGCGGTTCATGACGTCTTTTGGTTCGCCGACAGAAAGTCCACCGATTGCATAGCCGGGAAAGCCGAGCGATACCAGGTCCCGTGCGCTTTGTTTGCGCAGGTCTTCGAATTCGCCGCCTTGAATGATACCGAACAAGCCTTGAACATCCTTGCGGGCATGCGCCTCGAGGCAGCGTTCCGCCCAGCGGGACGTGCGTTCGACGCTCGATTTCATGTATTCGTGGGTTGCCGGGAATGGCGGGCATTCGTCAAACGCCATCATGATGTCCGAACCCAGATCGTTCTGGATTTCCATCGCCTTTTCCGGGCTCAGGAATAATTTGTCGCCGTTCAAATGGTTGCGGAAATGGACGCCTTCTTCTTTGATGTTGCGGAATTCACTCAACGAGAAAACCTGGAAGCCGCCGGAATCCGTCAGAATCGGACGGTCCCAGTTCATGAATTTGTGCAGGCCGCCCGCTTCTTTGATGACATCATTGCCGGGGCGAATCCATAGATGGTACGTGTTGCTGAGAATAATGCCGGCATCCATCGCTTTTAATTCTTCCGGCGACATCGTTTTGACGGTCGCCTGCGTGCCGACCGGCATAAAGGCCGGTGTATCGAATGAGCCGTGCGGCGTATGGACGATGCCAAGGCGCGCGCCGGTCTGTTTGCATGTTTTTATGTGTTCGTAACGGACTGGTTCAGTCATGATGAGTCTCCTTTTTCTGTGGTTCAATGAACATGGCGTCTCCAAAACTGAAGAACCGGTAACGTTCATTTACTGCTTCGTTGTAGGCGTTCAAAATATGGTCCCGGTTTGAAAGGGCGCTGACCAGCATCACCAGCGTCGATTTCGGCAAATGGAAATTCGTGATGAGGCCGTCGATCGCCTGGAATTGGTAGCCCGGGAAAATGAAAATATCGGTCCAACCGCTGTCTTCCTGCAGCTCGCCGCCGAATTTATTGGCCACGGATTCGAGTGTCCGGGTTGAGGTGGTGCCGACCGAGATGACGCGGCCGCCCTGCGCTTTTGTGCGGTTGATGAGTTGCGCCGTTTCGGCGTTGATGCGGTAGAATTCGGCATGCATTTCGTGGTCTTCGATCGATTCGACCGATACCGGGCGGAATGTGCCAAGACCGACATGCAGAGTAATAAAGGCAATATTGACGCCTTTTTCTTCGATTTTCTTCAATAGTTCATCGGTGAAATGAAGTCCGGCCGTCGGTGCCGCTGCACTGCCGCGTTCTTTCGCGAAAACAGTCTGGTAGCGGTCCTGATCCTCGAGTTTCTCGCGGATATATGGCGGCAAGGGCATTTCACCGAGCTTATCCAGGATTTCGTAAAAAATCCCGTCATAGATCATCTTGAAATGGCGTCCGCCATGGTCCAGGATGCCGGTGCATTCTGCACGCAGCAAGCCTTCCCCGAAACTGACGACTGTGCCGATTTTCACTTTTTTCGCCGGTTTGACGAGCGTTTCCCACACATCGCCATCAATGCTTTTCAGTAGCAGCACTTCAATATTGGCACCCGTATCTTCCTTGACGCCCATCAGGCGCGCCGGAAGAACCCGCGTATCGTTCAGCACGAGCGTATCGCCTGCGTGCAGGTAATCGGTGATGTCACGGAAATGTTTATGGTCAATGTTGCCGTTGTCCTTGTCCATCACGAGCAGCCGGCTTGACGTTCGGTCAAGCAGCGGCGTCTGCGCGATCAATTCTTCCGGCAATTGGAAGTCAAAATCGTTTACATTCATTAGATTGGTTGGTTGCGTTAGTTTTGTCATTCAGGCATCTCCAATTGGAAGTGTTCATAGGCTGTGGCTGTCACGGTCCGCCCTCTCGGCGTCCGCTGGATAAATCCGATCTGCAGTAAATACGGCTCGTAGACGTCTTCAATCGTCGTCGACTCTTCGCCGATGCTTGCCGCAATCGTATCGAGGCCGACGGGTCCGCCGCGGAACCGTGAAATCATTCCTGTAATCAGTTTGTGGTCGATATGGTCAAGGCCGAGCGGATCAACCTGCAGCATCTCCAGCGCCTGATTCGCCATATCCATCGTAATCGAACCGGTGCCGCGCACCATTGCGTAATCGCGCACCCGTTTCAGCAGGCGGTTCGCAATACGCGGTGTGCCGCGTGAACGGCGGGCGATTTCAACCGCCGCATTCGGATCGATGTCCGCTTCAAACAGTTTCGAGCTGCGGACCACGATTTCGGTCAGCGCTTCCGTATCGTAATAATCGAGCCGCGCGAGCACCCCGAAACGGTCCCGCAGAGGAGCCGATAATGCGCCTGCGCGGGTCGTTGCACCGATCAGCGTGAACGGCGGCAGGTCGAGCCGCACGGAACGCGCCGTCGGTCCCTTGCCGACCACGATATCAAGGCAAAAATCTTCCATTGCCGGATACAACACTTCTTCGATGGACCGGTTCAACCGGTGAATCTCATCGATAAACAGCACATCACCGGGTTCAAGCGAAGAAACAATCGCCGCCAGGTCCCCCGGACGTTCGATTGCCGGGCCGCTGGTCATTCTGACGCCAACCTGCATTTCGTTGGCGATGACGGTTGCCAGCGTCGTTTTGCCGAGTCCCGGAGGCCCGTGGAGCAGCACATGGTCCAGGCTTTCCTCGCGCATTTTCGCCGCTTCAATGAATATTCCAAGATTATGCTTTATTTTTTGCTGTCCGATATACTGGGACAGATATTGCGGGCGCAACGATTGCTCAAAACGCTCATCAAATTCGGAAATCTCGCTTCCGATTACCCGTTCTTCCATGGTCTGCACCTCCTTTTTATTTGTGTTTCTTATAATAAATACTATATAAAAATTAAAATTTAAATGTCGCTTCGGCGCTTCGGACAGGGCAAAGATTATGCTCCTGCGCACTGCTCGTCGCAAAGGTGCGCCATCTGCGTATGGCGACCTTAGCTCCCGCAATAAGCCGAGAAGAGCACTCGTCTTATTGCTTCGCTCAGTCCATAGCCGCGCCGGCGCTGGGAAAGTAGCTTTGACTGAGAGAGTATCTGAGATATGGAGCAAAACAGCTAAGACGCCTAGGGGCATGTGTTAAAAACCGTGCTCCTGCATCGCTGCGCTGCTTCGTCGCAAAGACTTAGCCTCGCAGGCTTCGGCTAATGTCTTCGAAGCTGTTTTGCGGAATATCGGTTACTAAATTATTAACCCTGCTTCAAAAGAAGCTGCAAAGCCTTTTTCATGTAGGCTTCTGTATTCAGATCCAGATCCTTGAGCTTCGGTTTGACTTTATTGATTTCGCGTTCGGAATAGCCAAGCGCACCAAGCGCGAGCATGGCTTCCTCGAGCTCATTGTCGTCCGCCGACAGCAAGCCGCCCGTTTCTTCCGGGTCCGCAAACGGATCTGCGAAGAATTCCGCCAGCTTGCCTTTCAAGTCCAGAATCATCTGGCGCGCCGTCTTTTTGCCGACGCCCGGGAATTTGACAAGGTAAGACTCGTCCTCCCGTTCAATGGCCTCGATGACGTGCTGCGGCTGCCCGCTCGCCAGGATCGCAAGCGCGCCTTTCGGACCGATGCCGGACACCGAAATCAGCTTGCGGAAAAGTTCGCGCTGCTCAAGCGTCGGAAATCCGAACAACAGCTGGGCGTCTTCGCGCACGTGGTGGTGCAGAAACACCTGCAGCTCATCCGTTCCAAATGAATACGGATTCGGCGCAAAAATCTGCCAGCCGATCCCCTGCTGCTCTATTACTAAATATTCGGGCGTCACTCGCGTAACCCGCCCTTTTATGTAATCGTACATCCAATTCTCCCCTTCAATTCAACTCTATGATTATAGCATATCCCGCGTGTTTAGACGAAATAAACCCGTTGGCAATTGCCCCATGTTAAAATGGTTTCAAGATGAAATGGAGC
Source organism: Planococcus sp. (in: firmicutes) (assembly GCA_035461005.1). Taxonomy (GTDB): domain Bacteria; phylum Bacillota; class Bacilli; order Bacillales_A; family Planococcaceae; genus Planococcus. The sequence continues at coordinate 14,427 of DATHVZ010000021.1, read as the reverse complement.
GTGGGATCCCTATGAAGAAAATACTCGGAGAACAGCGGCGGCAAATGCTGCTGGACAAGCTGAAGGAAACAACCCTTCCGCAAAAAGGCGGAGAATTGGCCACACTTACCGGCGTATCGCGCCAGGTCATTGTCGGCGACATGACGCTGCTGAAAGCGAAAGGCGAGCCGATCATTGCCACCAGCCAGGGCTATCTTTATATGCGCGAAACCGGCGACGATGACCTGTACCGCGTACTGGCGTGTTTCCACAAGCCCGAAGACACGCAAAGCGAATTGTATCTGCTCGTCGACGCCGGCGCCACGGTCAAAGACGTGACGATCGAGCATCCGGTCTACGGCGAACTGACAGCCGGCATCCACGTGTCGTCACGCCGCGAAGTCGACGGGTTCATGAAGCGCGTCCGCGAAACCGGAGCAGGCTACCTGTTGGAACTGACCGGCGGTTTGCACCTTCACACCATCACCGCCCCGAACACCGCGATTTTGGAACAGGCGACGAACGATATGCGGGCAGCGGGTTATTTGTTGGAGGAAAGTGAATGATTTCTTGTGTTTCATCCGCGAATCCGTTGACGATTTGCGGTTTTTTTTATTATGAGTGATTCTGTGTGTCTATGATTGGGACTCTTTGGCTAAGATGGTAAGATTCTGCTGTTTATGATCGGTAAATCGTGTTTTATGATCGGCTAAATGATATTTATGATCGGCAAAAGTTGTTTTATGATCGGCAAAACCGGTTTTATGATCGCCAAACGTTTTCCGGCCCCTCATCACACCCATCAAACCCCTTCACAATAAAACCACCCAACCCCAAAGCGGATGTTTTTCGCTGCGCGAAAAACTCCAGTCTTTAAGGGAGCCTTCGCACATGCGAAGGCTTTTCATACTGAAGCTCTTCAAAAAAAAAAGCTCCGGAGCCAATTGGCTTCGGAGCTTTTCTGTTTTATTCATACGTATAATACGAGCCCATCGTTTTCACGGTGCAGCCGATCGCCGCAAGTTCCATGTATGCGCCTTGCATCATCGGGGACAATTCGTCATCCAGCACATCTGCGATGAAGAAATAATTCCCGAGGCCGGTTTTCAAAGGACGCGACTCAATTTTACTCAAATTGAGCTGACGCCACGCGAACACCGACAGCACCTGATGCAAAACGCCGGAACGGTCATCTTTCGGCGGCGAAATCATCAATGTCGTTTTCACCTGCTCGTTGTGGGCAGGATTCGTCAATTGATGGTTCGTTTTCGACAGCACGAAAAATCGGGTATGGTTGAAATGAAAATCGTGAATTTCACGGTGGACAATGGTCAACCCGTATTTGCGGGCTGAGAATTCATTGCCAATCGCCGCAATATTGCGTTCCGGCAATTCGCTGACCATTTTGGCCGCAGCCGACGTTGAGCTGTATTGCTCAAGCGGTGTGCTTTTATACGTATAATAAAGGAATTTATGGCATTGCGCCAACGCGTGCGGATGCGAATAAATCGCTTCGAATCCGTCAACATCGACGTTATCCGGGTGAACCATCAAATGCTGCTCAATCGGCGACAGCACTTCGGCCGTCACATACAATTGGACTTCATGGAACAGGTAATCGATCGTTAACGGAACAGAACCTTCCAGCGCGTTTTCAAGCGGCACAACCGCATAATCGACTCGACCTTCCGCAACCGCTTCGATGCATTCAGGAATCGTTGTGTAGGAGATCATGTCGCCGTCCGGAAATGCCTTGAACGCCGCCAAATGGGTGAACGATGCGTCCGGACCCAAAAAGGAAATTCGTTTTTTCGTCCCTTGCTCAGCCATCAAATCACTCCCTTATTATAATGATCCACTGGAAACCACATCTGCCGACTCGACAAAATCGAGTTTTTTCAACTGCTGCAAAAAGACATCCAGCTCCTGGTCCATCCCCGTTACATCGAGGGACAGCGTGACATTTGCCCGCCCCTGGATCGGAATTGTCTGATGGATTGTCAGGATATTGCACCGCGATTCGGCAACCGTTCGGAGTAATGTCGCAAGCGTGCCCGTCCGGTCCTCCAATTGCAGGAAAACCGTCAGGATCCGTTCTTTGACGATGGAATGGAATGGAAAAACAGCGTCCCGGTATTTATAGAACGCAGACCGGGACAGACCCGTCTGCTCCACAGCTTCCAAAATCGAGATTTTGTCTCGCTGCAACATCTTTTTGACTTGGAGCGTTTTTTGCATCGCCTCGGTCAGCACATCCTCACGTACCAGAAAATACCGCTGTTCTGAAATATCCTTCATCCCTATTCCCTCCCCTTTTACTCAGTAAATTCGAATTCAAATTCAAGCAGGCGCACAGTGTCGCCGTCAACAGCACCCTTTTCACGCAAAGCATCGTCGATTCCCATGCCGCGCATCTGGCGGGCAAATCTGCGGATCGAGTCTTCACGTGAGAAATCGGTCATCTTGAACATACGCTCGATGGCATATCCGCTGATGACATAAGCACCGTCCGGATCGCGTGAAATTGAGAAGCCGTCGCTGTCCGATTCGAACTTGTAAAGAACCGCGGTGTCCGATTCTTCCGTTTCTTCTTCGATCATCGGGAATTCCGAAGTGACTTCCAGAACGTCAGCAATCTCGAATAAAAGATTGTTCAAGCCCTGGCGGCTTAACGCCGAGATTGGGAAAATCTTTGCATCTTCCGGCAATTTCTTGCGGAAAATTTCCAGATTTTCTTCCGAATCCGGCATATCCATTTTATTTGCAACGATAAGTTGCGGACGTTCCGTCAAACGCATATTGTATTGTTGCAATTCTTCATTGATGGTCACATAATCCTCATACGGATCGCGGCCTTCCAAGCCGGACATATCGATGACATGGATGATGACGCGTGTCCGTTCGATATGGCGCAGGAATTGATGCCCAAGGCCGATTCCCTGGTGGGCGCCTTCAATCAAACCAGGCAGATCCGCCATGACGAAACTGCGCTGATCTTCAGTTTCAACCATACCGAGATTCGGAACGATCGTTGTGAAATGATATTCAGCAATTTTTGGTTTAGCAGCCGAAACGACTGACAAGAGTGTCGATTTCCCGACACTTGGGAATCCAACAAGTCCCGCATCCGCAAGAACTTTCAATTCAAGCACAACGTTGCGCTCAAAACCTGGTTCCCCTTTTTCAGAAAGCTCAGGCGCCGGGTTGGCCGGTGTTGCGAAACGCGAGTTGCCGCGTCCGCCGCGTCCACCTTTGGCGATAACCGCTGTTTGGCCGTGTTCAACCAAATCCGCGATCGTTTCACCGGTTTCAACGTCTTTTACCACTGTGCCCGGTGGAACTTCAATAAGCGTGTCTTTTGCTTTGGCGCCGTGTTTATTGGCGCTCATGCCATGTGTGCCGCGCTCAGCCTTGAAAATCCGTTTGTAGCGGAAATCCATCAGCGTACGCAAGCCTTCCTGTACGATAAAGACGATATTGCCGCCTTTACCTCCATCACCGCCGGCAGGTCCGCCATCCGGTACATATTTTTCGCGGCGGAATGCTACCATGCCATCCCCACCGTCGCCACCTCTAACATAAACTTTTACGTGATCGACAAACATATTATCCCTCCATCTTTGCGCTGACAACGATTTTTGTGTTGTCCGCTGCAATCTCTTTCCGTGCCAATAAACCCGGAACCTCCGGCAGATCGATATCCGGCCAGTGTCCGTCCAATTCCAATCCTATTTCAAAAGCGGATTGCTGTTCGTTTAATTCCGTTCGGCAACTGGTAGCTGCCGCAATGTCCGTTCGCGGTTCGAGTCCGCTGAAAAAACGTTCGAGCCAGTCCGCGAATGCTTCATCTTTCGTGCCTGCGCCTTTTTCGGCGAAGCATTCCAAATGGAAACGGAATTCCGGGAAACGCCATTCTGCCGTCAGCAGCCAGTTTTCGGTCGACAGCATCCCAAGCGTTGCCAGCCTGTTCAGCTGCACAGCTGCTTCGGCATGCGATCGAATGATCGATTGCACTTCCTGTCCACGCCCAAGATCAAGTTTCATTCCAATTAATTGAAGCTCATTCAAGAAATCGTGGCGCGCATGCCGAAGCGCTTGTGCCACCGTAACCTGGTTGTCCATTGTAAACACGTCCTAAACTTCTTTCTATTTTTCAGTATACCAAGTATGCGTGCGGAATTCCTGAAAAAGAAAAAGGACTGCGAAAGCAGCCCTTTTCGTATTATTAAGCTTCTTGTGCTACTGGGTAAACGCTCACTTTTTTCTTGTCGCGGCCGTAACGCTCAAAGCGCACAACGCCGTCGATTTTAGCGAAAAGTGTATCGTCTCCGCCACGTCCAACGTTTTCTCCTGGATAAATTTTAGTACCGCGTTGACGGTATAAAATTGAGCCACCAGTAACTTCTTGGCCGTCTGCACGTTTAGCGCCAAGGCGTTTAGATTCTGAGTCACGTCCGTTTCTCGTTGAACCTACACCTTTTTTGGATGCGAAAAACTGAAGATCTAATCTTAACATTCTGTCCCACCTCCTAAGCTGTGAAGGTTATTTTTATATAGTCTTCATAGTCTTTTTCTATCGTTTTTAGTGAAACAATCATGCCGCGAAGGAGCAATTGCACCTGTCCATCCGTTTGCGCGTCCTGGTCATTCGGGAAACCGACTCTTAAATAGCCGCTTTCTGTCTGCGAAATGTCCGGTTCGATTCCGGTAAGTTCCATAATGGCGTTCACTGCTCCAAATGAAACAGCTGACGCTCCGGCACATACCAGGTCTTGCCCGTGTTCCGCAAAGTCCGCATGGCCCGACATCTCGAAAGACGAAATGCGTCCTGACGTTTCGTTAATTTTAACTTGGATCATTCTTACAGTTTGATCGCGTCAATAGTCAATTTTGTGTATGGTTGACGGTGACCTTGTTTTTTATGATAGTTCTTTTTGGCTTTGTATTTGAAGACAGTGATTTTTTTCTGTTTGCCGTGTTTTTCAACTTTAGCTGTAACAGTAGCTCCTTCAACAAAAGGAACACCCACTTTAGAGTCATCTCCACCTACAAATAGAACTTTGTCAAATGTGATCGTGTCACCAGCTTCTCCGTTCAATTTCTCAACGTAGATCTCCTGACCCGCTTCAACTTTGATTTGTTTACCACCAGTTTCAATAATTGCGTACATATCCTTGCACCTCCTCTTAGATTAAGACTCGCCTATTCAGGTGATCCGCAGTAATGCGAATTCTTGTGTACCCGATTCGAGCGGTTGCAGCACGGTGCGCTACAAACATAACATTAAAATAATATCACGCGGGAGTGCGCGGAGTCAATAGATATTGTTGAATTGGGTGGGAATGGTTTTATTAAGTTTTGAAATGGGTGGGAATGTTCGATAACTAGCGCTCGCGCTGGAAAAATTATGCATATTTAATTTATTAGTTGCGCGATTTGCTTATTTAGTTGCGGTTAGAATCCATTTAGTTGCGGTTAATCATGAATTAGTTGCGGTTATCTTCATTTTAGTTGCGCTTAAGAATAAATTCCCTCAAAATGCTCCACCAATAACTCCCTTCGTTCAATAATATGTCTTTTCCCCCGACGGGAACTTGTCAAAGTTGACTTCGCCAAAAAGCGATGAAGAACATATTTGTCAGTCACACCCAGCCAACGATAAGCTTCCTTAGAAGACAGTTCAATACCAAACAAAACCGCATATTCCTGGAGCGCAAACTCATGTGCGTCCGATGATACCGAGCCACAACAACTACAGCGCCACTTCCGATCCTTCCATTCACACGTTATCCGCCGGCACCCCAAACACCTCACCCCCACCTCCAAACAGTCCCGCGTCAGCTTATGCTTCTTCAAAAGATCAGGACCATTATAATGCCCGCGGCTGCGCCGCACTAAGCCCTCAAGGTCAACAACGTCGAGTGATAGAAGCGGATCGACTAATCCCTCAATATGAAACGGCAGATAATCGAGCGCAATGACCGGATACAGTTTCGGCGGAACAGCGACCCTTCCCGAGCGGCTCGACAAAACGATGGTGCCGTGGACTTTGAAACCGAAAAGTTTCTCGGCTGCTTTGACGGCCCGGTGAAGCTGCGATTCCGGGTTGCGCATGCCTTCGACCCGGCCGTCGATAATTCGGTGAAACTGGTAATTGACCCCGTCGAAATGGAATTCCCCAATCATATTCTTCACTTCAAGCGCACATACAAAATTGGCGTGCATCACCAAAACATCAATTTGAGCAAAGCCGCCTAAATACGGAAGCCAAACGCCTCGAAAAATCTTAGCTTCCCCATCAAGATCCAATTCCCGCTCCAACAACTCCGCGGTCCGCTGCTCGCCTGACGCCCCTGCCAACGACCGCTTCAAATCACCCCAAACCTTTTCTTTCGCCGGATGCCTCTCTGGCAGCCTTTCCATCAACACGATTTGCTTCAATAAATGATCGTCCAATGTGCACCTCTTTTCGTATTTTCACGCTCGCCGTTTGCATAAAAGGTTTTTTCATTCAAAAAAACTTCCCTTTTGTAATTAGACCTTTCCACTTACTTCATCTTTCCCCAATGAGACCTCTCCCCTAAAATCCACAAAAAACCCCCGCAACTTTCTGCGGGGGTCTCTGGTTGAAGTTATTTTATTTGGCAAAAATTGCTTTGATCTTTGAGAACACGCCTGTGCTTTGCTTGTCCATTGTCATGAGCGGCACGGATTCGCCGAGCAGGCGGCGCGCAATGTTGCGGTAGCCCATGGCGGCTGGGTTTGCCGGATTCATGACGACGGGTTCGCCGCGGTTTGAGCTGGAGATGACGCTTTCGTCATCGGCTACGATGCCGAGGAGGTCGATGGACAGGTGGGTCGTGATTTCATTGATATCGAGCGCTTCGCCTGCCTTCATAAGATGCTGGCGGATGCGGTTGATGATGAGTTTTGGCGGTTCCATGTTTTCTTCGAGCTCGAGCAGGCCGATGATGCGGTCGGCGTCGCGCACGGCTGAAATTTCAGGCGTGGTGACGACGATGGCGCGGTCAGCACCGGCAACAGCATTTTTATAGCCCTGCTCGATGCCGGCAGGACAGTCGATGATGACGAAATCGTAATCTTTTTTGAGTTCCGTCACGAGTCCCTTCATCTGTTCCGGGTTGATGGCATTTTTGTCGGTCGTCTGGGCGGCCGGCAACAGGTACAGCATATCTTCAAAGCGCTTGTCTTTGACGAGGGCCTGGTGGACTTTGCAGCGTCCCTCGAGCACATCGACAAGATCGTAGATGATGCGGTTTTCGAGGCCCAGGATGACGTCCAGATTGCGCAAGCCGATATCGGTGTCGATGAGGCATACTTTTTTCCCTTGAAGAGCCAATGCAGTGCCGAGATTGGCGGTTGTTGTCGTTTTACCGACGCCTCCCTTGCCTGATGTTATGACGATTGCTTCTCCCACACTAGCTTCCTCCTTTAAACGTTGAAATTTGCGGCCGGATAAACCGCAATTCCTGCAGACGGTCGATGACGATGTTTTGGCCGTTGCTATGTATATACGCACATTCCATTTCCGGCTGCTCAGACAGTACCGACAATTCGTCGGTCATCATCTCGATCAGGTCATCGATCATCAGATGGGTCGCTTCCAGCCATGACGCGGCAATGACCGCCTCGCGGTTGCCGTTTGCGCCGGCATGGGCGATGCCCTTAAGGCGGCCCAGCACGTAGATATTGCCGCCGGCCACCACGCGGCCGTTCGGATTGACATCGCCGACTACGACGAGGTCCCCTTCAGCTTTCACTACCTGCCCGGAACGGACAATCCCGACATAGGTCTCGGATTGGCGCTCCTGGATCCGTTTATTGCTTTCTTCGACGGAAATCACGTCGCTGCGCATTTTCGACACCCGCAGATGCGAGTTGTTCTGGATGGTTGCGACGATTTCCTTATATTGGGCTTCGGTGCAATAGCGATAGCCCAGATGGAGCTGCACTTCGGCGCTGCCATCAAGCGCAGGGTCCGAAACCTTGGCTTTCAGTTCGTTCAGCATGTCCATATAGGCGCACTGGTCTTCGAGCTGCAGCACAAGGCCTTCTTTCGTTCCTCTTATAGAGACAAGATTCTTCAAAAATACGTCACCTGCGCTTTCATTTTATAAAGCTTTACTATTTTCACGTTCAATCAGGCGGGCGACGATCAGCGATTTAAAGACCCAGCCGAGCATGACGAGGAATAACGAATTCGCAATCATTGTCGGCAGCAAACGGGTAGTCAGGAAATCACCCACTGCCATCGAAATCACCGGCATCGAAGCCATTGAAATAAATGAGAAAAATAAATACAAGGCAAATTCAAAAAGTGCCGTCAGAAGCAGGGTCACTCCGGTTGCAACGAGTAAATTCCGGTGCACCGATTTGACGATGTAACCGGCAAGCAGGCACATCATCGGATACAGGAATGAATACAGTCCAATAATATCAAGGAAAAAGATATCGTACAAGAGGCCGAAAATTAAACCATAGGCCATCGCGCGTTTGGCATCATAGTAAACCGCCACGAAAATCAGGAACATCAATAAAAAACGGGGCACAATATAATAATAATCCCCGTTAAGCTGCAACGGGGAAAATAAGCCGAAAACGGGTTCCAGGAAAAACAGGACGAGGGCGATCAAAGGCAGAATGTAACGGATCATGATTCTTCTTCCTCCGTTGCATTGCCGTCGTCGTCCACTTCCGGTGTTTCGCGGTCAGCGATCATGACATGGTTCAATAGGGTGAAGTCAGCTGCCGGTTTGATATAAGCAAGCTGCGTCAGCCCGAATTCGTCGATTGTGATTTCAGTTATCTCACCGATGATGAGGCCTTTCGGGAAGATGCCGCCAAGACCGCTTGAGACGACCTGCTGGCCGATTTCAAGGTCGATTTGCGCATCAATCCGTTTCAGCATCAATTCTCGGCGCTCCGCGTCATAGCCTTCAATCAGGCCGAAAACGCCTTCGTCCCCACCAAGGACCATGGCAGAAACCCGGTAATTCGGATTCTGCGTTGAGATCAATTCAACAGTGGACGTGGACTTCGTCACCAATGAGACTTTGCCAATCAGGCCCCGAGACGACATTACCGCCATATTTACTGCGACGCCGCTCGATTCGCCCTTATTTAAAATAATTTTTTCTTCCCATTGATCCGGGTTTCGCGCTATGACCGTTGCCTGGATCGGGTTGTAATCCCGCAGATCGGCTTCTTTGCCGACGATTTCCTTCAATTGATCGTTTTCAGATCGAAGGTCGGTCACTTCCGCCTGCACAGCTGCAAATTCATCGAGGCGGCCTTTCAAGTGCTGATTTTCCTTATATGTATTCAAGAGTGAATCAACGTTGTCGAAAATGCCTGTGACGAAATGCGCCGGACCGGAAAACAGTGACTGGCCGGCACCCACTGTGTCTTTGATGACCTGTTCAGGAAAGGATACGTTTTCACGTTCCCGCAAGGTGTAGGAAATTAATGCTACGAGCAGGATAACCCCGAGCATCAATAGAATCAGCCGCTTGTTCGAAAAGAACCTAGACATGGCAGCAATCCTCCTTATTTAGTTGATTGCATCCGGCGGATTTGATCAATATTGTCAAGTGCTTTCCCTGTGCCGATAGCTACGCAGTCCAGCGGGTTTTCAGCGATCAGGACAGGCATCTGCGTTTCATCCGAAATGACTTTGTCGAGATTTTTCAGGAGCGCGCCGCCTCCGGTAAGGACGATGCCGCGTTCCATGACATCAGCCGATAATTCCGGCGGAGTCGTTTCAAGCGTTTTCTTAACGCCTTCGATGATCGAAAGAACGGATTCCTTCAATGCTTCAGCGATTTCTTCCGAAGAGATTTCAATCGTTTTCGGCAGGCCTGTCAACAGGTCGCGTCCACGGATGTCCATCTTCACAGCTTTTTCTTCCGGCGTCGTAACGCGCGCAGCGCCGATTTCCATTTTGATGGCTTCAGCTGTACGTTCACCGATTGTCAGGTTATACGTTTTGCGGATGTATTGCGTGATTGCCTGGTCCATCGCGTCCCCGGCAACTCGGATGGATTCACTTGTCACAATGCCGCCAAGTGAAATGACCGCAACTTCCGTTGTGCCTCCACCAATATCGACGACCATGCTGCCCATTGGTTCCCAGACAGGAAGATTTGCGCCGATTGCCGCCGCAAAAGGCTCTTCGATCGTGAACGCTTCACGCGCTCCGGCCTGGCGGGATGCATCGATGATTGCGCGCTGTTCAACACTCGTGATGCCGAAAGGAACACAAATCATGACGTTCGGCTTTTTCATCGATCCGCCGACTCTTTTCATTGCTTCCTTCATATAATATTGAATCATTGCAGTTGTCGTATCATAATCAGCGATGACGCCATCACGCATCGGGCGGATTGCCACGATGGAGCCCGGTGTACGGCCGATCATGTTGCGCGCGTCGTTGCCGACAGCGACGATTTCACCAGTATTCGTATTTTTTGCCACAACGGATGGTTCTCTGAGAACAATCCCCTTATTTTTAATAAATACTAATGTGTTAGCAGTTCCTAAGTCGATTCCTAAGTCTTTTGATCCCATTCCAAACACGTCAAATCTTCCCTTCTTTATATGCCAATAAGCCATAGAGTTTACACAATACTACTCATTATAGCTGAAAAGTAAAGAAAGTAACAGTGCTACATATACCCCTTTTCATTTAAAGAAATGAATTGATGGTCACCGATAATGATATGGTCCAAAAGCTCAATGCCGACGATGCTCCCCGCTTCCATCAGCCGTTTGGTGACGGCGATATCTTCGGGTGACGGCGCGGGGTTGCCGCTTGGATGATTATGCGCGCAGACGATCGAGGCGGCCGAACGGCGGACAGCTTCCCTGAAAATTTCGCGCGGGTGGACGATGCTGGCGTTCAAACTTCCGACAAAAATTGTCTGTTTGTGCAAAACCTGGTTCTTAATATTCAAAAACAGCACAACAAAATGTTCCTGTTTGAGTGACGTCATATCCGCCATCAAAAACGACGCGGCATCTTTCGGCGAACGGATGGTGAATTTGGCATCCGTCTGTTTGGAAGACAGGCGGCGGCCCAGTTCAACCGCCGCCATCAATTGCACCGCTTTGGCCTGGCCGATGCCGTTGATCGAGGTCAGTTCTTCGATGCTGGCGTCTTTCAGCTGCTGTACCCCTTCGAAATGGTGGAGCACGCGGTTTGCGAGATGCAGCACAGACTCCTGCCTGGTGCCGGTGCGCAGCATGATGGCGATAAGTTCCTGGTTCGACAGGCTCGTCGCCCCCTGATTGACCAGCCGTTCGCGCGGCCGATCTGCTGTATGGACGTCACGGATCATCAACGATTGCTGCTTTACCATTCGACACGGCTCCCCGACAGCGTAATATACCCGGCGTTCGTCAGTGTCCGCGCCAAACGGGCGATCGGCAGGCCAACCACCGTATTGTAATCGCCGTTGATCCCTTCAACAAACAGTCCCGACATCGTCTGGATGCCGTATGCGCCGGCCTTGTCGTATGGATCATCCGAATTCGTATACGCTTCGATCCAGCCGTTCGGCACATCGAAAAACGTCACTTGGGTCGTCTCCTGGAACGAAATTTCTCTGCTTCCCGCTTTTAACGCAACCGCCGTGATGACTTCGTGGCTGCGGCCGGACAGTTTGCGCAGGTATGCCATCGCCTGCTGCTTGTCTTCCGGCTTCAGCAGGATTTCACCGTCACAGACGACGATCGTATCCGCTCCGATCACCAGCGCGTCCGGCTCTGATTCCGCGACCTCCGCCGCTTTCATTTCCGCACAGTGGATGACATAGCTGAGCGCGTTGTCGAATTGGTCAGGCTTCGGTTCTTCCTCCTTGCTTGGAATCACCTGAAAATGAAATCCGAGCATGTGCAGCAATTCGCTTCTGCGCGGCGACTGCGATGCAAGGATAATGGGCTGATTGGCTTTGAAATACATGGAAACGCCTCCTTTTTGATAACAATACCACCGATCTGAATCCTCTTTCAAATGGGGAAAAATTATTTTTGCAGCCTATGGGCTGATCAAAAATGAGATTTGCCACTTCCTCACTAAAAATGCGGCGGCATTGCTGGATCCAGTTCTGAAATTTAGCTGTCCACCACCGACACGGATCTTTCTCTCCATTGCTTGGCTGGCATCCATTTGCACATTGGAGCCGGAACAATAAAACATTATTCAATTTTGCCATTATTAGCACTTCTTCAAAAGGCTTTCTTCCATGAATGTTATTCGATACAATGATAACGGATTTTACTTTCTGAAAATTTCCTATTTCAGAATAATGAATAGGGAATTTTGAACTTTGAAAAGAGGTAGATATTATGGAAAAAAAGCGAAAAGGATTCTTCCAGAAGTTTCTGGATGGAATCGAATTTGCGGGCAATAAATTACCGCATCCGGTAACGTTGTTCGCCCTGCTTGCGTTACTCGTGCTGGCGTTGTCAGCAATCATTTCCCGCTTCGGTGTCGCGGTCGAACACCCCGGCCAGGAAGGCGAAATGGTCGAAGTCAAGAACCTGCTGAATGCGGAAGGCATACAATATATCTTCACCAGCATGGTCGATAATTTCATCGGCTTCGCACCACTCGGCGTGGTCCTTGCGACCATGCTCGGCATCGGCCTTGCCGAACGCACCGGCTTGATCAGCGCTATGCTGCGCGGCTTCGTGCTGTCCATCCCGAAATACCTGATCACTGCCGGACTTGTTTTCGCCGGTATCATGGCGAGTGTCGCTTCTGACGCGGGCTATGTCGTCCTGCCTCCACTCGGTGCAGTGATATTCGCCGCGCTCGGGCGCCATCCGCTTGCCGGTCTTGCCGCCGCGTTCGCCGGCGTGTCCGGCGGCTTCAGCGCAAACTTGCTGCTGTCGGCGACAGACCCGATGCTCGGAAACCTGACGATTGCCGCTGCCGCGGTCATCGATCCGACATACGCGGAAGGCATGAACATCGCGATGAACTATTACTTCATCATCGCGTCGGTATTCGTCCTGACGATTGCGGGTGCATTCGTTACGGAAAAAATCGTCGAGCCACGGCTTGGCGAATACAAAGGTGAATACCGTGAAGAGTTAACGAGCCTCACCGCGGAAGAAAAGAAAGGCATGCTGTGGGCTGGGATTTCATTCCTTATCGCCGCTGCCGCATTTGCTTTCCTGATTGTGCCGGAAAACGGCGCATTGCGTGGTGAAGACGGCGGCATCGTCCAGTCTCCATTCATGTCGTCGCTCGTTCCGATCATCACGATCCTGTTCTTCGTGCCCGGTCTGTTCTACGGCATCGCCACGAAAAACATCCGCAGCGACAAGGACGTCGCGAACCAGTTGTCTGAAACGATGGCGGCAATGGGCATGTTCATCGTGCTGGCTTTCACCGCCGGACAATTCGTGGCCTATTTCACCGAATCGAATATGGGCATGGTCATCGGCGTCTACGGTGCACAATTCCTGGAAGGCGCAAACCTGACGGGCATCCCGCTGATTCTCGGCTTCATCTTTGTGACAGGGATCATCAACCTGTTCATCGGCAGCGCGTCCGCGAAATGGGCGATGATGGCACCGGTATTTGTGCCGATCATGATGTACCTGGGCTATTCTCCGGAATTGACGCAGATGGCATACCGCATCGCCGACTCGACGACGAACATCATTTCGCCGCTCATGACGTATTTCGCGATCATCATCGCGTTTGCGCAGAAATACGATAAGAAGATGGGCATCGGGACATTGATTTCGGTCATGTTCCCGTACTCGATCGTGTTCGCGATTGTGTGGACGATTATGCTGATTGTGTGGATGATGTTCGGCTTCGATCTCGGGCCCGGCTCCCCGCTGCATTATAATCCGTAAGAAATAAAATCTGAATGTAGGTAATATAAGTTGAAGTAAAGAATCTCACTTTGCATACCGCTTCGGCGCTATGGACAAGGCTCCCGCAATAAGCCGAGAAGACCAATCGTCTTATCGCTCCGTCGGCATTCGCCTGCTCCTGAGCCGCGCCGGCGCTAGAGAAATCTCTAGAGATATGGAGCAAAACAGCGTAGACGCCTGCGGAACCAGCGAAGTGGCGAGATCCACTCGGGCGAATAGCCAAGTGTTGGCCGAAAGTAGTTCGGCCGACGCTTTGCGACGAAGCTAGCGCAGCGATGCAGGAGCACGGTTTTTAGTTAGTTCAGCACGAGCCCCCCGGAAAGCGAAGCTGTTTTGCGGAATATCGGTTTTAAATAATTTTTAAAACAAAAATAAAGCCAACGCAGAAACGACTGCGTTGGCTTTATTAACATTCAGATTTTATTTCTTATGGATTATAATGCAACGGTGAGCCGGGCCCGAGATCGAAGCCGAACATCATCCACACAATCAGCATAATCGTCCACACAATCGCGAACACGATCGAGTACGGGA
>DATHVZ010000020.1:0-5933 GCA_035461005.1 Planococcus sp. (in: firmicutes) | reverse complement strand
GTACAAGATTGTCACGTATCCGCGGACAGATTCGAAGCATCTGACTTCGGACATGAAAGACACGCTGAAAGACCGCATCCAGGCAGCGGGTGTCGGGGAGTACCGGGCGATTGCGAACACCATCCTGAAAACTCCGGTATCGGCGCAAGGAGGCGTCATCGATGACGCGAAAGTATCCGATCACCACGCCATCATCCCGACCGAAGAGCCGCCGCAGATCCACAACCTGTCGGACAAGGAGCGGAAGCTGTATGACATGATCGTTAAACGGTTCCTGGCGGTATTCATGCCGATGCATGAATACGACCAAACCACAGTGAAGATCAATGCCGGCGGCGAAACGTTCCAGACAAAAGGCAACACGATCCGGGTTGAAGGCTGGAAACGCATCTACAAAGATGATGACGACGACCGCTCGACGTCGTTGCCGCCGTTCGAAAAAGGCCAGCAGCTGAAGTTGAAAGGCATTGCGCAGACAGACGGCAAAACCAAGCCACCCGCTTTCTTCAATGAAGGAACGCTGCTCGGGGCGATGGAAAATCCGGCTCAGTTTATGGCCGGCGAATCGAAAGAGCTGATCCAGAAAATCGGGGAAACCGGTGGACTCGGAACTGTGGCGACACGCGGCGATGTGATCGAAAAGCTGTTCAATACGTTCCTGATCGAGAAAAAAGGCAACGACTTGACGATTACGTCAAAAGGCCGCCAGCTGCTTGAGCTCGTGCCGGAAGATTTGAAGTCACCGAAACTGACTGCCGACTGGGAGCAGCAGCTGACGAAAATTGCCAAAGGCCAATTGGAGAAAGAAGCATTCATCAAAGAAATGATCCAGTTCGCCGAGAAATCAGTGTCGGATATCAAGAAGAGCGACCAGAAATTCAAGCACGACAACGTGACCGGCAAGATGTGCCCGGATTGCGGCAAGCCGCTTCTGGAAGTGAACGGCAAGCGCGGCAAGATGCACGTCTGCCAGGACCGGGACTGCGGATTCAAGAAAACGATTGCGATGCAGACCAATGCCCGCTGTCCGAACTGCCATAAGCGCATGGAAATGCGCGGCGAAGGCGAAGGGAAATTATTCGTCTGCAAATGCGGACATCGTGAGAAACTGTCGGCCTTTGAAAAGCGCAGAAACTCGAGCCAATCCAAAGCGAATAAAAAAGACGTCAACCAGTTCCTCGACAAGCAGGATGAACCCAAAAACACTGCCATGGCGGATGCGTTGAAGAAATTGATGGAGCAAAAAGACTGAAGCCGGGTTCAAATCGAAAAGGGGCGGCATTATGGCCAAAAGAATCGCGAAAACCAATGCGGCACGCATGCTGGACAAAGAGCGCATCGATTATGAAGTTCTTCAATACGAAGTGGCGGACGGAAAGGTCGATGGCGTTTCGGTTGCGGCCAAGATCGGCTATCCAAATGAACAAGTCTACAAAACGCTGGTTGCATCGGGCCATTCGAAGCAAATCTATGTGTTCATTATTCCCGTCGCCCACGAACTGGATCTGAAGCTTGCGGCGAAAGCGGCAGGAGAGAAAAAGGTGGAACTGGTTCCCGTGAAAGACATCTTGTCGATCACCGGCTATATCAAAGGAGGCTGTTCACCGCTCGGCATGAGGAAGCTCTATCCGACTTTTATGGCCGAAGCCGCGTTGAAGCTGCCTGAAATCATCGTTTCTGCCGGGAAAATCGGCATGCAGCTCAAGTTGAAGCCGCAGGATTTGATCAGGGCCGTCAAAGCTGAAACTGCTGTAATCAGTGCATAAAAGAGCGAAAGAAGGGTATGGATGAGGAGAGCGTTAGTATATAGATGGTTATTTTTTATTATCGGATTAATCGTGCTGGCGCTTGGGTTTTCAATGACCATCAAAGGCGATCGGCTCGGCATCGGGCCGTGGGACGTTTTGCACGTGGGGCTTTACATGCGCTTTGGGCTGACCATCGGGACCTGGGCCGTGCTGTCGGGCTTTGCGCTCCTGCTCATCACCACCGTATTTACCCGGCGGATGCCGCAGGTCGGCACGTTTCTGAACATGATTCTGATTGGCATGTTCATGGATGTCTTCATCTTCCTGATTCCGGACATCCACAGCCTCGTCGGCCAAGCGCTGATTTTCCTGGGCGGAATCGTTGTCGCCGGATTCGGAGTGGGGATTTACGTGGCACCGAAAATTGGCGCCGGCCCCCGCGACAGTTTAATGCTGCTGCTGGTTGAAAAGACCGGCTGGGGCGTTGGGCGCGTGAAAACCGGAGTGGAAGTCGGCGCGGCACTGCTCGGATGGCTGCTCGGGGGGCCGATTGGACTCGGCACGGTCGCGTTTGCGCTGCTGACCGGCAAGTTTGTCCAGATTTCTCTGCCGATGTTCGAAAACATGCTCAAGGCGATGATCCTGAAAAAAGGGGAATTGCCGCCAATTCTTAAGATTTAACTTGCGGTTCAGATAGTTGAAAAACCCTTGATTTATGTGGTATAAATAAAACCTAGTAAGACTATTGGTTTTATAGTATAACCGATGAAAAGAGGGATTCAAATGGGACGCGAGTTTGTTGAAATATTTGATGATTGGGTGCACACATATGACGATTCGGTCAGTGGTAAAGATAAAGAATACGAAGATGTTTTCTTGAAATACAATGATATTCTCGAGGCGGTCGCTGAAAAAGCGGTTTCTCCGGTGGTGGAATTCGGCGTCGGAACCGGCAACCTGACACAGAAACTTGTGAGCCGAGAGTTCACCGTAGTCGGCATCGAGCCCAATGAAGCGATGAGAAAAGCGACGGAGAAGAAATTGAAGAACGCAGCTATTATTGATGGGGATTTCCTCGATTTTGAAATCGATGAGCATCCGAAATCGTTTGTCAGCTCTTATGCCTTCCATCATTTGACGGACGCAGAAAAAGCGCGAGCGTTCCAGTTATATAGCGACATTTTGCCAACGGGCGGAAAAGTCGTGTTTGCCGATACGATTTTCGAGTCGCAGGGAGCAAAACACGATAAGATAGAGTATGAGGAATCCCGAGGCCACGTGAACTTGGTGGAAGATTTGAACCGTGAATATTACACGACGATTCCTGCCATGCAAGAGTTGATCGAAAATGCGGGGTTCACCGTGGAATTTACGCAGCTGAACAGCTTCGTGTGGCTGATTGACGCAACAAAAAACTAAGAAAACGAAAAGGAGTCGATTGAATATGAAAAAAATGAACGTAGAAAGCTTTAACCTCGACCATACAAAAGTAGTGGCACCATATGTACGTCTTGCAGGAGAAAAAACGGGTGCAAAAGGCGACACAATCCGTAAATACGACATCCGTTTCAAGCAGCCGAACAAAGAACATATGGAAATGCCAGGCCTTCATTCCCTTGAGCACATGATGGCGGAGCATTCTCGCAATCATTCGGACAACATTGTGGACATCGGACCGATGGGCTGCCAAACAGGATTTTACTTGTCATTGATCAACCACGACAACTATGATGACGTATTGAACATTCTTGAAAACACGTTAAAAGATGTGATTGCAGCTGACGAAGTACCGGCATGCAACGAAGTGCAATGCGGATGGGCAGCGAGCCACAGCCTTGAAGGCGCACATGAGCTGGCACGTGAAATGCTTGCAAAACGAGACGAATGGGCGCAAGTGTTCGCTGACGAAACGGTTTAAGGAGAATGGCGATGAACTATGCAACGAGCATTCAGCAATTGATCGGGAGGACCCCGTTACTGGAACTGACGCATTCGGACATTCCGAACGGCTGCCGGATTTTCGCGAAACTGGAATTCTTTAACCCGGGCGGCAGTGTGAAAGACCGTCTCGGCGTTTCGCTTATTGAAGATGCCGAAAAACGCGGCCTGTTGAAGCCGGGTGGCACGATGGTCGAACCGACTGCCGGCAACACTGGCATCGGCTTGGCCCTCGCGGCCATCGGCAAGGGGTATAAAGTGAAATTTGTCGTACCGGAAAAGTTCAGCCAGGAAAAACAATCCCTGATGCGTGCTCTAGGTGCGGAAGTGATCAACACCCCGACAGAGAAAGGCATGAAAGGCGCCATTCAGAAGGCGAATGAAATCGCTGAAGCAGAAGGAGCTTTCTCGCCTTCGCAATTTTCCAATCCAGCCAATCCGGAAACTTATGTCCATACGTTGGGTCCAGAAATCTGGGAAGCGCTGGACGGCAAAGTCGATATTTTTGTCGCGGGCGCCGGTACAGGCGGAACGTTCATGGGGACGTCCCGTTTTCTTAAATCGAAAAACAAAAACATCAAAACCGTTATTGTGGAGCCGGAAGGTTCTACCATAAGCGGAGGCGAAAGCGGTCCGCACGCAACTGAAGGAATCGGCATGGAATTTCTGCCGGATTATATGGACAGAGCCTATTTTGATTCCGTTCACACCATTCTGGACAAAGAAGCCTTTGATGCGCTGAAGGATTTGGCGAAGCAGGAAGGCTTATTAGTAGGAAGCTCTTCCGGCGCTGCATTTGTTGCCGCTTTGAGAGAAGCGGAAGAAGCGGAACCGGGAAGCCATATTGTGACCGTATTTGCCGACTCAAGCGAACGTTATATGAGTCAGGACATTTACGGACGGACGTTCAAGGAGGATGAAGCATGAGAGCAAAAACGAGATTGATCCACGGTGGGATTTTCGGCGATGAAACGACTGGCGCCGTATCCACACCGATATATCAAGTCAGCACATACAAGCAGGATTCGGTCGGCAACTTCCGCGGCTATGAATATTCGCGCACCGGAAATCCGACGCGCCACGCACTGGAAGAACTGATTGCGGATGTTGAATTCGGACATGCGGGCTTTGCCTTCAGTTCCGGTATGGCAGCGATCTCATCAGTCATGATGATGTTCTCGGCAGGCGATCACGTGGTGTTGACGGATGACGTTTACGGCGGAACATACCGCGTCATGAATAAAGTCCTGAATCGTTTCGGTTTGGAAGTGACGTTCGTTGATACCGGGAACCTCGATGAAGTGAAAGCGGCCGTCAAAGACAACACGAAAGCGATCTTTATCGAAACGCCGACCAATCCGTTGCTGAAAGTCACAGACATCGAAGAAGTGGCGAAATTCGCGAAATCGAAGAACTTGCTGACAATTGTCGACAACACATTCATGACACCTTACTTACAGAACCCGATCAAACTTGGAGCCGACATTGTGCTTCACAGTGCGACGAAATACATCGGCGGACACAGTGACGTTGTGGCAGGCCTTGTCGTGGTCAACACGGAAGAACTTGCACAGGAACTTCATTTTATCCAAAATTCGGTCGGCGCTATTTTGGGGCCGCAGGATTCCTGGTTATTGATGCGCGGCCTGAAAACACTCGGCATCCGCATGGAAGAAACCAACGCCAATGCACTGAAAATCGCGCAATTCCTGGATGCTCATGAGTCTGTTGGACTGGTCATTTATCCGGGACTTGATTCGCATGTCGGCAAAGAATTGATGCAGAAACAAGCAACTGGCTTTGGCGGCATGATTTCATTTGACGTCGGCAGCAAAGACAAAGCCGGCGAATTGCTGGCGAAGCTGAAATATTTCACACTTGCGGAAAGTTTGGGTGCGGTCGAAAGCTTGATCTCTGTACCGGCTCAAATGACACACGCGTCAATTCCGGTTGAACGCCGCGGTGAATTGGGGATCGTAGAAGGTTTGGTCCGCATTTCAGTCGGCATCGAAGACGTGGAAGATTTGATCGAAGATCTCGATAACGCATTGAAGTAAATGAATGAAAGCGGGCCCCGGTCCGCTTTTTCTTTTGGAAAAAATCACGTTATGGTAAGATTGGTTAGAGAATTTTGTATTGAGAGGAAGAGGACATTGTCAAAAAAATTAGATGCATTTTTGGAAGAAAACCTGAATGAACTGAAAGATCAGGGATTATATAATGAAATCGATCCAGTAGAAGGACCGA
>DATHVZ010000019.1:0-20297 GCA_035461005.1 Planococcus sp. (in: firmicutes) | reverse complement strand
CCGTTTATGTAGTTCTCGTATCTGTCCTTAAACGTAATTTTTGAACCTTCCGCATTCGGCATTGCATAGACCATTTCTTTTCTCCCCTTACATGATTTATTTCCGCTTGTATGCGTTTACATTTATCTTGTTCATAGACGCATAAATTAAACGGCTCTTCTTTATATTGTCAAAAAAGTCCGAAAATTGCAACTGACAGTTATCGAATTTTTTTATTCCGACTGATTGTTCATGTATAATAAACGCAGTAAAGGGAAATATGGACTCGAGAGGATTTTTTCAATATGCGTATCAATAAATTTTTAAGTGAAACAGGAATTACTTCCCGCCGCGGAGCGGACAAATTCATCGAAGCCGGCCGCGTCACCATTAACGGCGCGCCAGCGGAACTCGGCAGCAAGGTTCAGCCGGGCGATAAAGTGCATGTTGATGGCAAATTGATCGAACAGCCGCAGCAGGAATATGTTTATATCGCGTTGAATAAACCTATCGGCATCACCAGCACAACGGAACGCCATATCGAAGGGAACATTGTCGATTTCGTCAATCATCCCGAACGGATCTTCCACGTTGGACGTCTCGATAAAGACTCAGAAGGGCTCATTCTGTTGACAAATGACGGCGATATCGTCAATGAAATCCTGAGGCACGAAAATGAACACGAAAAAGATTACATTGTCAGAGTCGATATGCCGATCACCGATTCTTTCCTGAGCAAAATGGAAAGTGGCGTCGAGATTCTCGATACCGTCACCCTTCCGGCTAAAACGGAAAAACTGACAAAGTATATTTTCAAGCTGACGCTTAAGCAGGGATTGAACCGCCAAATACGCCGGATGTGTACAGCACTGGGCTATGAAGTGCGGGGCCTGCAGCGGGTCCGGATTATGAACATCCACCTGGGCGATCTGCCTGTCGGAGAATGGCGCGACTTGACGGACGAGGAACGCAATGAATTATTCAGGCAGCTTGACTATACACCCAAACGTTGAGGAGGATTCTTCATGCTGACAATGACGAACACACCGAACCATACCGGTGTTAAGGTAAGCGGCGATTATTTTGACCTGGATGATTTAAACCAGGCCTTATATAAAGTGATCGGCAAAGAAGAACAATACCATGGCTATGAAGGTTCCCGCAGGCGGCTACTTGGAATTTCCTATGAAATCCGCCACGCTGCCCAAGGTGACCGCAATGTCGAATTCGTCTTCAATGGCCTCCATGAGCATACGATGAAGGAACACGGATTTATCGCACCGAATAAAAATATTTATTATTCTGTCGAAATACTTTGGCCCGAACTGATCTACGCAGCAATTGCCATGAAGGATTTCGTCAGCCTTTACCAGAAACAGCCTTCAAAATCGGTATGGGATATCCATCTTCCAGTCATCTACCGTTTTCAGGCACTCGTCCTCGATTGTCTTCAGGGGCATGTGCCGGACGAAGAATACCAAACAATTTTAAAAGGCTTTAACCAGCCGGCCACCGTAGACGATTATGCCATTCAATACGTCGACCTGATGAATCTGGAGTATATCGGCATGACGAAAGAGCAGCGTGAACAAAACCTTTCCACTATCGCGTTAAAACTGGCTGTGCAGGACAAAGATTATCAGGTATTCCGCCAGCAGGTAATGTCTGCCGCCACCCCCGGCAAAAAGCGGATCCATGAAATCGACATCTCGGCGGATTATCCCGAGGATTTCGAATGGTGACGAACCGCTAAGGCGAAATCCGTTTCCGCTTGAACATTAACGCGCAGCCCGCAATGATAATTATTATTAGCATCTAAAAATCCCAGGTTATGATAACCCGGGATTTTTTATTGCTTGATCTGAATAACCAGAATATCCGAATCTTCGATGGCTTTCAGACTATGTTTTTCCTTCGGAACCATTCTCATCATGACTCCTGGAGACATTTCCACAACTTCGTCTTCTACAGTAAATTGGAGTTTCCCGCTCCTTACAATGATCAATACGTCTGCATCCGCATCGTGCTCAGGTACCTCTTCCCCTTTAGCCAATTGCATATTCACGATATTCGTCTTTTCAAAATTCGCGACTTTCTGGACATGTTTCTTTTTTTGATCCAATTGATACGGCATTTCAAACAGCTCCATATGTACACCTCATTTCTTCTATTAGTTTAATACCAATTCGACAAAGGAAAACCAATACCTTCAGAAAATCTGATTTTCAGCTTCAGCAGGCAGTTTCCAATGAACAACAGATCCTGGACACGCCGTTTTAGAAATTTGGAAAGAAGGGTATATTTTTATAAACGATTAAATTTGACACACTGGAGTGATCAAGATGAAAAAATGGTATTTGCCAATCGGTATAACCTTGCTGCTATCCGCATGCAGCGGCGAGGATTCTCCCGCATTGGAGGAGGGCGCGCAAACAGAAGTTTCTGCCCCTGAAGGCGATAATCTGGATCCCACTGATCCTGAGGCAGTGAAAGACGCCGAAGCTGCCTTAATATCTGATCTCGCGGAAGGCAATATTGAAGACGGCACAGCCGTAAAAATTTCTGGCACGGTTGACGAATTGGCAGATGATATCGCATTCCCTTCGTTTATCCTGAGCAGTGGCGATCACAAGGTATATATCCGCAACATGGCGGAAACCCCTGTTGAAATCGGGGACACCATCCAAGTCGAAGGAATCTATGACGGCAACGCGGAAGAAGATATGCCATTGATATCCGCTTCTGTGATCACTGTGGAATAGCAAAGTCACATAGCATCGGAACCTAAAAAACCCGGCCATCAAATGGCCGGGGTTTTTAGGCTGTCAAGAAACTCCAGACAACCGAAGCTTTCCGCGGGAGCAGCGACGCGAGCTGAAGCCACCAAAACATTCGCCCATGAAAAAAGCGATTCCGCTTTAAAACGGAATCGCCGTCATCCCTATTATTCAACCAGTTGGATAAATTGTTTCGTACGTTCGTTCTGAGGATTTTCAAAGAAAGTTTTTGGATCTGCTGATTCGATAATCCTTCCCTCGTCAATCATGATGACCCGGTCCGCAACTTCTTTCGCGAATTTCATCTCATGGGTGACGACAACCATCGTCATCCCTTCCTCAGCCAACTGCTTCATAACCTGCAGCACTTCCCCGACCAATTCAGGGTCAAGTGCGGAAGTCGGCTCGTCAAAGAGCATGACTTTCGGTTCCATGGCGAGTGACCGTGCAATGGCAACCCGCTGCTTTTGGCCACCGGAAAGTTTGCTTGGATAAACGTCCGCCTTTTCTTCAAGACCAACTTTCCTTAGAAGGTCCATACCCAGTTTTTTCGCTTCTTCGTTTTTCATCTTTTTGACTGTGATTGGTGCTTCAATAACATTTTCCAGAACGGTCTTATGCGGGAAAAGGTTGAAATGCTGGAAAACCATCCCGACTTCTGCCCTTATTTGAGGCAAGTTCTCTTTTTTAGGGTCGATTGTATGGCCGTCAATCGTAATTGTTCCGCTATTGATCATTTCCAAAAAGTTAAAACATCTCAAAAGCGTACTTTTTCCGGATCCACTGACCCCGACAAGAACGACCACCTCTTGGGGTTTCACATGCAGATCAACACCTTTAAGCACCTCGAGATCACCAAAGGATTTGTGTATATTCTCTCCGATTATCATGTTTACCCCTCCTTAGGCTTTGTCCACATCAAGTTTATTTTCATACCAGCGCAATAGGTACGTAAAGATCATTACGAGCACCAGATAATACATCGCGACAACCAGATAGGATTCAAATGGCTGGAAAGATTGTGCCGCTTCGCGGTTTCCCAGCGAAAAGATTTCGGATACTCCTATAATATAGACCAGAGATGAATCTTTCAATGTAATGATGAACTGGTTGCCAAGCGGTGGAATCGAACGGCGCAAGGCTTGCGGAAAGACGATGCGCTGCATTGTCTGCTTCCGGTTCATGCCGAGCGACATACTCGCTTCCCGCTGTCCTGGGTCAACACCCTGGATTGAACCACGGAAGATTTCCGCAATATAGGCCCCGTTATGGACACCAAGGGCGATGGCACCTGCCCAGAAATTATTCATTGTGAAAATTTCCACGATCCCGAAATACAGGAACATGATTTGTACGATCAGCGGTGTCCCGCGAATGACCGTGATGTAGAGGTTGGCAATCCCTTGCAGGATTTTCGAGCCCGAAATTTTCATCAGGGCAAATACCAAACCGATTACTGTACCCAGAATAACACCGATTGCTGTCAATTGCAGCGTGACAACGGTTGCTCTCAGGAATCCTGGGTAGGTACGCATAAATACTTCAAACACTGTCGATATTAATTCAAACATAGACGCCATTCCTCCTTATCCCAAAAATTAATTGAGAATTTCGACTCCTTCAAGATCTACATCAAGGAGGTTACGTCCGAACCATTTTTCAGAAATTTCATCGTACGTTCCATTTTCAATGATTGCTGCCAATGCTTCGTTCACTGCGGCCAGAAGTTCTTCATTGTCTTTATTTACTGCAACAGCTGCCTGCTCGATCCATAACGGTTCGCCGACCATTTCAATTTCAAGGCCTGCATTTTGCGCCTCAAATCCTACTACGTCAGCAGTGATAACAGCGTCCAGACGCCCTTCGATTGTTAAATCCTGAAGTGCGACAACGTCACTGTTGTAGTACTGGATATCGTCTGTGTATTGTTGTGCAGCCGTATCATACGTACTTTGGCCGACAACGCCGATTTTCGCGCCTTCAAGATCCGCTTCCGAAGTGATGTCCGTATTTCCTTCACGAACGAATATCACACCGCCTGAGTAGTAATAAGGGTCCGAGAATGAAACTTGTTCTCCACGTTCTTCAGTAATCGCCATCGAACCGATGATGGCATCAAAACGGTTACTTGTAAGACCTTGGATGATTGTTTCCCAAGGGGTCGTAATCGGATTTGCTTCAAGTCCCATTTCTTCCGACAGCGCGTTGCTGATATCAATATCGAAGCCAGTCAGATTGCCGCCTTCTTCAAAGTTGAAAGGCTTATAAAGACCACTTGAAGCTGTTGTGAATTTGCCTTCCTCCACCAGGTTCAAATCGCTTCCTGCTCCTTCTGAGCCCGTTTCTTCCGATCCGTTTGATGCGTCGTCGTCACCACATGCAGCCATAATCAGACCTGCTGATAAAACAATTCCTAAAAACGGTAATTTCTTATTCATAATTACTCTCCCCTTTTCAGTTTATGATTGACCAAAACGCCTGGGCGCTTCGGGGCTTGCTTTACATTGGGTTCCTAATCAGATGAAAATCTCTTTCTCCGAATAAATCGCTTCCACTTTCGACAGATTGCTCTTCACTTTCGCATGTTCCTTAACATAAACGAAACGCATGATTGAAGCGATCAGCGCATGCACTGCGGTATAGGAATCAATGTTCAGATTCGAGTTCACGGAAACTTCCAAAGAAATATCAGCCAAAGCAGTTGCAGGAGAATCCACAGAATCCGTAATCAACACAATCCTGGCACCTTGTTTTTTTGCAGTCGCAAGTGTATCGATGACGGATTTCGTATAGCGTGGGAATACGAAGGCTATCAGCGTATCCTCAGAAGTCAAATCCGATAATTGCCTGTAATATTGGCCATCGCCATGCATCAGCAATTCAGCATGGTCCAGCGTCAAATTCAGCCAGGATGTCATAAAATGGGCAAGTCCAAAATCGAAAAAATTGCTGGTGACATAAATATTCCTGGCCTGGCCGATCCAATCGACCGCCTGCAGCAATTGGTCTTCATCCATCGTCTGCTTTAACTGGGCGATGCTGGCGATATCCGCATCCAACAGATTTGCGAGGAAAGATTGTTCGACGGCCTGCTGCTTATCCGCTTCTTCGACTTGCTCGAAGCGCTCTTCCGCAAGCTTTCTCTGCAGAACATGCTGAAATTCAGCATAGCCCCGATAGCCCAGCTTCTGCGACCAACGGATCACCGTCGACTCACTGACATTTACTCTCTTCCCCACTTCAAGAGCGGAAGAAAAAGCAAGAAAGATAGGTTCCTTGAAAAAAAGATCTCCAATTTTTTTTTGGCCGGAACTGAAATCCTTGTAAGAATCCGAAACACTCCGCAGTAAATCCTGCATAATTTATAGCCCCCAATGTAAAAACAAGCTAATGTCTTACATTAAGTATACAATATTGCAGGATTTCCTTCAACAATTAATCGAATATTCTTTTTTAGCATGAAAACAAGAAGGAGGTTTTAATTCTTTTTCCCCACCCCTACCCCATCTAAACTCCCAGATAATATTGAGCTATATCGGCTGACCGTTATTTTCTCAATTTCTGCAGTTTTCAAGTATACTATTTGTATAACAATATAAATGGAGTGTTGTCATTGAAATGGGAAAACAGAATTTTTCATCTTTTCTTAATATGGTATGCAGTCGGAATCATCCTGCTGGCATTTGATTTGCTGCCGTCCTGGCTTGAATGGGCCAACGCCGTATTCCTTATACTTGCCGGCACATTGGGCTTTATGTACTTTGTGCGGCGCTTCGGGAAACCTGCCGGCATAATTATCGGATCGATCATTTTTCTGGCGACCTTTATCATCGAGTGGGCTGGAGCCAATTCTGGATTCCTGTTCGGCTCCTATGATTACACCGACCGCTTTGCCCCTAATTTATTTGGGGTGCCTATTGCAATCGGCTTTGCCTGGCTGATGGTTGTAGCCACATCGCACGTTTTAGCGCGTTGGATTTTTCCACACGGTACATTCGCTTATGCTGTGACTGGTGGAATCGGCGCCGTTATAATGGACCTGATTATCGACCCGGTTGCCTATCGCATAAAATTTTATTGGATCTGGGAAGACACCGGCTGGTATTACGGCATCCCCTGGACCAATTTTTTTGGATGGTTCGCGGTATCATTCGTGCTGCACCTGCTGATCGATTGGGTGATGCGCCGCAAATCGATGGTTATTGCGGATGAAACCTCTGAACGCAGGCTGGTCCTTCTGTATCTATTGATGATCAGCATGTTTGCCATGCTTGGCGCATTGGGCGGCTTATGGCTCGCTGTTGCAGCCAGTACAATTCCAGCAATACTGTTGGTTGCTCTGGCATGGAGGAGGAGGCCTTTATGATAGAAGCAAAAAAGTTCCATCTATTTGAAAAGGGTTTTGCCGTCTATCTGTTTCCTTTGATGCGCCGCTCTTTCTCGCATTTTCTCGGACAAAATATCCGGAAAATTCCGCAGCAGCCAGCCATCTTCATCGCAAACCATAGCTCATGGTGGGACGGCTTGCTGTTTTTCTTTTTAAACCGCACTGTCTGGAAACACGACATTCATATGATGATGCACGAAAAGAACTTGAAGACATATAAATTCTTCCGTTATTTGGGAGCTTTCTCCATTGATAAGCAAAAACCGAAGGATATCATTCGTTCCCTTCAATATGCTGAAGAATTGCTGAAGCAAGGGAAATCGGTAGTGCTATTTCCGCAGGGAGATGAATTTCACCAGGAAATCCGGCCGCTTGTATTTAACAACGGCATCGGCTACCTGCTGGAAAAGCATCCGGAAGTCTCAGTAATTCCGATTACGTTCTATTATTCCTTCCGGCATGAGCAGAAACCCGAAGTTTGGATCCATCAGGGACCTTCCTTACCTATAGAAGAGATTCCCGGAACCTCCCGAAAAGAAAAGTCCGGATTTCTGCAGCAATTTATGACGGAACAATTGGACGAGCTCAAACAGAAGGTCATTGCTGAAAACACGGCCCCATTCAAAGACCTGTTAAGAAAGGAGTGAGGAAAGGCAATGCTGATATGGATCCTGATACTATGTCTTGCCTCGTTTCTGGTTTGGACGATCTTCAACAGCCTGTTCATGCCCTCGTTGCCATCGGAGCCCAGAGTTGACGGCCAGCCGCTGCTGTCCGTCTTGGTGCCGATGCGCAATGAAGAGCGGAACACCAATGCGCTTATCGCTTCTTTGAAAAGAAATACATATCCAAAGTGTGAATTCATCATCCTAAACGACAAGTCCACAGACCGGACACAGCAAGTACTTGAAGCTGAAATTGCCGGCGACAGCCGCTTCACCCTTCTTCAAGGCGCGGAATTGCCTACCGGGTGGGTGGGGAAAGTGCACGCCTGCCACCAACTGCAAAAGGCCGCTTCAGGCGATTATTTGATGTTTGTGGATGCCGATATCAATTTCAGCCCGCAGGCGTTTGAACAATCCTTAGCGCTGTTGCAGAAAACAGATTCGAAATTGCTGTCCGGATTCCCCGCATTCGAAGTGTCTCCATTCTTGAGCAAACTGCTCGTGCCGATGCAGCATTTTGTCGTCTTTTTCCACTTGCCGCTCCCTTTGGCAAATTACAGCTCATTTCCTGCGGCGACTGCTGCTCACGGGGCCTGGATGCTCTTTGAGCGCAGGGCTTACGATGCTATCGGCGGACACCAGGCCGTGCATAGCTCACTGGTTGAAGATGTCCATATTTCCCGGGAAATAAAAAAAGCCGGCCATCGCATGCTGCTGGCCAACATTACGAAGTCCGTAAGCAGCAAGATGTATGAAACCAACCCCGAAGTATGGGAAGGCTTTTTGAAGAACAGCTACACAGGAATCGGCCGTTCTCCGCTGATGGCACTGCTTCTGACAGTGTTCTATACGACCTTTTATATTTCTCCTCTTTTCATTGCGGCAATCGGCCTTTTCACCCTGCAATGGCTGTTCTTTATTCCGTACATCCTGATATCTCTGCAGCAGCTTTACGTCATGCTTTGGACGCGCCAGAATCCCCTTTTGGCATTTCTCATGCCTCTTCAGGCCGGCGCTATGATCGCCGTGCTCCTGCATGCAATGAAAAAATCATGGAGCAAGCAAGCTTATTCATGGAAAGGCAGGAATTACTCATGAAGAAAACAATCATCATCGGCGGCGGTCTGGGCGGACTGTCGGCAGCTGTAACTCTTGCGAGTGCTGGCATGGCTGTCGAACTATACGAGAAAAACGAACATTTTGGCGGCAAACTGATGCCGGTTCGACTGGGCAACCATACTTTTGATTTTGGACCAAACACAATCACCATGCCGGAAGTTTTCCAGACTATCATTGAACAAACAGGCGAATCTGCCGCTGATTATTTCAGTTTGATCTCCCTGACCACTCATACGAGAAACCATTTCCCGGATGGAAGGCATCTTGACTTTTCTTCCGACCAGGAAATGATGCAGCACGAAATAAATCGACTGGCTCCGGACGATGCTGCGAATTACGAAAAATTCCTGGCTGAAATCAGCCGCATCTACAGCCTGGCTGAGCGTTATTTCTTCCCATCCACTTTTCAGTCCTGGCGTGATTATTTATCTCCTTCGCTTGGTAAGGCTTTGCTTCAGGTACGCCCGGCCGAAACGATGGATCATTTCTACAGGCGCTATTTTCAAGATCCGCTATTGCTGCAGGCGTTTGGACGTTATGCGACCTATATCGGCTCTTCGCCCTATAAAGCTCCCGCCACTTTTTCGATGATAGCCTATTTGGAGCTGGTTGGCGGTGTCTATTATGCTAAAGGCGGAAACGCCAGCATTGCCGAAGGGTTTGCCGCAGTTGCCCGGAATAATGGTGCGCTTCTCCATGCAGGCAAAACTGTTAAGAAAATTATCATCAAGGATGGCAAAGCCGTGGGAGTGGAGCTTGAAGATGGAAAAGTGTCCGAGGCGGATGCCGTCATCCTGAACGGCGACCTGCTTTCCACTTTCCCGCAATTAACTGCCGAAAGTGAGCGGCCTTCTTTCAGCAATAGAAAGAGCGCTTCTTTTGAACCATCCATTTCCGCTTTTGTCATATTGGCGGGCTTGAACACGCGACTGCCTGGCCTGAAACACCATAACGTCTATTTTTCAGAAGACTACCGACAGGAATTTGATGATCTTTTTGATAAAAAGCGTTATTCTGAACAACCGACCGTTTATATCAGCAACTCATCCTATACCGATCCGTCTGTATCGCCGGATGGGGACAATCTATTTATCCTCGTGAATGCGCCCGCGCTGACTGCGGATGGCAAGTTGCAGATTGATGCGGAAACCTATAAAAACCGCATCTATGATTTCCTTGAAACGTACGGCCTCCATATCCGCGGGCACCTTGTTGAAGAAAAAACCTACACTTCTTCATTCATTGCAGAAAATTTCAATGCTTTCCGGGGTTCCTTATACGGCCCGTCATCCCATAAAAAAAAGGACGCATTTCTGCGTCCTGCCAATGCCAGCCCGGATATTAAAAACCTCTATTTTGTCGGCGGCAGCACCCATCCCGGCGGCGGGTCCCCCATGGTGACCATGAGCGGCCAGAATGTCGCAAAGCGCATCCTGAAAAAGTATGGCCTCGCGCCGTCTTGAACTGAGATTTAGCCTCTGCCAATAAAACTAAAAAATCAGCCGAAAGTTCTTCGGCTGATTTTTTATTTCGTTATCCTATAAATAAGCGAGGATTTGCTGTTTTGACTGATCCGGCACAAAATGCTTTTGGCCAAACACATTGTATTCTTTCTTTCGGATGGTCATCAGAATTTCACGGTAGACCAACCCCGCGCCTTTTACAGGAATCCGTGAACTTACCGGATATTCGTTTATCGTTTCAAAAGCCTTTTGGTAATGATATTCCGCTTCTTTCGCCATTTCTTCCCATACCGACACAAAAGCTGGTGTAACTTTTTTCTTACGAAGATCCTCTAACCCCAAATTATGCTTTTCCATCAATTCTGAAGGAAGATAAATGCGCCCCATCCCTAAATCTTCATCGATGTCGCGCAATATATTTGTAAGCTGCATCGCATAGCCAAGTGAAATGGCTCCTTCTTTCAGGATTTCGGTTTTTCCCGGAGCCAGAACCGGCAGCAGCATAAGGCCGACCGAACTCGCCACATGGTAGCTGTAACCAAGCACTTCTTCCACCGTTTGATAATGTGTCGGCTGCAGATCCATTTCCTGACCGGCAATCATGCTCCTATAGGCCTCTTCGTCCATGTCATAATTATTGAAGACATCGGCAAGTGCAAGCCACATGGGATTCTCTTTGTTGAAATCGCCCGCTAAAAAGTTGTTGAATTCCTGCTTGAAGAGAGATAACTGACCTGCGGGATCTGTGCCTTCGTCCACAATGTCATCCACCGTCCGGCAGAATGCATAAATCGCCCAGACAGCTTTTCTTTTTTCCTTTGGCAGCATGGAAAAACTTTTGTAGAAACTCTTAGAATTGGCGGCAATAGTCTCTTCACAAAAACGGTATGCCTTATTCAATTCCATCAAGAACCTCTCCTCTCACGTAAGGAATCACGTTCAATTTGCTCGGCAAGCAATTTAGCGCCCTGCATGACAATCGGTATGCCGCCTCCCGGGTGGACTGAAGCACCCACTGCGTAAAGTCTTTCCACATCAAAAGGTTTGACTTGGGGCCGGAATACACCCGATTGAAGCAGTGTCGGGCCGATTCCAAAACTTCCTCCGCGGAATAAACCAAAAGCCTCTGCATCCCTTGGAGTCCGCACTTCCATCCACTCGATGGCATCTTTCAAGCCCGGAAATGACAACTCTTCCATCCGGTCAATCACTTTGCCAATCCACTCACTTTCGTTGTCCCAATCCACATCCGAACCCGCAGGCACCGGGATCAGAGTATACAGAACGCCTTTTCCTTCCGGCGCAAGTGAGTCATCAATTATTGATGGATGGAATGTGTAGAATGCTGGATCTTCGGGTTTTTGCTTGTTTGTAAACACGTCTTCCATATGCTTGGCATAATCATTTCCAATAAAGAATTGGTGGACATTGACATCACCATAAATGCGGTCAAGGCCGAAATACAGCAGGAGGCAGGCTGAAGACGGAACAAACTTTTTGCTCTTGCGCTCCGGCAATAAGCGGGAAACAGTCGGAAAATCGCCGTTATAGACAACGGCATCAAAGTCTTCCCTTCCAGTCTCCAACTCCAATCCCGTAGCCGCTCCATTTTCGGTTATGATTCTTTTCACCATTTCCCCTTTGCGGATGGTGACATTTGCGTGGGTCTGCAAGTTTTTTTCAAGCAACGGCACGATGCTTGCGTAGCCGCCTTTCAGATAATGGACGCCGTGTTCGTGTTCACTGAAAGGAACCAGTGAATACATTCCAGGTGCGCTGAATGGGTCTCCACCGATATATAAGGTCTGAAGCGTATAAGCCAATTGAAGCCGCTCATCTGTAAAATAGCGCGCCATCAATTGTTTCACGGAAAGCTGCGGCTTTAAAGCCAGCAGGTTTTTAATGTTGCCCGGCGTAAAAAAATCTGTTTTCCGAACAAATGAATGCTCGAGGAATGCGGATTTCCCGATCGCAAAACGCTGGCGGCCTTCTGCCATAAAGCGCCCGAATCCTTCTTCCTGCCCCGGAAACACGCGCGCCACTTCTTCAGTCTGCCGCTTGCTGTCGGGATATTTTGTGTAAACTTTCCCGTCGTTGAAGCGGATTGTGTAGAGTGGGTCGCAAAGCAATAGTTCATACTGCTCTTCTCCAATACCTGCTTCAGCCAATAAATCACGGAACATTTCCGGCAGCAGGACGATTGTCGGCCCTTCATCAATTTTAAAACCATCGCGCTCGACAAAATTCATACGTCCACCAAGCCGGTTTTCTTTCTCGATAATAGTCACTTCATGTCCATTTTTACTTAAATACAAAGCGCCCATAAGCCCGCCAATGCCCCCGCCAATTATTGCGATTCTCATGCGAATCCCTCCAATGGCGGCAACGGAAGAATAGGGATTCCTTCCTGTCCATCCCTTTTCAATATGCCGTTAGCGGTGATGCGCGCCGATTCCAGGATTGTCGGCAAGCCGCTTCCTGGATGCGTTCCTCCGCCCACAAGCCAGCAACTCTTCAGTTCTTCGAATTCGTTATGGGGACGGAACACCATCATCTGGGTTAATTGATGGCCAAGATTAAAAGTGGCTCCCTTATAGACGGAATAATCCTGTTCCCAGCCAAAAGGCGTTAATACTTTTTCCACTTCAATATGGTCACGCAGGTTTTTAAACTCTGTCTTCTCCTCGATTATATTCAACACGAGCTCCCGGAATTCCTGCTGTTCATTTTCCCAGCCGATGTCACTGAAATTATTTGGGACCGGCGCCAATATGTAAAGTGCCGATTTCCCTTCAGGTGCCAGCGTTGGATCGGTGACACTGGCGTTCTGGATATAAATCGACGGATCTGCTGACAGCAGCTGCGAATTGGTAATCTCTTCTACATTATTTTTATAATCCTTCGAAAATACGATCGTGTGGTGGGACAGGTCATATTTTTTATCAAGTCCGAGATAAATCATAAAAGTGGAACAGGAATATTTTTTCTTTGCCAGTTTTTCAGGACTGTATTTCTTCAGGACGCCCGGCTCTACCAAATTTGTCATGACGTGCGCGAAATCTCCGTTGATGATCACTTCATCTGCGGCTTCCCTGCTGCCGTCCTCGAGATCGACCCCTTTGACGGTCCGGCCTTCCAGCCATAATTTTTTCACGCCTTTTCCTGTATGGATGGTCCCGCCCATTTCCCGGATCACTTTCGCCATGGATTCGGAAAGCTGGTTGACGCCGCCGATCGGATGATGGATGCCGTAGGCGTGTTCCATATAAGACAGGATAGTAAAGGCACCAGGGCATTCCCATGGTGACATCCCGAGATATTTGGATTGAAAGGCGAAAGCAAGCTTCAGCCTTTCATCCTTGAAGTAACGGGAAAGCACATCATAAAGACTCTTGTTGACCTCCAGTTCGGGCAACGCCTTCAATACTTTCGGCTGGATCATATGAGAAAATTTATCCATGCGCGTCTGCAGAATCGGCGATAAGGCTTCCAGCTTCCGGCCGGTTTCTTTCATGAAGCGATCATAACCTTCTCCGTCACCTTCAAAATCTTTATCGATCTTGGCTTTCATTTCTTCAGCATTACGCGTCATAATCAACTTCTGATCTTCAAAAATCAGTTCATACATCGGATCCAATTCAACAGCTTCCATATAATCAGCCAGTTTCCGTCCGGCAACCCCAAACAATTCTTCTACTATATGAATCATGCTCAAAAAAGTCGGCCCCGTATCGAAAGTGAAGTCTCCAAGTTTCAGTGCCGCATTGCGCCCTCCGACACGATCATTTTTTTCGTAAATATCCACCTGATAGCCTTTCGCCGCCATCAGCATGCCGGCAGCCAAACCGCCGGGTCCCGCGCCTATGATTATTATTCTCTTTGCCATGTGATTACCCCATTTTATAATTCTTTAGTTATATAATATTTATATAAAAATTATACAATATGTAATTTAATAAAACTATTATTAAGCCTTTCTGAAGTATGGCAATTTCAATTCTAACTTCGGTGTTCCTGCACTATCCTGTCCATTTTTTCCCAGAGGAACCGTTACTTTTATCATACCCTATGTCCCGGGACAACTAACTTGAAACAGCAGATGGCTAGGCACTTTTTTCCAACTACCTTTCCCAAAGCAGGAACCTCATTTTCGGCAACCAAAAAACCGCCTCATTTCGAGGCGGTTCATGAATATCTGTTATTTTTTCGCTTTGTGGACTTTCAGTATTTTGCCTTTGATGGTCTTATCTTTCATCGCCTTCAAAACCATTGGCCCTTTGCCGTTGAGGATATCGATGTACGTCACCGTGTCCTGGATTTTGATGATGCCGATGTCTTCAGCGGTGACGCCCGGAATGCTTGTCAGCGTTCCGACAAAGTCAAAGGCGCGCAATTTTTTCTTTTTTCCACCATTGAAATAGAGTTTCATAATATCTTTGTTCACTTGCTCATTCTTATTGCGCTTGAGCTGCGGGCGGCTTTCGAGTTTTTCAGTGAAAGCCTCTTCCGCTGCAGCCACTTCCCCTGGAGAAGGCGCAGCCTTTTCCGGAATGGCGAAGCCGATATATTCTTCTATTTCCTGCAGGAATTTATCTTCGTGCGGTGTCACAAAACTGATCGCTTTTCCGGTTTTCCCTGCGCGTCCGGTCCGGCCGGCACGGTGGACATAGCTTTCCTTCTCTAACGGTATATCATAGTTGATGACATGGGTGATGCTGTCAATGTCGATTCCCCGAGCGGCTACATCCGTTGCCACAAGGAAACGGAATTCTCCCCGCTTGAAATCATTCATAACAGTGAAACGGTCTTCCTGAAGCATTCCCCCGTGCAATTTATCGCATGTGTAATGATGCTTTTCAAGCTGCTCCAACACGAAATCGACATTATCTTTTGTCCGGCAGAAGATGATGCAGCTGTCCGGATTTTCAACGATCGTGACATCGCGAAGCAATGAAAACTTCTGGTTCTCCGCAACGCGGATCAGCCCATGTTCGATCTGGTTTTTCAGCGTTTCAGTTGAAGCAATTTCAATATGCTCCGGTTGGTTCATATATTTTTTCTGCAGTTTTTCCACGTTTTCCGGCAATGTGGCCGAGAAAAGCATTGTCATGCGCTGTTTCGGCAATTTATTGATGATGGCTTCCACTTGTTCGATAAAGCCCATATTGAGCATTTCGTCGGCTTCATCCAACACCAGAAATTGGATGCGGTCGAGTTTCAGCGTTCCGCGCTCGATATGATCGAGTACACGTCCGGGTGTGCCTACGACAACATGGCATTTCTGCTTCAGTTCCGCCTGCTGATAGGCAAAAGGCTGTTTGCCATAAACGGCAGCCGCTTTGATGCGTTTGAAACGGCCGACATTGGTAATGTCTTCTTTGACCTGATCGGCGAGTTCCCGTGTTGGGGTCAGCACCAGTGCCTGCGGCTTGTTTTCTTCCCATTCGACCATTTCACAAATCGGAATGCCGAAGGCCGCAGTCTTGCCGCTCCCCGTTTGTGATTTCACCGCAATATCGATCCTTTGCAGAGCGACAGGAATCACTTTTTCCTGAACTTCGGTCGGTTCCGTATAACCCAAACCTTGAAGTGCCCGTAAAATGGGGTCACTGATATTAAAATCTTTGAATTGCTTGCTATCCATGTATTAAATCTCCTTCTCCGTCCAAAATGCCAGATAGTTTCATTATTGCACGGATTTTATGCAATCTCCATTAAAGGATTATTAAGTTTAATCGGAAACCATGTGTCTTTAATCCAGAAGGCTGACCGATACTTTGACATCCAGCGACTGGCTGCCTCCGCGATAAACACCCTGCACCGGGCTGACATCGTTATAATCACGCCCCACGCCCACACGGATGTGATTTTCCAGCGCTTCGACATTATTCGTCGGATCGAGTCCCACCCAGCCGACGCCAGGAACCATGACTTCCGCCCAAGCATGGCTGGCGGCATCGCCAACCAATGCGGAGTTTTCACCTACATATAAATAGCCGCTGACATAGCGGGCGGGAATATGCTTGCTGCGCAGAATCCCCAGCATGACATGGGTAATGTCCTGGCAGACGCCTTTGCGCAGATCGAAGGATTCAGATGCTTTAGTGTAGACATCCGTCGATTCTCCGTCATATGTAAAATGGTCATGGATATAGGCCATCACATCAATGGCATATTGAACCGGATTTTCAATCTCGCCCAAATCGCGGTCAACCCGCTCGATCTGCTCAGGATTCAGATACGTATAGGCAGTGTTGCTCAAGTACGCCAAATAATGTTCTCCAAATAATTTCGAATGGAAAATCACGCGCATTTCCGGTGAATAATCGATTTGATGAATGAACGGGCTTTTTTGGATGCTGACGATGGATGTCGTCTTCACTTCCAGATGCTGATGGTGTTCGGCTATAAAGAAGGTTTCCACATTATTGCCCCAAATATCAATATGCTCTTTTGTCAATGACGCAGGTGTTATGTCGGCCCGGTAAGACAACAAGCGCTGGACTTCATCAGTCCTCGGTTTCAATCGAATGGAATTCATGCTTTGGTCGACGATTGTGTCGTATTCGAAAATATTGGTGTGCTCGATTTTATATTTCATGGATGTTATTCCTTTCGCACTCTCCGTCTGGTTTTGGGTGCTCATGTAGTTTTCGGTTTCCGGGTCGATAAGGTAATAGGTTTTTGAAAAGATCTGGCCGATTTCATTGCAGCCATTCTGAAAATCATTTAAAAAATTCAGCATGTCTTCCTGTTCAAGTTCCTGGAAGTTGAGATTATCAAAATCAGCAGTCAGCTGATCAATTTTCGCAAACAGTTCCCAGGAATAGTGGGATACTTTTCCGTCCTCCAATTTGACGATTGCCGCCCGCATATGATCCAGGCAATAGCGGATGGATCTCGGGAACGCAGGATTTGAAACCAGGAACGACAGCACCAGGGATGGATCCATCTTGGGCGGGTTCGCCTTCAGGTAAGCGTCGTAGCCATTCGTCATCCGAAGGGCCGCCAGCCAGTAATAATAATCTTCTGATTGCTTTTCTTTTACACGCGCGAGCGTCCGCTCACAAACCACATTCAGAATGCGGGCCGTCTTTTCAGCACGCTCCAGCCATTTTCCGATTTTGATCATTTGATACTCTACACCACGCGACATCGAGGATTCGACGATGCCCTGTGAAGTTAATGCCGTATTTTTGACCTTCTCCAAAAATTGCCGCATCTCACGAACTGACAGCGTTTCAGGTTCCATATCCTGCAGCGTCAGATAGCATCTGTTCCAAACTTCCCAATAATCATCCGTGATATGGTCACGGCTTACGCGCGCATTTTCCCGGATAAAACGCACACAGCTTGCCACTGAATTCGAATTTCCTTCTTCCATAGAAAGAAAGTAGACAAGCTGGTCTTCATTATAGGCCGGCAGGGATTTGATGTATTCCATCGTATCCGTTGAAGCACAAATTTCAAATATGAGCTTCCAATCATCCGCCCGCACCAACTCTTCATCAGACGCTTCAATCATTTGAAGCAATTGCACATCCAGGATACGCGCATTGTTCTCTGCGCGCTCCGCGTTTCTTGACATCCAGTATAAGGAATTCGCCACTCGACTCAACATTCAGGAATCTCCTCCCTCTTCTTTTTTCTTGAAGACCCATGTATCTTTACCGCCCCCGCCTTGCGAGGAATTGACGACCAGTGACCCTTCTTTAAGGGCAACGCGTGACAAACCGCCCGGCAGGACATTGGTTTCTTTTCCACGCATGACGAATACTCTCAAATCCACATGGCAAGGATAAAATTTCTCTCCCTGATAAGCCGGTGCGCGTGATAATTTAATCGTCGGCTGTGCAATATATTGATGAGGTGATTCAATGATCTTCTCGCGGAAAATCTCGATCATTTCTTTCGAAGCATGAGGGCCGACCAGCATATCGTATCCGCCGGAAGCTCCCACATTTTTCACGACCAGCTCTTCCAGATGATCGAGCACCCAATTACGCTCCTCTTCATTCTCAAGCAGATACGTTTTCACATTATCGATTAATGGTTCTTCATTCAGATAATAACGGATCATTGCAGGGACATAGACATAGATTGCCTTGTCATCAGCCACACCGTTGCCAATGCCATTAAGTATGGCGACATTGCCATATTTGTATGCCTGCAGCAAACCTGGCACCCCTAATGCAGAGTCTTCATTGAATGCTTCCGGATCCAGAAAATCATCGTCAATCCGGCGGTAAATAATATCCACTCTTTTTAATCCCCGAATCGATTTCATATAAACGACATTCTTTTTCACAACCAGATCCCGGCCTTCGACTAGAGCGATCCCCATCTGCTGGGCAAGGAAAAGATGGTCGTAATAAGCTGAATTGTACATGCCCGGCGTTAAGAGAACGGCAAAAGGTTTGCCTTTTTGGTTTGCCGGTGCGTGATCAAGAATAGCCTGGTGCATATAGGACATCTGATGCTCAAGCGTTTGAACAGAATGCTTGGCGAAAAATTCAGGATAAACCTGTCTCATTACATAACGGTTCTGGTAGACATAAGACATCCCCGAAGGATTGCGCAGATTGTCCTCAAGCACATGATATTTTCCATGTTCATCCCGTATCAAATCGATGCCGGCCAGAAAAATATGGTTTTTCAAAGGAATCTCAATCCCTTTTACCTGTTTATCATAATAATACGGGTTTTCCTCCACTAAATTTCTCGGCACAACACCATCATGCAAAATCCGCTGTTCACCGTAAACATCTTCCAGGAACAGGTTCAGTGCTTCTGCACGTTGAATCATCCCCTTCTCGACTACTTCCCATTCTTCAGGTGGAATGATAATCGGCACAAAATCGAATGGCATCGTCCGTTCAGTCCCGACATTATTATTGTAGACCGTAAACGTGATGCCTTGCCTGAGGAAAGATAATTGGGCTGTTTCATGTTTTTCACGCAATTCCTCCTCGCTGAAATGCTGGAGCAATTGAAAGAAGTTCTGGTAATGAGGTTTCGGTTGTTTGTTCTCTTCGAACATCTCATCAAAAAATGGTTTTACGGCATATGATTGAAACATAATTCCCCTCCTTTTTTTATTTTGTAATTTTCTGTTAATTTAGTGTAAAAAAAGCTACCACTCACTATCTGCGAGTGGCAGCTTCATGTTCTTTCCGTATTTACTTATAGAACGTTTTATCGCTCTTAATCCTTTTTCGACGTTTCTTCGTCAATTCCTTTTTTTAAGGACTCGGTATATTCCGTGCTTCCTCCGAAAGCGCCGCCGCTCGGTGTCGATTCATTGAACGGACTGCCTGTTTCGCCGGAACCACTTGCCTTTGCAGAGTTTGAGCCGGTTGACGTTCCAGAACCGCTCTTCGATTTTTCACCGACTTCATCCTGCAGCGTTTTATTCGCTTTATCCAGCATATCTTTTTCCTTGTCCATCATTTTCTGCTGGTTGTCAATAGCAGTCTTGACGGAGTCGACTGCTTTCGATACGTATGGCTTGGCTTTGTCGACCATGCCGCCCGATTGTTCATTAAAGCGCTCGAGGCCCTTTTTTACATTTTCTTTCATATTTCCTGCCGTGTCTGTTGAAGTGCCGTTTGAATCCACTTTCTTCTGTGCCAAAGCAGAACCGATTGCCGCACCTATACCTAATAGAACTAATTTACCAAATATGCCGCCTGAGCGTTTCGCCATTGGAATCTCTCCTTTTCAGTAATGGAATACACTGTGTTCTTATTATTTACTAATTCCGCCCTTCCTAAACATTTTATCCAGCAAAAAAGACACCTTGATTGTTTGTCAGGTGCCTTCGGGCTGGTGAAATCGTCCTATTAAATTTTGCCTTCCTGCTGCAGCACCTCTTCGAATGCAGCTACAACATCAGGGTCGTATTGGA
>DATHVZ010000018.1:0-8609 GCA_035461005.1 Planococcus sp. (in: firmicutes) | reverse complement strand
GATGCGGGCAGCTTTTTTGATGGGGAAATGGATTTGGAAAGTATTTGGGCTGTTTTGGAAAGTATTTCGTTCATTTTGGAAAGTATTTGGGTGAAATAGAAAGTATTTCGTCCATTTCGGAAAGTATATCCAAATAACTGGGAATACTAGCGTTGGAAAACGCCGCATCCCTCAAAAAAAGAGGGTGCGGCGTCTGTTTTATTGTTTAAACTTCCAAAAATTTAACGATTTTCGCTGCGTCAAGGCGTGTGCCGACGTAGAACGAACCGAATTCCGCGTAGCGCGCGCTGACTTCGTCAAAACGCATTTCGTAGATCAGCTTTTTAAACTGGAGAACGTCATCTGCGAACAGGGTTACGCCCCATTCGTAGTCGTCAAAGCCGACTGAGCCGGAAATGATCTGTTTCACTTTGCCCGCGTAGCTGCGGCCGATTTTGCCGTGGGACAGCATCAAATCTTTGCGCTCGTCCATTGGCAGCATGTACCAGTTGTCGTCGCCGTCGCGGCGTTTGTCCATCGGGTAGAAGCAGATGTACTGTGAACGCTGAAGTTCCGGATACAGACGCGCACGGATATGCGGGTTCTGGTATGGATCTTCTTCTGATTTTCCGGCAAGGTAGTTGGAAAGCTCAACAACGGATACGTATGAATAAGTCGGAACCGTGTAAGCGACCAATGTCAGCTTATTGTATTCCGTTTCAAGTTCATGCAATTCGTCCATCGTTTCGCGCAGGAGCATCAGCATCAAGTCAGCTTTTTGGCCAACGATTGAGTACAGAGCGTGTGCGCCGGTTTTATTTTCATCGGCAAGGTTTACTTTGTCCATAAATGCCTGGTATTCGTTGATCGCGAATTGGCGTTCTTCGTCCTCAAGCATTTTCCATGATACCCAGTCCATCGAGCGGAAATCGTGGAGGACGTACCAGCCGTCTAATGTGATTGCTGCTTCATTCATCTGTTAAACACTCCTTTTAATGAAAAATCTCTCAAAAACAGTTTAGCATACCCCAACGCCGAGTTGCTTCAAAAGAAGTGCCTGTCACCAATTTGACATGACCATCGTTCCTTTTCACAGGCGGCCCCGTAAGGTAAAATAAAACCAAGCGATCGCTTTGAAGAGGAGAAACAATAATGCCGTTATTTAATGAACAAACCGAATGGCGCTTCTGGGATCAATCCCTGAGCGCAAAGAATAGATCCGCGCTCGAATCTTTCGCAGCGGACGACTTATTATGCGAACTGGTCGGCTCCGGTGTGAGCGCACCGACCATCCGCACATGGGTGCACGATGACACCGTGGTGCTCGGCATCCAGGACCACCGTTTGCCGCATATCAATGAAGCGCTCGAAGGATTGAAAGACCGCGGCTTTACCCCGATAGTCCGGAATTCTGGCGGACTAGCCGTCGTACTCGACGCAGGCGTATTGAATATTTCGATTGTGTTGTCCGAAGAGGAAAGCGCCATCGATATACCGGAAGGCTACGACATGATGCTCGAACTGGTGCGGATGCTGTTCCCGGAAGCTGAAATCGATGCCTACGAAATTGTCGGCTCCTATTGCCCCGGTTCTTACGACCTCAGCATCGGAG
Source organism: Planococcus sp. (in: firmicutes) (assembly GCA_035461005.1). Lineage (GTDB taxonomy): Bacteria > Bacillota > Bacilli > Bacillales_A > Planococcaceae > Planococcus. The sequence continues at coordinate 7,018 of DATHVZ010000018.1, read as the reverse complement.
GCCGAAAATTCGCCGGTATCTCACAGCGCCGTATCCGCAAGGGAATTGCGGTGCAAGTGTATCTTTGCATCGAGGGAAGCGGCTCAGAGCGCGCGGAATTGATCCGCGACTTCTATGAAGCGGGTTTAAAAGGAGAAGAAACGAAATTCGCCTATCCTGTCATCCAACCGGAAACGATGGCTTCGCTGAGTGAATTGCTGGACCGCGACATTACCGTAGCGGAAGTGGTAATCGATTTGTACAATCTTGTCGAACAGCCGCAATTGAAATCATTGCAGCCGGAAGAAACCGAGCGCTATGGCTATTACCTGAAACGGGTAGTGGAGCGCAATGCGAAAATGCTGACCACACCTTGAAGGGGCCCAACGCGCTGGTGTAAACTGGTAGGTAACAGAAAAATCTGGAGGTGCGCATGTGGATTATGGAAATCAGAAATTAGCGGAAGAAAAAGTGTTCAAAGATCCGGTTCACCGGTATATCCACGTACGCGACCAAGTCATCTGGGATTTGATCAATGCACGGGAATTTCAGCGCTTGCGCCGCATCAAACAACTCGGTACGTCTTATCTCGTCTTCCACGGCGCGGAGCACAGCCGCTTCAGCCACTCGCTTGGCGTCTATGAAATCGTGCGCCGCATACTCGATGATATTTTTCACGAGCGTCCGGAATGGGATGAAAGCGAACGGCTCGTCGTCCTGTGTGCCGCCCTATTGCACGATTTGGGCCACGGCCCGTTTTCACATTCGTTTGAAAAAGTCTTTCATATCGACCACGAAGACTTCACCCGTGAAATTCTGCAGGGCGATACGGAAGTCAACAGCATCCTTCAGAAAGTCTCGCCGGAGTTCCCGAAAAAAGTGGCGGAAGTCATCGGCAAAACCTATGCCAATAAACAAGTTGTTTCGCTCATTTCAAGCCAGATCGATGCGGACCGCATGGATTATCTGCAGCGCGATGCCTATTACACCGGCGTTTCCTACGGCCATTTTGATATGGAGCGGATCCTTCGGGTCATGCGGCCATTCGAGGATCAGGTCGTCATCAAATCCAGCGGCATGCATGCGGTCGAAGATTACATCATGAGCCGCTACCAGATGTATTGGCAGGTTTATTTCCACCCGGTGGCGCGCAGTGCGGAAGTCATACTCCGCAAGATTCTCCAGCGCGCCAAATACTTGAGCGGCCACGGCTATAAATTTGAACAGCCGCCGACCCATTTCCTTTCATTCTTCGATAATTCATTCACGTTGAAGGAATATCTGGCACTTGATGAAGGTGTGCTGATGACCTATTTCCAATTGTGGATTACCGAACGCGACCCGATTCTGTCGGATCTTTGTGACCGTTTTGTCAATCGTCGGCTGTTCCAATATGTCGATTTCGATCCGGGCAAGGATTATAAAAAGCTTGGCGAGCTGGCGCAGCTGTTCGAGAGGGCCGGCATCGATCCGGAATATTACCTGATAGACGATTCAACTTCAGACCTGCCGTATGATTTCTACCGGCCGGGTGAGGAAGAGGAGCGGCTGCCGATCCATCTCCTCATGCCGAATGGCGACATCAAGGAATTGTCGCGCCTGTCCCAAATTGTGGACGGCATTTCCGGCAAACGGCGGACGGATTATAAATTGTATTTCCCTGCGGAATTATTGATAGATGGCAAGAAGAAGGAAATCAAGCAGCAAATACTTGAGTTACTACGAGAAGGAGGGGTTTGATTGCTCCAGGAACACGCGAAAATAGTGGATTTCATTTTCACGGCGGAAGGTGTAACCGGACGGAAGAAATTGCAGAAGATGATATACATACTGAAGAGGATCGGTCAGCCGTTTCAGGAAAAATACGAATTCCATATATACGGTCCGTATTCGGAGGAATTGACGGCCCGCGTCGAAGAGCTGTGCGATATGGGTTTTATTCTCGAGCAGAAGGAAGACAAAAGCTCCTACGTCCAGTACCGCTACACGGTGACGGATGAAGGGCTGGCATTCCGCAATGCGCTCGGCAAACCGGTGCTTGCCGATGCTGCCCGCGCGGTGAAATTGAACGGCAAAAGCGCCAGGTTTTTGGAACTGACGGCAACCCTGCTGTTTTTCGATGATTTGGAGCAAGATGAGCAGATCGCCAAACTGAACAGCGTCAAAGGCAAGCTTAATTTCACCGCGGCAGAAATTGCCGAGGCATGTGCGTTTATTGCCGAATTAAAGCAGTGATTTTTCCAAAATAAAAAGGCTCCCGTGGAGGAAGCCTTAAGGTTTGTATCAAATTCACTGGTCGGAATAAAGTTTCCCGTTAGTGCCGTAATTGCTTTTCTGAATGTCTTCGATGAAAACAACGACTTTATCGGCCGGTGCGCCGGTTGTTTCGGAAACAGCTTCCGTGACTTTCTCGACTAGCGCGCGTTTCTGGTCTTCCGTCCGTCCTTCGAGCATTTTAACTGTAACGTATGGCATAATGGACACAGCTCCTTTTCTTTGGGTTCAACCTTATCATAGCAGAATGGAGGAAATGTAAACATGTCCGACAATGAAAAACCAAAATCAAAACAAAAACTTGGCTTCACCATTATAAAAGACGATCCCACCGGCGGCCACAAAGGCTACGGCATCGGCTCGCTGTCCCTTGAAAATGTCTCGCCCCTGTTCATCGATGTCGCAGAGAAGGAAGCCTTCATCGATATCGGCGCCATGCACGCCCGCAGTGAAGTGGAGCGGGGAATCAAATTCACCGTTAACCGTGAGGATTCAGCAGGCGGCAAGGATTATTGGCTGATCTGGATCACCATCGATTTTAATCCGGAAGGACCTTATTACGCGGGGGTGACCGCCTGTGAAATGGTCGTTAACCGCGAAAAACGCCGGGGCTACAAGCTTCTGGCTGACCACGTGAACCGCATGGACAAATCGATGAAACGCAGAATCCTCGTCGACAATATGGATGTGCCGTCAAAACGGGTGCTAGCTGAATACCTGCGCAGCCACAATCCCGAAATGTGGAAGAACAGTACAGAACAACTGCACAATGAATTGGATGTATAAGCATATATAGAAGGAAGAGCTCAAGCCGTTAATGGTTGGAGCTCTTTTTTTAGGTTACACCCGTTTGGCAGGAAAAGTTAATTATCTGCTGTACACCATATTTTTTTGCCCTTTTTGACCAAAACATGACATTTAAAAATGGGTCCAACAGGCAGTTGAAGTTACGGGGAAAACGAAGTACACTAGGAATACAGCTTTTGAAATAGAAAGCTAGGACACCTGTCGGCAAGCAAGTGCCATGAGCGATTGTGAGTAAACCCAAGCCCAATGACTCATGTCACTTTCTTCGCTTAACAGGATTAAAAAGGCTTTCTGTGCAGGGAAAATATTCTCTCTACAGAAAGCCTTTTTATTTTGCATGAATAATCACTTGCAAGCCGGGTAAAGGGGACTGTGTGAAAAATTGTATTGCACTTTCGCCCAAATCACTTATACTTTTTTAAGTGATTACTATATAACATAAAGGAGTTTGATTATAGATGGCAGGATTCTGGTACACAGAAAAACAGACCGAGAATTTCGGAATTACGATGAAAATCAACAAAACGCTTCACACGGAGCAGACGGATTTTCAATACTTGGAGATGGCGGAAACCGCTGAATGGGGCAATATGCTGTTCCTTGACGGCATGGTCATGACGTCGGAAAGGGACGAATTCGTTTACCATGAAATGGTGGCGCACGTTCCATTATTCACGCATCCGAATCCGGAAAACGTGTTGGTGGTCGGCGGCGGTGACGGCGGCGTGATCCGCGAAATCCTGAAACACCCTTCTGTGAAGAAAGCGACACTGGTCGATATCGACGGCAAAGTGATCGAGTACTCGAAGAAATTCCTGCCAACGATTGCGTCAGGCCTTGAAGATGCACGCGTGGAAGTGATTGTGGGCGACGGCTTCATGCACATTGCGAAATCGGACAACGAATACGACGTCATTATGGTCGATTCGACTGAACCGGTTGGCCCGGCTGTGAATCTATTCTCCAAAGGCTTTTATGCCGGCATTTCAAAAGCGCTCAAAGACGACGGCATTTTCGTGGCGCAGTCTGACAATCCTTGGTTCAAAGGCGATTTGATCAAACAGGTGCAGAGCGATGTTCGGGAAATCTTCCCGATTACGAAATTGTATTTGGCAAATATTCCAACATACCCGAGCGGTCTGTGGGCATTCACAATCGGTTCGAAGAAATACGATCCGCTCGCTGTGCCGGCTGAACGTTTCCATGATATCGACACAAAATATTACACGAAAGAGCTGCACAACGCGGCGTTTGCGCTCCCTAAATTCGTGAAAGATATGGCAGGCGAATAAAATGAGATTTGACGAAACCTATTCAGGCAAAGTGTTCATTGGAAGCCACCCGAATTACGATGAGTCAAAAGCGGTGTTATACGGCATGCCGATGGACTGGACCGTCAGCTACCGTCCCGGTTCCCGTTTTGGCCCGAACAAAATCCGTGAAGTGTCGATCGGGCTGGAAGAATACAGTCCGTACCTTGACCGCGAACTGCACGAAGTGAAATTCTTTGATGCAGGCGATATTCCGTTGCCATTCGGCAATCCGGAAAAATCGCTGCTTGAAATTGAAACCTACGTTCATACTTTATTGATAGACAATAAAATTCCGATGGGCATGGGCGGCGAGCATTTGGTGTCGCTTCCGGTCATGAAAGCTGTTGCCAGCAAATACGACGACCTGGCGATCATCCATTTTGACGCGCACACGGATCTCCGCGAAAATTACGAAGGCGAAGAATATTCGCATTCGACGCCGATCCGCAAAATTGCGGATCTTATCGGACCGAAAAACGTATATTCATTTGGCATCCGTTCGGGAATGAAAGAAGAATTCGAATGGGCGAAAGAGCAGGGCATGCATTTGTCGAAATTCGAAGTTCTGGAGCCGTTGAAAAAAGTGCTGCCGACGCTTGCAGGACGCAATGTCTATGTCACGATCGACATGGATGTCTTGGATCCGGCGCATGCGCCAGGCACCGGCACAGTCGATGCAGGCGGCATCACGTCCCGCGAACTGCTGGCATCGATCCACGCCATTGCGGCGTCCGGCGTCAACGTTGTCGGATTCGACCTCGTTGAATTGGCACCCGTTTACGACCATTCCGACCAGACAGCGAATACAGCGAGCAAGTTGATGCGTGAGATGATTTTAGGATGGGTAAAATAAAGAAAAGCGATAGCGCCCGTTAAGCTCTGAAAGGCATAAGACAGAATAGCGGAGCGGCGTCCTTTGCCGCATAGCTAGGCTGGCTTATGACCCGAAGAGCTGGGCCGCTGGAGTCTGGACACTAAGGTAAAGTAGAAACAAAATGAAGCCGGCCAAAATTTTGGTCGGCTTTTTTGAGGGTTTTATTGGGAATCGACGATAAACGACTTAAAATCGACGATAAACCGGAAAAAATCGACGATAAACTCTCGAAAATCGACGATAAATTGAAAAATCGCTGATAAACACTCAGAAATCGCTGATAAATTGAAAAAAATCGCTGATAAACCATAAAGAATCGCTGATAAACCGCCAAAAATCGCTGATAAACAATTAATTGATAAACCCGCTTCTCTCGCGCTATAATATAAAGGTTATCAACAAACGGGGAGGCGGCAGAAATGGAAAAATCAGTGGATATCAGACTGACGACGACCATCCGCCAGCCGGATATGGACGATCAAGTGATGACACTGCGGGCCAGCGGGACTTTGACGGAAAAAAACAACCGCCAATATCTTCAATACCGCGAGCAGCAGGATGAGCTTGAAATTCGCACCATTGTGAAATTCAATGAAGAAGAAGCTGTGATCATGAGGAGCGGCGGCCTTCAGATGAGGCTACCGTTTTTATTGCATAAAGAGCAGACTGGAAACCTGACGAATGAGCAGGGATCGTTCATGCTGACGACGACCGCTCACGAATTATCGGTGGGCGACAGTCATTTTAAAGTCCGTTATGATTTGGCACTCGGTGCCGATCATGCCGGCGAGTACGAAATGGAAATTCAATTTATGGAGGCTACAAAATGAATGCAGTTGAAAAAGTTCAGCATGCCATTAAATTGGCGATCGCGGAAGCTGTGCAAAAAGCGGAATTAACAACGGATCCGGTGGAAGTCCACCTGGAAGCACCGAAAGATAAACTGAATGGGGATTACGCCACGAATATTGCGATGCAATTGACGAAAGTGGCACGAAAAGCACCAAAAGTGATTGCCGAAGCGATTCTGGCCAATCTGGACAAGGAATCGGCGAATATCGAGAAAATCGAAATTGCCGGTCCGGGATTCATCAATATCACCATCAAAAAAGATTATCTGCTGGACGTTGTGAAAACGGTTTTGGAGCAAAAGGAAAATTACGGACGCACCAATTCCGGCGGCGGCGAAAAGATCCAGGTCGAATTCGTATCGGCAAACCCGACAGGCGACCTTCACCTTGGCCACGCGCGCGGCTCATCAGTCGGCGATTCGCTGTGCAACGTTTTGGATATGGCGGGTTACGACGTGTCCCGCGAATACTACATCAACGACGCCGGCAACCAGATCAACAACCTGGCGCTGTCCATTGAAGGGCGTTATTTCGAGGAATTGGGCAAAGGCGAAAGCATGCCGGAAGACGGTTACCGCGGCCAGGACATCATCGATATCGCAAAAGGTCTTGTCGCTGAACACGGCGATAAATTCCTCCACATGAGCCACGAAGAGCGCTACGCGGAATTCCGCAGGCACGGGCTCGAAGTGGAACTCGCAAAACTGCAGAAAGATCTGGCGGATTTCCGCGTCGAATTCGACGAATGGTTCTCTGAAACGTCGTTGTATGAAAAAGGCGAAATCCAAATCGCTTTGGACAAACTGCGCGCCAATGGCCACATCTATGAAGAGGGGGGCGCAACCTGGTTCCGCTCGACCACATTCGGCGATGACAAAGACCGCGTCCTGATCAAGAATGACGGAACGTTTACGTACCTG
>DATHVZ010000017.1:0-3184 GCA_035461005.1 Planococcus sp. (in: firmicutes) | reverse complement strand
TACCAGGCGTGAGCAGCACATTGAGCAAATCACCTCGGTCGTTGATCACCAAGTGCAACTTGAAACCAAAAAACCAGCCGGTTGAGGTCTTACCCCTGGCGGCCAAGCCAGAAAACACTTTATGAGAGGCAATCCGTTGCGTGAGGCACACTTCCAGGGAAGTCGAGTCAAGGAAGGAAACGCCGGTGCAATCACCCCGGCAGGTCTGTTGGAAGTAAGCGCACAGCGGGATCAGTGCCGAAGGAATGAAATCCACAAAACGAGTGTTGCTGATCCAGACCGGGAAACTCCCTGCATAAGTGAAGCAAGACGTGCTCGCAGTAGTATGCCTTGAAGTTGCGGTAATGGGATTGATGGAAGTGGATCAGGATCGTCATCACTTCTCTTAAGGACAGCGATCGCTCTCGGCGGCGTTGGATCGCTCCGTTCTGAAGCAGATGCTGTTCCAGTTTAGGCAGAAACGCTTGGCAAAAATCATCGACATGGACGAACAATTCGACTAAACTATCCATCGGGACTTCTCCTTGTTGAGCTTGATTTGTCGCAAATCCAAGTTTATCCCAGGTGAAGTCTCTAACTTGGTACTAGAATTGGTATATTACAGTATTAACTTGCTTTCAAAGAACTATGAAATCAATTGCTCTACTTGATCATTATCTCGAAGAACGGAACCAACTTCTTAGAACCACCTCTGAGGTGCTGGAAAGAGATCCAAGAGTGAAGGCTGCGTGGCTGTTTGGCTCAATTGGAAGGGGAGATGAAGACGCATTGAGCGATATCGATCTCTGGGTTGTTGTGGATGATGATCATATCGACAATATCATTGCACAACCTCGTCAGGTTACCTCTCATATCGGTAATCCTGTCCTCTTTTTAGAAGCCCCGCAGAATGCGCCAGAGGGTGGGGCCTACCTGATGACTTGTTATGATACTCCAGTTGCACCACACATTGTCGACTGGTACTGGCAGCCGCAAGCGCTGGCTTATATTTCTGGTCAGGTCCGATTACTTTTCGATAGAGTTGGTTTGATCCATAAAGATCAGCCAATTCAGTTTCCTGGTCGACCTGCGAGTAAGGAAATCATTGAACGCCCCATCCATTTCATTAGTTTCTTCTGGATGATGCTAATGATCACTGCCAAGAAAGCCTTTCGCTCTCCTTGGGCAGAAAAGATGGAGTTATTACCTCTTCTAATTGATTCGATTGTAAAAGCCCAGCATTTTCTCGGCCGGGAAAGTATCCTTCTGTTAAGAGATATACCGCATCATCAGCTGCCAAGTGAGAAGGTGCATCTTCTCTACAAATTAGCGGATCAGATGAGCGAAATGATGGCAATCATAGCTGAACAGGGTCAGGAAGTACCAGCTTTAATTAAGCCGGGGGCATACCGTTATTTGGATTTAATTGATTCAATGATTGAAGACAAGGGTAGCTCCACACAATACGGTGGTCATGAACACCACCTTTCTATGAGCGCCTTTTCGGCTGCGGAACGCTTGCCACGGTGCTTGGGTGGCTCCCAGGCCGGAATTGGCACTCGAAACTGAAGTAGCTCCTTAACACGCCAACAGTGATCGGTGATCCCGGCGGCCATCGCTGGGGTGCGCTGCACCCAACGGTAACCCCGTTCGCCGACCCACAGCTTCAAACGTAAGCTCTTATGCTCGCTACAGAAGTTGTAAACACTGCCCATCAAATATACCAGGGGTGTGAGCGTCTCCGGGTTCTTGAGTAAGGCTCGACTGCGGCGAGCCAGGCTGGCCAGGCGAGATCGGAAGGTGGCATTCAGCCGCTCGATGTAAGCAGTATTGAGCTTCATCCCGCCCCGACTTTGGGCCAGCAACGCCTTGGCTGCTTTTTCCGAGCCTTGCGCCATTGTGCGGATAACGTCTACCACGCGTTTGCCCTGGTACTGTTTGATCACCCGTCCAATGTGGATGTCCGGCCAGGCGATCATTCTGCGACGGCCTTTGGTTCGGACAGGTAGTGGACTGCGGAAAGCAGCCTGGATGGCTGAGATGTAGCTGCGCAGTCCATCCACACAGATCAGCAGCGGGCGAGCCAGAGCAGTATCCCGAATGAGTTGGACGACCTCGCCGATCAGCCCTTTGTCCCGGTGTTGGCTGACGGCGGCTCCCAGCCAAAGCCGGGTGCTGACCATAATTGCCATCGCTAACCAAAGCACCTGGCCCTGAGCTTTGACCCGGATTTCATCGAGTTGCACATGGATCAAATCCCGAGGACGCTGAACCAGGTGCGTGTGAACTCGTTGGCAGTGTTCGCCCACTCGAAGCTGCCAGGCCATCACCGTGCGCTCATCCAGATCATAAGCAGCGACGATGGCTTGCACCGGGCAGCCAAAGGCAATCAAGGTCATCACGCAGGTGACCAACTCGGGTGAGTGATGCAAGCGATGAAAAGGCGTAGCAACTTTGGATGAGAAGGTTCGGTCACATACTTTGCATTTGTAACGTGCAGGTTTCCGGCTGTGAATGATGATATTCTTTTCGCCGGTTTTACCCCTTGCGGGGCAGGCCATATTCGGGCAGAATTGTGTTTGAGGGTCCATGTGGTTTGCTCTAGGGTGTGGTAACCGCTAGAATGCCACAGGACTCTCTTTTTATCAACCTTCAACCACCGTTTTTTGGAGTGCTACCGTTTTTCGATATCGCGGTAAAAAACCCGTATTTAAATTTTCTTTGATTGGTGGGTATTCTGGGCTCGCCGTCGCCAGCGACATGGCAGTGGTGTTTCACCCTGGTCGTTTGTCTATCCCATTATAGCGATGGTTTTGCACACGCACAACCGTACCGATTTCCTATTTCGTTAGTTTTTGGCGCTATTGAGTTTACAAAAATGATAATACTTGCAAAAAACAACCCAAATTAAACAGCGTGGGGCTGCCCAGACCTTCGGGCAGCCCCTTAATCCTGTTCTCTTAGCGCCTTTCAGTTTTATTGCTGTTAGCGCTGGATCGCCGGGAGATACAGGAAGAGTACGTTGGAAAATCGGAAGGTCCAGGTGACGGGAGCGTTCAGCAAGGTTTGCCCACTCTGGTCTTTCACGGCATTCGTCAACGTGACGGTATAGCTCTGCCCCTCATCCAGAGGAGCGTCCGGAGTGAACGTGGCGGTGCGGCTCCCCGAGGAGTAAACCACCTGGCCGGCAACCGGGCCTTGTGTA
>DATHVZ010000016.1:0-32090 GCA_035461005.1 Planococcus sp. (in: firmicutes) | reverse complement strand
GTGACAGAAATTGAACCGTTGGAACATTATTACCTGGCCGAAGAATATCACCAGGATTATCTCGAGAAAAATCCGGACGGCTATTGCCACATCGAATTTGATTCGCTCGAAGATCAGGAAATTCCATCCCTGATCGATCCTGCCGCGTACCCGAAACCAAGTGATGAAGAGCTGAAAGAGAAATTGACGGAAGTCCAATATAATGTCACACAGGAAGACGCTACCGAAACTGCTTACTCCAATGAATACTGGGATAATTATGAACCCGGTATCTATGTAGACATTACGACCGGCGAACCACTGTTTTCTTCCGCCGATCAATACGATTCGGAGACGGGCTGGCCGAGCTTTACGAAACCCATCGATCCTGCGGTCGTCACTGAACACGAAGACAGAAGCGGCTTTTTCAAGCGCACCGAAATCCGCAGCCGTGCCGGCGACAGCCATCTCGGCCACGTCTTTGATGACGGTCCAAAAGACAGAGGCGGCCTCCGCTATTGCATGAACAGCGCAGCCCTCCTGTTCATCCCGGCCGATGAAATGGAAGCAGAAGGTTATGGCTACCTCAGCCACCTGGTTGAAGAAGAAAGTTGAACGAATAAACACTAGAAAAAGCGGCACATTCCCGTCCGGAATGTGCCGCCTTTTGCTGTTAAAATTCTGTATCTATTCCCCGACATAAGCTTTCCGTAATTCGTTGAGATCCAGTTTCTTCATCTGCAATAAGGATTTCATAATGCGGTCGACTCTTTCCTGGTCGCCATCCACCATCATATCGTCAAGTTCCCTCGGTACCACTTGCCAGGACACGCCGAATTTATCTTTCAGCCAGCCGCATACCTGCGCTGATTCATCTCCGCCTTCGGTCAATTTGTCCCAGTAATAATCCACTTCCTCCTGTGAATCGCAATTGACGATAAACGAAATTGATTCATTGAATTCGAATTCTCCGCCTCCATTCAGCGCGAGATATTGTTGGCCTTCGAGCTGAAATTCAATAGTCATCACAGTGCCTTTCTCCATGCCGTGGACTTCCCGGCCCTCGCCTGAATACCGGGTTGTTCGACCGATACTCGCGTCCTTGAAAATGGAAACGTAAAAATTCACCGCATCTTCCGCATTCGTATTGAACCAAAAATTCGGCGTTATTTTCTGGATTTTCTTATCCATCTGCTATTGCCTCCTTATTTTGTTCAAACCTTGCAAAAATCTTTCCTCCTCCTTTGCAGCAGTGTTTTCATCCCTCACGCAACAATTTCCGTCCCCTCTTTATTCGACGCTGAAGATTGGAGTACCTTCAAAAAGTCCAGTAAGTTTAAGTACACAAATTTTTAGTTTTCAACGTGCATAAATCCAGACCTTTCAGGGAATAAGATACAGTATCAACAAGATTATTCATAAATTAACTGGGATTAATGCGGTATAAATGTGAAATAGCAGCAAATCGGAGGAACAGCCATTATGAAAAAGCAGATTACAGTCGGCGATGTGGAATTGAAATGGGATTTGGAAACGGGGGAAGTATTATTTGAAGGCGGCGACGTTGTCCTGTTTTGGGTCTCAGCGATGGAAACATTTTTCGACTCCATCCGGGAAATCTCAGGGGTTGAAGCGGCGAAGCTTGTTTTGGAAACAACCGGTTTCCGTCAGGGCATCATTGTCGGGGAAGGATTTCTGGACAGAAAGAACATCAACACATCCAACGTGGTTGAATGGATTTCCAATACATATGCGCCTGCTGGCTGGGGAAAAGTGAAAATTGTTAAGATGGATGAAGCAGCGAAGCATTTCACACTCCACATCCAGGATGACTGGGAATATAAAATGAACCTGCGCAAACAGAGGGGCCTGGAAGGAATATTCGTGCCTTCCCATTATGCCGGAGTTCTGACCGGACTTTTCGGTACAAACTTCTGGTATAAAACGGTACAATACCAAAATGACGAGATTCCTTACAGCATCGTCGAGTATTATCCATCTGATGTGACGGTGCAATCCAATATCCACGAAATGTCCAGAAAACAGGAAGCGATGCAAATCAAAAAGCTTGAACGGATGGTCGATGATAAGACCCAAATGCTCCAGAGCCTTGTCAAAGAACTTTCCTCTCCAATCATTCCTGTATTGGAAAAGATCGTCGTCGTGCCAATGATCGGCAGCTATGACGAGGATCGCTCGGAAGATCTGATCTTCCATACATTAAGCGAATTGCCGAAACACCAGGCCCAATTCCTGCTGCTCGATCTGACGGGACTTCATAAACATATTTCCGAACATACCGCGATGCTCATCGACAAACTGGGAGCCGCAGCCCGTCTGCTCGGCATCGAAACCATCCTGGTCGGCGTATCGCCTGAACTGGCGATGGTAATGATTCAAACGAAAAGTAACCTGAAAAAATTCGAGTGTCTCCAAAGCCTTCAGCATGGCGTCTATTACGCACTTGGCAAAAGCGGCAGAGAAATTGTTTGAATTAAAATAAACTCGATCATTCCATAAAAAATGAAACGCCACCTCTGCTCAGACTGAAGTGGCGTTTCATTTTATAAAAAAAGTGTACCCTGCCCCTTCGAGCCTCTTCACCTTGCCGTCGACAATCCTGCAAAGTCCTGTCCCGCTAACCCATGCTTTCTGCTCCATCCAACTCTGCAAGATGGTAATTTCCATCAACAGAACAATGTTTCACTAGTCCCAAAAATTGAAGACGATCTGGCCGATCGTTTCCGGCTTCCAGTAGTTTACCTTTTCAATTTCGCCTTTGTTCATCTTATTTCCCGGCAGTTCGGCAAAATTCTCCGGTACTCTGGCTTCCAGTGTTTCGGCAGTCAGGACGGAGTATTCTTCTGGCACTGCCTTCGATTCTTCCGGATAATCGATGAACCTGATTTTCATTTCTTCCACTGTATTTGCAAATGCAAGCAGCGGATAATGTTTATTCATGACAAGACAAATATCTTTCGTCGGTAATGTGAAACGAGCCTTATGAAAATTTGCAGGATACAGGGAATCGGTAAATTCCAGCAATTCCCCACCAAGTTTCCGTGCAAACTCGATGCACAATTTCTTATATTTATTGACATCCATTTCCGGTGGCTTTGATTCGTCCGAATTATAAAACCCGCTGATCCCGTATGGAAGTTCCTCCACAAAGACCCCTCACTTTCGATTAGTAGATAAATGGAATGAGCCTCGCCCGGCGCTTCATCCATTCCTGGTATTCTTCTCCAAATTCCCCAATCAGCATCGCTTCTTCACTATCCATCCTTCTGGCAAGTGCCCATCCGACCAATGCTCCACCGATAACCGCTACGGCGATGCTTTGGAAAAACAGCGCCATGCCGATGGCGATCAATAATAATCCTGTGTACAGCGGATGCCGCAATTTCCGGTAAGGTCCCGTGCTGACAATCCCGTCACCTTTCCTCACCGTAACGTGGCGGGTGAACTGTGCTTTCAAATGGAGGATTCCCCAATACCTGAGAAATACACCTCCCGCAAAAAACAAGATGCCTATCGCTTTCAGCCATGGCATTGCCTGCTCGAACGCCTTCATTTCTCCGACAATGTAAGCTGTCGCTATGGTACCCGAAAGCGCGGCAAGAATTACCAGGAACGAGCGCTTTTCCACGGGATCTTCTTCGCCAGTCCCACGGTTGCGGAACAGCACAAATTCAAAGATCCACACACCAGCTATTGCTGTAAATATCCAATCCAAAACGGTCATCGAAAACCTCTGCCTTTCATGTTTACACTATCAATTTTACAGAGAATTCCGTCATAAAACAATTTTCAAGCCCGCTTGATTCAAGATTCCCTTACGAGTATTTGCATCCCCCAAAGCAGCTGCTTTCCTATTGGGCTGCACCACGAATGATATTTCTCTCGATTGCACCGTTCACCTGGAAATATTAAGGTTTTCAAACTTGATCATTCATGAAAATGCACTGGAACAAATCTTTCTGGAATAATTTTTTCCAGAGATAAAGGCAGAGAAGATAATGTCTTCCCTGCCTTTCACTTCAGATTGTTCTCGATTTTATTTCCTGCTTAGTTTTTCAGGAAATCGGGTTCGGCAAATGCCGGGTTCGGATATTTATAGAAACCTTCACCGGATTCACGGCCGATTTTGCCTTTGTCGAGGTATTCGGTCTGCAGCATTTCCGCCAGCTTCACGAAATCCTCTCTGCCTGTCGCAGCGGCTTTTGCTTTCACAATATTGTGCGCCGTGCGGATGCCGACAACGTCCAGAATTGCGAATGGCCCAAGCGGTGCGCCTGTTGCGATCATCCATGTCTTATCGACGGTCTGCACATCCGCAACTTCTTTGACGAGCAATAATTCCGCAGCTTCAAGGAACGGCACGAGCAGGGAATTCAGGATATAGCCGGGTTGCTCTTTGTACAATGGCAAGGCCACCATTCCGATCGCTTTTGCAAAGTCGATGATCTCGTCGAAGATTTTCATATCCGTCCCCGGATGCTTCATCACTTCAGCGGTATTATTGATCCAAATCGTATTGGCGAAATGCAATGCCAGGAATTTTTCCGGACGGCCGGTCGCATCAGCAAATTGGCTTGGCAATAAAGTCGACGAGTTCGTCACGAAAACAGTTTTCTCCGGTGCTACTTTGCTCAGTTTCTGATAAAAATCCACTTTGATATCTATAACTTCAGGAATTGCTTCAATCACAAGATCCGCCTGCGTTACAGCCTGTGAAAGGTCTGTATGGAATGCCAGCCGGTCATAGGCAGCATCCACTTCCGCATCTGTCGCTTTCAGGTCATTCTTATAGTTCTCTTTCAGTTTTACCATGCGTTCCTTCGATTTGCCGATGGCTTCCTCGTTGATGTCGTATACGGCAACCTCAAATCCTTTAAAAGCCGATTGGAAAGCAATCTGGCTTCCAAGCACGCCGCTTCCGGCAACTGTAATATTTTTATAATTCATAATTCACATGTCCCCTTTATTTAACAGTATACCCCTGTTTTCCCTTTAAAGATTGTACAAAACATCCGCCGGGGCATTAATCCTTTGTGACCTTGGTGATTTTCAGCTACCATTTGAATATACACCAGAAAACGGGAGCTGAAAAAATGAAGCTACAAGCATTAGCCGGAAAAACAGCAATCATTACGGGAGGCAATAGCGGCATTGGCCTGGAAGCGGCAAAAGTTCTTGCCGGCAAAGGCATGAGAATCATTCTGGCCGTGCGCAATGAAGTGAAAGGTGCCGCTGCCCGCAAAGAAATCCTCTCCCTTCATCCGCAAGCGACTGTTGAAATACGGATGCTTGATGTTGCCGATCTGGTCAGCATTCGGTCATTTGCCGAAGGGATCCTGCGTGATTTTGATTCGCTCCATCTGCTGATTAACAACGCCGGTGTCTTAATGCCGCCTTATTCAAAAACCACGGATGGTTTTGAAATGCAATTCGGCAGCAATCACCTTGGCCATTTCGCCCTGACCGCTCTGCTGCTGCCGCTGCTGGATAAAACACCGGATTCGCGTATCGTGACAATCGGCAGCCTTGCGCATAGCCGGGGAACCATTGACTTTGACAATCTGGACGGTTCCAAAGGCTATAAAGCGAAACAATTTTATAACCAAAGCAAGCTGGCCAATATGCTGTTTGCGCTTGAACTCGACCGCCGCCTGAAAGAGCATGGTTCACAGACAATCAGCGTCGTCTGCCATCCGGGGGTTTCGGGTACGAATATATTCAAGCTCGGCAACAGGGATGCGCCGCTGTTCCTGCGCAACCTGGCCAATAAATATTATTTGCAGCCGCCGGCCATCGGAGCCCTCGCAACCGTTTACGCGGCGACTGAACCGGACTTGAAAGGCGGCGAATACATTGGTCCGGACGGAGCCGGGCGCCGCAAAGGCTACCCCGTTCTCGAAACGCCGCATCCGTCAGCGCTTGATCCGGCGGTCGCCGAGCGTCTGTGGCAGGTGTCGGAAGAGTTGACCGGTGTGAAGTTTGAATTCGGGGGCTGAGTGAATGTTTGGGGTGCGGGCAGTATGATATCCCCTTTTAGATCCCCATTATTTTCTAATAGTTTATTTTTAGTTGCGCGTTTTCAAGATTTAGTTGCGGCCACCAATTTTTTCACTCGCCCAAAACGGGTATTCATATAAGAAGAAAGTTTTTATTGCCAACAGCCATTGAAAATATGTCTAAAGAAAAGGTGATCCTATGAAAAACACTACCAACATTCCAGCGGTCGGCTGGAATTTCGATAATAGTTACGCACGCCTGCCGGAGAAATTCTTTACGAAGACGGACCCGGAACCGGCCCGCACGCCGGAACTGGCAATTTTCAATGAAGACCTGGCCAAAGCGCTCGGACTTGACGCGGATCTTTTAAAATCCGAAACTGGCGCGAGCATCCTGTCCGGCACGGAACTGCCGGAAGGCGCGGAACCGATTGCCCAGGCGTATGCCGGCCATCAATTCGGCAACTTCACGATGCTTGGCGACGGCCGTGCTGTGCTGCTCGGGGAACAACTGACTCCGGACGGACAGCGCTTTGACATTCAATTGAAAGGATCCGGCAAGACCGCTTATTCCCGTGGCGGCGATGGCCGCGCGGCACTTGGGCCAATGCTGCGGGAGTATATCATCAGCGAAGCGATGCACGGGCTCGGAATTCCGACGAGCCGCAGCCTGGCCGTTGTTCTGACAGGCGTTCCGGTTGTGCGCGAAAGTTTTCTGCCCGGCGCCGTGCTGACGCGCGTTGCGTCGAGCCATCTCCGTTTCGGGACGTTCCAATACGCTGCCCAGTGGGGAACTTTTGAAGAACTGAAAGCTCTTGCGGATTATTCGATCAACCGCCATTACCCGTCCGTCAAAACCCACGATAGTCCATATCTCGAGTTATTAAAAAATGTTATTGCACGTCAGGCGCAGCTTGTTGCAAAATGGCAGCTGGCCGGTTTTATTCACGGTGTCATGAACACCGACAATATGACGATTAGCGGCGAAACGATTGATTACGGTCCCTGCGCGTTTCTCGATACGTACGAGCCCAGCCGTGTATTCAGCTCAATCGACCATTATGGCCGCTATTCTTACAGCAACCAGCCGAAAATCACCGGCTGGAACCTTGCCCGCTTCGCGGAGACGCTGCTGCCATTGATCGATAAGGATCAGGAAGTGGCAGTCGGACTGGCTCAGGAAGCGCTGGGCAATTTCAGCAATCAATTTCAGGAGTTCTGGACAGCCGGTATGAAACCGAAACTCGGTTTATTCGGCAACGAAGACGGCGATGACGCGCTCATTGATGATCTGCTGAAACTGATGCACGACAATAAGGCGGATTATACAAATACGTTCCGCGCACTGACGTTCGACAAACCGGAAGATACACCGCTCGCTGGCAAAGACGGGTTCGCGGAATGGTACAGCGCCTGGAAATCGCGTTTGGACGGGCAAGCAGAAAACACGGAAGCTTCCCATCAACTGATGCGCAGCAGCAATCCGGCCATCATCCCCCGCAACCACCGCGTTGAAGAAGCGATTGAGGCGGCAGTCAAGCAGCAGGATTACAGCCTGACCGAGAAATTGGTTGAGGCAGTGAAAAATCCCTATGCCCACACCGATGAGCAGCTCCAATATGCTGATGGCCCAACTGAAGAAGAAGCGCGTGCGTTTAAAACGTATTGCGGCACATGAATGATAAGCACGGAAAAGCCATCGAAGAAAATCTTCGATGGCTTTAAAATTGGACTGCCCCTATTCTATCCAGTCAATCCTCCTGTATTTCGCGGAATTGCATTTCCGGGTCACGCGCCAGTTCAAACTGATAGCTTTCCCCCTGAACGAGCTGCTTCGGTGCTGTTTTACCAGCCGACACTTCCACTCCGTTGATCATCGCCACCGCTTCAATGACCACGGGCTCATCAAAATTCACGTCCTGTGTAAGGATTTCAAATTCGATTTCCTCCCCCATGACAATCAGCGATTCGTCCGCATTCATGGCGGTCGGGGATGCCTGGACCATATCATTCTGGTACAGCTTCAATTCAATGGAAGTGATTTGCTGGTCGGAACTGTTGGTCACTTTGATAGACGTTTCTGACGCGTCCCCCTGTTCCGACTCACCCGAACAACCCGCTATCAATGACACGATCATTCCTACGAATAAAAGCAGATAAAATTTTCGCATGGCTGCCTCCTGTAAACTTTATTAGTAAACTGAACGTTTTTGCGGGCCATCGGTTCCATTTCTATCCAATACCCTTCTTTCGCCGCAGCCATACCTGCCTTTTACGAAAATAAAGGCTACAATTCACTTTTGATGAATCCCCTATTTATTGGTACAATATTCTGTGAAGAGTTTTTACGTTTCACTTCTGTTTCTCTCAAACTAATCAAAGGAGCTGGGAAAATGAATCAACAACAATTTGAACTCGTGAAAAATGGACAAGGGTTTATTGCAGCGCTCGACCAGAGTGGCGGCAGTACACCAAAAGCCTTGGCACAATATGGTGTCTCGGAAGATTCTTATTCGAACGAAGATGAAATGTATGACCTGATCCATGAAATGCGCACACGCGTCATGACAGCACCCGCCTTCAACTCCGAGTCGATTCTCGGCGCTATCCTGTTTGAACAGACGATGGACCGGAAAGTCGAAGGGCAGTACACTCCGGATTATCTTTGGGAACAGAAAGGCGTCGTGCCTTTCCTGAAAGTCGACAAAGGGCTGGCGGACGAAGCCGACGGCGTTCAGCTGATGAAACCGAATCCCGGTTTGGATGATCTGCTGAAACGTGCCAACGAGCGCAATGTATTCGGTACGAAAATGCGTTCTGTGATCAATAAAGCCAATCCGGACGGCATCAAAAAAGTGGTCGAACAGCAGTTTGAAGTGGCGAAACAGATTCTGGCAGCCGGACTGGTGCCGATCATCGAACCGGAAGTCAATATCCACAGCGAAGACAAAGCCCAGTCCGAAGAAATCCTCAAAAAGGAGCTTCTGGATCATTTAAATAAATTGAACGACGCCCAAAACGTCATGCTCAAGCTGTCGATTCCAAGCGTTGATAATTTTTATAAGGAATTGATCAAACACCCGCGCGTTGTCCGGGTCGTCGCCCTTTCCGGCGGCTATTCCCGCGACGAAGCCAACATGAAACTGGCAGCCAATGAAGGTTTGATCGCCAGCTTCTCGAGAGGCTTGTCAGAAGGCTTGAACGCCAGCCAATCAGATGAAGAGTTTAACGCGATGATCAAGGAATCGGTACGAACAATTCACCTTGCGTCAATTACGTGATGAGATAATTGAAATATAAAAAATAATCCAGGGAATAAGCATCGCTTTTTCCCTGGATTATTTTTAATTCCAGACATTTCGTTGTCTCAATTCAAAATGAGATACAGTATATAAAGAGGCACGAGGATCATTGCCATGTATTTCAGCATGATCACGGTGCTTGAGGCGAGGCATTTGGTTTTATTGGTAATGGCGGTTGTTAAATCATTCAGCATTTCAGACAAGGGGCAAACCTCCTTTGATGTATGCTTATTATACGGAAGAAAGGCCTGCCGGGCTATTATTCTTTCTTAACTGTAACTTTTTGGCCGGTCATGCGTTCTAATTGATAAGAAAATACACCAGCAACAGAAGATTTTATCAGACTGGGGGGATCAGCTATGAAAGCAAGCAAAGGTATAGCGGCATTCATATTATTGGCATTGGCATTATTTTTGGCAGCATGTGGAACATCGGATTCGGGAGAACCGGATAAGGACAACGGCTCGTCCGATGGAGTCGTAGAAGATGAGGTGACAGCATTGATTGAACAAATGGACAATAACCTTTATCGCTACACAGTCAACAATCAGACGGACGAATCGATGACATTCAATTTCACAAGCGGACAGCGCTATGATTTCACGATTTCCAATGAGGCCGGCGAGGAACTGCACCGCGAATCGGCAGTAAGTATGTATACGCAGGCACTTGGCGAGGAGACGCTGGAGCCGGGCGATAAACTTGAGTACGAGTTTGAAATCCCGCCATTGGAGCTGGAATCCGGCGTCTATCAGATTAAAGCCTGGCTGACGCCGCAGGAAGGCCCGCAGTTTGAAGCGGAAACCGAACACACAGTCGAATAAAATCCTGGGCAGGCAGCTGCCATTCACCATCTTTTCATCCGGCCTGGCGCCGACATTGCAGTAGCCTAGGCCAATTTATTGGGAAACCTTCACCGACTATAAGCCGCAAAATTATAAAGGAAGCCATTCGCTCGGCGAATGGCTTCCTTTTCATTACGTTGCATACATTTTTTATTTTAGATATTCCTTAACCACTGTGTCCGCGTAAAGATCATGCGGCAATTTGGTGCCTTCGTAGAAATCGTATTTTTCCCGGTCTCTCAAGTAAGAGATCGTACTGATGAAATCACGGTGCACCAGCCTTTTCAGAATCTGGGTGGATGTCATTTCGCTGCCGTCGGTTGTATCGATGACGATACCCGCAACTTTGTGTCCGATGGTCTGTCCGCTCATGCGCATCTGCGCATATTCCAATCCCCAGAAAATAAGGGACGGGGCGACAGCATCATACACTGCCTTGTTCTTCAGTTTGTTCCGTACCAAAGGTTCCAGTAGAGCAACGGCGCCCATTGTGATGGCCGTATCGATGGCAATAGCTTTCATACGTTTTTTCATTAACCTGTTCATGATTCTCCTCCATTCTTTTCCTTCATGAATTCATGATAACCCAATTTGAAAAAGCTGTACCATTCTTCGATTTCCTCTTCAGACGCAGCGTTCAAAGCGTAAAGAACTTCTTTGCCGAACTCCAAATACGCCGAACCATTGGCGGTGATTAGCTTGCCATCTCTGACTGCCTGCTGCTCCCGATAATATTCTTCCGCAGTGTAATTGCTGCCGGCCGCTTCTTTCAATTCTGGCAGGTGATTGCTTGTGTGCTGAGAATTGTTCAGCTTGCCGTGCATGCCTATAAACACTGTGGCATCACAAATGGCCGCAACCACAACGTCTTGGGCCTGCGCTTTTTCCACCAATTCGATTACTTTGCGGCTTTCGCCTTTCCTCCAAGAATCGCCGCCGATCAATACGAGTCCAGCAAAATCCTCCGGTGCAGTTTCCACAGAATAATCCGGCAGGACTTTAAACCCTCCTATTGAAGTCACCGGCTCCCCGTCCAACGTCACTGTTTTGACGATGAATTTCTTTGCACCTTCCTCCGGATCCTCGTTTAAAGCAGCAGCGATTGCCGCCGCTTCCCAGTCGGCATATTGCTCCAGCACAACAAATAAAACAGTCTTTAAATCCATTCTGTCTCCTCCATTCATTTCAACATTTATCACTCAGCACTTATCCATGCAATTCCCATTAGGTTGAGGAAGTAGTTAATGTTGCGCCGGCTTGCTTCAGCCACTCCAACACAAAATTCTCACGAGGAATAAATTGGTTCATGCTCATCACTTTATTGAAATGCATTGCTTTCTCCTTTCCAGTTGAAACCGCTTAGATTGTAAATGAATCGCTTCATACAGATTAACTATTCGCTAATTCGGGAAAACATCCTTTATAAGCAGAAAGGATGATCGGCATGAAAAACAAATTAGCGGCAGGTTTGCTGGCCATTTTCCTCGGGGATTTTGGCGCCCATAAGTTCTACTTGGGCAAACCGGGCGTAGGCCTGATTTATCTTCTTTTCTTTTGGACGGGCATTCCTGCGGTAATCGGCATCATCGAAGGAATTATTTATCTCCTTTCTTCCGAAGAAGATTTCCAGAGAAAACACGGAAAAAGATATTAAGAACGGATTTTGTATCGATGCTTCCGAAGCGATTCGGGAGCTTTTTTTGAAGAAAATGCTATTTCAATTTCTTCGCTGCATACTAAAAAGGTCCAATAGAAAAACAGAGAGTCAGGCCGATCAATGCACCAAGCTGAAATGAAAGCTGACTTTGGAAGATAAGTCTGAGGATAATTGCTGGAATAAGCATCCATATTGAAATCGGCAGTATGTATGTCATGAAAATAGGCCATAACTCACTTAAAAGAATTCCAAATAACTCTGATGAAAAATCCATTCGTTCCATCTCCTCGTTTTTTATTTTTTCAGTTTAATTATATTTAATGAGTATATTATACTAAATTAAACTTTTGTTGTAAGTATTTTATTATGAAATTTACCATTTATTTCATAAGTTTTTTCAATATAACTTTTGAGTTCTCACAAGCTCTCAAAGTCTTAATTTGGACCACTGTCACATCGCTGATTCCCCATCACAAAAGGAACCGAATTCCACGCACTATATCGCAGCGCATCAAAATTCCCAACAATTCCGACACTTCACCTGTTAAGATAAACTTACATAAATTGAACAGGAGGGTTTTCGCATGAACAGAAAAATCGCACCGTTCGGCAGCTGGAAGTCACCGATCTCCACTGATTTGATATTGCAGGATGCCGTTGCACTCGAAGACGTCATATTTGAAGGCGAAAATCTTTATTGGCTTGAAGCGCTTCCTTCCGAAGGCGGCCGCAGTCGGATCATGAAAAAAACACCAACCGGGGAAGCTGTTGAACAGACGCCGGCACCCTTCAATGTCCGCACGCGGGTCCATGAGTATGGCGGCGCGCCGTTCGCCGTCAATGGAGAACGCATCTATTTCTCGAATTTCGAAGATAATCTTCTGTACGTAAAAGACGGTAAAAATCCACCACACGCCATAACAAACGACTCGCACCATCGCTATGCGGATGCGGGCAGCGACCGGTTGAACAACCGCCTTTACTGGGTCCGGGAAGACCATACAAAATCAGCCCTCACGCCGGAAACGGCTATCGTTGCGATGAATCCTGATGGCAGCGATGAAAAGATTGTCGTGTCGGGCAATGATTTCTATTCCAACCCGAGAATCAGTCCGGATGCCAAGCACCTCGCCTATCTGACATGGAATCACCCCCATATGCCGTGGGATGAATCCGAGTTGTGGGTGGCTGAAATTGGAGATGACGGTACAATTACAAACCCCCTCAAGCTTGCGGGGGGTTCCGGCGTCTCGATTGTCCAGCCCGCCTGGTCACCCGAAGGCACGCTTTATTTTCTGTCCGACCACAGCAATTGGTGGAATCTGATGCGCTGCTTTGGCAGCCGGAAAGAAGAAGTCTGCCCGGTAAAGGCGGAGTTCGGGTCACATAGTTCCGTATTGGGGAAATCGGATTATTGCTTCGTTGATGAAAATACGATCATCGCTTCTTATTCGCAGCACGGCATGAGGCAGCTCGCCAGTGTCGATGTCTGGAATGGCCGCCTGAATCCGATTACGACCCGTTTCACGTCGTTTTCTTCCATCCGATCAAACGGAACAGAGGTCGCGTTTATCGCCGCGTCCCCGACGGAATTTCCGCGGGTTGCCGTAATGGAATTGACTGCGAACGAAATCGAAGATGTCCGGATTTCCTCCGGAAGCTCGCTGGATACCGATTATCTATCCCAACCTGAAGCGATCGAATTTCCGACTGCAAACCACCAAACCGCCCATGCTCTATATTACGCACCGAACAATCCGGATTTTGCAGCACCGCACGGTGACAAGCCGCCGCTGCTTGTGCATGTACACGGCGGACCGGTCAGCGCCACTTCCTCCGCATTGAATTTGAGGAAGCAATATTGGACGAGCCGCGGCTTTGCGCTGGTGGATGTGAATTACGGCGGCTCCACCGGCTACGGCCGTGACTACCGAGAACGGCTGAGAGGCCAATGGGGCATCGTCGATGTGGAGGATTGCGCGAATGCTGTCCGCTATCTGATTGAACGCGGGGATGTGGACAGCACACGCATTGCCATTTCCGGCGGTTCGGCCGGCGGCTACACGACCCTCGCCTCTCTCGTATTCACGGACGTCTACCATGCAGGTGCCAGCCATTTCGGTTTGAGTGATTTGGAAAGCTTTGTCCGGGAAACGCATAAATTCGAATCCCATTATCTTCACGGGCTCATCGCGCCTTATCCGGAACAAAAGCAGGTCTTTTTCGAACGCTCCCCGCTCCACTTCACTGACAGGCTGTCCTGTCCGGTGATTTTCTTCCAGGGGCTTGATGATAAAGTTGTGCCGCCGAATCAGGCAGTGCCGATGGTCGAAGCGCTGCGAAAAAAAGGGATGCCTGTCGCCTACCTCGAATTTGAAGGTGAGGGCCATGGCTTCCGCAAAGCCGAGAATATCAAACGATCCATCGACGGCGAGTTTTATTTCTACAGCAAAATTTTTGGTTTTGAGCCGGCTGAAGTTATTGAACCCGTTGATATTGAGAATCTTTAAATTCTAAAGAATGAAATGAAAATAGAGATTTTATTGGATGGACAGCGCTTTTTTGTTTTTTAAATTTCTTTTCAGATTAAATTTAAAATTAATAATATTTCGTTTTATTATAATAAATAATTGATATACTGTAAGTGACATACGATGAATTCTGAGGAAAGGAGACTGAAGGAATAATTGAATGCTCAAAAATATTTTTGAGAAAGAAGGTCTATCATGATTACAAAAATTTTCCCCTACTTGAATTTTGACGGGCAAGGACAGCAAGCTGCCCATTTCTACACGGATGTTCTGAATGCTGAATTGTCCGGAATGGTGACATACGGCGAGGCCCACGGTTCTGATATGGATATGGGCGACCTCCCCGAAGAAGCGAAAGACATGGTCATGAATGCGGAAATCATTTTGAAGAATGGCCAATCCTTTATGATTTCGGACGTGCCTCCCGGAATGGGAATGCCTTCTCTTCAGTCTGGCAATAATATTTCACTGACAATTACAACCGGTGATATAGAAGAGGCAAGAACCCTTTTCGGCAAGCTGGCTGAAGGCGGCGAAATCGCCATGGAGCTGCAGGAAACTTTCTGGAGTCCGCTATATGGCAGCGTAACTGACCGCTTCGGCATCGAATGGCAAATTTCAGTGGAGCCTGAAACCGAAAAATAAAATCGGAAATCCCGCCTTCCAGAAAAATTTTGGGCAAGCGGGATTTTTTATTGTCTTTTTTTGGTTGAGAGTCAATTCCGTTCTCTTTTTTTCAATGGATCAGCCCACCTCTATTTTTCCTCTTTCAGATTTTCTCTAAAATAGCCGATTCATTCATTTTAAGTTTCCCACCTCTCACAATCGTGTAAGATAATAGCAAAGAAACTATTCACAGATGGAGGGTTTTTGATAATATATGGAACCGATTTCCGATCACCTGAAAACGGATTTGAATATCCTGTTTGTCGGCTTCAACCCGAGTATCCGCTCGTCTGAAACCGGCTGGCATTATGCGAACCCGAATAACCGTTTCTGGAAAATCCTCCATGAAGCCGGTTTGACGCCGCGGAAATTCCTGCCGGAAGAAAACAGCAAATTGCTGGATCTCGGGTTTGGCCTGACAAACATTGTTGCCCGCCCGACAAAAGAAGCGGCAGAGATTTCGAAGGATGAATACAGAAGAGGCGCGGAAAAACTAAAGAAGAAGATCCAGCGTTATCAGCCTGAAGCCGTCTGCTTTGTCGGCAAAGGCGTCTACCAGCAATACAGCAAAAAGCGCGTGATTTCGTGGGGCGAGCAATCCGACCCGGTTATCCCGGGCATCGCTGAATTTGTCGCCCCTTCCTCGAGCGGACTCGTGCGGATGAAGCTGGATGAAATTGTGGAGATTTACCGGGGCTTGCACAAATACCTTTAGCATTGAATCGGCGAATTTTGATTCAATCCTGTGGAGATTTCGGGTTATAACAAGACCACAAGCGAACCACTGCTGTTGCAGAGAGCTGGATAAATTTATTTGCGCAGATTGGAGTTTATTTGCGCAGAATCGGATTTGTTTGCGCAGAACGAAATTTATTTGCGCTGATCTGGGTTTATTTGCGCTGGGGCATTTCCAGGGGGTTCCTCATCATTGGAAACCCGTTAAAAAAAAAAGCCCCGCATGCGCGAAGGCTCCTCCTATATCAAACCCTAAAATATTTCCCCTTCAAGCTCCTTGCCCTGAGACTCGTAGCCTTTCATATAATTGATGCGGCGCTGTGCCGATGTCGCGTTGACCTGTTCGTCGGCGTGGTAGGAAGAGCGCACCATCGGACCCGCTTCACAATGGCTGAAACCTTTGGACAGCGCGATTTCTTTCAGTTCGGCGAATTCATCCGGATGGTAATAGCGCTCGACATTCAGATGCTTTTTGGTCGGCTGCAGGTACTGGCCGATTGCCATGATGTCGACGTTGTGCGCGCGAAGATCATCCATCGTCTCGATAATTTCTTCTTTCGTTTCCCCGAGTCCGACCATGATGCTCGATTTGGTCGGTGTGTTCGGCGCAATTTCCTTGACCCGCTCGAGCAATTGCAGCGAGCGGTCGTACATCGCGCGGGCGCGCACGCGTTTCGTCAGGCGTCTGACCGTTTCGATATTGTGGTTGAAAATATCCGGTGCACTGTCCATCAACGTATGGAGGCTTTCGTAATCCCCTTTCATATCGGACGGCAGAATTTCAACGGTCGTGGCAGGTATTCTCCTTCTGATGGCGCGTACGGTTTCGGCGAAAACGGCAGCGCCGCCGTCGGCCAGATCGTCACGGGCAACCGCTGTGACGACGACATGCTTCAAGCCCATGATTTCGACGGATTCGGCAACGCGTTCGGGTTCACCTAAATCGAGTTCGTTCGGCAAGCCGGTTTTGACGGCGCAAAACCGGCAGCCTCTTGTGCAGGTATCCCCGAGAATCATGAATGTAGCCGTTTTGCGCTCGCTCCAGCATTCATGGATATTCGGGCATCGGGCTTCTTCGCACACGGTGTTGAGGTTTTTCTCGCGCATCAATTTCTTCAAGCTCGTGAACGATTCGTTCGTATTGATTTTCACCTTCAGCCAATCCGGTTTTCGAATGTATTCTTCCTGTTTTGTCATTATAAAGCCCCCTATTTTTCAGTAGAATAATTCCAATCAAGATTTTTGTACTTCGTTTCCGCCAGCCTGTCGATTTCCACCAATTGCGCTTCCGACAGCGTCAACGTTTCCAATTCGATGCCGAGCCCTTTCTCGAAACCGCTCTTGAACGCGGCTTTCACACTATCAAAATCACATGGCCGGTCCACTGCCTCGTTGATGGCGATGGCTTTCCCTTTAAAAGCCTCCCGTGCCCTGTGTTTTATTTCAATGGACGGGTAGCTGAATAAATCAAATAATTTCACACTGTCGATTTCGATTGGAATCGAGCCGTGCTGCAAAATAATGCCTTTTTTCCTCATCTGCGCGCTTCCGGCTGCTTTTTTGCCGTCAACAATCAGCTCGTACCAGGAAGACTTATCAAAACAAACAGCCGAATCGGTCTTTTCCCGAGATAGTTCGGGGATGGCGAATTCCGCGCTGATACCGAGTTCCCGGAAGCCTTCCAACAGCCCTTTTGATATGACGAGATAGGCTTCTTTGACGGAACGCGGCATAGCAGGATGCGTTTCCGGCACCACAGCGCTATAGGTCAATTCCTGATCGTGCAGCACCGCGCGTCCGCCTGTCTGCCGCCGGACGATGTCTACGCCGTAAGTTGCCGCCTGCTGAAAGTCGATTTTTTTTTCGGCGTCCTGGAACCGGCCGATTGAAATTCCTGCCGGCGACCAGCCATAAAAGCGGATTGTCGGACCGATTTCCCCTTTGCTCAGCCATTCGAGCATCAATTCATCCAAGGCCATATTAAACGCCGGACTGCCGTGGCCCGAATCGATGAATCCCCACGTCTCTGCCATAGCTTCTCCCCCTTTTTTTGCACAAAAAAATACACAGCTTCCTGGAACAGGACAGCAGTGCAGAGTGGTGGCATCATATAAGGCATGCATTCACCACTTCCCTCCGCCGGCATAATCCAGATCAGGTTCGAAGGGTCCAAGCAATGCTTGTCTCAGCCCAAAAGCGGCTCCCCCAGTGCGCAATTTATTTGTTACCCAAATCCTAGCATAAGGTAACGTAAAGAACAATTAGTTTTTTTATGACCTAAATACTGGGAGATTATAAAAAGAATGTCGAAACGCTGCTGGGCAGGCTTGCAGAAATACAGGTGACAAGGATATCCGGTTTACTGATTCTTAAATCGAGACTAAATACATACAAAAATTAGATATATTCCAAGACCTTTAAATGTTAATATATAGAAAACTTCCAAGCTACTATCTATAAGCCATTACATTTGCAGACAAGTTGATAACCTCCAGCCCGATGCGAAAAAGCAAGTTGAAGCTGCAGTCAGCCACCCCCTGTTTTTTCATTCGGCAGATTTTGTTTTAAATAATTCATATGGAAAGTGGAGGACGACATGAAATCTTTATTGAAAATTTTAATTTTATCCGTTTTGTTTCTTGGATTCAGCATCGGGAGCTATTGGCTCATATTCAGTCAGGGGCTGCTGCTCGGGCTTATGATTGGGTTCCTGCTGCTCGTGTTTTGCGTTGCCATGCTGGCGTTCAGCCTTTACGGGATTCAAATCGGCCACCTTGCACACCTTCGGCTCAAGTCGCGCATGGAAGTCGCCAGCCTGCTCATTCTGACGGTTTACCTCAGCTCGGCGATCGGCTTGTTCGCCGCGGCCAACACGCTGTTGGAAATCAGGGAAATCACGAAAAACTACACTGCAATCGAAAAGACGGAAATGCTTGTTTCGGCCCTTTGGAATAACGGTTCAAACCCCAACACAACCGGCACCATCGAGAAGAACGGCGTTGTTTATTCCTTCACTTCTTCAACGGAGGACGAGGTGGATAAAATCGATGAGTTCCTGCAGGAGGAAAGAGACCGGATTGCTGACTTTTTTGGCAATGAAGAAGCCGGAAGCCTGACCGTCGTATTCCACGATGATTTCGATACGCTGTCGGATGCTTCCGGCTACGAGGATGCAATGGGCTATTATGATTATTACAGCCAGGAAATCCATATCGTTCCGAATGATTATTCATGGGATATCATCCTGCTTCATGAGTACACCCACCACCAAAGCCATCTGTACGCCGAGAGAAATGATTTATCCCCAACCCGCCTTCCGCTGTGGTTTGAAGAAGGGGTGGCCGATTACCTGGCCGGCGAAACCAGCAACTGGTATGAGCTTGAGGATGTCAAAATTATCGACTTCAAGCAATTGGACTATGATTTTGCTTTCCACAATTCCTATACGCGGAACTTTGATCCATACATTCAAAGTTATTTGGCGGTCGAATCGCTGGTCAATGAATTCGGAGAGGAGCTATTGCCAACTTTCCTTTCGGCAAAGATGCCGAGTGAATTTTACGGCATGCTGGAAGAGGCGACCGGCATGCAACTCGCCGACTTCCAGGAAACCTTCCTGGATGACATGATTGAGGAAAGCACTGCGGAACAGGAGCAATACGACGCGGCATTCGAAGCGTTGGAGAATGAAGACTTTTCGGAGGCTGAAAAAATCATTGGTGAGCTGACGGAGAACGCATCCGAAGAGGACCTCCATCAGCTGTCCTGGATGCAGACAGACCTTTATCTGATGCAGGACCAATTCGATAGAGCGATCCGTTTCATGGAAGGCCGCCTTGAAAATGGCGATCCGGACTACCGCATCGATGACCTGACGACGCTTGCCGAATTGTATGTGCTCATCGATCCGGAGAAATCGTTGGCATTCATCAAAGAAGCCGATGCAGAAATGCAGGAGGATGAGGATGTGGACTTTGCCTATTACGATCTGGAAGCTTATCTCGAAGCATACGAGCTGATCAATTCAGATTCGCCGCTGGAAGGCTATATGATCCTGCTGGATGAGGATTTGCTTTACAATGAAACGATCATCGAGAAAGTGACCGAAAAAGTCGAGACAGAGTTTCCGGAAGCCGGTTGACCCGATAAGAAATTAAAGCAGGCTCCGCTGATGTGCGGAGCCTGCTTTTTCAATTCATTCGCTCGGTTGGATTTGTTCGCAAGAATCTGCCGAGTGATCATAGAATCCGCTAAACCGCTCATCGAATGCTGATAAGTGATCATAGACTATCCAAAACCGCTCATCGAATCTCAACCGTATTCAGTGACCACAGATCCTCTACCTAATTCTCCCGAAACCCGGTATCCCGCATAATTACGCCATATGCGCGGCCCGGCAGCGCAGCCTTCAATTCCCCCATCAGCCGCTCCAGTTCTGCAGCAAACACTTCATACTCTTCTTTCGCAAGCACTAAGCGAAGCAGACTGACCATCGAGTAAACGGTTCCTTTGCCGAGGCTTCCTGCCGATAAGCGCAGCATTGCGTCGACGCCTTTGAGATCTTCCGGATGTGACAAACGGTATCGGTACAGCACTTCTTCGTGCGCGGACTTGTTGCGGTACGGAAACGCAATGCGCAAAACCGCGTCCAGCTCACTCGCCTGCAATTGCAGCGGCTCCCATTCCTCGCTGAACTCATCGGCAAAATCTTTGGCAATGCGTTCCCGCAGCTCGTCATCGATCACTGAGTAAAAATTGGTGACCTGGCCAAGCGACAGGAAATTGACGAGCACCCACAACGGCAAGTTGCGATGCTTGTCGAAAAACTCACGGATGGCGGGATATTTCACCCGGTCGCGTTTCTTATGGCTTTTGATCAGATTATAGAGCGTCGAAATGATGCGGTCGCGCTCATGATGGCGGTCTTTGTCCAGGCTGTAATTGCCCGCTTCCAGGAAACTGTCCGTCTCCCTGAACTTTTCCGAAAAGCGGTACGCCACTTTCGACTTGATGTTCTTCTCGAACTTCAGCAATTCATTGAGCATCAGCATGCGGAGCTCCCGGTCAAAGCGGTACAGCGCATAAATATGGCCGAACTCGGTACCCGCTTGAAACTGCTCCAGCCCGTACGGATTCAGCCGCTCATCGCGTTCCAGGAATGGCTCCTTATAGCCGTCGATCAGCGCGTAATAATTTTCACGCGACAGGATGCGCCGCGCCGCCGCCTTGTCCGGCACCTGCAGGCCGCGGTTCTGGAGTATCGTAATCTGTTCATCGTGCGAAGCAAAAACTTTCATCGGTTTCATCCTCTGCAACTGTTTCTTTCTTTTACTGTAAGCGAATTTGGGATTTTAATAAACCCCATATCCTTTTCATCGTTCCATTTCTACCTCCTCCACCGCAAGCATCAGAAGTGAAACAGCAGACACTTAAGGAAATTGAAAAAAGCTCCCGGACCAACTTTGGTCCGGGAGCTTTGCTGTTCCATTTGAGGGAATTCGAAGCGAGCCCTTTAAACTTTTACTTCCTGTTCTTCTTTCACCATTTTATAAGCACCGATCTTTTCCCACATTAACGCCGGCATATCGAGCTTGCCGACCATTTCCTTTGGTATGCTTGGATTGATTTCGGATTCTTTGCCCTGTTTCACTTTGTCGGTCCATTCCGGATCAATCAGCACCTGGCGTCCCATGACGACAATGTCCGCGCCTTCTTGGAGAGCGGCAACTGCATCTTCCGGCGTTTTCACACTGCCGACTGCGACAAACGCCACACGGCCTGCAATTTGTTCTGAGAGGATTTCAACGATGCTGCCTTCCCCTTGGTCGTCATGAGGCAGTTTTTGGAAATCCAATAGCGATACATGGAGGTAATGGATGCCGCCAGCGATCAACCCTTCGGTCAATACTTTCGTTTCGTTGATCGTGTAGCCGGCAACGTCTTCATTGTATTCTTCCGCCGACAAACGGTA
Source organism: Planococcus sp. (in: firmicutes) (assembly GCA_035461005.1). Classification (GTDB taxonomy): domain Bacteria; phylum Bacillota; class Bacilli; order Bacillales_A; family Planococcaceae; genus Planococcus. Next base: position 10,387 of record DATHVZ010000016.1, on the reverse strand, counting down.
GCCGATGATAAATTGATCGTCCGCATATTCCGCTGCCACCCGTTTCACTTCCGCGAGAACAGCCACCGGGAATTTCAGGCGATTTTCCAGGCTGCCGCCCCACTCGTCGTCGCGGCGGTTCGTGATTTCCGACACGAATTGCTGAATCAGGTACGTATTGGCGCCGTGGATTTCCACGCCGTCAAAACCGGCTTCGATTGCCCGGCGCGTTGTTTCGCCAAAGTCGAAGATGATGGCTGTGATTTCGTCCGTCGTCAATGCGCGCGGCGTTGGTTTGCCTGTTGGCCCTTCAACCGCACTCGGAGCAACGGTTTCATTCGCTTTGATCAAAGCCGGCTGGCCCTGGCGTCCACCGTGCTGAATTTGCAGGATGGCTTTATTGCCACCCGATTTCATCTCGGTTGCCATTTGTTTCAATCGCGGCATCACGGCATCGGTGAAACCGACAAACTGGTTCGGAAAGGCAATGCCATTTTCGGAAACGGCGATACATGCCGAGATGTACAAGCTGCCGATGTTTGCACGGCGGCGATAATAGGTAAGCTCCTCGTCCGATACCGATCCATCGGGGTTTCCTGAGTATGTAGTCATCGGCGCAACGCCCAAACGGTCGTTCAGTACGACACCGTTCGGCAAAATGATTTCTTTGAATAAAGGCTGGAATTCCGGGTTCATATAAGTTCCTCTTTTCCTATGGGTTTAGTTATTTTAAAATAGCATAGCCTCCAATCGACTACAAGAATACTAGCTTGGCGGACTTTAATTTTTGATTCCATTCTTTGGCAATGGTACGCTTTTTGCGAATAAAACTTTTAGGAGGAATTTACATGACACCGAAAACATATAAAGAGATTCAACTGGCAAATCGTCCGGAAGGTACGCCTACCAGCGACAATTTCGCTTTTGTTGAAAAAGAAATCGCATCACCTGGAGAAGGCGAAGTACTGTTGAAAACATTGTATCTTTCCGTCGATCCATACATGCGTGGCCGCATGCGGGACGTGAAATCCTATGTTGCGCCGTTCCAATTAAACCAAGCGATTTCCGGAGGCGTGCTGGCGGAAGTCATCGAATCGAACTCCGACCTGCTGAATAAAGGCGATATCGTCAACGGCACGTTGAACTGGGCGGAATACACCATCGCAAAAGCGGACAAAGTGCAGAAAGTCGATCCAACGGTTGCGCCAATCACGACGCGCCTCGGCATTCTCGGCTTGACCGGCCTGACCGCCTATTTCGGACTTTTGGATATCGGCAAACCGCAGCCGGGTGAAACGGTCGTTGTTTCCGGCGCTGCAGGAGCAGTCGGTTCCGTTGTAGGGCAGATTGCCAAACTGAAAGGCGCGCGGGCAGTCGGCATTGCCGGTTCACAGGAAAAAATCGATTACTTGATCAACGAACTCGGCTTTGATGCCGCGGTAAATTACAAAGCTGACAGCTTCAAAGAGGATTTGAAAAAGGCTTTGCCTGACGGCGTCGATATTTATTTCGACAATGTCGGCGGTGAGGTGTCGGACGAAGTCATCTGGCAGTTGAACAGAAACGCACGCGTTGTTGTATGTGGCTCTATTTCTTCTTATAATAAAGCGGGCGGCGATATCGGTCCGCGCATCCAGTGGAAATTCATTACGACCAGCTCCATGATGAAAGGCTTCACACTCGGCGATTACGCTGCCGATTTCAAAACAGGTGCCACGGATCTTGGCAAATGGCTGCAGGAAGGCAAATTGAAATACGAAGAAACGATTGTCGAAGGCTTCGAAAACACGCCGCAGGCATTTTTCGGGCTGTTCGAGGGAACAAACCTCGGCAAGCAATTGGTGAAAGTCGCAGATCCGGAGTTCACGAAGCTTTAACTTATGATTTTATGGTCATGAGGCAGTAGATTTCAGGGAATGTTGTGCCTGCTTGGGGGTTTATGATCGGCAAAAGTGATTTTATGATCGCCTCAGGCTGCTTTATGATCGGCAAATTAACTTTAATGATCGGCAAACATGGGTTTATGATCGGCAAAGCGACCTTTATGATCGGTAAGCAATTTCCCCCGCCGTTCCTTCAGAAAAGCTGATCGCCACTTAATTTGTGTAATAAATTTCTAATAACCCGCAGCCTGCTCAGCAGGCCGCGGGTTATTTGTTATTTTCAAAAAACCTCTTATTCTCATGGAAACTTTTATTTGATAGGATAAAAAAGGAATTCCACCGAATTTCTCGATTTAATCAATAAACATAAGTGGGAGGTCAGTAAATGAAGACAGAAGATTATTTGAACGAACCGGGTTATACATTGGCTTTTAAGGCAATCGAAGAGCCCCGGACCGAGAAAACGAAGTTGAGAATTACCGTTCACGGAAGCATGAATGAAACCGATCTGCTCCTTTATCCGCATAGTCCAGTGGAAGCTTTTCAAATCGTCTTTCCTACATACGCGGCCTATTCTGTTGTAGCTGATGATTTCACAAGTCTGAATAAAGATGAAATGTATGAAGGAAGTGCCTTCAGAATTTATGAAAAGTCGATGTACCTGGATTTTTTCCGCAACAGAGCTGGTGGAAAAGAAAAGGTGCATGCGCCAGCAAGAAAGGAATACACACATTATTCCTTTGAATGCATTGAACATGTGGTGGATGTGATATCAAGTGATTCTCCAATAGTTATGAAAATCGATCCAAAAAAATGATTATGAAACAAAAGCAGAAGCGTTCCCGCTGACCTCAATGGGCCAATGGAAACGCTCCTTCACTTCTTTTTCTTATTCATTTTTCCGGGCGTTATTCGGACGCTCGTCGGCAACTTTCTTGGAATACTCTTTCGCGTCTTTCTGTTGCCCTCTGCCCTTTTCTTCTTCATAAGCACTCGCTGCGTTGTCACCGTCAAAAGCATCTTTCGCTTTATTGATCACTTGATCAATTCCAGATTCCGGGGCGCCGACTTGCTTCTCGGGTGTTCGACCTGCTGTACCTTTTCTTGGCATTCGATATCCCTCCTGGTAAAAATGATTTACTTACAGTTTACCCGGTGATGCGGATTCTACTCCTATGATTTCCTCAACTCACGCCAGTTTCTGACCGCAGTTCGGGCAGAATTTGGCGCCGTCTACTTTCTGGCCGCAGTTCGGGCAGAAATTTGGTGCTTTTTCACCGCCGGATTGGGGTTGATCACCAGAACCGGGTTCAGAGCGAGAGCCGGAAACTTCTTTTCCGGAGTTTCCGCCGCTGTCACGCGATTCTTTCTGGTCACCCATCATTTCCTTCGCGATGTTCATGCCCATCATCATACCGGCCATATCGGACGCGGTATTGGATCCGGACGATTTGCCCATCGCATCGGCAACGGACATCTGCTGGTACCTTGAGATATCGCCCACCATGCCGTGGGACGCATTTTTATTGATCATATCCTGGATTTCCTTCGGATAATTAAAGCTCATAATCTGGAAGCCGGTGATTTTCATGCCGTTGTCCATGACCTGCATGTCCAGATCGTCCTGGATTCCTTTTGCAATGTCGTGGGCATTCGCCTGGAGATTGAACATGTCCTTGCCTTCTTTTGGAATCCACTTCATCAGCAATTGATCCAGCACCGCCGTGATGCGGATTTTCACATCTTCAACCATATAACTGGTGCGCACACCTGCAATTTTGTCGATAAGATTGATGTAATCGTTGACCTTGAACTGGAACGTTCCGTTCGCCCGGATTGGCATGCCCCCCGGCAGCCCTGGCGCGGGAATATTGATTGGGTTTTGTGTGCCCCAGCGGACGACAAATTCCTTCGTGTTGACGAACAGCACTTCGACGCGCATGCCGCTGTTGAAGCCGAAACGGAAACCTTTCAATGTCGACAGGAACGGAACGATTTCGGATGCGATGTCGTATTCGCCCTCTTCTTCAAAAATACCTTCGATTTTTCCGTTATTGAGGAAAATCGCATCCTGTCCGGGACGGATGATCAGGCGGCTCCCTTTTTTGACTTCTTTATTGGCCCATTTATAAAAAATCATGTCTTCGCGGAATTCTTCCCATTCCACTACATCTGCAAATTGATTGCCGAAAAACACCATTTTGTTCAGTCCTTCCTTTATTTCGATTAGCTCCTAGAAACCGCGGCCGCCTCCACTGAAGGATCGGCCACCGCCGGTCATGCCGCCGCCTCCGAATCCACCGCCGCTATTATCTTTTTTAGGAATTTTACGTCTGGTGACGGTTTTATTGCGGAAACGGTCTGAATCTCTGGTGACACGCGTATTGTCCCGGTCGATATAAGTCGCCGCTGTCGTTGTGGTCCGGCCACCGGAATTATAAAGCATTGTGCCGACGATGATGCCACCGAGGAGCAGTGCTACTGCTGCATGGAACCAGGTCTTCAGGAAGATGCTCTCGGGATTGACGCCCGGGCGGTATTCCATATAACGGTCAGCGGTTGAAATTGTTTCACGGAAAGCGCCTGCGTACTGTCCATCCACCATATAAGGCTCGACCCGGTCGAGCACCAGTTCAACGCGTTCATTGTCGAGGCGTGTTTCCGCCGTACCGAAACCGGCCACATAAAATTCGCGGCCGCCTATGTCAATCGTCAGCACCACGGCATCCTCCTGGCCGCTTGCGTCTGCCAGGTCGTCAAAAAAGTCACCCATATACGTTTCAATCGCTTGACCGTCCGTGCTGTTCGTGGTCAGCAACAGGAAATCCACCCCTTGCTCGCGGCTCTTTTCAGTCGCGTAGGCCTCGAGGTCATTGATTTCCTGCTCACTCAGCAGCCCCGCCTCGTCATATATATGCTGATCGATTTCAGCAAAGGCGATTGGCCCATTCACCAGCAACAGAATGGGAAGCAGTAAAACCAGTAATAACGGCCTCAATTTGAGTAAGCTCACCAAAGAACACCTCCCACCATATAGGAGATGGCTTTCAATACCGCAAATGTCGAAACGGCGATGCCGCTGAACCAGGCGACCACCTTGCCGCCGCTAATTGGCGGCTTGCCGACCACTTTGCCGGTCTGGCCATTCATCGCAAAAGTATGTTCCTTGTTTTCGAAATCGTAATAGACCATCCACACGGGAAATAAAGTATAGTACACTTTTTTCTTATTGGCGTTGATCTGTTTATTGGTGTAGCTGACCGTGGAATAGCCGGTCACCGTGCTGCCGATAAAGGAATCGATATACGGCACGATTTTCGATTGCACGCGTGAAAACAGTTCATCGTCGTCGTAATCGTATTTCTCGGCAAGGTAGCCGGCAAGATACGGCATCCGGAAATCCTTCAAGTCGCTGTAATCATAGGGCTCGAGCTTATCCATCAGCTCGTCGTCCATTTTTTCGGAGGCGTCCGCCGGTACCTTCAGGTAGCTCAGGTCGATTTCCCGGTAAACGTCGAAAAAGTCGGTTTCCGTAACAATTGTATCGCCGACCTGATAGGTGCGCACACGCGTGCCGATTGCTGATACTTCCGCATCGCCATTGATGTCATAGAGCCAAAACGGCACATACATGCCGGTCATTTTCTTGATGCGGTCGCCGCTCGTGAAGCCGCGCGGCGTCAGCCGGCCGTTTTTTGTCCATTTTCGGAATGCCGCGACAGCTTCGTCTTTGCTGATCGTGAAGGGGATCACCTTCGCCGGGGCGAGGTCTCCGGTCAAGCGGTCAGCGAGCACCACTGCCGCACCGCAGAAGCTGCAATGGGTCGCCGTCGTCTCGGCTTCCGTCAGGAGCACGGCTCCACAATTTTCACAATGATATTCCTTCGCTTCATCAGGAGCGAATTTCTGCAGGATATTTTCCTCCGGAAACGTTTCAATATCATCCTGCCGCCCGCAGTTCGGGCAGGATAATTTACCGGAGGTGGTGTCGAATGCCATATCCGATCCGCAGTTCGGGCATTTATAATGAATGACCAACCCGTCCCTCTCCCTTCAGCGCAAGATTAATCGTCTCGGTATAAATCATTACTCACCTTTTTTGACCTGGGATTTCAATGCTTCCAGTTCATCATCGACATTGACGCCCGATTTCAGCGACTTCAGCTCATCTTCCACATTTGTGTCGCTATCGTATTTTTTCGTCAGGTCCTGGACAGAATCCCTTGAGCTCCTGTTCAGCTCGGACATGGCATTCGCCTCATCCAGCTGCTGGTTGATTTTCTTTTCCATCTGGTCAAACGCCGAAATCCGTTCACCGGCTCCGTCCATCGAAGAACTGAATTCGTTCATGCGGCTCTGCGTTTTCGCGACAGAAGCTTTGCCCTTCAGCTCTGCACGGCGCGACTCAAGTTCACCGATGTCCTCTTCCAGCTTGTCGTGCATCTGACGCATCTGTTGTGTGTTGGCTGCCGCCATCTCGACTGCTGTGTGAAGTCCCTGTTCTCGCTCAGTGAGTTCCGCTTTTCGCTGCAGGAATTTCCGGGCGTCGTCTTCGTTGCCGGCTTCCAGCGCTTTAACCGCGTAGCGCTGCATATCGTCAATCTCTCCTTGCACATCCGCCAGTTCACGGCGCTCGCGTTTTTCCGCTGCCATAATCGCTGCCGTTTCAGATTTCACTTTGCCAAGGTCACTGTTCAAATCACGTAAATACTGGTCAATCATTTTTTCCGGATCTTCCGCCTGGTCCAGCATCGCATGAATATTGCTCGTCATAATATCTCTGAAACGTTTTAAGATTTCCATCATCATCATTCTCCTCTTCATTTTTTTCCCCGTTTTGTGTAGGGGATTGTTTATTTAAAATAAAATACCCTTTCCAGCCGCGCATTAATCCTGAAATCTTCCGGGCTTGCCACTCTGGCAGTTTCCTTCTATATAAGAACTTCTCCATTTCACAGGAATTCCCTGCATCTTCCCAGATTCGCAATGCAGCTATCTCTTCGGCTTGAACTAAAATATCTCTTTTAGTATGCGAAAAATTCCCTTGGGTATAAAAAGCAGCCATTCAAAAAGTTAAATATGTCCAATAGTCTTATCATTTTGTATATACTTATCCCAAGATGAATCTTTTAATAAGGAGGAAATTGCGATGGTGAAAAAGGAATTATCTTCTGAACAGAAAGAGGAATTGCTCGGCAAATTGAAAAGCCGCTTTGAACAGAATATGAACCGCCACGAAGGTGTCGACTGGGGAAAAGTCCAGGCGAAGCTCGAGGCAAACCCGGAGAACTTGGAGTCTCTTTTTGAGATGGAGGAAACTGGCGGCGAACCGGATGTTGTGGAATACGACAAAGGGACGGATGAGATTGTCTTTTTTGACTGTTCACCGGAAAGTCCAAAGGGCCGCCGGAGCGTCTGCTACGACAGGGAGGCGTGGGAAGCGCGGAAGAAATTCAAGCCGGAGACTACTGCGCTTGATATGGCGGCAGACATGGGAATTGAAATTCTCACGGAAGAACAATTCCGTACGTTGCAGAAGTTCGGCGAGTTTGATAAAAAGACCTCTAGTTGGATCGAGACTCCCCCTGAGATACGGAAACTGGGCGGCGCCCTTTTTTGCGATTTCCGCTATGGCCAGGTTTTTGTCTACCATAACGGCGCTGATTCCTATTACGCCAGCAGAGGGTTCCGCGGTTCGTTGCGCGTTTAAAAGGCTTCCGGGCAAACGGCGTCAGCGCATGACGCCCCATTCCCAAAAAAAATTCACTAAACCCGCTTCTATTCAAACCAATTGATTACAAAATCAATTGGTTTTCCTTATTGCATTGAAGACAATCCATTTCTCACACAACCCCCTCCATACCAGTCCTTTTAGGTCCATTTTCACGGCACGCAGCTATATAAAAAATCATGCCATTTGCCTCATTAATTATCTGTCATTTCTGTCAATTAAGGATTATAATGTATGTAAGATTGAGGAGGTGCCATGATGGATCTGGAACGGAAATTGATGCAATGGCGCAATGAAGGGCTGATTGATCAAACGGCAATTGAGCGAATTATGTCGTTTGAAAAAGGACAGCCGCAAAAGAGGAAGGTTCCACTGTTATTGGTAATCGGGCTGATTTTCTTTGCCCTGGCGGTATTCAGTTTTATCGCAGCCAATTGGCAGGCAATACCGGAGTTGTTAAAAGTGGCTATGGTCGTTATGTTGATGTGGATTTTTTACGTACTCGCCTACTTTTCCGAAAAGAAACATTTCGGGCAGCCGGTGATTTTCAGGCTTCTCGGTCTCGCCATGTTCGGAGCAAGTATTCTCGTGACCGCGCAGACGTTCCATTTTAACCTTTCGAATTCCGTGCTGCCTTGGGCTATTTTCATCGCTGCCCTCGCCCATTATTTCCTTTGGCGGCATGCGGCTTACGCAATCATAGCCTTTGTCTTCGGAGCATTCACGCTGGGTTCTTTCGTACCGTTTACGGGCTGGATTGAATGGAGCATCTTTGTTTTGATTACGCTTGCCTGGTTCTATTTCAGTAAAGACGACGCGCCGAAGATTTTCAGTTGGATGCTGCTGTTCTTCTCCGGCCTGCTGATGTGGGATCTTGTCACTTACCACAGCCCGTTTTGGCCGATTTGGACGCTTTTCGTCCTAGTCCTTCTACTGTTTATCGTGCCGGTCGATACAAAACGCCTGTTGTCGCCGCTTTACCTGATATTCGGCGCCGTCATGCTTGTAGTCTATCTGGCGGTCCGCGGAGAGACGGATCTGTCGCTGGTCGATCTGAACTGGACGGAATCGATTGCACTCGCCGTTGCAGGTCTTGCGGTGCTGGCGTTGACTTTCCTGAAATTCAGGAGCATTATGTGGATTTCCATTCTTGGTGCAATGGGCTTTCTGCTGTTTGATGACACGGCAATCGCTTTGGCGATTATCGCAGAATTGAGCGCGCTGGCATACTTGATCATCGCCCAAAGAAAAGATCAGCCACTCGCTCCGGGATTCGTCTATTTCATTATCGTCCAATTTGTGATTTACGTCATCTACGCATGGGAACGGCTTGATATGTCGCTGTTCTTCCTGATCGGTGCACTTCTATTGTTCGCTTTGTCGGGTGCCGCATGGTGGCTGAATCGCAAGAAAGAAGGTGCAGTAACATGAAATTAAAGGCCTGGTTATTGCCGATCCTTTTGACACTTTTCGTTGTCATTCTCGTCGCAGCTTTTTATGCCGCATCGTGGTTTGGAGAGCAATACACTTTGCGGGCAGAGCCTTTTGATCCGTTTGACCCTTTCTACGGGGAATACGTCATGTTGCAATATCCTGATTTGAATGTACAGGGCGGTTCCTTCGAGGGCACAGTTTATTTCACCTTGAAAGAAGGTCCCGATGGCTTTGCCGTCATTGACCGCATTGAAGACGAACCGTTCTTCGGTGCCATCAGCGGCTGGTCATATGGCAGACAAATCAGTGCTCCGCAGCTCGAACAATTTTACGTGGAGCAGGGACGCGGACCCGAATTGGAACAAGCCGTTGACCTTCAAGTGACCATCGATGTTGCGCCTTGGGGCTTCATCCGTCCAATCAGTTTGGACGTAAGGGAGGAATAATAAATTCTTCTGGCCCGGCGGCTTTGCGCTTGCCGACAAAAAAGACGGCCAAGAATATCTTAAGATCTCACAAAAAAGACCTTGCCAAAACCCTTAAAGGGCTGTGGCAAGGTCTTTAAAGTTCAATCATATTTAACGTTCGGAAAAAATTCAAACACCCAAAAACCCGCATACCGGAAGTTCCGGCATGCGGGTGGAAATCGAATTTAATGTTATTTCTTTTCTTTATTTTTATCCTCATTCTTATCGTCATCCGTGCCCTGGAGTTCTTCTGCGGAAAGGGTGATATCTGCTTTATAGTCCTGTGCCTCTTGTCTCAGTTCCAAGTCACGCTGATGCGTCTGCAGTTCATCTTTGTTCTTGTCTCTTGCCAATCCAATCCCTCCTCTTTCGTATTAGTATTGCTATTCCCGATAGGATGAGACTAAAACGGATAAGAGGGGTTTTATTTAATTATATTTTCTTGGTGTCCGCGAAAAGTGATTATCGAAATGAACATCTGTTTCAATGACACGCCCCTCCCCAACGTTCATATCTCCGCCACCAAAAATTGATATTCAATTTATATTCGTCCGCTATGCTGTATTGGAAACAGTTTGATACAGAAAGAGGAGTGGCATAAATGAACAGATTCTTAAACCCGATCACCGATTGGGTCTCAACCAAACGGGGGATGTGGATTACCATTGTCCTTTGGTTCGTCGTGATGATCGCGCTCAGCATGGGTCCGACGCTGAACGATTACAAAGTGGCAAATTTCCAGTCACTGCCGGATGACGCACAGTCGATCATCGCGGACCAGAAACTGAAGGAATACTTTCCCGGCGACCAGGGCACACCTGGCATTCTTGTCTTCCATAACGCGGAAGGCGACGTAGCCATCGATAACGTCCAGGAAATCCTGGCAGCCATCA
>DATHVZ010000015.1:0-8071 GCA_035461005.1 Planococcus sp. (in: firmicutes) | reverse complement strand
CGGGTCAGATAAGAAACCCCTGGTGTGCTGATGACACCAAGGCGCATAACTTCCGCTCCGACACTCAACAAACCGGCAGCCAAGGCGCCTTCAAGCATCTCACCTGAAATGCGTGTATCGCGGCCGATCAAAACTTTCGGTTTGTCCTTCGAGCTTTTCGTTAACACATAGCCGCCGAAGCGGCCTAATTTAAATGCAAGTTCCGGTGTCAATTCGCTATTGGCAACACCGCGAACCCCATCCGTTCCAAAATATTTTCCCATGCTATTATTCTCTCCTTAAATCCAATACAATTATCGGATAATAATTCCTATCTTATATTAACGGTCGCGTTGACAGGCGAAATCAGCCAATCAGCATCTTCCGGTCCTTTGACTGCGCCGCAAGTTCAAGCTGGCCCAATTTTTCCGCTGCATCTACAAATACCACAAAATTTCTCAAGCTCAAACTTCCAAGCATTTTCTCAGAACCGGCATATCCGGCATCCGTAAAATTGATGTTCTCCGGAATCAGCACGGTTTCATCCACGCTGATCTCCGCATCCACGATAATGCTAACCGGATCTACGGAACTTGTTCCTTCCGGAGCTGCGAGATCCAGTTCGATCGCCGTATCTGTCAGAGACACTCCGCTGATATTTACTTCCACTTCGTATTCTGCGATTGCATCGACGACATTCCGTGGACCGTATATTTTGACGACGTCGACATCTGTTTCAATCTCATCGACCGTAATCCCTTCAGGGGCGGTACCGGTCTGCACGAGGGAAATTGGAACTTCTTTACTGTATTCTTCAATGACCGCTTCCACTTCCACAACTTCCGGTTCGATCGTCACATTATCAAGCTTGGTAAGATCATTCGCCAGGACACGTACTCTCGCTTCTCTTGTCACTGAAGCATCCAGTCCCGGCTCTTCAGTTACCGTCGCCTTAACAAAGCTGATGGAATCAATGACACTTTTCGGACCGCTTACGGTCACTGTGTCCGGGTCAGCCGTTATGCTTTTCAGGACATAGTTTTCAGCGAGCAGGCGTTCGTTCAGTTCGGCATCAATTTTAAACTCCTGGGTCACCCGTTCCTCGATCATTACGTTCAGGAACGTCGGATCGATCCGGACACCCAATTGTTCAGAAATGTTTTCGGTCTGCACCCGGATGCGATGTTCCCCGAGCGCCAGATTGCGCAAGTCCACAAACACAGTGAAATCCATGATCTGCTGCGTTGTCTGGACCATGCTGTTGGGCCCTGTAATATGAACATCAACTGTTGCCGGCACACCGCTGACCATCAAACTTGTATCGTCATAATAGACTTCAAGCGGCACGTCTTCGATGACCTCAGTCATCGTATTGGTGGCCGCTGAATTATTGTTTACATCTTCCGCTTTAACGGTAAAGAACATAAGAAGGGCGAGCAATAATGCAGTAATCCTCAAAAACCAGGGGTTGTCCATCATTTTATCCATTCTTTTTTCCCCTCCAGTTCCACCAGGAAGAAGTTTGGTTTTGTTGCTGTTCACCGAACCAAATGCGGCGGAGTTTCACTTCAAAGTCTTCCAGTGACAAGTTGCGGTGGAGATCGCCATTCGCCGTCAAACTGATAGCGCCCGTTTCTTCGGACACGACAATCGTGATAGCGTCTGTCACTTCACTGATTCCGAGTGCTGCACGGTGGCGGGTTCCCAGTTCTTTGGAGATAAACGGACTTTCCGATAACGGAAGATAGCACGCCGCAGCCGCCACTCTGTTTTTCTGAACAATAACAGCTCCATCGTGAAGAGGCGTATTGGGGATAAAGAGGTTTATCATCAACTCTGACGTTATGTCAGAGTTCAAAGGAATTCCCGTCTCGATATACTCGCTCAACCCAGTTTCGCGTTCAATGGAGATTAATGCGCCGATGCGCCGCTTCGCCATATAACTGACTGATTTCGTCATTGCCTCAATCAGTCGGTTGCGCTCTGATTCTTCATTCAACGTGCTGCTGGAAAATAGCTTTCCACGGCCCAATTGTTCAAGCGCACGCCTGAGTTCGGGCTGAAAAATGATGATAATGGCAAGAAAACCCCAATTGAGCACTTCCTGCATAATCCAGCCAAGTGTCTGCAAATTCAATGCCTGCGTGATCAATTGGGCGATGATGATAACAAATATCCCTTTTAATAATTGAACCGCTTTTGTTCCTTTAATAATCGTTATCAATTTATATAAAACGAACCAAACTAATAAAATATCAGCAATATTGATAATAAGTTCGAGTGGTGTTAAGTTAGTAATATTCTCCAGAAACGGCATCTGCAACCCTCGCTTTTCTACATCTGCATGAAATAAGTATAGCATATTCAACCACTGCTTGCCTTTAAAGAAAAGCGAAAACAGCCGCTCCATTCCGGACAGCAAAAAACCCGCCCCTTCAAGGGACGGGTTTTAATCGTTGACCAATTCATCCTCGTTACTGAAAATGGAGGCCGCGTCTTTAAATCCACTTTTAATGGTATACCACAGCCACTCGAAAATCTGATCGATTTCTTCCACTTCACCGGTGATCACTCCGCTCGAGGCCATGTATTGGCCGTTCACGACGGTAACATTGCCATGAAGTTCTCCGTCCACCCGCAGATCCCCGTTGCGCACTTTGATGTCACCAATCACTACTTCGCCTTCCGGAACAATCACCGTATTGCCTTCAACTACGACATTCGGCTGCTTCGTAAATGAAAATTGCTGATCATTATTGAAATCCGAGAACAACACAGCACTCATCATAACAAAGAAGATGGCTGCAGCTGTCAATAATGGATGCTGCTTGAACCAGCGCTGTGCACCTGACCGCTGATTCTGTTTTGGCAGTTTCCGCATTGTGGCTTCTATAAAGTCCTTTGGTGCTTCTATATGGGATGCACTCTGAACAAATGCAATGGTCTTGGTCAATTCATGATACGTCTTCTGACAATCTTGGCAGGTCGCCAGATTTTCTTTCAACACCCGTTCTTTGGATGGTTCAAGGTCACCGTCTAAATAATCGTTCATATACTGGACGATGTAATCCGGACACGTCTTCATCCTGCTCGCCTCCTACAAGTTGCTTAATTGCTTCCGCAAGGCTTCCCGCCCGCGGTGTATACGTGTTTTCACAGTCCCAAGCGGCAGATCCAGAATTTCGCTGATCTCAGCCAGCGGCAATTCTTCAATATACTTTAATACAATAGCTGCCCGGTACTTATCCGGCAAGCGGCTGATTTCATACTGCACCCGCTCCTGGACTTCCATTTTCACCAATTCATCCTCGGGAAGCTGATTGTCATTTGCAATGCTCGAGTACATATTCAAGCCTTCTGCCCCACGCACTTCCGCATCGAGATGGTAATCCGGCTTTTTCTTTCTGATCCGGTCGATGCACAAATTTGTAGCAATACGATACAGCCACGTGGAGAATTTCCTATTCTGATCGAATGTATGAATATTAACATAAGCACGCATAAAAGCTTCCTGAGCGATATCTTCAGCTTCGTGTTTATTGCCCAGCATACGATAGCAAACTTGATACAGCTGGTGCTGATACAATTCCACAATCTCCGCGAATGCGCTCTGGTCGCCTTTAATGACTTGTGCTATTCTCTTGTTCACTAACGCATCCATGATCTCATTTCCCTCTGCCTGTGCGGCTATGTTTTATATACGGATGATTTATTGAAAGGTTTCATTTTATTTCTCTTTTCTATGGTATCAAACATTACCCAAATAAATCCATCTTGTTTTCACCCAAAATAACTAATAGCCCCTTCCATAACTCACAGTAATTTTTATAAGACAAATAAAAAAACAGGCTTTCGCCTGTTTTAAAGTGATTTTTCGCCTGCTTAAAGCAGTTTTTCACCGAGCAATGAACCAATTAGGGCCACTGCCACGTCTGCTGTACGGTTTTTTTCGTCCAAGATCGGATTGACTTCCACAAATTCCGCTGATGTGATGATGCCGGAATCGTGAAGCATCTCCATCGCCAAATGGCTTTCACGGTAGCTGATGCCGCCTGGAACCGGCGTGCCGACGCCTGGCGTGTAAAGAGGATCGATACCATCAAGGTCAAGTGATAAATGAACGCCATCTGTCTTGCGTTCTTCCTTCAAATAACGGATTGAATCTTCGATGACAAAATCCATGCCCATCTTATCGATTTCGTGCATACTGTAAACTTTGATGCCCCGCTCACGAATTAATTCGCGTTCGCCCGGGTCTACAGAACGCGCGCCAATGATGACGATGTTTTCCGGTTTCACTTTTGGTGAAAATCCGCGGATTTGCGTCAATTTCTCATGGCCGTGGCCGAAGCTTGCTGCCAGCGGCATGCCGTGGATATTCCCTGACGGCGAAGTGTCGCTCGTATTCATATCCGCATGCGCGTCATACCAGATGACGCCCAAGTTTTCATGGTTTGGTGAAATGCCGGCAAGTGTGCCGATTGCGATACTATGGTCTCCGCCAAGTACGAGCGGGAAGTTGCCTGTTTCCGTAACCGCATGGACTTTCTCACCCAATGCTTCCATTGCCTCCGTGATGACCGTCATATTCCGAAGGTTCGTATCGGTATCGATTTTTCCGTCAGCGTGGCCGACTCGAATGTCCCCTTCATCTGTAACAGTATGGCCCAGGCTTTCAATGCGATCGACCACGCCTGCGTAGCGGATTGCACTCGGCCCCATATCTACCCCGCGGCGATTTTGTCCGTGGTCCATCGGTACACCAATAATTGATACATTTAATTTATTCATGTTTTTATACCCCCTTGTTTAGTTAAACCTATTGTAACCGTTAACAACCGCATGGCTCAACCGCACAAGATTACGTATTTTTATTCATTCTATGGATCAATAATTGTTTCACCTTCGGCCATTCCTCATCAATAATCGAATAGACGACGGCGTCTCTCGGCTTGCCGGTGGACCGGATGCGTTCATTGCGCATGACCCCTTCCTTTACGGCACCTATAGCTTCGAGCGCTTTTTGCGAGCGAATATTGTCTTTATCCGTTTTAAACTGCACACGAATCATTCCGCGCTCTTCAAAACAATAAGCAAGCAGCGCGTATTTCACCCGGCTGTTCAAACCACTGCCCTGCATTTCTTCCGCATAAAAAGTCGCACCGATTTCACAGCTTTTATTTGCTTCGTCGATTCCGTGAATTCGCGTCGTGCCGACAATTTCCCCGGTGTCCGGCTTTTCAACTGCGAACAACAGCACGTTCGATTGATTCAATCCGGCTTCCAGCCACCCTGAAAATTGCTCAAAGTTCTCCACTTTCGTCAGCATGTGTTCAAAAATCTCCGGTGTATACAAAGCCCATAATGCCTCGAAATCCTCCCGCTTCAACAAACGCAGATGCACGCCCGGCTGGTCAATAATCATACTGTTTTCCTCCTAACTGAAATAGACGGCCTGGATTCTTTCCAAAAACTCTTTTTCGAGCGCCCCCATGTCTTTACTTATAAAGTATGTCGCGACAGTGGGCAATGAAAACAGCTCAAACGGCACTTCCAACAGTCTGCCTTCCATCAATTCCCTGCGCACCATCGACTTTGGCAAAAACGATACACCCAATCCTTCCTGGATGAACCGTTTCGCAATGTGCGCCTGCGTCACTTTCATTGTCCGCAGCCCCGGAATCTTCAAGCGCAATTTCACTAAGAGTTCCTCCCAGAATGCCGGATGGTGATGCGTGAACAGATACTGGGAGTGCAGCATCCCTTCAGCTGAAACCGCTGGACCCGACTCGTCATCGTATGCGTCTGTCGGCACCACGAACACAAGGTTGTCCTCATACACCACTTCGCTGTGCAGCAACCGGCTCATTGGCCGCAAGGCGGATATGCCTGCAGTGACTTTCCCGGATTCCACCAGCGCCGCTATTTTCTCCGACTCTTCCACCCGGATGACCAGTTCCAGATCCGGGTGGTGTTTCGTAAACGATTTTAAAAGATAGGGCAACACCGTCTCCGCCATCAGCGGCGAAATCGCCAGCACCCATTTTTTCCGGTATCCCTGCGCAAACGAATGGACAGTTTCCACACTCCGCTCCAACTGGTGCAATAACTTCTCCGCTTCCCCTTTGAACAGCTTTCCTTCCTCGGTCAGCGACACCCGGTTCTTATTGCGCCGAAATAAAGCCACGCCAAGGCTTTCTTCCAATAACCGGATATGCACAGTTACACTTGGTTGAGACATCAGCATTCTCTCAGAGGTCTTACGAAAATTCAACGTTTCTGCCGCGTCCACAAATGTTTTAAGCCACGCCAAATCGATAGGAACCACCTCTTTTCAATTAATATTTTAAATTGATTTAATTATAAATCATTAATTTTAATAATCAATAGCGGCGGGTAAACTGAAAGAAAAGGAGGAATGATCATGTTCCAAAAAGGATTGAAGGATGTGGTTGCGGTTCAAACCCAAATCGCGGCAGTAGAAGGAGGAAAAGGTGAGCTTCGCTATCGCGGCAGTCTCGTTGAAGAGGTTATTGTAAACCGCAGTTTTGAAGAAGCGGCTTACTTTCTATGGAATGGCGAGTTTCCGACAGACAAACAGTCCGAAGCGCTGAAACTGCAATTTGTAAAATATCGGTCCCTGCCACCCCATATTCACAAGATCGCAGCAGATCTGCCAGGAGAGGCACCCCTCATGGACAATATGCGGACATTGCTGTCAGCGTATTATGATAAGGAGCATTTGAGTCTGCCACCGGTTGAACAGGCAATCGCACTCACTGCCGCATTGCCCGTGATGACAGCCATTCTTTACCGGTTACAAGCCGGGGAAAATCCAATTGCTTCCAGCAATGAACTCGGGCACACCGCCAATTATTTATGGATGCTGAACGGAGAAAAACCGGCTGACGCGCAAATCGAAGCACTCGAAACATATTTGAAACTGACGATGGAACACGGCATGAACGCCTCCACCTTCGCAGCGCGGGTAACGGTTTCAACCGAATCGGATATGGTGGCTGCTGTCACTTCGGCCCTTGGCACCATGAAAGGTCCGCTGCACGGCGGTGCCCCTTCAGGAGTTATCTCGCTGCTGGAGGAAATCGGTTCAGCAGAACGGACACAATCTGTAATTACCCGAAAGCTCGATGCCGGCGAAAAGATAATGGGCTTTGGCCACCGCATTTACCGAACGGAAGATCCGCGCTCAATCCTTCTGCGCCAGAAATGCCTGGAGCTGCAGGGTCATGACGCTTGGCTCGATTTGGCGGTAAAGGCTGAAAAACAGATTACCCAATTGCTAAACGCACGCAAACCTGGCCGCGCCCTCTACACAAATGTCGAGTTCTATGCGGCGGCCATCATGCGCTCCATTAAAATGCCGCCTGAACTGTTCACTCCTACGTTCAGTATTGCCCGGATTGTCGGATGGACAGCCCATGTCATTGAACAGCAAGCCGACAACGTCATATTCCGCCCGCAATCGGAATATATCGGAAACTAAAAAAGCCCGTATCCAATTTAATGGATACGGGCTTTTTACACATGGATAGTACTAATACACATGGAACAATGGAGCCTAGGGGGCTCGAACCCCTGACCTCGTCACTGCCAGCGACGCGCTCTCCCAGCTGAGCTAAGGCCCCGCGCTGAACAGGCGCAAGGAAATTAAAGATGAGCCATGAAGGATTCGAACCTTCGACCCTCTGATTAAAAGTCAGATGCTCTACCAGCTGAGCTAATGGCTCATAAAAAATGGCTGGGGTACCTGGATTCGAACCAGGGCGTGACGGGATCAAAACCCGTTGCCTTACCGCTTGGCTATACCCCAATAATGAATATAAAGCTGGTGGTGGGGGGCAGATTCGAACTGCCGAACCCGAAGGAGCGGATTTACAGTCCGCCGCGTTTAGCCACTTCGCTACCCCACCGATATGAAATTCAGAAATACATGGTGGAGGATGACGGGATCGAACCGCCGACCCTCTGCTTGTAAGGCAGATGCTCTCCCAGCTGAGCTAATCCTCCGAAATGGTGACCCCTACGGGATTCGAACCCGTGTTACCGCCGTGAAAGGGCGGTGTCTTAACCG
>DATHVZ010000014.1:0-13062 GCA_035461005.1 Planococcus sp. (in: firmicutes) | reverse complement strand
ATCTACGCAGCCCGCCAGATTGGAATCCTCCTGGTTGCGGGCGGCATTATGCCAGAAGGCAGTGCCAGCCCGATTTCCGGGATTTTCACTGCCATCCTGTTGGGCATCGTGATCCGCAATGTCATTGGAATACCGGAACTTTTTGATGCCGGCATCGATTTTGCGGTGAAATACGCCCTGCGCGCAGGGATCATTCTTCTTGGATTGCGCCTGAGCCTGGGGGAGGCGTTGAAATTGGGGGCATGGGGCCTGCCGCTGATTGTCGCCTGCATCACCACTGGGCTTTTCGTTACCCTGTATTTCACCCGCAAACTGAATCAGTCGAACCGGCTGGGCACGCTGATTGCCACCGGCACCGGCATATGCGGGATCACCGCCATTATGGCAACGGCACCCGTCATCAAAGCACGGGAAAACGAAATCTCCTATGCCGTCGCCAATATCACGATTTTCGGCTTGATCGGCATGCTTTTTTATCCCTATCTTGCGCATTTCTTTTTTGCCGACAATCCCGTAAAAGCCGGCCTTTTCCTCGGCACCGCCATCCATGACACCGCTCAGGTCACCGGAGCGGCATTGATATATGCACAAGTATTCGACGCGAATGAAGTCATCGATGTCGCCACAATCACAAAACTGACCCGCAACGTTTTCATCATTGCGGTCATCCCGTTTGTGTCCTATCTGTTTTTCCACAACCGCACGAAAAAGGGCGAACGCGGCGGAGGCGAATTGCCGAAATGGTATAAACTGTTTCCGCTGTTCATCCTGGGCTTTCTGGGGCTGTCGTTTTTGCGCTCGGTCGGCGATGCGACTGCCGCTTCCGGCGGACAGGCATTCGGCCTGTTTTCACCTGCAGCTTGGCAGGAATTCCACAGCTTCTGGAGTTCGTTCGGCTCCACATACATGCTGGGCCTCGCCATGGCGGGTGTCGGTTTATCAACGAATCTGCGGGTCTTGAAAGGAATGGGCATCACGCCGTTTTATATCGGATTGATTGCAACAATAGCTGTAGGCTCGGTCAGTTTATTGCTGATTGCGTTATTTGGGGATCTGGTGGCTGTTTGATGAGAGGATGGAGTGAGAGGTGGGGCGGCTTTTCGGCTGCACGGATAACAAAGTAGACGTTTCGCAAATTCCTCCACGGGTATAGGCGTAGTAGACAAGGAGGAGATTTTCATGGATATTCAAGCTGAACGGGATTTGCTGAAAGATGATTACGGCAATTATTATATCGTTTCGAACGCGTCGGGTGATTCGCTGACCATCATCAATGCGGCATTGTATTATGCGTTCAACCAGACCATCGATGAAAAGTTTGTCACGAAAGCACGTGCGCAATACCCGAACGAAGTTGCATGCGGCAAATATTTCGCGGATCAGGTCATGCAGCATGTCGAGGAGTTGGAGCGGCCGGATTCAGCCGGCAACATTTATCCTATCGAAGAAGTGAAAAAACAGTATAATCTTCACGTCAAACCGATTTATGAAGATTCGTTTCATATGTAAGGAAAGAGCCTTTGCGGATGTGAAGGCTTTTTTATTTTTTTAGAATAACTTTTTATTGTGTAATGAAGTTGCCCTGAGCTGGAAAGATGCCTGTTATTGGCAAATTCGCTACAATTGTGAGGAGAAGGAGTGAGATGTATTATGGCAATAAAGAAATTCAAACATATACCTCTGGCTGTGCTGGATTTGGCGCCGATCAACGAAGGCAGCGAAACCGCGCAGGCTTTTAAAAATAGTGTCAATCTTGCCCAGCACGTTGAACGATTAGGCTTTAACCGTTTTTGGCTGGCCGAGCACCATAATATGCCGGGCATCGGCAGTTCAGCGACTTCTGTGCTGATCGGCCATATTGCCGGCCATACGGAATCGATCCGTGTCGGTTCCGGCGGCGTCATGCTGCCGAATCACGCGCCGCTGGTCATTGCGGAGCAATTTGGAACGCTTGAAACGATTTACCCGGGACGCATCGATCTTGGCCTTGGCCGTGCACCAGGAAGCGACCAGGGAACGGCTTACGCGCTGCGCCGGACACTCGGCAGCAACGGGGATGAATTTCCGCAGCTTGTGGCGGAATTGGAGAATTATTTTTCGGCCAATCCAGCCGGCCGTGTGAAAGCCTATCCAGGCACTGATCTGAAAATCCCGATTTGGCTGCTTGGTTCGAGCGGTTTCAGTGCCCAGCTTGCTGCGCAAAAAGGACTGCCGTTTTCATTTGCCAGCCATTTTGCACCGGATTATATGATGCAGGCGCTGCAATTGTATCACCAGAATTTCAAGCCATCGAAAGCGCTTGAAAAGCCCTATGCCATGCTGGGCGTCAACATCATCGCCGCTGATACGCAGGAACGTGCCGAATGGCTTGCCACTTCCCAGCAACAGCAGATGTTCAGCCTGATGCGCGGGGAACCGACAACCTTCCGGGCACCGATCGATAGCATCGAAGAAGTGTGGACACCGCGTGAAATCGCGATTTACCGTGAGAAACTGGATTCCGAATCGACAATCGTCGGAACGCCGGATGTTGTGCGTGAAAAACTGACCGCATTCATCAACAAAACAAGAGCCGACGAAATCATCGTCAACTCGCAGATTTTCCATCACGAAGACCGTTTGCGTTCGTATGAGATCGTTGCGGATATGATGGAGTAGATAGAATTTGTGGTATCTCTAAACGAGTGGATATGCGTGATCCAATAACACGAAGAACCCCCCGCTTTATGCGAGGGGTTCTTTTTGGGAAATTTATGCCGAATGAAAGCAGAGGACTTTCAGATGAGATTTTTCAGTTGTCAGTGCAGCTTTTTCTCCTTGTCCATTTTGCGTTTCAGTTCAGCAAGTTCTTCATCTTCTTCATCGGACGGTAAATAATCAGGGGCTCCTTCACCAATCATATTCAACGCAGCATAAAAGTCCTCATCCATTAGGCGTTCGAGTTCCTTCAAATCAGTAGATTTGCGTTCCATAACTAACAGCCTCCTTCTGAAATAAGATGCAGCACCAGCCTGAGAAGAGTGTCCTGTTACTTTAATTATACTGATTTTTCAGTTTATTAAAAGCGGAACGGCTCATAAAATAATAGTTCAAATATCGTATACTTGAAGGAAGGGAGGTGGCAGAATGACTGCAGATGAATTACTTGAATCGAAAGTGAATAAATCTCTCCAAAACTTTTCCGGTAAGGTGTCGGCTGTCGTTGAAACCCAAAACAGCCGAATCGATTTCAATGGGCAGGAGCAGATGAAATCGGCCAGCACAATCAAGCTGGCAGTGCTGTTGGAGGCATACCGGCAAGTGGATCACAATTTGCTGAATTCTTATGAACTTGTGAAACTCAGGCCGGAGGATTTTACTGAAGGATCGGGTGTTTTATTCCATTTGGATTCAATCAAAGAACTTTCCATCAATGACTTGCTGGCCCTGATGATCATCGTATCTGATAACACAGCTTCCAATATCGCAATCCGGATAGTGGGAATTGATAAGGTCAATGCACTGCTGGCGGAACTCGGCTGTGCCGAAACGATTCTTGGGCGCAAGTTCATGGACTTCAGCGCAGCGTCGAAGGGTCTGGATAATTACACGTCAGCCGGAGACCTGGTGGCTATGCTGAAGGCAGTGGATACAGGCGTCCTTTTATCGGAAGACAGTCGCACACGCGTGCTGCATATTCTGCGAAAGCAGCAATTGCTCGCCAATCTGCATGGACGGATCGATGAAGACGACGAAGTAACAATCGCATCAAAATCCGGCAGCCTGCCGGGAGTGGTGAACGATGCCGGCATTTTTGAATATCGTGGCAATAAAGTCTATGCGGCTGTGCTGCTGGAAGAATCCGCTGACAACCACAGCGGGCAGGAACTGATCGCGGAAATCGGCGGTTATATTTATGACTGGTTGAAAACGACAAAAAGCCCTGCTGAGTGATTCAGCAGGGCTTTTATGGTTACTGGGATGCTTCAGCATTCAGCAGCATCGTTTCGAAATATAAGGAAGGCGATGTTACATTCCATTCCTGGGAAGCGGGGTCTGCCGTGCGTTCGTCGATGAAGCCGTATGCCAGTTGGGTGCGCGGGTCATCGGTGATCGGCAGTTTGACGAGCGGGCCAACTGGTGTCAACCAGTTCAGCTGCTGGTAGCGGTTGTCGAGAGCGAACTGGATCCACTCATCTTCCGTTTCCTCATTTTCAAAGAAAGGTTCATCGGCAATCATTACCCAAGTATGAAGGTAATGCTTTGGCGGAAGCCAAAAACTTTTCTCCAGCTCGCCTTCTTCGATTGCAAAGTTCGGGTTTTCCGTACGCAGTTCATGGGCCTGGCCGTCATTTTCCTGCGGTATGATGCGGGACACATATAAATTTCCCTGCAGGAAATGTTTGCCGCCTGCCGAAATAGTGCCGAACGGATTGCTTGTCGGGTCTTCGCCGAACACATCATCCGTTTCGTTTATAACCGGGTGGGGGTTCCAGGATTTCGTCTCCGGCTCTTCCAGCCCCTGTTGAATCAGAGTGATTGCGAGCGGCAGCCAGCCGGAATTATGCAATTCGTCAAAAATGATGGTAACGCCATTTTCCAATGTGCGCTCGGTCATCGTATAAGTGCCGACATCCAGCCCGACAAAGGTCATATTGCGGACCACTGTTTTATCCGTTGCTTGTTCCGTGATTTCCGGCTCGCCGAGTGTGACGAATGTCGGTTTCTTGATGGTCAGCGTTACGCCGTCTTCGTCATATATCGTTTCTTCATTCGTCAGGAACATGACTGCCGTGAAGACGACCAGGGCCATGAAAAACAGGACGAACAATAGGATTATCAATTTTCTGAACAAAATTCCCACCTCGTATTTCTTTTAAACGCATTGCCGTAATTATATCATGGCAATGAACGCTGTGCGGCCGACAGTTTTGAGCAAGGGATGAACATTTGGACAAATAAAAACCAGTGGCAGGAAAATATCCACTGGTTCAATTCCTTACAATGAGATTAAAAAGATCACAATACTTTCTCCAGAAAGTCGCGCGCCCGTTCTGTTTTCGGATTGGCAAAGAATTCAGCTGGCGCTCCTTCTTCTACGAGACTGCCGTGGTCAAGGAAAATCACGCGGTCGGCGACTTCACGGGCAAAGCCCATTTCATGGGTGACGACCACCATTGTCATACCGGATTTTGCCAGGTCTTTCATGACATCGAGGACTTCTTTGACCATTTCAGGGTCGAGTGCGGAAGTCGGTTCGTCAAACAGCAGCAGCTCCGGTTCCATCGCAAGTGCGCGGGCGATGGCGACGCGCTGTTTCTGGCCGCCCGATAGGCTGGAAGGATAGGCGGCCTCTTTATCGGACAAGCCGACTTTTGCGAGCAGCATGCGTGCCTGATCATTGGCATCCGCTCGTGTCAGCCCTTTCACTTTGATCGGTGCATAGGTCAGGTTTTCGAGCACCGTCAAATGCGGGAACAGGTGGAAATGCTGGAACACCATGCCAATCTGTTGGCGGCTCCTGTTGATGTCCGCTCCTTTGGCCGTCAAATCAACTTCATTGATGAGGATGGTGCCGGAAGTCGGTTGTTCCAATAAATTCAGGCAGCGGAGGAACGTCGATTTGCCGGAGCCGGATGGTCCGATGATTGAGACAACTTCGCCTTGCTTGATTGTCGCGGAAATGTCATTCAGCACCAGGTTCGAGCCGAATTTTTTATTGAGGTTCTGCACTTTAATCACTTAACTTCAGCCTCCGTTCAAACATTCTGCCGATGACAGTAAGAACCATGACCATGCACCAGTAGATGAATCCGACGAATAGGAGGGGCTCGAAATTCCGGAACAGATCGGAACCGACAACCTGTGCGCGTCGCATCAGGTCGAGGTAGCCGATGGTGGAAACGATGGCGGATTCTTTCGTCAGGGTGATAAATTCGTTCATCAGGGCAGGCAATATATTTTTCAGCGCCTGCGGCAGGATGATGTCTTTCATCATAGCGCCGTATGGGATGCCGAGCGCCTGTGCCGCTTCCAGCTGGCCTTTGTCGACCGCCTGTATGCCGGCTCGGATGATTTCAGAGATATACGCTGAAGAGTTCAAGCCGAACGCAAGGACTGCCGACATAAATGGGTTGATGTCATAGCCGGTCAGCTGCGGAATCGAGTAATAAATGATCATCAGCTGCAGGATCAGCGGCGTGCCGCGGAATATTGATGTATAGGCGTCAGCGAACCAGCGCAGCGATTTTGCGGAGCCGATCTTGAACAGGGCAAGCACAGTTCCGAGAATCGAACCCAGTATGATGGCGACGAAAACGAATTGGATCGTCGTCCAAATCCCTTTCAGCATAAAAGGTATGTAGGGGACTATTTGAGAGAAATCGAGATTCATAGAAGCCAGCTCTTTTCAGGTTCAGATTTTGATAAAGGAAGAATCAGGAGAAAATTTTCCCCTGATTCGGATGTTTTTTATTTTTCTTCGCTCAGCCATTTGTTCTGAAGCTCTTTCAGAAAGCCGCTTTCTTCCGCTTTTGCAAGGGCTGCATTGACTTCATCAACAAGGTCGCTGCCTTTCGGGAAAGCGACTGCCATGCCGGGTGAGCTGGTCGTCGGATCATCGAATGCTTCGAGGTCCTGCTGTGCCAGATAGCCGAGCGCCACTTCTTTGTCCATATAAGCGACGTCAATGCGGCCGGAGAGGATTTCCTGGACCAGAGCACCGGAATCATCCAATGCTTTCAGTTCGAAATTGATATCTTCCTCTTCAAGAATCTTCTTTGCGCCTTCTTCCTGGATCGTGCCGAGCTGAACGCCCACTGTCAATCCTTCCAAATCTTCAAGCGTTTTTATGTCTGACCCTTCAGCAGTGACAAACATTTCGCCTGAATGATTATATTCAGTGGAGAAATCCACGTTTTCACGGCGGGAATCAGTGGCGGACATTCCGGCAATGACGATGTCGACACGGTTGTTCTGCAACGCGCCGATCAGTCCGTCGAATTTCATGTCCTTAATTTGGAGCTCATAGCCAAGCTCATCTGCTATGTAGTTGGCGAGGTCAATGTCGAAGCCGACGATTTCCCCTTGTGGATTGCGCGATTCAAATGGTGCAAACTCAGCGGATGTTCCCATCTCTAAGATTTTCTTCTCTTCCGAACCAGCTGCGGAGTCATCGCTGCAGGCCCCCAAAAATAATGCAGCCGATGCCAATAAAGCGATGAACAATGATTTCTTTTTCATGAATGATTCCTCCAGTAACTAGTATTTTTATTCGTTGATATGTATATTAAGGGGTATTATATACAATGTAAAGAGTAAATATACTATTTAGTGAATAATTATGTATTTAGATTATTCTGCATGTTTTATTATGATGCTGTATCATTAAGAACAGATGGGAGGCTGGACAATGAAGAAGTTGCTGTTGACGGGCTTTGAACCGTTTTTGGATTTCACGCTGAATCCAACAATGAAAGTGGTGGAGGAACTGGATAACGCCATAATTGAGGACTACCAGGTAATCGGAAGGATACTGCCTGTCGATTTTGCGAAGGCTGGCGGCATGATCATCGATTTGATTGAGGAGATACAGCCGGAGGCAGTTGTTTCATTAGGCCTCGCAGCCGGCCGGTTCAAGATGACACCTGAGCGCATCGCCATCAATTTTCAGGATGGTCCCGCAGACAATGAAGGCAATCAACCTGTCGATGAACCGGTGCAACAGGAAGGGGACGCCGGGTATCTGACGACTTTGCCTATCCGGAAAATGGTCAGCCGCATGATGGAAGAAGGCTTGCCGGCGGATATTTCGAATTCAGCTGGTGCATATTTATGCAATAACGTCATGTACGAGGCACTCCATTACGCGCGCATACATAAGAAAGACATGCCGGCCGGCTTTATCCATATGCCGGCTTCGCATGAGCTGGCAATCGAGCACGGCAATGTACCGAGCTGGGCGCACCGCGACCTGGTGAAAGGTGTGCGGATCTGCCTCGAAGTGTTAGCGGCTGAGGAATTGAGTAAGAGCGGGACAGAGAATACGGTTATGCAATAAATTTGAAAAAGCAGATGGTCCTTCAGGCATTTTGCCTTCAGACCATCTGCTTTTCTATTGGATAATTTCCCATTCACGCTTTTCCGCAATTGTGCGGAGGCGCGGTTCGGGATGGACAGCCACCGGATTGCCGACGAGTTCGAGCACCGGCAAATCGGAAAAACTGTCGCCGTATGCAAAACTGTTGGGCCAATCGATGGACTGGCCATCCAGCGCTTCCTGGATTTTTTTGGTCTTTAATGAGCCCTGGATATGGAGTATGGGTGTCAGGTGATCGAGTATGCCGTCTTTGTAATAAATTTCCGTGCCGATAATTTTTTCAATCGGCAATTTTTGGGTGACTGCATCGAGCAGCGGCATGAATGCGCCTGATACGAGCATGACATAGTCGTTGTCGGCGACATGCTGGCGCAGCCGATCGACGACCCGGCTGTTCATATCGTCATGCATTTTGTCGGCAATTTCGCCGAAAAATTGTTCCAGTTCGGTTCGGCTGAAGGTTTCGAGCGCCATCAGGTACGCCTGCACCGAGCGTGCGCGCATTTTCGCTTCTGGATAAATTTTCATCTTATAGCCGAGGTAAGGCGGCATGATTGCACGGTAAAATCCGCGGTAGCGCAAACTGTGTTCCGGATGGTTTTTCAGATGCGCCATCATCAATTGAAAAGTTTCTTTTGAATACAGGGTTCCGTCAAAATCGAATATTGCCACTCGCACACTCATCACTCCGGTTTCTTAAGTTTGATTTTCTCCATCATAACGGAAACTGTCCATATCTTCCAGTTCCCGGAAGATGTTTATGGAATTTCCGGCGCAGGGTATAGACAAGAAATCAGTTTTGTTGAGACAGGAGGAAGACAGATGCAGAAGCAACGGATAACGGTAGGCTATGTGGAATTGACCGATGAAGAATCGGAGGAGCTTTTTGAGAAGGTGCGCGAAGACAAAGGAATCAAAGGCTATTCGGAGCTTCGGGGATTGATGGAAGACTACGATTCACGTGTCATCGAACCCCAGGAGGAACGGGTGTTTGAATTGCTTGGTGAAGAAGCGGCGCCAGAGAAATCCGATAAAGAGATCCGCTACATCGAAGTTTTCAATAAGCTGAAGGAAGATGCCAGCTACCGCATCAAATCATCCATACAAGATTAATAGTTACTGGCCGGGCATGGGATGCCCGGCCTTTTTTATGTGGAAAGGAAAAGCGCGATCGAAACTTTTCCCCAAGGCATTGATGCAGACTGAAGCAGCTGCTTGAAATTCGCCAGCGCAAAGAAACATGGATTTGCGCAAATAAAATGAAATCTGCGCAAACAAATTCAATTCTGCGCAAATAAATCGGTGCCAGCGCAAATAAATCCGAATCTCCGCAAAGAAACGCCAATTGACTCGAAATTTTAGTTTAAAAAGAGCTTTATCTCGTACTCGAAGTCACAACCGATTGGTGAAGTCCGAGAAAAACTTATTTTTAATCCACGGAAAGCGTTAAAAAGCTTCTCCACTTCACGAGTAAAGAAATGATAAACTGGAAATAACGAAATATTTAAAAAATAAGAGAGAGGTGTCTCACATGGTGGTTTTGAAAGGGCAAGCGCCGACTGGAGAGAGAAATTTTTATACCAAAGATGAAACGCTGAAAACCATTCTGGCAGACACCCTGCCGGAAGATTTTCTCCGTTATGCGGATAAGGAATTGGCCGAATTCGGCAGGCTGGCAGCCAATGAAATCGATGAACGTGCCCGCCATACCGACCGGGAAGGGGCACCGCGGCTGGAAAAATACGACCGTCTGGGTGAAGATATATCGCATGTGTGGGTCAATGAAGGCTATAAGAAGACAGTCGAAGAAACGTACGCGACAGGCATTGTCGGCTATGTGCACAAAGAGATCCCGCAACTGGGGCGCAAAGGCAATTACGTCTACAGTTTTGCGCAAGGCTATTTGCTGTCGCAGGCGGAAGCAGGGTTTTATTGTCCGGTGACGTTGACAATGGCAACGGCATATCTGCTGGACCATTTTGGGGACGACGATGTAAAGTCGCGCTTTTTGCCGAACGTCTGTGCAACGGGCGACATTGAGTTGTTTGAAGGCGCAACTTTTCTGACAGAGCGGCAGGGCGGTTCGGATGTCGGGGCGAACGAGGTGAAAGCGGTCAAAGCGGCGGCGGGCTATCGTCTATATGGCGAGAAATATTTCGCATCGAATGCCGGTATGGCGGGTGTGGCGATGGTGCTCGCACGGATAGAAGGGGCAGCTGAGGGTTCGCGGGGACTGACTTTATTCGCGGTGCCGTGGCGTATTGAAGGCAAATTGAACGGCATCAAAATTCGCCGCCTGAAAGACAAACTCGGCGTGCGTGCGGTGCCATCCGGCGAAGTCGAGTTCGACGGCGCGGAAGCTTATGTTGTCGGAGATCCGGCGCAGGGCTTGAAATATATGATGGAAGCGCTGAATTTGTCGCGGATCTGCAACGCGGTGGCATCTGTCGGCATCATGAAACGCGCGCTCGACGAGGCAGGTGAATACGCGGAGCGCCGCAATGCGTTCGGCCGGAAGCTGACGGAATTCCCGATGGTGCGGGACAGTCTAATGAAGCTGCGCGCCAAGCAGGAATTTGAAACGGCCGCGATTTTTGATTTGATTGTGCTGTATGACCGCGTGGTGGCAAGGGAAGCATCGGCAGAGGAGCAGGTATTGAACCGGCTGCTCATTGCGATTTTGAAAAAAGAGTCGGCGGAGCAGGCCATCCATTTCTCGCATGAAGCGATTGAAATGCACGGCGGCAACGGCTATATCGAGGATTTTGTGACGCCGCGCCTGCTGCGCGACGCCCAGGTGCTGACGGTGTGGGAAGGGACGGCCAATATCCTGGGCCTTGAGCTGATCCGTCTCGTCAATAAATTCCAGGCGCATGAATTGTTTATCCGCCATATCGACGGGCGTTTGGCACAATTGAAAGAGACTGCTGACGGCGGATTGGTGCGCGGGAAACTGGAGAGTCTGCGCGATGAATTGCAGGCCTTTGCCGGTTTCGACACCGATTTGCAGTCATTCGAAGCAAAAGGACTGATGCAGAACATGGCGAAGCTGTTTGAGAATGTGATTGCGCTGGAATGGGCGGAAAAGCACGGAGGAATCTATGGGCCGCTGTCGGAAATATTTACCGAAATGGCCTGGAACACCCGTCCCTTTGGCGATGAAATGAAGACGGTGAAATATTTCAATGAGGTAATGGAGAAATAGATTCAGGGAGGAGAAGTGCCCATATGCTCGAAACGGACAAGCTGACGAAAAAATTCAAAGACACGGTTGCTGTGGACAATGTGACGATCGAACTCAGACAGGGTGAATCGGTCGGACTGCTTGGACCGAACGGCGCAGGAAAGTCCACCGCCATCGCCATGATTTCAACGCTCATGAAACCGAGTTCCGGCGACGTCCGGCTCCACGGCAAAAGTGTCCTGAAAAATCCGGGTGCCATGCGCGCTGTACTTGGTGTCGTGCCGCAGAAAATCGCCTTGTATGAGGAGTTGAGCGCTTATGAAAACCTGAAGTTTTTTGGGCGAATCTACGGATTGTCCGGTAAAAAGTTGGAGGAGCGCATTCAATTTGTGCTGGAGCTCGTCGGTTTATCCGATCGCCAAAAGGAACTCGTCAAAAAATATTCGGGCGGTATGCAGCGGCGCATCAATCTGGCGGCGGCAATGATGCATGAACCGGAAGTGCTGATTATGGACGAACCGACTGTCGGCATCGATCCGCAGTCCCGCAATCACCTGCTCGAAACAATCCGCAAGCTGAACCGGGAGCAGGGCATGACGGTGCTTTATACGAGCCATTATATGGAGGAAGTCGAAAAACTCTGCGACCGGGTTTACATCATGGACCATGGAAAAGTGATTGCGTCCGGTACAAAGGAAGAACTCAAAGGCATTCTTTCGGAAGAAGAGACAGTTTTGATCGAATTTGATAAGGGTTATCCGGAGCTGTTTGAAAACCTGGGGCAAATCGAAGGCATCCATCACGCAGTTGCGGGCGAAAACAGCCTGAAGCTGATCATTCCGAAAGGCGCACGCGTGCTTGGCACGTTATTCCATGATGCCGAGCGCCACGGAGCGCAAATCATCAACGTCAACGTACAGACGCCGACGCTCGAAGATGTGTTTCTCCGGCTGACCGGCCGGAAGTTGCGGGACTGAGGAGGGGAAAGATGGGGGCATTTCTGGTGAAAGATATCATGTTGCTGCTTCGTGACCGCTCGGAACTATTGGTGCTTCTCGCCATGCCGTTCCTGCTCATCGCAATTCTCGGCTTTTCGCTGCGGGGAATTTTCTCGGGTGACCTGGAAGCGCTGGAAATGGATGTGGCGTTCGTTACACTGGACGACGAGGCACAAGCGGTGGAAGCAATCCAAAATGAAATCGATGCGATGGGCATTCCGCAAGCGGATGCGGAAGCGTTGAAACAAGCGGCCGCATCGATCAGCCCACAGACGCTGCTCATATCACTTCTTGAAAGTGAAAATTTGAACGGGTTGATCACTTTGCAAAGGATGGATCCGGCACAAGCGGCGGAAAGCCTGGAAGACGAGGCGATCGATGCGGCCATCACCATTCCGCAGGGCTTTACGGAAGCTTCTTTACGGAATATGCTGCTCGGGTCGAGCGGAGCGGCTGATATACAAATGCTTGCGGCAGATTTAAATTCATCCAAAGCGAATGTCCTGCATTCGATATTGGAGGAATTTGTACAGACGGTGAATTTTGAAGCGGCGATTTCCCGGTTGGCAGGTGGAGCGGTAGCCACAACAGAGCCGGCCGGCGGCATTGAAACGATAACCTCCCGGCCGCCAATCAGCTCGTTCCAATTTTACACAATCGGAATGGCCGTCATGTTCGTCTTGTTTGTTGGTTCGACCATCGCCGGACAGGCGAATTTGGAACAAAAGCATATGGTTTTTGACCGTATTCTGTTATCCAATCGGCCACCGCTTTTGTATTTGGGCAGTAAAGCGATCGCTGCG
>DATHVZ010000013.1:0-7194 GCA_035461005.1 Planococcus sp. (in: firmicutes) | reverse complement strand
TTCTTTGTGAAACGATTGGATAATGTGAAGACTGCTAACTAATAAAATCAATTATTTTAATCGAGGGCCATGCTCCAACAAATGAAATAGAAAGTATTTCGGCTGATTTGGAAAGTATTCCGGTCGTTTTGGAAAGTATTTGGTCTCAAACAGAAAGTATTTCGAGCTTTTTGGAAATAAAATCCAAATAATGGGAAATAAATTTACGGATTCAGCGTCCGTTAAGGGGAAATCCCTTTCTGGCATAGCCCCAACCGTTACAATTTCTCCTCAGAATAACGCAACGGACAGTATTCGCTTCCTAACGGACAGTATATCCAAATAAATGGGGATTCAGCGTAGGAAGGGGCTCTTTTTATAATGAATTGCCCCCTATATCCACGCATCGGATGGTTTCCGCCAGCCGGAAACCATCCCGGAACATTCGCCTCGGCGAATGTTTTTCCATTCCATAAAGAAAGTCCGAACAGCAACTCTGTTCGGACTTTTTTACATTCTATGAAACAACCCTGTCACTCGTCAGGGCATGCGTATTGCCTTCGGTGTCGTGAAAGAATGCCATCCAGGTTTCTGCAGGACCATTTTTGACGACGCAATGGGGAGGTCCGTTGAACGGGACGCCGCGTGATTGGAATTTGGCATAGGCTTGCTGAATATCCGCTACATCAAAATACAGGATTGAACTTGCATGTGCAAACTCTTCTTTTTCCGGCAGGCTCAACATGAGGCGCAGACCATTACAGTCGAAGAACGCCATCGTATCTGTATTGAATAACATGGGAAGTTCCAATTGAGTTTCGTAGAATTCACTGGCACGCGCAAGATCTTTCACTGGCACGCCGATTTGGTTAATTTTTTGGATGGTTGTGCTCGTCATGGGTTTGCTCCTTTTTCAAAATTTCTCATCTCTGTCACTATTACTTTCACCACTTTTAGAATAAAGCCTCGACAGCTGATGAAGAGTTTTTTACTGTTCCAGTTGCCCCTTCAGCTTTCTCATTCTAATAATCTCTCCTATATTATAGCCCAACCAAGAACCGATAAAGGGAAAGGCAAATGAAGAGGAATGCAATCTTGAATTGTCAGAATCCGTTGTAAATATAAAAACTGTAAAAAAAATAATCAAAGCAAGATTGAAGACTGCTTCTGTTATTTTCCGCCGTTTCCAACGCTTCTTTCCCAAACGGGCCTTTTCAAATTCCTGTATGCGCCTGTTTGTCTTCGTACCGATAAAACTTCCTGTCTTAAAGCTGTACAAAGCCATAGCTGACAGCATCAATACAAGTATGTAAAAAAATCCGATCAAGAAATACAGTTGTACATATTCTATAAAATAAGTAAGTAACATGAACAGCAGGAGCGCCCCGAGATTGTATTGGACCAATTGCTTTATTTTCCAACGCTTAACTTCTTGTATATCCCATTGTGTTTCTTCCATTCTATCTACCCTTTCAATTTTAGGCATGCCTGTTAAATTCCATATATTAACTGTAACATATATTTCCAGACTATTTCAGGTCCCCGGGCAAAAACTAATTATGTTTCAATTAAAAAGAAAAACACCTCTCCAAAAGCCAAAGCTTTCAGTGAGGTGTTTCCATTTTTAATTCGTCCCCGCACGATTATGTTTCATCATCATCAAACGGTAGCGGATCGTACAGCCGATGCAATAGCCCATCAGCGCCAGTGCCGCTGCGGCCATCACCATGATGCTGAAGAAATATGCGAGTGCCGGGAATCCTGCCGCGAAGAATACGAGCGACAGGCCAAGGCACACCGTGGCGATCCACTGGTTGAACAATTGCTGATCGCGGTCTTCCTGGACATATTGGCTGGCCGGTTTTTTCAACAGCGGCTTCGCGGCCAGGATGACCGGATTTTTCTTGGTGATCAATGTATAGACACCCACTGCGAAAGGCAGCAGCAGAATAGCTGGCGTGATAAGCAATGCGGCGATAACAGACAGGACAATAAAGCTTTGATTGATTTGAACGAGCGGTTTTGGAATCGTCATAATACAGCTCCTTTATTCTTTTACTCATTATACCAAGTAATTTAATAGGAATAAAGGGAATAGAACTGGCGAATCGTTTTTTACATCAATTGCGATATAAAAATCGTGGCGATACCGAAATAGATCAGCAGCGACAGAATGTCGTTGATTGTCGTGATCAGGGGACCGGAAGCGATGGCAGGGTCAATATTTAATTTGAATAAGATCAACGGAATGATGGTGCCTGCCAATGTTCCAATAATCAGCGTAAAGAGCAGTGAACTGCCGACCACAAAGCCAAGCACGAGGCTGCCCTGCCAAATGTAGGCGATGCCCAGGATCAGCACGGCGCATGTCACACCGATGATGATGCCAACCCACATTTCACGCACAATCAGCTTGAGGCTTTGCCTGAAGTTGGGTTTCTGCGACACGAGACCGCGCACGACAACTGCCAGCGACTGTGTGCCGGTGTTGCCGGTCATGCCCGCGATCATCGGCATGAAGAACGTCAGGGCAACGACCGTTTCTAGCGTTGCTTCAAAACGGCTGATGATGCCGCCGGACAACAGTCCGATGAACAATAGGAGAACGAGCCACGGCAGTCGCCGATAAGCGGCAACAATCGGCTTTGTCTTGAAATCGATCGATTTACCGGAAGCGGATAATTTTTCAATGTCTTCATTGGCCTCCTGCATGACGACATCGATGACGTCATCGACGGTCACAACGCCGACGAGCCGATTGTCGTCTTCAACAATCGGCAGCGAGACGAAGTCGTAGCGGCTGATGAGGTTGGCGACTTCTTCCTGATCCGTCCGCACATTCGCTTTCACGACCCGGCTGTACATGACATTCTGGATTTCTTCATCCAGTTCGCCCAGCAGCAGATCCTTATAGGACACAACCCCGACAAGGCGTTTATTGTCATCCACCACATAGAGGTAGTTCAGGTATTCGGCCAAATGAACGAACACTTTGATTTTGTCGATCGCTTCGCGGATCGTGTAATGGCTCGGGATCCAGACGTAACGGTCGTTCATGATACGGCCGGCGGTTTCGGGCGGGTAATTCATCAGACTCTGGACAATCGTCGACTCGTCGCTGGTCATATTCGCCAATAATTCCTTGGCGCGCTGCGGTTCCAGGTCAGCGAGAAGGGCAGCGAGGTCATCGTTGTCCATCCGGTCAAGGACTTTCTTCGACTTCTCCACACCCAGCTTCTGCAGGATTTCAAGCTGCTCGTCGCTGTCGAGCTCATCCATCAATTCTGGCAGCTGTTCAACTGTTAAATAGAGAAGGAATTTCGTCCGGTGCTTGGCCGGTATGCGCAGGTATTGCTGCGCCATATCGTACGGCTGCAGCTCATCCATGACTTCCTGGAACTCCAGGATTCGCCCTTCTTTCAGGGACTGGACAATCGCCAGCGTGATTTCATTTTCCGTCATTAATAATGCCATATAGATCTCTCCTTGAGTCAATAAAACTTCAGCTGTCTCCAAATTGGGAAGCGGCGTGTTCATTATCTCACTTTATGCCCGGAAATGGCGGTTTTCAAAAGTGGAAGCAAAAATAAAAACCGCAGCGAAGGCTGCGGTCTGTAATTCTATTCAGCTTTTCACGCTTTCTTCCTGGTAGACCGGCACCCAGCCTTCTGTCGTCACGAAGATGCGGACGGCGACGACTTTGCGGTCATCGGCCAATGTGAAATAATGCGTGATGTTTTCCGGCACGGAAATCAAATCGCCCGGCGTCAGGTGGACTTCGAAAAAGCGCTCGTCTTTGCCCTGGATGATGAACACGCCGTGGCCGCTGACAATGTAGCGCACTTCGTCGTCTGTGTGGATGTGCTTGCGCTGGAAGTTCTTCAATAATTCATCGAGCTTCGGATTGGAATCGGATAAGGAAATCACGTCAGCCGCTTTATAGCCGCGTCGCTCGGAAATGTCATCGATTTCCGCTTTGAACGCCTGCAGGATTCCTTCTTTTTCGTCATCGCTCAAATCGAATTTTTCGCGAAGCGGTTCCGGTAATTTCTCGATGTCCCAATGCTCATACACGACTTCCTGCTGCTCCAAAAATGCCGCGACTTCGTTTTGCGCTTCGATCGTTTCGTCTGTACCTTGAATTTTGATGATTGCCATTGTAAATCTTCCTCTCTGATTGGGTTTTATTGGAGTTGGAGCAACGCGAGCTGGTATTGGAATAAAAACTCGCTCGCTTCCAGCAATTTCTTCGCTTCAAATGCATCTTTGCCCCACACGGTGATGCCGTGGTTGCGGATCAGCACGGCGCCTTTGTCGGCGATCAGATGTTCTTCAAAAACTTCCGCCAGCTTCGGGATGTCCGCGTGGTTGGCGATGATCGGAATGGACAGCACCGCATCCTCTTCCCACAAACCGAACGCCTTGATGAGCTCCTGCCCCTTGAAGTCGATTTTGCCGTCGCGTCCGTAATGTTCCGACAGGACATTATTGGCAACCGTGTGAACGTGTAAACTGCAGCCGGCACCGGTTTTTTTGTAGATGGCGCTGTGGAGCAAGGTTTCGGCGGAAGGCTTCAGGTGAGTGGTTTCGACCGGCTCGCCTGCACCATCGACGAGAAGGAAATCCTCATCGGTCCGTTTGTATTTATCCTTGCCGCTCGCCGTCACCAGAAACTGGAGCGGCTCGCTGCTGACTTTGATCGCAAGATTGCCGCTCGTGCCCATAAACCAGTCGCGCCCCGCCAGCACGTCCTTGACGTCGGCCAGTTCGGTCCATTTTTCCTGCAGGGGAGTCCCTGTCTGTTGGGTCATGACCGCACCCCCAATTTCGCATCGATGATTTCCGTGACGTCCCCGAAATTCGTGAATGGTTCATAAGGGATGGCCAGTTCCTCACATTTTTCGATGAGGAAATCGCGGGCGATGACCAGGTCTGCGTGTTTGGCTGCCTGCAGGTCGGTGATGGAATCGCCGATGACGATGCTCGTTGCGCCGTCCATCAGCAAGTTTCGGATGATTGACGGCTTGCAGCAGCCGCAGCCCTGGCTCGCGCACTGATCGTCGCAGCCGTGCGGGAAATCGATCCGGATCGTGTCACCGGAAAAGTCCGCTTTGTTGCAATAAATGCCGGCGAAAGATCCGAACGGTTCGAGCAGCGGGTAGACGAAAAAGTCGATGCCACCGCTGACAATGTAGAGGGGGATGTTGTTTTTCTTAGTGTAGGCTACGAACTCGCCGAAGCCTTCCCGAATTTCTGCCTGCTCGAGCACATAGGCGATGACTTCATCCTTTTTGGCGGATGGCAGAAGGGAGAACATCTGCTGGACACCTTCACGGATGGAGATGGTTTGCGCGAGAATAGCGTCTTTGATGGGCTCCCAGCCCGGTGGATTGAAGTGCTTCATAATGGCGATTAAGTTGTCGTTGGTCGTGATGGTGCCGTCAAAATCACAAAAGATGATTGGCTGTTTCATAATTTACCCCCATAGTTCCAATGCTGTTTTTAATTCCGGCTGTTGTTCGCTGGCGTTTTTCAAGGATTTATTTTGCAGCACCGCATCGACCGCCTGGCGGAATGCTTTGCCGCCGCCCGCAGCGCCGTTTGGATGTCCGTGGACGCCGCCGCCTGCGTTGATGATGCTGTCGATTCCAAAATCGTTAACGAGTAACGGTACGAGTCCCGGATGGATGCCGGCGGATGGCACCGGAAACGCCGGTTTCAACAGGCTTCTATTCGTTAACTGTTCACCGAGTGCCAGCGCTGCTGTCTTCTCCATGGCAACACTGCCGTAAGGGGAGGGGAACAGTGAAAAGTCAGCACCGGCGATGCGCGTCAGCTTGCCGAGTGCGAGCGGAGCCGAAACGCCGTAGAATGGGGAAGAAGTGAACGCACCGCTGAATGCCGGGTGCGCCATCAGTGGCAACGCGATGTCCTCGTCTTCCGCCAATTCCTGCAGCACATCGAGTCCGTAGGCATGAACATTCAAGAGCAAGGCATCTGCGCCGAGTTCCCGTGCCCGCCGCGCTTTGTCGCGAAGTTGCGAGGTGCGGCCCGACAGGTTGACTGCGTAGAGTGTGCGGTGGCCGGTTTCGGCGTAGACTTCGTGCAATACCCCTTTCGCCGCAGTGATGCGTTGTTCGAACGGCGTCAACGGATTGTCGAACAGGATTTCATCGTCCTTGACGAGATCGACGCCGCCGAGCGCCTGCTGTCTCAGTTGGGCCGTCAGGTAATCGATGTCGCGGCCAATGACGCCTTTGAAGATGCTCATGACGAGCGGACGGCCATGGACATCGAGCAATCCGCGGATGCCATCGATGCCGAAACGTGGTCCAGGGAATTGTTTCAGCAGACCTTCTTCAAAATCGAGGTCCAGCAATTTCACTTCACCGTCGAGCGACAGTTTGC
Source organism: Planococcus sp. (in: firmicutes) (assembly GCA_035461005.1). GTDB lineage: Bacteria > Bacillota > Bacilli > Bacillales_A > Planococcaceae > Planococcus. Next base: position 807 of record DATHVZ010000013.1, on the reverse strand, counting down.
CGAACACGGTCGTCAGGATGGCCGGCAAATCTGCCGAGAAGTTTGCGCTTGGATAGGAAACGGTGATGTGTGCTTTGATTGCATCCGGCTTGAGGGGGTGAGGGGATTCCGGAAATTCTTCCACGGATACCACATGGCCTTTATGCTTTTTCAATTGTTGCTGTTCGAGTAGCGGCAAATCGGTCCACGATCCGATTGTCAGTCCGAGCGCGATGCCTTCCGCCTTCTTTTCAAATGACCCCGCTTTGCCGTATACTTGATAGCTTGCTGTCAGTCTGCTCATATCTGTACACTCCTTTATTAAAAATAAAAAAACCTCTTCAAATAAGAAGAGGTTAAGGGCTTTAACGACTTCTTATTTCTCAGCCATTCATTTCTGGCTGCAAGAATTAGCACCGTGTCCATCGCTGGACCGGTTGCCGGGCTTCGTAGGGCTTGTCCCTCCACCTGCTCTAAATAAGAATTGGATATTCGGTTGGGTTGTTGCAATAAAGTAATTCCGATTATTCCACGTGCGGAGAATTCTGTCAACTAGGAATGGTGAGAAAGTGTTTAGAGAGATGGCAATGGGAAAACTGCATAGATAGATGGAAGTGAGCAGCTCGCCGCGCACGCACCCAGGCAGTTTGCGCAGCAAACTGTAGCCATTCAGGGGTTGGGTTTGGGCGGTGGAAAGGGCTCCGGACAGTAAACAGGGCGTTCCGGACAATAAATCCTTAATTTGCAAATAAAGATTGAGCAATAAATTTGGAAAGTAAAGTGGCTGTTTTGGAAAGTATTTTGGCCAAATTGGAAAGTATTTAGGGT
>DATHVZ010000012.1:0-1763 GCA_035461005.1 Planococcus sp. (in: firmicutes) | reverse complement strand
GAATATCAAGCATTGGAGGAAAAAGAAAATGCTAACCATACGTAAAGGCGGCATGCAGACAACTGTTCAGGACCTTGGACGGTCGGGTTTCCAGAAATACGGTGTCGTGGCGGCTGGAGCGATGGACCCCTATGCCCTGCGTATGGCCAACCTGCTTGTCGGCAATGAAGAAAATGCGGCAACGCTTGAAATGGCACTTACGGGACCCGAAGTCAGGTTTGAAGAGGATGCCCTCATCTCAATTTGCGGAGCCGACCTCAGCCCGCAAATTGCTGGCAAGACCGTTGGTTTATGGAGACCTCTTGGGGTACAAAAAGGACAAATTTTGACTTTCGGCACACCACGCCGTGGCAGCAGAGCTTACCTGGCCGTGGCCGGCGGCATCAGCGTGCCTGAAGTAATGGGCAGCCGTTCCACTTATCTGCGGGCAGCGCTTGGCGGCTTTGACGGACGCGCTTTAAAATCCGGCGACCACTTGGTTGTAGGGGCCGCCACTAAGGGCACCAACCTTGTCGGTGAAGGCCAATCCTGGTTTATGCCATCACCCTACTACTCTTCAAAGCCGGAGATCCGCGTGACGGCAGGCCGGCAATTCAATTCTTTTTCTGAAGAAAGCCAGGAGCGTTTCTTTTCCGAACCTTTTACCGTGAGCTCTCAATCAGACCGAATGGGCTACCGGCTTGACGGACCGCATCTGGCATTGGCGGAAAAGCAGGAAATGCTTTCAGAGGCAGTGGCATTCGGATCGATCCAGGTGCCGCCCGACGGCAACCCCATTATCCTGATGGCTGATCGCCAGACAGCCGGCGGCTATCCGAAAATCGCCGAGGCCATTACAGTGGACCTGCCGCTCATCAGCCAACTGAAGCCGGGAGACCGCCTTCGGTTCACTTTAGTCAGCGTTGAAGAAGCACAGCGTTTGCTGAGGCTTCAGGAACGTACGATAAACTGTTTGAAAAATGCGATACGGCTAAAAAGGAGAGTTGCAGAATGACTTATAAGGTGGATTTGAACTGCGACATGGGAGAGAGTTACGGTGTTTATAAACTTGGACAGGATGAAGAAATCCTTGATTACGTAAGTTCGGCCAATATTGCCTGCGGGTTTCACGCCGGCGATCCGGCGACGATGCGGAGAACTGTCCGCATGGCACTGGAAAAAGACGTTGCCATCGGCGCCCATCCTGGTTTTCAGGACCTGCCGGGCTTCGGCCGGCGCAACCTGCAACTGTCGGCAATGGAAATTTATGAACTGGTCGTCTATCAAATCGGGGCATTGTCAGCTTTCGTCACTGCCGAAGGAGGCGTTCTGCAGCATGTCAAAGCCCACGGTGCTTTATATAATATGGCCGCCAAAGATGTCGTTTATGCAGAAGCGATTGCAGAAGCTGTTTATGACGTAAATCCCGCGTTGATCCTGTTCGGGCTCGCCGGCAGCGAACTGATCACCGCCGGCCATGATATCGGTTTGCGCACGGCAAGCGAAGTCTTTGCCGATCGCAATTATCAGCGGGACGGCTCTCTTATGCCCCGTTCTGAACCGGATGCGCTCATAACGGATGCCGACGAAGCAATCGCACGTGTTATTCGGATGGTCCGTGACAAGAAAGTTCTGACAGCCCAGGGAACCGATGCGGTTTTGAAAGCGCACACCATCTGCATCCACGGGGACGGGGTGAACGCCCTGGCGTTTGCGGAAAAAATATCGAAGTCGTTGCTGGAATCCGATATAGCAACGGTGAAGGTTTCGGAAATTGTGTAGGC
>DATHVZ010000011.1:0-2451 GCA_035461005.1 Planococcus sp. (in: firmicutes) | reverse complement strand
AATTTCAGGAAAACTGCGACCGTCAGCCATTGCACCAGGTATGTCGGCACGCCGTTGATGTTCATCGGCAGCAGACAGGCCAGGATAAAGAATGCGAGATAAGCCGCTGCATCAGTAAAAGAAATCGATGGCGGTGGATAGAATTGGTATATTAAGTAGAGTCCCGGCGGCACAATGAGAACCCAAAGCGTCCAGAGAATTGCTTTTCTTTTCTGAAAATTATCCATAGCCTATCTCCCTTACTAGGTTCTCTCCGCACAAAAGAAATTGGGATTAATCGGGTCTGTAATGCTCGAACATCGAATAATTTTGTTTTCTTAGGATTGCCAATAGATAAAGCGAACCCGTGACTATTGTCACTTCTTTTTTACTAGCTACAGGTAATATATCATAATTGTTTTGAATTGTCTTTATTTTACTGTAACTTTTTGAAAATAAAGTCTTTGCCGGCATTGCCCGTTCGTTTTGGAATTCCAGAAATGTGAAATGATTGCTGATCGACTCCAGTTTCCGCAGAATCGTTTCGTGGTCCTTGTCCTGCAGCAAGCCCATAACCACGTGTATTTCCCGGCCCGGATACGTTTCTTCCACAGTCTCGACGAGCGCATCAACACTCGCCTCGTTATGCGCCCCGTCGAAAATGACATCCGGAAAGACCTCTTCAAAGCGATATGGAAGGGCCGCTTTTTCCAATCCTTTTATTGCCAACTGTTCTTGGAATTGGGATTCCAATATTTTTTTCGTGGTTTCCCATGCCAATTTTGCATTTCTTTTCTGGTGCTGGCCTTTGAGTTTCAATCGGCCTTCATATAGTTCTTTAGACCCCACGATTTCCGAATCCATCTCCTCCGCTATGGTGCGGATTACCTTTTCGGCCGCATCCGGCAAGTCCCCAATTGCTATCGGTTTCCCTTTTTTGATGATTCCGGCTTTATGCCATGCGATTTCTTCGATCGTTCCCCCCAGGAAATTGGTGTGCTCCAGAGAAATGCTCGGGATTACCGAAAGGAGCGGATTGATGATATTCGTGCTGTCAAATCGGCCACCCATCCCCGCTTCGATGATGACATAATCCGGCTCCTGTTCACGGAATATCAGGAAGGCCGCTGCCGTCAGCAATTCAAAGTCGGTCAATTGCGTCTCCAATTTTGACAGCTCTTCCATCGCGCGGTCAAAATCTGCCTCCGTTGCCGGCTGCCGGTCAATCTGAATCTGGTCGTGGACATCCTCAATCGCTGGCGAAAAGAAATTGCCGACCGTCTTGCCGTGCTCCATCAGAATCGCCGCGATGAACGCCGCGGTGGATCCCTTGCCGTTGGTGCCGGCGATATGTATGAAGTTCTGATCCCTCTGTGGATTGCCCAATTCCTCTATAGCCTGTTCAATAGCATCCAATCCCGGTTTGATCGAGCCATCGGACGCAATATTCCATTTCTTTTTATAGTGATCGAGACCTGTAATCATCCAAAACCTCTTTTCTATCCCAAACATGATACAATTTTTTTATAAGTATAGCATGAAGGTGGAATGGAAATGGCGTTAGGTTGGATCATCTTTAATGGAAGTTTAATTTCCGAAAAATTCATCGACCAGGCCGAATTGGTGGCGGAAGCCGCCAAAAGGGCCGGTGTCGAAACACGCATCATGAAAAATAATGATGCCGTGATGGACCTGTCATCCGACATGGAATTGCCTGATTTCGCGGTCATGCTCGACAAGGACATCCTGCTCGGCTATTTCCTGAAGAGCCGCGGTGTGCCGGTCTACAACGATCCCGCGATCATCGACCTGTGTGACAATAAAGCCAAGCAATACATAGCGCTGTCGGCTGCCGGGCTGCCGATGCCGGCGACGATCATCGCACCGAAAGTCTACCCCGCCTTCTCCATCCGGGAATCGGGTTATTTTGAGAAGGTGCTCGAGCGACTTGGCCTGCCGATGATCATCAAGGAAGGCCACGGTTCGTTCGGCATGAAAGTTTACCTGATCGAAACGGAACAGCAATTCTTCGACAAAGTGGAAGAGCTCCGCGGCATCGATTTTTTGTTCCAGGAATTCATCGAGTCGAGCCGGGGCCGCGACATCCGCGTCAATATCGTTGGAGGCGAAATTGTCGCCGCCATGTACCGCGAATCGAAAACCGATTTCCGGGCCAATATCACAAACGGCGGCGAAGCTTCTCCCATCGAACTTACCGAGGAACAAAAAGTTCTGGCCATTGCGGCAGCGCGTGCCACCGGTGCTGTTTTCGCAGGGGTCGATCTCCTGTTTGGCGCCGGTGAGCAGCCGCTCGTCTGTGAAGTGAATGCAGCCGCCCATATCCGCAATATCCTGAATGTCACCGGCATCAACGTAGCGGACGCGATGATCACGTATATCCTGGAGGATGTGCGATGATCCTCCTGTACGAAACTGCCGACGCGCAGCGCAATCGCGCGTTTATCCTGGAAC
>DATHVZ010000010.1:0-44199 GCA_035461005.1 Planococcus sp. (in: firmicutes) | reverse complement strand
TTATCGGAAGCTGCTTGAATGAAAAAGGAGAGAAGAGGCTGGTCACAGCATATCTTTCCTTTTTTTGTTTGATAATGTGTACTTCTACGAACGCCTGATAGATATATGCTTTACTTTCATATTTCTTCCAGCCTGCTATTTCATCTCTAAACGCCTATCCTGAGTATTCTCTTTGACAATTTGAATAGAATCAAGTATGTTTAATTTATGGTATATTCAAATAATCAAATATACGAAAGAAGAAGGTAGAGGTATGCTGAAGAAATTCTTTTTGTCCGATAATTTTAAAGGGTATAACATGGCGGCTTTTCAAAAAGATTTATTGGCAGGGGTTGTAGTTGGTGTCATAGCCATTCCGCTTGGGATGGCTTTTGCAATTGCATCAGGAGTCAAACCTGAATACGGAATATACACCACGATCATCGCTGGGATTATCATTTCCCTATTCGGCGGGTCTAAATTTCAAATTGGAGGACCTACAGGCGCCTTCATTCCCATCTTATTTGGGATTGTCATGGTCTACGGGTATGAAAATTTATTAATTGCCGGTTTTTTAGCAGGGATCTTTCTCTTGCTAATGGGAGTTTTCAAGTTGGGCACCCTGATAAAATTCATTCCAAAGTCAGTTACGATTGGCTTCACCTCCGGGATAGCCATCATCATTTTTGTTGGCCAAATCGCTAATTTCTTGGGATTGACGGGTGTGGAAAAGAAAGAATCCTTCTTCGAGAATATAATCGAAATCGCCCACCATATAGATACGATTAACATTTATAGTGTGATAATAGCAGGGATTTCTTTAGTGACGGTGCTGTTAACACCTAAATTTTTCTCTAAAATTCCAGGTCCGTTGATCGCGCTGGTTCTTTCCACTGTAGTTGCCACTGTTTTTTTTGCAGAGCAGGTACCTACCATCGGAAGTGCATTTGGCGCAATCCCTAGCACGTTGCCGCAATTCGGAATTCCGAACATAACATTTGATAACGTGATGCTCATGATCAAGCCGGCATTGATAATTGCGTTACTCGGCGGCATCGAATCTCTCTTGTCTGCGGTTGTAGCAGATGGTATGACCGGTACGAAACACAATTCCAACAAAGAGCTTATGGGGCAAGGATTAGCGAATATGGTTACCCCTCTTTTTGGGGGAATACCAGCAACTGGAGCGATTGCAAGAACAGCCACGAATATTAAAAATGGAGCTGTCTCCCCATTATCTGGAGTCATCCATAGCCTGGTTGTGTTGCTTATTCTCCTGTTATTTGCTCCTTTTGCTTCCAGTATCCCTTTGGCCAGTATGGCACCGATTTTGATGGTGGTGGCTTGGAATATGAGCGAACGGCATGTGTTTATGCATGTGCTGAAAACCAAAACAGGAGACTCGCTTATTCTGTTGATTACTTTTTTGTTGACAATTTTTGTAGATTTGACTGCAGCAGTTGAGGTTGGGATTATTCTGGCGATTGTATTGTTTACCAAGCGTATGAGCGAGAATTTGGTGACTGACAAAGTATTGCCCAATCTGGAAAGCAAAAATAAAAAAGTGGAGTCAGGCGTGGTGAACGTTGGCCACGATTGTCCGCAGATAGCCATTTATAATATTGAAGGACCCTTGTTTTTTGGTGCAGCCATGGCGTTTGAACACTCCATTATGAGCACAATCAATTACAAGCCGAAGGTGTTGCTCTTAAGAATGGGGAAAGTCCCTTTTATAGATATCACGGGGGAAGCCAGTTTAGCAAGCATCGTTAAAGATTTTAATAAACATGGCGTTGTTTTGTTATCCGGTTTATCTCATCAAACAAAAGAGATGTTACAGAAAACCGGACTGTATGAGTCCGTAGGCGAGGAAAATATTTTTGAGCATACGGGTGAGGCCATCAATTATGCACAAGAGCATTTGGACAGAAATAAATGTTTAGGCTGCAAACACTTCGCTTTTAGTGAGTGCACGAAGCTATCGCAATCACCTGAAAGTGAACCAGCTGTGGAAAAAATAGGATCAACAACGTAAACTTTTAAGAGGAAAGGAGCTGGATTTATGTTGAATCTGGAGATGCAGCAATTCAAAGCGGATTTTTTTAAAGCTTTAGCACATCCCTTGAGGATTAAAATACTTGAAATATTAGCTGAAGGAGAAAAAAGCGTAAACGAGATCCAAAGTATCGTGGGAAGTGAAGGGTCGGCTATTTCCCAGCAGCTGATGATTCTAAGAAATAAAAACATTGTGACGGGTGTTAAAGAAGGAAACCGCGTCATCTATTCGTTAAGAGACCCCATGATCATCGAATTGCTCCAAGTAGCTCGGCAAATTTTTAATAATCACCTTGTCAGTACCATCTCGATGTATGATAAATTACAGGAAAACGAAGGACTAGAAGATAAAAAAAGCAGTGGTGGAGAGTAAAGGTGGCTATTATCATTCTTTGCAGAAAATGTAAGGGGGAAGGAAAGGTAGCAACTAGTATCCCCTGGGTGAAAAAAAGTTGCCCAGTTTGTGATGGGAATGGAAAAGTATTTTGGGGTTCAGCAGAAAACAATAATCTGGTTTCTTTCGATAAAGCTGCAAACAAATAGAAAAGAATCCTTATCCGATAAAATGAGCCGGTATTCCTTACTGTAAGGAATACCGGCTTTCTCTTGCCATTTTTCACAATGAATTAGGGCCGCTGATAACACTTCAGATGATGAGCAAGGGATCAAATATCCCTGGAATAAATAAATAGTCACAATTATCAGAATATGGTGTTATAATGTAATTGTATTTATAAAACTATCATATCGCTCAACTATTTAAACTAAAAGGGAGGGAGGAATTCTGATGAATGGGAAAAAGTTTAGTATAAGTATTTTTGCATTGGTGTTGTTCCTTATATTAGGTGCCTGTAATCAGGCGGACGACCAAACGGATGACGTGGATGACGCGGATGGCGGTGAAGAAAGTGGTGAAGTCACGTATGTGAGTCATATAGAAGGGATTGTCGAACAAAGTTGTATTAGCTGTCATGGGGGCGATTCACCTACTTTGGCCGAGTTCAAAGAAGATTCCGAAAAGTATATTGCCGAGTCCAAGGGGCCTAAACTTGATACCTATGAAGATTTGGTGGTCCTGGTCAACGGTGACGATGCCGGTGCGATTATGCGGAGACTTGATGACGGTGAAAATACAGAGGACGGAGAACCCGGCAATATGTATGTCAATCTGGGCAGTACGGAAGAGGAAAGGCAAGAAAATCTCGATACCTTTAAAGAATGGGTCGGGAATTGGAGTTTAAAACGCTCTGAAGAACTGACTGACGAAGAAAGAGCAGAAATTACTGCCGTCAGAGAGTAAGGGCATTTCATGTTTTATAGGAAGAAAAGAAACTTCAAACGGAGTTTCTTTTCTTTTTTATTTTTTGAAAAGTGTTCTTTGACCGAAAGGCTGGACCGGGCAGTCGGAGATACTCCAGATAAAAGTTTGCGGTTAAAGGGATATCAAGAAATAAATAAGATGGAATACAGAAACTGCTTACTCCTGACCATATTCACTTTTGATATCCCCGACCAATTCTTCGAGTAAGTCTTCAATTGTCACCAGTCCGGCTGTGCCGCCAAACTCATCCAGTACGACGGCCAGGTGGACATTCTTTTTTTGCATTTCCAGGAAGATTTCATCTATCTTTCTTTTCTCAAACACAAAATGTGGTTTCCGAATAATATCCTGGATATTGAAACTGCTTTGGTTCGCGTCCTCCCGGTAACGGAAAAAATCCTTCAGGTTCAAAGTGCCGATAATGTGATCGGTGTCTTCTATATAAACAGGGAATTTTGAGAAGGGATATTCTTTTACAATGTGTATAACTTCCTCGAGGCTCTGTCCGGCCGATATGGCAATCATGTCAGTGCGGTGGACCATGATTTCTTCTACGTTTTTATCATTGAATTCAAAGACTTTTGTAATGAAGAATTGTTCCATATCCTTGATGGTGCCTTTCTCTTTCCCTATATCCAATATCAATCGAATTTCTTCTTCTGTTTCTTCAAGATTTGCTTTATTCGGATCGATACCGAATAAACGGATTACCAGATTGGTCGACCCGGATAAAATTTTAACAAAAGGACTGGTTAACTTTGCCAGGAAACGCAACGGATGAATCATCAGCATAGAAATTGACTCAGCTTTTTGCAGGGCCAGCCGTTTGGGTACGAGTTCTCCAAAAACAAGCGTGAAGTATGAAAGTATGAGGGTAACAACAACAAGGGAAGTAATTCGGACTACTTCTGCTGAAATTGGAATTGCTGTTTGTTGTATATAAAGATACAACTCATCAGCGAAGCTGTCTGCCGCAAATGCACTGGCCAAGAATCCGGCAAGAGTGATACCGATTTGAATAGTCGCTAGAAACTTACTGGGTTCTAATAGCATCTGACTGATCAACTTCGCTTTTTTATGGCCCTCTTCGGCCATTTTTTTCATCTTACGGTCATTTACGGAAATCAAGGCAATTTCAGACGCAGCAAAAAGGGCATTGAGTAAAATTAAGAAAATCAATATCCCGAATTCTAATCCCATCATCCATACACCTCGACTTCTTTTTTATTCGATATTGGTTATAGGATTTTTTATCATTATTACCCGTAAATGCATTAACCTAAGCCGGTATTGGAAGTGACTCGATAGCACAAATAAAAAATGGAGAAAAGAGGCTCTTATAAAAGCTTCTTTTCTCCATTTATATTTTCACATGTCTTATTCAAAAATATAGGACAAGGCTTTGATGGCCTGGTCGCACGTTTCCACCGTAGCACTTGCTTTGGCGGACAACTCTTTCAGCGGGTGATGCAATTTTTCCGGTCGGATGATGATGACCGGCTTGCCGATTGCAAGTGCGGCACTGGCATCCATTGCCGTATTCCATTGTTTGTATTGCTCGCCGAACAGTGCAATAACCAGGTCTGCTTTGTGCATCAGCACACTCGTCCGCAGATTATTAAAACTTGAAGCAGCGGCATCTTTGTAAACAGCACCTGGCTGTTCTCCAAGAATTTCTTCGCCGATATTGTCTGAACGGTCATGAATCTCCATCGGACCGACAAAATCGACCGGCAGACCTAGTGCCAGGGATTTCTTTTTGATTTCGTCGCGCCACGTACTGTGAATTTCTCCTGCAAGATAAACGGTCAGTCTCATGATTCACCCTCCAAAATCCATTTCTTTCAGTGTATCATATTTTGAAAGAGGGATTGGAATCAGACAATCATGCGCTCTTTTTTGATGACAGGAAAGGCTGAAAGCACATTATCCATTTTGAAAGTCCGCTTCTCTTTCCGCAGAAAGCAATAGGCTTGAAACGTTTCGCCGCTCACTTTAAGGATTCTGACCCGGCGCTTGCTGATGCCCCCATCATTGGCCATATACATCATATCGACAAGCTGCTGATGCTTAAAAGCTTTCAAAATCTGTGCTTTCATGCTTTTTCCCTCCTTGGTTATCATATGCTGGACTTGAAATCTACTGTTACACACCGCTTCGGCGCTTTGGACAGTGCAAAGATTATACTCCTGCGGAATATCGAGTAAAGACTACTTTTATTAGAACGTTTGTTCTTATTATAAAACAAACAACCCCCTAAAACAACTAAACAGAATCGTGTATAATGGAACGAACATATATTCTTTTCAAAACGGGGAGAGGAGCAAAAACCATGAAAATTTTTCACACGGCCGATTGGCATTTAGGGAAGCTCATCCAAGGGATTTACATGACAGAAGAACAGCGTTACGCGCTGCAGCAATTTATAGATGCAATCAAAGCAGAACAGCCCGATGCGGTGATTATTGCGGGGGATCTTTACGACCGCGCAGTGCCTCCGACAGATGCAGTCAATTTGCTCGACGAATTGCTGGCGGAAATCGTTCTTGAACTGAAAACGCCTGTGCTGGCGGTCGCCGGCAACCACGACAGCCCAGGGCGCCTGAATTTCGGCACCCGGCTGATGAAGGATAAAGGAATTCACATCGCGGGCCATGTCCAGAAAGACCACCAGCCAGTCGTGTTGGAGGACGAACACGGGGAAGTTCATTTTCACCTCGTGCCGTACACGGATCCCTCGATGGTACGTTATATTTTCGATGATCCGGCAATCCGCACACATGACGATGCGCTCCGAGCGATCACCACTAACATCAAAGCGCATTGGAATCCGGCAGCGCGCCATGTGTTCGTAGGGCATGCGTTTGTCACATCGCACGGCGAACAGGAAGAAAACACGAGCGATTCCGAACGGCCGTTGGCGATAGGGGGAGCGGAGCATGTCAGTGCCGCTCACCTGGAAGGCTTCCATTACTCCGCGCTCGGGCATTTGCACAAAGCCCATTATGTGCGGAATGAAACCATCCGCTATGCGGGGTCGCCGCTGAAATATTCGATTTCGGAAGAGCATCATCAAAAAGGATATCTGGTGATCCAATTGGACGGCGACGGAGGAGTGGCGGTTGAAAAAAGGCTGCTCGAGCCGCGCCGCAATATGCGCCGAGTAGAAGGGACGATCGACGACATTCTGCGTCATGAAATTAGTGAGGATTTTGTGTTCGTGACCTTGCTGGACGATGCGCCGGTGCTGTTTCCAATGGAAAAAGTCCGTTCCGTCTATCCGAATGCGATGCATGTCGAACGGAAGAATTTCGTTCGCGAAAAGGCAGAAGGCAACGGGCAGTCGCGGCAGAAAATGGATTCGCTGTCTTTATTCCATGCATTTTATGAAGAAGTAAAAGGCGAAGGAGCGACGGAAGAAACTGCGGTAATTTTCGAGGAAGTGCTGCAGGAGTTTCTGCAGGAAGAGCCCGCTGAGAAGGTAGAGGTGAAAGCATGAGACCTTTAAAACTGAAGTTAACGGCGTTCGGACCATATAAGGAAACAGAAGAAATCGATTTTAACGACCTTCAGGGAAATCGGCTGTTCGTCATCTCGGGCAGCACCGGTTCTGGCAAGACGACGATTTTTGACGGTATTTCGTTTGCGCTGTACGGAGCGGCGAGCGGGTCGGACCGCAGCGAAACGCGCAACCTGCGGAGTGACTTCGCGGATGACGCGGTCCATACCTGCGTCGAAATGGAATTTGAGATACATAATCAGATGTACCGGATTCTTCGCCAGATGGGCCACGTGAAAAAGGGAAATAAAAGCCCGACCGGTGAACGCTATGAATTTTTCGAAATCCATGAAAGCGGCGAAAAGCCGTGCGTCGAACGGCAGATCGTATCGGAAATCAATCGCCGCGTCGAAGAAATATTGGGGCTGACGCAAAACCAGTTCAGCCAGATTGTCATGCTGCCGCAAGGTGAATTCCGCAAACTGCTGACTTCTGAAACGGATAATAAGGAAGAGATTTTGCGACGCATCTTCAAGACTGAGCCGTATAAAATGATCAGCGAACGGCTGAAACAAAAGCGCGACGCGGCAAAAGATATATATGGAGTAGAAGAACAAGTACTTAAGAGCCGCATCCGGGACATCGCCGCGCTGCCGGAACGGGAATCGGAATTGTTCGAAGTGCTGGGCAGGGAACAGCCCAATATCCACCAGATCCTGTCAGCACTTGAACTGGAAACTGTTTACTACAAAGACAAAATCGCTGATGATCGTATTCAGCACGAAACCCTTTACAAAAAACATCAGGATAAATTGGAAAGTTATCACGAGGCGAAAAAATGGAACGGCCGCTTTGATGAAAAGTTAGAGAAAGAACAGCGTTACAATCGATTGACGGAACAGCTGCCGGCAATCGCTGCAAAAGAAAAAGCGGTGCAGCAGGCCGAACGCGCAGGGTTTATTGCCAATATCGAAAATCTTTACCGGGAACTTCAGGCCAATGAGACCGAAAAACACCAATTGCTCCAGCGGGCGACAGAGGAAGAACAGCTGGCCGAACGGATGAAAGTTCAGGCGGAACAGGGCTTCCTCGAACAACAGGGGCGCAGTGCCGAGCGATCAGCGGCCCAGGATCACGTGCTTCGCCTGCAGCAATTATTGCCGCAGGTGCAGGAGTTGGCTGCCAAAGAACAAGAATTGGCCGTGTTGAAGGGAACAGCCCAGGATGCGGAACAGCGTTTTCAGGCGAAAGAACAAGAACTGGCTGACAAAAAAGCAGCGAAAAAGGTTATTGCTGAAAAGGTGGACGGACTTGAAAAACAGGCCGAGAGCTTTGACAACAAACCGGAAGAACTGCGGGTGACAGAAGGCCGTTTGCGTGTTGCCAAGGAATTGGTGGCGATGCAATCGGAAATGAACAAACAGAAGGAAGATGCTGTACAAAAAGAAGTGGCTTACGATAATGCGTTGACAGCATACAAGCGAATCGAAGAGGGCTGGTTTGCCAATCAGGCGCACCTTTTGGCTGGCCAATTGAACGACGGCGAAGCGTGCCCGGTATGCGGCAGCCACGACCATCCGATGAAACAGCAGGGAGCGGAGGAAACGGCCGTTTCAAAAGAGCAGCTCGATCAGGAGAAATTCCGTCTGGATGCGCTTGACGGCCATTACCGCAATGCCGCAGCACGACTCGTTTCACTCAAAGAGCAGTGGAGCCAGAAGCAGGCGGAAGCCGAGGCACAGGAGGTTGCAGCGGAAAATGTTGCAACGGAAGCTGCTGCCTTGGAACAACTGAAAACACAATTGAAAGAAGACGTTCATGTTCTGCAGAGCTGGAAAGCGCAGCTTCGCGAATCCAAAGTGAAGCTAACGGATTTAGTGCAGGAGACCGAAACATCTGAGCAAAGCCGGGCGCTTCTGCTGACAGAAACGAATGACAAAAAATCCGTTTTTGAATCCGCGCAGGCGGTGTTGGCGGAAAAATTGGCATCGATTCCGGAGGCAATGCGTTCGCTGGCCGTTTTAGAACAGGAAATCGGACAGGCCAGATCCACGAAGGACGAAATGGAAAGGGTCTGGAACGCGGCGCAGGAGCAATTTCAAAAGGCGAAAGAGCGCTTGGCATCAGCGGGGATGGCGTTGCAGCATTCCAAAACGGCTGCCGAGGAACTGACCGCGAAACGCCAAAAAGCGGAATCGGACTTCCAACAGGCGTTGGAGAAATCGGAATTCGAAACCGAAGGGGCTTATCAAACAGCGAAAATGGGCGACAGCGAAATGGAAGAAATGAAGCAGCAAATCACGCGTTTCAACCAGGACCGCCATACGCTCGAACAGCAGATCCGCGAATTAACCGAACTGCTCGCCAGCCGGAAAAACGAAGACCTGTCACAGGCCGAAGTGGAACTCGAGCAAATGAAAACGGATTACGAACAGGCTTTATCGCAATTGAACCATTCAATGGAAAGCCGGACAAAAGGTGAGGCATTGATTGTCCAGATTACCGGAGCTGTAGAGGGGGCGGCCGAAGCGGAGGCGCAATTAAACCGCGTGGCGGATCTCCACGACATGATCCGCGGGCAGAACAGCCTGAGAATCTCCTTTGAGCGCTACCTGCAGATCGAATATCTTGAACAGATTATCCAGGCCGCCAATGAACGGCTTCGGAACTTGTCGAACGGCCAATTCTACCTGATCCGGAGCGACCGGCAGGAAGCAAGGGGCAAGCAAAGCGGGCTCGGCCTTGATGTCTATGATTCCTACACTGGCCAAACGCGCGACGTCAAAACCTTATCGGGCGGCGAAAAATTCAACGCCTCGCTGTGCCTGGCACTCGGCATGGCCGATGTCATCCAAAGTTTCCAGGGCAATGTCTCAATCGATACGATGTTCATCGATGAAGGATTCGGCTCGCTCGATGAAGAATCCTTAAACAAATCGATTGAAACGCTGATCGACCTCCAAAAGTCAGGCCGCATGATCGGCGTCATCTCGCATGTCCAGGAATTGAAAGCGGCAATCCCGGCCATTCTGGAAGTAAGAAAATCAAAAGAAGGCTTCAGCAAAACCAGCTTTCATATAAAATAGGACGGTTTTCCAAGCGCTTTAGCATTAAACGTTTAGAATCCTGACGGAACGTGAATTTTAATAGTACAGATAAAAATACTCGGTATGTACAAACCTATTTAGAAGAGCATCAAAGGATCAATGAAGAATCCTTTGCAAACCTGTTTGATGGAAAGGAGTCCTGAGGGTGGATAAATTCAGTTACAGATCCAGAATACTGTACTTTGGCCTAATCGCTTTCTTCAGTCTTGGATTTTTTCTGCTTCAGATCTATGCAGTCATGAATAATGAAACGGGCACCGGCTCATATGTCCTGCTGGTACTATGGGGATTGATGGTGGCGTTCGGAGTGGGCGGCATCTTTTACACAACAGCAAAAAACAAGAAAAGTCGCGGACAGTAGTCCGCGGCTTTTTGGTGTCCAGACTCCAGTGTTTGCGCTATTCCTTATTTGCAGAAAAGAGCGAATTTCGCGGAAAGTTTGCAAATATAGGAAGAGGCAATATATATGATAAAGTGATTGGTATCAGAAAAGCGGGAGTGAAGAAGATGACAAAAAAATTGAATCCTCAGGAATTGCTGGGGTTGATCGAAAAAGGTGCGGACATCATTATTCCGATTGCCAACGGAGAACCCATCAAATTGCTGGATATATTGGAAGAACATGCGGATCATTTGCAGGACGTGAAAATCCATCAGATGCTGGCATTGCGCGAACGCAGCTACATAAAAGGCGAACTGGCGCAATTAAAGCATGTTTCCTACTTCCTGAGCGGCGCAACGCGGAAAGTGTATCAACAGGCAAAAATGGAATTGGTGCCGAATAATTTCCATGAGATTCCGCGTTTATTGAAAAAGACCACAAAAATGTCGATGATCATGACCGTGGCTTCGCCGATGGACGAACACGGTTATTTCACCTTCGGCACCCAGGCGGATTATATCGCTGAATTTGTCGGGGAAGTTCCATTCGTGCTTGAAGTGAATGAAAACATGCCGAGAACTTATGGCCATAACCATATCCACATCAGCCAGATTGCTGGATTTGTTGAGCACCACGCGCCATTGTCCGAAGAAAAAGCGGGAGAAATCAGTGACAAGGATTTGATGATCGCGTCTTCGATCATTGGAGACATCAAAGACGGCGATACCCTGCAGATCGGTATCGGTTCGGTGCCGAACGCAGTCATCAGCATGCTGAAGGACCACCGCCACCTCGGTATCCACACAGAAATGCTGCCGGATGGCGTCGTGGATTTGGTGAAAGCGGGAGCGGTCGACGGCACCCGAAAATTCACCAACCGCGGCAAAGTGATCGCGACTTTCGCCTATGGTTCCAAAAAGCTTTATGATTTTCTCGACAACAACCCTGTCGTGGAGTTTCTGCCTGTCAGCACGGTCAATGACCCGCGGGAAATCGCAAAAGAAAAGAACATTGTTTCAATCAATGCAACGACGGAAGTGGACCTTTTCGGTCAATGCGCATCTGAAACCGTTGGCGGGAAATATTATTCGTCGAGCGGGGGACAAGTGGATTTCTCAAGAGGTGTACGCTTTGCTGAAAACGGCAAAGGCTATATCTGCATGCCTTCCACAGCCAAAAACGACAGCCTGTCCCGCATCAAGCTGCAATTGGCTCCGGGGTCAGTCGTCACCACCGGCAAAAACGACGTGGACAATATTGTCACAGAATACGGCGTGGCCCGCCTGCACGGCGTTTCCATTTCAGAACGCGCCAAACGCCTGGTCAGCATTGCCCACCCGAAATTCCGCGATGAGTTGATGTTTGATGCCAAGAAGAACGGGTTCATTATCTAGAGAGTGAAAGTGTTTCTTCTATCATGAAGGAGATGGCCTAACAGAATAGGATTGAATGGAACCGGGGATAGCGCTGCTTATCTTCGGTTTTTTATCTGTAAATGTACTGCGGACAGTATTTTTCGTCTGTGGATAGTATATCCAAATAAATGGGGAAAATTGAGAAATTCTCGCTCCACAGCCACTTTCATCCTATCATCCAGTTGTAGATTCTGCCGGCACCAAACGATTTAACCCGTAATTGGCAAAAGATTGGGCGGGACAGGAACGCCCCGCCAGCGGACTGCTTCCCATTAGCCTGGCTGCTTCTGCTAACCGAAATTTATTATAAA
This sequence comes from Planococcus sp. (in: firmicutes), assembly GCA_035461005.1. Classification (GTDB taxonomy): domain Bacteria; phylum Bacillota; class Bacilli; order Bacillales_A; family Planococcaceae; genus Planococcus. The sequence continues at coordinate 32,130 of DATHVZ010000010.1, read as the reverse complement.
TGGATCAGTTCGAGAACTGCCGATTCCGAAAAATTCTGAACCGGGAATAGCTTTGTCAAATGAAGATTATGCATTATACTTAGTACATAGAATGCAATCAAAAGGAGTTTTCAATTTCCATGGAACAAAAAAGTACTGAACTATACAATTATATAATTGGGAATAAAGAAGTAATGACGACGGAGTGGTTGGCCAGCCGTAAAAAGAAAGATGGGTCCATGTATTCAAATACCGTTTCTCCGCAAATTGAGGAACAATTGAAGCAACAGAATACGGCATTCATAGAAGCCGTAACTTCGGTTTTTACCAGCGAAGAAGAAGATTATCGTGTGGTATTGGATAACTGGGTTGAAACGATTGCAACTGCCAGAGCTCGCCAGGCGGTACCGTTGCATGAAGTGATTGCGCAAATCCGTGTATTCCGTGGAATCTATTGGGGCTACGTGCGCAATTTCTTTCATGAGGACAATGGTGCGAACAGCGAAGATGCGTTAAACTGGGCCGAAGTATTGAACCACTCATTCGATTACATCATTGAACGGTTTGCGATCCGCCATTATGAAGCCGACCAAAGAATGCTGGAGAATCAGAAACAGATGATTCATGAATTGAGCAGCCCTGTCATACCGATTAAAAAAGGAGTCGGCATCCTCCCATTGGTCGGTGATATTGACACACACCGCGCCAGAATCATCCTGGAAACAGCGCTCGAGCAAAGCATCAAACAGCAGTTGCACACGCTTTATATCGATTTGTCGGCAGTGGTTATCATCGATACGATGGTAGCGCAGCAGATTTTTCAGGTAATGGCGTCACTGAAAATCATCGGCGTCCAGTCGGTCCTGTCAGGCATCAGACCTGAAATCGCACAAACAGCCATCACGCTTGGCATCGATTTCAAAGATATCAAAGTTCATGCCAACCTTATGCGCGCATTGGAAACACTGGCGTAATAGAGAAAAAATAAAACCAGCATCAAAGATAAGGCCGTATCAAGTTCGGCTGTATCTTTGATGCTGGTTTTTTCGTGTTTTATTTCAATAGGTAGTTGCTATTGGGCTCCAGATTCACAGCACATAAAAATAGACCGCGAGAAAGTGGCATAGGCTGCCGAGCAGGATGAAGATATGGAAAATCTCATGAAAGCCGGCATATTTGAAAGACAGGAAGTTAGGCTTCACGGCATAGATGATGCCGCCCACTGTGTACATGATGCCTCCGCCGATCAACAGGGACAAGCCGGTTGTTGAAAGGTTTTCAGCCAGTGGCACAACGGCAAAGACGATAATCCAGCCCATGATGATGTAGATGGCAGTGGACAGCCAGCGCGGTGAATGGAACCAGACCATCTTAAAGAGGATGCCGCTGATTCCGAGTGCTGCCACCAGGATGAAAATCGTCCAGCCGAGTGTGCCGTCGAGTGCGATCAGGCAAAACGGGGCATAGGATCCGGCGATCAGCAGGAAAATCATCGAATGATCCAGTTTTCTGAGGAATGCGATGGTTTCGGGCTTTCCTTTTACTGAATGGTAGACGGTTGAAGCGGTATACAAGCAGATCAGGCTTACCCCGAAGATGACGACCGACAAGATATGAATTGCCGGCAGATTTTCGTTGCTCGCTTTGATGACCATTGCCAACAGCGCGGCGACAGACAGGACAGCTCCGATGAGATGGGAGATGGCGTTAAAAGGCTCTCTGAAATATAGGTGCATATGAATGTCTCCTCTTTGTTATATAGTTATTGAAACTACTTAATATAATATAGATAGTTTTTCATCTAGTCAAGCTTGGCTATTTCGCGATCATAGTATAAAATTAAGATAATAGCTTTAATGAGGGAGAGTTCCAATATGGCAAATGCCCAGGAGATAATCGATATACTGGCTTTAAAAAAACAGATTCCGGTGGAAGAAATTCCGAAAATTGATTTATATATTGATCAGGTCATTCAATTATTCGACACCGGCTTTTCAGATATGAAGAGAAAACCGGAGGATAAGATCCTGACAAAAACGATGATCAATAATTATGCAAAAGGGAAGTTATTTTATCCGGTAAGCAATAAGAAGTATTCCCGAAATCATGTCATGTTAATCAGCCTGATTTATCAGATGAAAAGTGCTTTGTCGATCAATGATGTGAAACGGGTCCTTTCCGGCATCAATGACAAGGCGGCACAGAAAGAAATAGACCTCAGCAGCTTTTATGAAAGTTATTTGGAAATTCAACGATCCAATGATGAACTATTCAAAGGGAATCTCGAACAACAGTTGAGCAGAACAGAAGCGGAATCTGCCGGATTCGGGGATGACCGCGAAGAAATTGAAAAAGTGCTGCGTATCGCTTCGCTCGTCCATATGAGCAATCTTTACAGAAGAGCAGCGGAAATTCTGGTCGATGAAATGGCGGAAGGGAAAGAGGTCTGATGGTAAAAGTGTTGATAGATGCAGACGGCTGTCCGGTAGTGGACCAGAGCATTGCTGCAGCCCGCAGGTTCAAGTTGGACGTGATTCTGTTATGTGACACGTCACATGAAATGTACAGAGAAGGCGCTGAGACGATCACTGTTTCCAAAGGGCCGGACGCTGTCGATTTCGTGCTGGTCAACCGTGTGAAAAAAGGGGACATTGTCGTAACGCAGGATTACGGATTGGCCGCTATGGTTCTGGCTAAGCAGGGCTTTCCGATAGATCAGAACGGCCGGCTTTATTCCGAAGAAAATATTGATCAGCTTCTGCACGGCCGGCATATCGCGAAAAAAATCCGCCAGGGCGGTGGCAGGATGAAAGGGCCGAAAAAACGCAAGGCGGAAGATAATGAAAAATTCATTGAAAACCTCACGGAATTGCTCGAAAATATAACTGGGAATTAAACGGTGGAGACGGCCCAGCAAAGGCTGTCCCATCTTTTTTCTCGTATAGATAAGGAACAAAAATTTTCGAAAGGGGATTGTTGAAGTTGGAATTCTGGTGTCTGGATGATTGGCATCTGGGTCGAGCGCCATTCTGCTTTGTCAGGGTGGTTTTTTTCCGCGTAAGCTGGTGATCTGAGCTGGAAATCCGGAGGTCAAGAAAAAATTTCCGTTTTTATAATTAAAATCGTAATTAAAGGGTATACAAAATTGTATGTCACGAAATTCATGTTTCTATTTGGAGGGATTCGATGAAGAAATCATCAATGATTACAGTATGGAGCAGTGCCTTTGCGGCGATTGCTGGGATATTTGTTTATAAAGCCTATCAGGAAAAAGCGAAACAGGAAGCTTTGGATAAGGATGTAGATATGCACAATAGCGAGGAAATAGATCGGCGTGAAAGTGTCGAAGCGGGTGAAGACCCTGCTGAAAAAGGATTGACGCAATTGGATTCAGCTTACCGGGACGAATGGCAGGCGAATGCATTCCCTCAAACACACAGGGAATTGGAAGAGTTGGAAAAAGATAAATAATACTTGAATTTTTCGGAGCGAAAGCGGGGAGAAGTCTTGCTTTCGCTCTTTTTGCCGGATTTATTTAATGAGAGGAGAGAAGCCATTTGTGGATCAGAAAGCCGTTCTTTGAATATGCTACAGCTGCAATACTGATATTGATCATAATCTTTTTTCTTGGGAAAATCGATTATGCGTTGTGGCCGTTCAAAGTTATCATTGCCACATTATTTGCACCCATTTTAATAGGAGGCCTGTTTTATTATCTTCTGCGTCCCTTTGTACAACTTTTAAGGCGCTATGTCCCGAAATTGGCGGCAATCGTCATGCTGTTTACAATTATTGCAGTCATTCTTTCCCTTTCTTTCTATATTTTTGGCCCGACTATTAAGATGCAGGTGGAAAGTTTCCTCGAACTGGCACCGGAAAAAGTGGAGGAAGTAACGGAAGAATCCGAGACCGCCATGAATGGTTTTGAGTTTATGGGCATTAATGGGGCGGAAATCAGGGTGCAGGTTGTATCCTATTTCGAATCCGCTTCTGACAGATTGGTCGATAATATCGCCGGCATCCTATCCGCGGTCGTGAATATCGCCATTGTCATCATCGTCTTGCCATTCATTCTTTTCTTCTTATTGAAAGATGATGAAAAGCTGATTCCACATATCACCAAATACCTTTCGGAAGAGCACAAACCCGAAGGCCGGAAATTACTGAAAGACATGGATGCGACCTTGGCTTCATACATCATCGGCCAGGCATTGGTGGCCATAACGGTCGGTGTGCTGATGTTTATCGGCTACAAGATCATTGGATTGGATTATGCGCTGACACTCGCTATTTTCGCAATGTTCCTTATCATTATCCCGTTTTTGGGCCCAATCATCGGAGTTATTCCGGCAATGTTTGTGGCCTTGGTGGGGGGAGAGCCCTTTATGGCGGTCAAAGTAATCATCGTGTTAGTGGTGGTCCAGCAATTGGAGGGCAATCTGGTGACCCCAAACATTATGGGGAATCGCCTCAATATCCATCCTTTGACCATCATCCTGTTGTTGATGATTGCTGCAGCACTTTTCGGTTTTATCGGACTGTTGATAGCTATTCCGGTATACGCCGTCACGAAAACATTGATCCACAACTTGAGGCTTTTCATCAGGTTACGAAAAAAGCGGGAAGTTGCCAACGGACAGAATTGAAGAATGGTAGATAGAGGCTGCAAACTGCATTCTTTCCCCAGCATACTTTTATAACAAAAAAATCCTTACCGGATGGATTCCGGTAAGGATTTTTGCTTTGAGCTTTTCGGTGTCCAGACTCCAGCGGCCCAACTCTTCGGGTCATAAGTCAACCCAGCTGCGCGGCAAAGAACGCCACTTCGCTGGTCTGCCTTATGCCTTTCAGAGCTAAACGGGCGCTGTCGCTTTTCTACTCTTCGTCGAAGACGTGAACTTTGGTCATTTTGTCGCCGTTTTTCATTGCGCGTGCGATTTCAACGCCAGCTTCATCAACTTGGCCGAAAACAGTGTGCACGCCGTCAAGATGCGGTTGTGGTGCATGGACGATAAAGAACTGGCTTGAGCCTGTATCTTTGCCTGCGTGTGCCATTGAAAGACTGCCAGCCTGGTGTTTGCGCGGGTTGCCTTCAGTTTCACATTTGATCGTTTTGCCGCTGCCGCCAGCGCCAGTTCCAGTCGGGTCGCCGCCTTGGCTTACGAAGCCTGGAATTACACGGTGGAATGTTACACCGTCAAAGAAACCGGAGTTTGCCAGTTCCTCAAAGTTTGCTGATGTGTTCGGTGCTTCATTCGGGAAAAGTTCGAAATTGATGATTTCGCCGTTTTCCATGTGGATGTGGCCTTTTTTCGCCATATAAAACATCTCCTTTTCGGTTTGTTCATTCTCAAGTATAGCGATTTTGGCCGGCTGTGTATAATGATTTGCCGGTTTACAGCGCTTTCAGCAAGCCACCGTCGATTACGAGTGATTGCCCGGTCATATAAGAATTGGCGGAAGAAGCAAGGAAAACAACGATTTTCGCGAATTCCTCAGGATGTCCCATGCGCCCTCTTGGAATCTGCTTTTCCGTATTTTCGAGCACTTGTTTAACCGTCAGATTCTGCTTATCTGCTGCAATCTGGTTGAGTTCAGCGACACGGTCCGTTGCAATTTTACCGGGACCGACTGTATTGACCATGATATTATCGCCAGCGACTTCGCGCGCTAAAGTCTTAGCGAATCCAACCATGCCGGCGCGGAAGGTGTTGGACAGGATCAGGCCGTCGAGCACTTCTTTGACAGATGATGAAGAAATATTGATGATGCGTCCAAATTGCTGTTCTTTCATATAAGGAAGAACTGCACGAGAAGCACGGATGTAACTAAGGAGATTCTGGTCGAAAGCTTTGTACCAGTCTTCATCTGTTACGCCATCAAAACCGCCGGCTTTCGGTCCACCTGTATTGTTGATCAATACGTCGATACGGCCGGCTTTTTCAACGACATGAGCAAAGAAATCCGAAATATCCTGGACGCTTGCCATATCGCATGTTTTGTAAAACACCTGGTCATTTTGTGATTCCTTTTTGATTTCTTCAGCCGTCTGCTGCAGTTTTTCTTCGCTGCGACTGGAAATGAAAACGGTAGCGCCTTCTCTCGCAAACTCCAACGCTGTCGCTTTACCAAGCCCTTTACTTGAAGCCATTACCGCTACTACCTTACCATTTAACCCTAAGTCCATTCAAAATCATCCTTTCAAATTTATCTACATTACCCAGTTTACCGAATGACAGGGTATATTGCATTTCGCGTGTGCCGGAATTCAGAATTTTCTTAGTGTACAGACTATGGCTTCCCTTTTTTGCTGAATCTACATCAAAAGTCCAATGGCGTGAAATAGGCTAAAATATGATAGGATATATATTATTGATACTAATGGGAGTGTTTTAAATGGAAGAACGCGAAGTTTTTGATATTACAATTATCGGCGGCGGGCCAACAGGCTTGTTTGCTTCCTTTTACGGCGGAATGCGGAAAATGAAGGTTAAGATTTTGGACAGCCTGCCACAGCTTGGTGGACAGTTGACAGAGCTTTATCCTGATAAATATATTTACGATGTTGGCGGTTTTCCGAAAGTGTTGGCAAAAGATCTTGTGGACAATCTAACGGTCCAGGCCAATTACGGCGACCCGACAATTTGTCTGGAAGAAACAGTGTCAGCGGCGGAACGCCATGGTGACCATTTTGTCATCCGCACGGATAAAGGCGAACATTACTCGAAAACGATCCTATTGACTGCGGGAGTCGGGGCTTTCCAGCCGCGGAAATTGGCAGTTCAGGGCACCGAAGAGTTTGAAGGAAAAACCCTGCATTACGGCGTAAAGGATCTTACACTGTTCAGTGGCAAAAAAGTAGTAGTCCTCGGCGGTGGAGATTCGGCAGTTGACTGGGCAATGATGATGGAAAATGTAGCCGCTCACGTGACATTGAGCCACCGCCGCGAGAAAATGACAGCACACGAAGCCAATGTGGATACTTTGATGGCTTCCAGTGTTGAAGTCAAAAAGCCATATGGCATCCAGGAGTTGGTCGGTGAAAACGGGGAACTTCGCGAATTGGTGTTGATTGATAAGGAAGGCAACGAGGAACGTCTTGAAGCTGATCATGTCATCGTCAACTACGGAAATATTACATCACTTGGACCGTTGAAAGAATGGGGCCTTGAGATGGAGAAAAACTCCGTGATCGTCAACTCCAAAATGGAGACAAGCATCGAGGGCATCTATGCTGCTGGTGATGTTGCCACTTATGAAGGGAAAGTAAAATTGATCGCTGTAGGCTTCGGCGAAGCACCGACTGCCATCAATAACGCAAAAGCGTATATTGATCCAAAATCAAAAATTCAACCGCTTCACAGCACAAGCGTATTCAAATAAAATTTATTAAGCTTAGCAGGACGAACCAATGCCTTGGTTCGTCCTGCTATTTTTTTGTCTTTATTCCTTCATTGTTTTGGGTAAGCCAATTTCTAAAGTCAGGGCAATGCGACCAATTATATCGAATTTTCAAATAACAGCACAAAAAAATTTACAATTCTTCTCTCGAACTCTGAATAAATAGTTATATTACAAAATGTAATATAATGCACTTTTACGTAACGTAATTGTTAAATTACAACTGTCGTTTTGTCATTGTCCTGAAATGTAGAGGTGTTATAGTATGTCTTGTGTTAGTGAAAAGGAGGAATTTCATTTATGAAAAAGCAAATCGTTACACTAACTGCAATCGCAGCTCTTAGTGTAGGCGCGGCAACAACTGCAAGCGCTGATTCAACGTATACAGTCAAATCCGGTGATACTCTGTGGGCCATCTCACAAGCAAACAATGTTTCAGTAGGTGAATTGAAAGGGTGGAACGACCTTTCATCAGATCTTATTTTCCCGAAACAGCAACTTAGCGTAGGGGAAGCGAAGCAAGAAGAAGCAGCAGCAGAGAAATCATCTTATACAGTAAAAAGCGGTGACACGTTATACCGTATCGCAGTAAGTAACAAAATCTCATTGGATCAACTTATGAGCTGGAACGGTATCACAGGCCATATGATTTATCCTGGTGACAAATTGGTAGTCAGCGGCGGAACAGCTATCTCAGTTCCAAAAGCACCGGCACAATCTTCTACACCAGTATCAGCACCAGCTCAGTCAACTGCACCGGCACAAACTTCTGCACCGGCTCCATCAGCACAATCCGGTAAAGAAATGACGGTATCAGCGACAGCTTACACAGCATATTGCACAGGATGTTCAGGTATCACTAGAACGGGTATCGACTTGCGTTCAAACCCGAACCAAAAAGTAATCGCAGTAGACCCTACAGTTATCCCACTTGGATCTAAAGTATGGGTTGAAGGCTACGGCGTAGCAATCGCTGGAGACACTGGCGGAGCTATCAAAGGAAACAAAATTGATGTATTCATTCCATCAAAAGAGGCAGCTCTACAATGGGGCCGCAAAAACGTAACAATCAAAATTCTTGAATAGAACCAACCAGCTACAAAGCCGAGGTGATCATTCCCTTGGCCTTTTTTTATGGAGAAAATTATAGGTGAATAACTAGTGTGGAATTTAATTTGTAAGAAGATTCCGAAATTTAGTGGAAATCGGCTGCTGACTTCTATAAACTGAGAGAGAACAAGTTTGTAACATAAAAGAATCCGTTAATGGGGACAAATATGAACCATAGGAGGATGCAGCATGCCGATGAATATTAAAGTGATTGATGACCTAGGAAAAGTGGATGTTTCGAAATTGGTGGAAGAAAGCGAAGCGGAAGGGTATAGATTTCTGAAAAGACTGGTCAGCCAGTATGAAGATGGCACAAATACATTCAATAAAGCTGGCGAAGTGCTTTACGGTGTTTGGGATCATACGGGCAACTTGGTGGCAATCGGTGGGTTGAACAGGGATCCATATTCGGATAAAAGTGGGGTCGGCCGGTTGCGGAGATTTTATATTTCCGAACATGCCCGCAGACAAGGAATAGGGACCAAATTGTTGAAAGAGATTTTAAATTATGGAAAAGGCCATTTCAATGAAATTGTCGTTCGGACCGATTCTTCTGCAGCGGATTCTTTTTACCGCGCAAACGGATTTTCCGGTGATCTGGGTATGCCTGAAGCAACACATCATATCACCCTTAGCAGTGATCTTTCCAAAAAAGCAAAATAAAATTCCGGCTGCCAAGAAATTTTTGGCAGCTTTTTTAATGCGAAATAAATATTTTGGTGACTGTACCCGAATTACGGAAATATATGGTATCTTGAAAAAAGATCAGCATGTGAAATCTTTATAGCTATTGAAGATCTTTAGCGGACAATGAATAATTTGTTTGCGCACTGAAAAAATGAGTTGGGGGAGATTTGATGGAAATGTCGAATTGGAAAGGTGCAGCTGGCATCTGCATCAATGATCAGAGTGAGGTCTTGCTGGTTTTGCAGGGACCGCCGGATGAAGAAAAGAAATGGGGATTTCCGGCTGGGCCGCCCGAAGCGGGTGAAACACTCGAACAAAGCTGCATCAGGGAATTCTCCGAAGTAACAGGTCTCGATGTCCGAATCCTCAGAAGCGCGGGGATTAAAAAAGACAGCTTTGACAATTCGGATGTATCAGTGGAATTGCATTATTTTTTGGTGGAAGTTGTCGGGGGACAGCTCACGGTATGGGATGGAGATCCGTGGATCCGCGAGATTGCCTGGCAACCGATCGGACAACTGGCTGGTTTGGAACTGGCTGACCCGGGGGAAGCGGAATTGATCAGGTCATTACTCGAAAATTAGAGACGAAACATGGGGGATGGGGACTTTGGAGAAGTTTGGAAGGGTAATGTTGAATCTTTTTTATTTTCTGCTATTTTTTGCAGTAATAGGAGTTCCAGTTCTGCTTTATGTTTTACTAAGCGGAGCTTTTCATTTGATCGGACTTGCAGTCTCGGCAACTTTCTCGCTATGGCTGCTGTATTTTTTTGTGGACATAGACTTATACAAAAAAGCGAATGGAAAGAAGATCGCTGCCGGGATCATAATGCTGTGTTTGTTGATCGGCGCTTCATTTTCCATTCCGTATTATTACAAGCAAAGTTTCGCCCAGGTCGACGGAGAAGTGAACCTCGAGGACTACCAACCGTTTACCAGCAGCGAAAAATTGGCGCGGCTGGATACGCCGGCCAATTTCAAAATAGAAAGGGATATGCCGGAATTGGACGGGGCGACGGCGCTTTATCCACTGTATGCCGCTTTCGCTGAAGCGGTTTATCCTAAGGGAGATTACCCTTCCTATGATCCCGTTTACAGTGATGTGGTTTCAACTACGACACGCGAAGCGTATGACCGTCTACTGGCTGGTAAAACCGACATTATCTTCGTGGCAGGTCCGTCAACCGGCCATCAGAAAACCGCTGAAGCGAAAGGCATCGAACTCGAAATGACACCGATTGGCCGGGAAGCGTTCGTCTTTTTCGTCAACTCGCGAAATGCAGTGGACGGTTTGAAGAGTGAAGAGATCAAAGATATTTATTCCGGTAACACAACAAATTGGTCGGATGTCGGCGGAAAAAATGATGAAATTCGCGCGTTCCAGCGACCGGTTGACAGCGGAAGCCAGACAACGTTCATTAAATTTATGGGCGACACGCCAATCGAGGAGCCGGAAACGGAAGAAATGATCTCCGGAATGGGCGGCATCATCAGTGAAGTGGCCAGCTACAGAAACTACAAAAATGCCATCGGCTATACGTTCCGCTTTTTCTCAACGGAAATGATCCGCAATGACGAGATCAAACTATTGGCCATTGATGGGGTGGAGCCGAGCATTGAAACAATTCGTTCCAACGAATATCCTCTAGCTGCGGAATTCTATGCCGTAACAGCAGGGTCCGATAATCCGAATGTCGAGGCGTTTATCGAGTGGATCTTGTCGGAAGAGGGACAGGAATTGGTCGAACGCACCGGATTCGTTTCCGTGGAGTGAAGGGTTAAAAAGTGGAGGAGCGGGTATTTTACGAACTAGAGTCCAAAATTAATAAATGAAACAAAGCGAGCCTGTGCTGGCTTGCTTTTTTGAAATTTCTATAAATGGCGTTCACTGAAGGAGGATGGCCATGCCGAAATATACTTTCCAGCAAACAGTGTGGCATGAAGAGGAAACGGAAGTAGAAACTGAATTTATTGATATGCTGCCGGAAAGTATCCGTAGGCATTCCTGGCGCGATGAGTCAAAGGAAATGACTGTCAACATACTTCATGCCGATACCACGATTCCGGGCAAAGAGTCGATTTGGGGATCGTTGATCTACAGGCAGAGCCCGAAAAACAAAGATGATCTGCGGACCCTTCACTTTTTCCTGTCGAATGAGATTTTGCTGACAAATAAACTCGATTATGAAGAAGATGAAGACATGGACAAGAAAAAAATTCTCCAGCAGATGGAACAGGCTGGAAATCCCGTTGAATTGCTGATGATTCTGCTCGGCGCGATGACAGGCTCGTTACTGCATAAAATTGACGGTTTCGAAGAAAGGCTGCGTAATCTTCTTTGGAAAATCAGGATCGAAAATAACAAAGAGACGCTGACGGAAATCGAAAGCGTGCGCCACGAAATATTATTGTGGAAAAATGTTATCCTTGGTTTTATCGAAATGAAAATGGTCATGCCCGAAACCTTCGGGCGGAAAGTTATGGACGAACCTGAGTTTTACAGAACATCTGCAAGGATCGACCGCATCAGCATGTTGATTAATGCCTATGAAGACGAAGTGAATAATATGGTCGATATGGAAAACGTAGTTGCCAATTACCGGGGCAATGAAATCATAAAAACCCTGACGGTATTGACGACGCTGTTCACGCCAGTCATGGCTTTCGGAGCATTATGGGGGATGAATTTCAGAAACATGCCTGAATTGGCATGGACATTCGGTTATCTGGTCTCCTTAACTATTATCGTAGTATCAACTGCCGTCTTATATTATTACCTGAAACGAAAAGGCTGGACCGGAGACATCCTGGAGTCAATAAAAAATGAAAACACGATAAAGTACAGGCGGAGGGATTAAATTCCTTTCGCCTGTTTTGTTTGTGGGAGATCCAGCTGGAATATTCTGAATTTAAGATTGACGATTATCTGCATTTCAACTAAAATAGAAGAAATGAACGAAGGAGGTGGGTACGATGGATCAAACTGGTAAACGCATGACAGAGTGTCAGGAATATCTCTACATTCTTCATGGCGTCACTTTCACTGGAATCGATACAAGGAAGGAGTCTGTCCTTTTTCAGCTAATCGAATCGCGTGAAATTTACCAGTAAGAGACATCTGCCTGCAAACGGAATTACCAAAAGGCATGCGTCTTTGCATGCCTTTTTTGTTTTGGCCGGCGTCTCTTCCCAAATAGAAAGGAAGAGAAACATGATAATCACACAGTTTCAACACATACAATGCCATTTTGCGACACATAAATTATTCAATCACATAAAAGGGGAAGTTGCCGAGGGCAAGCGGATCGGTCTTGTTGGCCGCAATGGTGAAGGCAAGACGACCTTATTGAACATTCTGGCCGGAGTCCTGGAGCCTGAAGAAGGAAAAGTGACCTGGAAAAAAGGAAGCGTTATCGGTTTATTGAAACAAACACCTGACGAAGAAGGGGGGCAGTCGGTCCACGAATTATTGGCTGCCGTATTTGCTGAGCTCACTGAAACCCAGCAGCAGCTGAAGGAAATGGAAAAACGCATGGAATCTGCCCTCCCTGATGAACTGGAAAAATTACTGGCACGTTACGGCAGTGTTCAAGATGACTTTATTCAGCGTGGGGGTTATGAAATTGATGTCCGCATCGACCAAGTATTGAATGGACTGAAAATAACTCGCCTGAAATTTGAAAGCTGGGATCATCTCAGCGGCGGTGAACGGACCAAGGTGGGCTTGGCGAAGCTGCTCCTCCAGGAACCGGATTTGCTGTTGTTGGACGAACCGACGAATCACCTGGACCTGGAGGCGATCGAGTGGCTGGGTTCATTTATCAGCCATTACAGGGGGACCGTTGTGCTGGTTTCGCATGACCGCTATTTTCTGGATGAAACCGTAACCCATATTTGGGAACTGGACCAGGGGGACCTGATTCAATACACCGGCAATTATTCGGCTTATGTGACAGAGCGGGAAGCCCGTTTGCTGATTGAATTCCAGCAGTTCCAGGATCAGCAGAAGAGGATCCAAAAGATGAAAGAAACAATCAAGCGCCTCAAAGAATGGGCAAACCGTGCCAATCCGCCGAATGCTGGGATGCACCGGAGAGCCAAGAGTATGGAGAAGGCGTTGGCGCGGATTGAACTTCTGGATCGTCCCGTACTTTCGAAAAAACAGATGGCGCTCGATTTTCAATCCGGTGATCGAAGTGGACGCGATGTTGTCTTAATGGAAGGGGTTTGGAAAGGCTATGGTGACCGCATCCTGTTCCACGAAGCTTCGCTGCATATCCGCTTTGGTGAAAGAGCCGCAATTGTCGGCTCTAATGGGACCGGAAAAACCACCTTGCTCAATCTTTTACTCGGCAAGGAAGAAGTGGATGCCGGTATGCTCCGGACAGGCAGCAGTTTGTCGGTCGGGCATTTGTCGCAGCATACGCTTGAAATGGACAATGATCGAAGCGTCATTGATGAGTTCCGTGATACAGTAGCGGTTTCCGAGTTTGAAGCTCGTCATTTATTGGCCAAATTCCTGTTCTTCGGGCATATGGTCTTCCAGCCGGTCCGGCAATTGAGTGGTGGCGAACGGATGAGGCTCCGGCTTGCACAATTAATGCACATGAATCATAATCTTCTTGTATTGGACGAACCGACGAATCATCTGGATTTGGAAGCAAAAGAAGTAATGGAAGAGGCATTGGCTGATTTCCCGGGCACTATAATCGCTGTTTCCCATGATCGCTATTTCCTGGATAAATTGTTCCCGGTGACCTACTGGCTGCACGATCAGCAAATTGAGCGTTTTGAAGGGAATTATACGGCTGCGAAAGCGAAACGGGCATTGGTGGCGGCGGAATAAAAATTCCTGCTTATAGTTTGCTATGCTCTTTAATGTGTCATAATGGGGACTTAGTCAATAATAATATGATATTGAAGGAGCACAAAGAAATATGGCTGCAATTGGTACTATACCAACTACTGTATCGTTACTCAGCGCACTTGATCATATAGGAGAAACCATTATGATTGCTGACGCGTCTTACAACATCACATGGATGAACTCTGAAGCCAGCAGCTTACTGGCAGAAATTGCGCCTTTATATGGAATAGATGACTGTGAAGAAATCATTGGAAAGAACATGGATATGTTTCATAAGGTTCCTGAACACCAAAGAAAGATGATGGATGACTTGAAGGATGTTCACAGGGCACGGATCAATATCCGTGGTGAATTTGTTACGGATATTGTGATCACACCGATCCTGGATGAAGAAAGCCGGGTTGGCGGTTATATCGTCATGCTGATGGATGTCACCACCCAGGCCGAAGAGCAGGAACGGGTCGAAAAACTGATCAAGGAATTGTCGATACCGATGCTGCACATATGGGATAAGACGATTGCGCTTCCCTTGATCGGTGAGTTTGATAAGGCGCGCTCTGATCAGCTGATCGCCACTGTATTGACTGAATGCGCAAATAAAAATATCGAGTATGTATTGGTCGATTTGAGCGGAATTACTGAATTCGAAAATCAGGTCCGCTATCAGATCCAGATGATGACCGACAGCCTGAGCCTAATCGGCACTTCCTGTATTCTGGTGGGAATCAGCCCGAAACTGGCCATGTCGATTGTTCAGCTCCAAAGCGGCACCCCGACATTCAGTTCAGCCTATTCTGGATTGCAATATATTATGGACAAACAGAAAGAATGATTTTGCCATTTGCGCTTCCCGCGCAAATGGTTTTTTAATGAGAGGTTTTATATGGAGAAGTTCTCGAGGAAAAACAAAGAAAAAGCGGCCATCTGAACTTCAGATGGGCCGCTTTAATTTGTTTGTGCCGGTGCTTCGATCCATTCCTGAGACCAGCTTTGGATTTCATCCATGACTGGCTTCAATGACCGGCCTTTTTCAGTTAGTTCGTATTCAATGCGTACGGGAGTTTCCGGGTAGACGGTACGGGATACAAGTCCCTGGGCTTCGAGGGTTTTCAGACGTTCAGACAAGAGGCGTCCGCTGATGCCGATTACTTCGGTCAATTGGCTGAAGCGTTGCGGACCGGACAGAAGCTGATAGATGATTAAACCCGTCCAGCGTTGGCTGAGTAAGGAAATAGCCGTTTCAAAACGCGGGCAGATAACGGATGTGTCCATGAATGCTCACTCCTTTACCAATATGATAGCATAGCTTTCCTCTATTATAAAAGAATTTAGTTACTTGACGTATGTTGGTAACTAAAATACAATAGGTTACATATAGTAACTAACTTAATGAAATGAGGACTGTATTATGAACTTTCATCAAAAGCCTATAACCTATACGGGGGAAGTCGGATTGAAAGTGCTGAACCTGGGAGGAATGAAGAAATTCTATCAGGACATTCTCGGATTCCAAGTGATTTCCGAAGCGGCAAACGAGGTTCGGTTGGGAACAGACGGCAAGAGCCTGATCAGATTGACGGCATTCGAGGGACTCGAACCGAAAGGGGACCGTTATGCGGGTTTATACCATTTTGCGATTTTATTGCCGAGCCGCAAAGAACTCGGGAAAATCTTATTGCATCTCCACCAGCAAGCGATTCGCCTTGGTTCTTCCGACCATTTGGTAAGTGAAGCGCTCTACTTGTCGGATCCCGAAGGCAACGGCATCGAAATCTACCGTGACCGTGATCCGGAAGAATGGAGCTGGAACAACGGCGAAGTCGCAATGGCAGTCGATCCGATCGATGCCGAGGGAGTATTGCGGGAAGCAGGCCTTTCAAATGAAAGCTGGAGCGGCATGCCTTCCGGGACCGTCATGGGCCATGTCCATCTGCATGTCTCGAATCTGGCTGAAGCGCAGAAGTTCTACACCGAGGGACTCGGATTTGAAGTCGTGACCTCGCTGGGCGGCCAGGCATTGTTTCTTGCTGACCAAAAATACCATCACCACATCGGCCTGAACGTCTGGAACGGCACCGGCATTCCGGCGCTTCCGGAAAACGAAGCTGGTTTGGATTACTATACATTGGTGTTCGCTGACGAAGCTAAACGCAGTCAGGTGGCTGAACGCCTTCGCTCACTAGGTGCAGAAGTGACCGAGGCTGCCGGCCACTGGGAAACTAAAGATCCGGCAGGAATTACAATCCGTTTGGCAGTTTAAAGAGTATAAGTTAACCCGGCTCATTTGGGATGAGCCGGGTTTTTTGATTTAATTTTTTACTGTTTCAACTTCTTTTATCACGCTACCGCTTGAAAGAGGACTTTCAGTAATTATATGTCCATCTATAATAGCAACAGCATATTTTCCACTAGAAAGCTGGATATAATTCATATCTTCTTTGTCTTTTTCAATGTAAATAGTATACTTACTATTTTCCTTTGTCTCCAATTCCCAGAGTGCACCAGATGTTATTGAAACATTGTCTGATATTCGCTTAACGTAATAGCCTTCCTTGTCCTCGATTAATTCACCCACAAAATATGTACTATCGTTTGGTTCTGTTACCAATAAACTTTCATCGTTCAATGTTGTAAACATATCAATATTTCCTTTCACATTTTCATACTGAATGAAATGTTCGAGGGCTTCTTCCTTTGAAGAGAAATAATTTATTTCATCCTGCTGACTGCAGGCAGCCAGTAAAAGAATAGCTGTAACTATTAGAATTGCCTTCAACTTCTTAATGATGTTCTCCACCTTCACCATTTTCTTTTAGATTAACACAGATTTATTTTGTGAATGAATATATTTTTTGAAATTTACAAAAACTTTCAAGTAGAATGCTATAATTTTTGTGTAACTAACTGAAAGGGGTGTGGAATGGAAAGAGGAGATGCGGTTTTATTGACGGAAGTCCAAGCGTTGGAGGCTTTGATCCGGCGGCTGCCGGCACAGCATCCATATCAAAAGTTTTTGGAAGTGGAGCTGCATAAAGTGAGCGCCGGCAAGCGTGGCGAAGAGAAGCTTCTCAAAAAGCTGGATGAGTTTAACTGGAAGGAAGGCTTTCTAATCTTTCCGGATGTCAGTCTCAGCCAGGGAAATCAGAGGATCCAGATGGACAGCCTGCTATTGACGGATTCGCAGGCAATTATCATCGAATCGAAAAACATTCATGGAAAGATTCATTTTGATTCGGGAACCGGCGAATTTTATCGATACGATAAAGGCGGAGAAAAGACGGTGATGGATGACCCGGTAATCCAGCTGAAAAGAAATATGCGTTTTTTCAATGAGTGGCTGAAATCCAGGAAACTGGATCTTGTCGTCAAAGGCCTGGTCGTTTTCACTGCAAAAGAATGTGAATTTATCTCTAAACCGCAGAACGTCCCCATCTGCAAAACCTACCAACTCCATGAATATCTCTACAGCATGCTCGGTGCGGCACCTCGAGAATCGACCATCAATGTGAAGAAAGTGAAAAAACTGATCGACAGCCAGCAGACGCCGTACAAGCGGGTTCCGCTTTGCGATTATTACCGGATTGATCCATCTGCTTTAATCGGTGGCGTCCGTTGCGCGGACTGCGGAATTTTTGGGAGCGGAACCATAAAAAAGGCTGGCTGGCTCTGCAATAAATGCGGATACACCGATCCCACAGCCATCCACAACACATTAAACGAATATTTCTCCTTAATCAGCCACACGATTTCCAATAGCGAGCTGCGAAACTTTTTTCAGCTAGAATCGCGCCACGCGGCATCCAGAATTCTGGTGAAATACGGAATGGAAAAGAGTGGAGCGAAGAAAGTGCGGAAATACAAGATTGGAATTCCAAATTAAGGAATAATAGCTCATGCCGATCATAAAACTCATTATAGCGATCACAAATGATCGTATGCCGATCACAAAAGTCATTATGCCGATTATAAAACTACTTATAGCGATCATAAAATTCGGTCCTGTCGCTTTTCGCCTGCGAAAAGCATCAATATGGTTTTTATTTCCACCGGAAAAGCCCTAAATCGATGAATTTAGCGCTCGAACCGGGCCAATCTATAACTTTCATGAATAAAATCTTCAAAAAACACAAAAAATCCGGCCTCCTCAATAGGAACCGGATTTTTTATTGTTCAAAAGCCACCCTCGGGCAGCTCTGGGCATCCTCCATATAAAAGTTAGCATCCCCGTTTTTTGCGGATAGATTGGAGACCGTATAAGTATCTGCCGGAGCAGAGTGGTTTGCGCGCATTTCCTGAAAAGCCTGCTGGCGTTCCTGGTTTTTCAAATCTTCAAGTGGATTCCCGTAGAATGAAAATAGGATAGATCCGAATGCAATGGTGATCAAAGTGATGCCCAAAAACGAAAGGAACCCCTTCATGTGAAACCCCGCTTTCTAGTGTTTACTTAAGTTATGAAACGCACCAGAGACCAAAAGGTTCCCTGTTGATGTATGCAGTCGCCTGGGTGATACTGAAATCAACAGAAATGAATAAGTAGAGGAGAGATCAATTTGCTTTCATTACAGACGAAAGTTTGTCAGTTATTCAACATCGAATTTCCAATTATCCAGGCAGGAATGGCCGGGGGACCGGCAACCGCGGAATTGGCTGCGGCAGTCAGTGAGGCGGGCGGTCTGGGGACTTTGGGTGCGGCCTACCTCGAACCCGACGCTTTGCGGGGAGAGATAGCTAAAGTGAAAGCTGCGACGCGCAAGCCGTTTGCGGTCAATATTTTCGCGTCCAAAGAAAAGGATGATTTTTCGCGGCTTGAAGAAGTGCAACGGACATTGGCCCCTTTTCGCAAAGAACTGAATATAGGGGAGACCGATATTTCAAGTTCATCGGATTGGAGCCGGCAGCAATTCGGAATTTGTCTGGAAATGGCGGTGCCTGTCATCAGCACGGCTTTTGGGTTATTGGAAGAAGAGCAGATGCGGGCTGCCAAGTCGGCAGGTATAAAAATCATTGCGATGGCAACGACGGTTGAGGAAGCGAAGATGGCCGAACAGTCAGGTGTTGATGCGGTGGTGGCGCAGGGCAGCGAAGCGGGTGGCCACAGGGGCACGTTTTCTCTGGAGGATCATCCGGAGGGCGCCCAGGTCGGAACGATGTCACTGGTTCCGCAAATAGTGGATGCCGTCAACATTCCGGTCATTGCAGCGGGAGGCATTGCGGATGGGCGCGGACTTGTGGCAGCAATCGCGCTCGGTGCTGCAGCAGTCCAAATTGGTACACGTTTTTTGCTTGCCGAAGAAGCAGGGACGCATCCCATCTATCAGCAAAAGATTATCGAATCGACTGAAGATCAGACAACCATCACCAAAAGCTTTTCCGGTCGTCCGGCACGCGCTATACAAAATCGCTTTATAAAGGAATTTGACGAAGCGGGAACCAAAGCATTGCCTTTTCCGTCTCATAATACAGTTACGAGAGACATAAGAACGGCAGCCGCCAGACAGGGCAATAGCGAGTTCCTATCCTTGTGGGCCGGACAGTCGCTGCGGCTTATGGACAAAAAGATGCCGGCATCCCAAATGATGCGGGAAATCTTAGAAAGCGCCAAAGGAATTCTAGGGGAATAGCGCTTTCGCATCATTAGATTTCTGAGGGAATTTCATCGCAGACATGCTATACTTATAAAAGTGATTTTTTAAAAAGAGGAGATTGGCTAAATGGAATGGAAAAATATATACCGCGGCATTTTGATGGGCATCAGTGATTTGATACCCGGCGTCAGCGGTGGCACCATCGCGTTTATTTTAGGGATTTATGACCGCTTGCTTGAAGCGATCAGTGGATTTTTCAGCCGGGAATGGAAAAAGCACCTCGGCTTTCTGATCCCCCTTGTGATGGGGATTGGCGTGACATTGCTGCTGTTCAGCCGGGTAATCGAATTTCTGCTGGACAATCATTACGAAGCGACTCAATTCTTTTTCATGGGACTGATTTTAGGGGTTATCCCGTATATTATGAAGCAGGCTGAGGTGAAACAGAATTTCACCAAACGCCATTTCGTAATTCTGGTCCTGATCGGAATCGCTCTGGCTTCAACGGCGTTTATCGGCACAAATGAAAATATTGCACCGATTGAAGAATTGAGTATCCCGGTATTCTTTGTACTTTTCTTCTCCGGCTGGCTGGCCAGCATGGCAATGCTGCTGCCGGGAATCAGCGGTTCGTTCATTCTTTTGCTGTTGGGTGTCTATACGACGGCAATCAACGCATTGTCGACATTGAACATTCCAATTGTCCTGGCAATCGGAGCCGGCGTTATGGTCGGATTTATCATCAGCAGCAAGGCAATCCGCTACCTGCTTGAGAACTTCACGTATGTGACCTATGCAGCGATCATCGGATTGATCCTCGGTTCACTGTTTGTTGTGTTCCCAGGATTTGCATCTGACACAACGACTTTGGTGACAAGCCTGATTACATTCTTAGCTGGACTGGTCTTTACGCTATTGTTCAGCTCACCAAAGAAAACCATCATTACCGACTAGGCAACAGTTTGCACAGCCCTCTCATACTGGAGGGCTATTTTTTTTGAAACTTCTTTGCTTTGGAACCGTATAACTTTATATAAGAAAAATTTAATTGAGGGCGAGAGGTTTTTATATGAGCAGCATTCTGCTATTCAGTTTATTGGGTGCTTTAGTTATGGCATTGATCATCACACCATTTGCAACAGTGAAATCAGATGGAAATGGAAAAGGAAAAAGTATGCTGTCCATTCTTGCGGCAGTTTTCGCCGTTGTTTTTGTTTTAGCATTTATTGCTATAGGGATATATTATTATGTGTTTAATGTTGACCGGAATTTCACATCCTTATGGCCATTCGCCTTAGCGGCGGCTGTTCTCGGTACTTTGTTTTCCCAAGGGATGGAACAGAAAGCGAAAACGGTGGTGTTGACCATGGCAGTAGCTGCTTCAGCTTACATATTGGCGGCACCGCTGTTTAATGCAACGGAAAAATTCGAGTCGGTCGAAATGAAAGAGGAAGTTGAGCTCAAGGCGTTTGATGAAACGCAAACGCCGGCAAGTGTTCCGCCGCAATTTGCGCGCAATAAAATGAAGAAAGCTTTCGGGCAGGTGCCCGATACGAGCTATTATGAACTCGGCAATCTCCAGATCCAGAAAGTGAACGGGGAATATGTCTATATTGCGCCTGTGGAGTTTTCCGGATTCTTCAAATGGTGGAATGCGGATTCCACACCGGGATATTTCACGATGAGTGCCACGGATGCTTCGGCCAATCCGAAGTTTATCAAAGAAGAAATGATTTATACACCTTCTTCGTATTTCGGCAAAAATATCGAACGCCAAATGCGCAGTGAAAATCCGCAAGCCGTTTTTTATGGCGAACCCCAACTCGAAGTCAATGAACAAGGAAAGCCGTATTACATCCGGTCATACGGAGAATTTATCTCAGCGAGAGACGGTTTTGATGTTGAAGGCATCGTAGTAGTCGATCCGGTAACCGGCGAAAGCGAAAACTATTCGCTTGAAGAAGTGCCTGACTATATCGACGGAGCCGTTTCGCCAGAATCCGTCAGCCTTGAAAACAGCTATTACGGAAATTATGCAAATGGTTTCTGGAACAGCAAATTCAGCAAGAAAGATGTCAGGCTTCCTTCAGATGAAGGAACTGAAGCAAATGTCAGTCCAATCTTCAATGCAGAAGGGGAAATGTATTACTTCACAGATTTCACGAGCCCGAAAGAAGGCGTCGACTCCATGCTCGGCTATTCACTGACAAATGCGCGGACCGGGACTTCGACCTTCTTTACCGGCAGCCTGGATGATTCGTATATGGATTCACAGGGAAATCTGCAGATTATTGAAAAGCAATTCATCGAGAAGGAATGGTCCGGTGAAATGCCGGTACTGTATAACTTCTATGGAGAAGCAAGCTGGCTGACGCCAGTGTTGGATTCCAATGGGTTCCTGCAGAATTATTTCATCGTCTCAGCGGCCAACCCAGAAATCTCCGTCTTCGCAGAAACACCGAATGAAGCCCTGCGTCTTTACCAGACAGCGCTGCAAAGGGGCGGCAGTATCGTAGATGGTGCATCGGAAGCACCTGAAGCTGAAGCTTCAGGAACCGTAGAGCGCGTCTTCAAGGAAAAAATGGGAGACTATACGATCGTATCTTTCCTGCTCGAAGGCGGAAAAAATTACATCGTGTCATCTGAGAGCAACCCGCTGGCAATCTATTTGGAAGTTGGAGATTCAGTGAACATCAGCTATGCGGACACGGGTGAGTTATTCCTGCCGGTGAAGGCATTAGAGATTGACGCAATAGAATAGGAAGAACCCTTTGCCTTTTTGAGGCAAGGGGTTCTTTTCGACCAATGATTAATAGGTGAAATCAGTACCCTGTTATTTGGAAATTAAAGAGGGAATATCTATCGTTTTAATTGCAACTATGAAAAATGTCTTTATTCCAGGTTCCTTTTGCTTTAAAGAAGGGAATCCAAAGATTAAACTGAACAGAAGAGGTGATGGACCGTGCGGAAAATATTCTTGTTGTTGTTAATTTTAGCCCTGGTGTATTTCGCACGGCCGCTTTGGGAAGAACCGGTCGGGGAATATGTGGACCTGAGTTTTCTGGACACCGTTGATAACGTCATTGATAATCTGGCTGCGGATTCGGACGTAACGATGGCGCTGGACGGAGCGAAGGAATTCACTTCCCGCATCGCCAGCCAGCTGCAATCACTGGTTGGAACGAATACTGCGGAAATGCCGGAAGCTGTCGAAAAACCTGAACTGTCCGAAACAGACTCGCTGTTCGCAATCCATAATGTCACACTTGGCATGTCCAAGGAAGAGGCGCAGGTAAAAGTAGGGTTGCCGCTGCGATTGATGAAAAATGAGTATGGAACCGATTGGCACAGCTATCATACCAACTACCAGAATTACGTTTTGCTGTCCTACGATCAAGAGGGCAACGTTAATGGCATGTTCACGAATCAGGATATGATTTCGTCAACAGATGGAATTACCATGAATTCGAATCAGGAAGAAGTGCGAAATCAGCTGGGTGTTCCGCTGAAAAGCCTGCAAAAGGGAAATGTCCAATACATTCTCGATACCCGGGAAGAATATGATTTATTTAAAATCGGCGATCTGTACGTAACGGTTTTCTATGATATCCATGAAGAAAGCACAGTGACCGCGGTTCAGGTCATCCATGAAAAACTTGAGAAGGAGCGGCCGGAAATTTATGCTGCTCCGGACGATGAACTTCGGGAAGGCTATGAATACCTGCTGTTCGAACTTACCAATTCCGCACGTATCCAGCGGGAATTGCCGCTGTTGAAATGGGATCAGCAGGCGATGCTGACGTCTCGTAAGCATAGTGAGGATATGGCGGAAAATGAATATTTCAGCCATACCAATCCAGATGGAAAGTCGCCATTTGACCGGATGTCTGACGATGACATCAACTTTTTCGTGGCTGGTGAAAACTTGGCGTACGGCCAATACAGCAGTATTTTCGCGCACGAAGGTTTGATGAATTCAATGGGCCATCGCGAAAATATAGTCAAACCTGATTTTGGCTATCTCGGAATCGGTGCAGCGTTCAATGATGAAAACCAACCATTCTATACAGCTAATTTCTTTAATAGATAACGTGAGGAAGTCCGGGAAATTCCGGGCTTTTTTTATTTGGATACAAAATTCTTGGGAAATGAAACCGACTGGCTCACTTTCCGTATTACAGGAGGGCGTGAATACATAGAAAAAGCTGATCCCTCGAAAGGGATCAGCAGCTTTTCCATTTATTTTATTAACCAAGCAGGAACCATGCAAGAACGACGAGCGGTCCAACAACGAAGCAATAAATCGCGAAATATTTCAATTGCCCTTTGGCCATGATATTCATGAACCATTTAAGGGAGAAATAAGAAGCGACCAGCGAGCCGGCAAATGCCATGATATATGGCACGGCCAACGTGTTGAGATTGTCATCGTTCAGGATGTCGGAAATGCTGAGAACGGCACCACCAAGGCTGATCGGGATGAACAGCAGGAAAGAAAAGCGCAGGGCCGTTTCCTGGTTGATGCCGCGGAACATGGCGGCCACGATGGTAGCACCGCTTCGGCTGATTCCGGGTATTAATGCGACGGACTGGGCCAGACCTATAATGATGGCATCTTTCATCGTCATGTTGCCGTCTTTGCGATTGCCGTGAATATTACGGATCAGCCAGAGGGCAGCACCGGTAATAACCAACGTGATTCCTACAGTTACAACCGTGGACAAGTAATCGTCGATGGTGTCTTGGAAAAGCAGACCGATAATAGCGGCGGGAATGGTCGCAATTACCAAATAGACGATGAACATGAAGTCGCGGGTAGTTTCTTCATCTTTAACTTTGAAGAATCGCAGTCCGTTAATCACCAGCCGCTGAATATCTTTCCTGTAAATGATCAGCACGGCTATCAGTGAAGCGGTGTTGACAAGCAGTGCAAAAGTGGAGACGCTGCCTTCGATTTCGACACCAAGAAAATATTGGGCAATCAGCAAATGGCCGCTTGAGGAAATCGGAATTGGTTCCGTCAGTCCCTGAAATAGACCGAGCAGCAAGAATTTTATCGTAAGCAATAATTGTTCCATTGGAATAACTCCTTCTTCGTAATTATGTATAGGCATGATTACAGACGCAACAGAAACAGTAAAGTTCGCTTTCACAAAGAATAATAATAACATAATTTCATGATAAACTGGGTATATCGTTAAAATATAAGGAGTGAAACTTTTGACAAATAAACTTTGGTTCCAAACGGGAGTCGGAATTATCCTGGCTTTAGTCATTATTCGTTTATTTATAGAGGTACAAGGGATATTCGACCCTTTGTTCATCATTGCCGGAACAATCTTCGTGCCGTTGCTTCTTGGAGGAGTACTGTTCTATCTGACTCGCCCGATCCTTTATTTACTTGAAAAGCGCGGTCTTCCCAAATGGGCTTCGATGATCAGCATCATCTTAATGATTGTTCTGGTGTTCTGGATTCTTTATGCCATGATCGGACCGATTGTTACAAAAGAGGTCAATTCACTGGTGGATAACGCACCGGAAATTGTTGAAGACGTGGAAACCTATGCCCAGTTCGCGCTGGATCAGCGGAGCAGGCTGCCGGATAGTATACAGGAGCAGATCAGTGGCATGACCAGCAGCATCGGTGATTGGGCGAATAACATCGGCTCGGTCTTGCTGTCGTTCATTACCGGTTTGGTTTCGGGAATATTGGCGCTTATTCTTGTGCCGTTCTTCTTGATTTATCTGTTGATCGATCACAAGAAATTTGTGCCTTTCGTCTCCGGTTTCTTTGCAGGCGAACGGAAATCCTGGATCATCAAAACGTTGCAGGACATCGACAAAACATTAAGAGCTTATATCCAGGGACAATTATTCGTCAGTTTCCTGGTTGGGCTCATGCTGTTGATCGGCTATCTGATCATCGGTCTGGAATATGCAGTATTGTTGGCGCTGATCGGCATGGTGACGAACGTCATCCCGTTCCTCGGGCCGTATATTGCTGTGGTTCCCGCAGTAATTATTGCTCTTGTAACAGAACCAGTTACAGCAATTTGGGTATTGGTGGTCATGCTTGTAGCCCAACAAATTGAGAGCAGTTTAATCACGCCGAATGTCATGGGCAATGCGCTCGATGTTCACCCATTGACAGTCATCACCTTAATTCTGGCGGCCGGCAATATCGCCGGCCTCTGGGGCATCATCCTGGCGATTCCTGTTTATGCCGTATTGAAATCGGTTGCGAAAAACATTTATGCAAGACGTCAGGAAATAGGGAAGACAGCCACCCGGGATGTTTGACGGAACCCCCATGAATGGAAATTCATGGGGGTTATTTTTTTGATAGCAAATCCTTGACGGAAAATAGTCTACCCCCTAAACTTATTAATAGTTGAGGGGGTAGACTATTTTGGATCAACGAATAAAAGAAGCGGTGGATCTCTTCACAGATGTGATGGTCTACGGCACAGAGAAAGTCATCAAATCGGTCGATCATCCGCTGTGGAAGGAATATTCGCCGGAACAGATGCAGATGCTGAAACTGATAAGCAAAGAAGGGCGCATAACTTCGAGCCGGCTGGCAATTCTTCAGTCCGTACATAAATCGGCGATTTCGAGCCGAATAAAAAAATTGCTGCAAAAAGAATTGATCCGCATTGCTGAAACTGAAGACAAGCGCATTAAATTGCTGGAGATTACAGAGGCCGGAAGCGAAGTCCTGGAGCAATCCGACAAGGCACTGACGGAATACATCGAAAAGCTGATGTCGGAGCAGATCGAGGATAAAGAGATAGATGAGTTTCTTGTGCTATTCCGCAAGCTGAAAAAGATTTTAAAAATGGATGGAGTGTAAATCGTGAAAACAGTATTGAAATTCAAATGGGCAATTATGATTAGCTTGCTTGTAGTAACGGCCGTCCTATTCTTCTTGGCGCCGAATTTGACGGAGCAGGCGGAAGAGGCGGGGTCATTCCAGCTTTCTGAAGAAGCTTCATCGCAGTTGGCGAATTCCATTTTGGAGGATTCGGATGCAGCGGGTCAAACAATTTCCCTGGTCTTCCAATTGGAGCAGGAACTTGACGAAGGGATGCGTGAAAGCCTGGAGCAATTGACCTCAGATTTAGAGGCGATCGGCAGTCCAGTATCGTCAGTGACCAATCCGATGGAAAATGAAGAACTGGAAGAACAATTGGTTTCCGCAGATGGGCAGACGGTATTGATGCCAATCACAGTTGAAGGAACAGACGAGGAAATCAATGAGGCAGCTGGCGAGATTCGAGAGGCAGCTGCAATGGATGGTGCGACGGCATATCTGACCGGCCAGGCCATCATCAATCATGATGTAAACGTAAGTGCCCAGGAAGGCTTGAAAAAGACGGAAATCATTACCGTTATCCTGATTTTCGGGTTACTGCTCGCGGTATTTCGTTCGATTGTGACGCCGCTCGTGCCGCTTATTGCGGTCGGGATTTCCTATTTGCTGAGCCAATCGCTTGTGGCGTTTTTCATCGACTGGTTTGGATTCCCGGTCTCAAACTATACACAGATTTTCCTGGTGGCGATTCTTTTCGGCATCGGGACAGATTATGCGATTTTACTGCTGAGCCGCTATAAAGAGGAACTGTCTTCCGGCCGCGCAGTGGAAGAAGCGATTCTCATTACTTACAGAACAGCAGGAAAAACCCTGTTTATCAGCGGTCTGTCCGGATTTATCGCATTCCTTGCAATCGGTTTTGCGGATTTCCCTATTTTCAAATCAGCCGTAGCGGTGGCAGTTGGTATTTTCGTGTTGCTCATTGTACTGTTTACGATCGTACCGTTCTTCATGGCGGTGCTGAAGGAAAAATTATTCTGGCCGAGCAAAAAATCTGCTTCTCATTCAGACAGCAAAATCTGGATCTGGATCAGCAAATTATCGGTTAACCGTCCGTTGCTGTCGATGCTTTTGGTAGCAATCATTACGGTGCCGCTCGTGTTCTCTTATGATAATGACCTTTCATTCAATACGGTCGACGAAATCGGTTCGGAATATGAATCGGTCCAAGGCTTGGAAGCAATTGAAGCGGCATTTGGAAAAGGGAATTCATTGCCGGTGCAGATTGTTGTGAAATCTGACGACCCATTAAATGGTGAAGAAACGATTCCTTACTTTGATGCGCTGAGCCAGGATATCCTGAAAGTGGAAGGCGTGGAAACGGTTCGTGCCATCACGCGCCCGACAGGAACGGCGATTGAAGATTTTTATGTCGACACCCAGCTTGGATTGATTGCAGAGGGGCTTGAAGAAGCCCGCGCAGGTCTCGGGGAAGTGGGAGCGGGGCTCGATGAAGTCGAAGGCAATCTATCGGCAATCAGTCAGCAGACTGGTGATTCTGCTGGAATCGGAGAAGCTGCCGAAGGGTTGGCACAATTAAACCAGCAATTGGACCAAATTACACAAGGCCTGCAGCAAACCGGCAACATTCCGCAGACGGTCGGCGCATTGGGACAAATCAGCGGTGGTTTGACGGAGATTCAACAGGGGCTGGAAACTGGAGCCGGCCAAAGTTCTGAACTCGGTTCCAACTTATCGCAATTGGCTTCCGGAGTCGGCGCTTCCAATGACGGACTCGTTGAAATAGCGGATGGACTTGAAGAAGCTGCGGCAACCCTGCAGGCCATCAGTGAAAGTGAAAGCGTCCGGGAAACAGGGATCTATCTTCCTGAAGGCACGCTCGAGGGTGAAGAACTTGCGCCGCTGCTCGATCAATATACATTTGCGGATGGCACCGGCATGCTGATGGAAGTGGTGTTGGCAGTTGACCCGTATTCACCGGAAGCGATTGATGTTGTGACAGAGATTAAAGGTGCAGTTGCCCAAAGTGTCACTAATACACCGCTTGAAGGCGCGGAAATTGCCTATGGCGGAATTTCCAGCATCAACAGCGATCTCGCGGATATCTCCTCCAGTGATTTTACGCGGACTGTGATCATCATGCTGACAAGTTTGTTCGTTGTGCTGGCATTCCTGCTGCGTTCTCTGATCATGCCGCTTTATATGATCGGCTCGCTGCTGCTCACTTTTATTGCGTCCATTTCCATCACGGAATTGATCTTCGTCAATATGCTTGGCTATGACGGCATTACCTGGGCCGTGCCATTCTTCGGCTTCGTGATGCTGGTGGCGCTTGGTGTCGATTATTCGATCTTCCTGCTGGATCGCTTCCAGGAAGAGGCCGTGGGTGGCATCGATGTCCGGCAGGCCATGCGGACTTCGATGGCGAAAATGGGAACAGTCATCATCACAGCAGCCATTATCCTGGCGGGTACGTTCGGTGCAATGCTTCCATCAGGCGTTCTCAGCCTGATGCAGATCGCTTCGATCGTCATCACGGGCTTGCTGCTGTATGGTTTGATCGTTCTGCCGCTTCTTGTGCCGGCCGTGACCGTGTCCTTTGGCAATGGCGCATGGTGGCCGTTTGGCAGCCGCAACAGCAAGAACAAATAATGTGATTTCTATAAGCTGCAGGCGGCACCGCTCAAATAGCGCGTTGTGCCTGCGGCCTTTTTTATATAGGTGGGTCTTCTTTTCAGATTTTAATGAAATTTGGGATGGCGTGTTATAATAGGCGGAGAATGAAAATACGAAACGGGGTTTATGCATTATGCTTACATTTGAACAAAAACTGGAAATCATTGAATCATTTCCGGAACTGACACGCAAAGACGTGTCTATGAAACGCGTCAATTTCCATTACGAAGATAGTTTGTATGACAAAAAGATTGTGGTGTACCATTTGCATCCGACCGGCAATGGTTTTGTCTATGTCGGCAACTTGCCGCATTACGAAGCGGACAAAAAAGGCTTCGTCAACATCCGGGACTTTTCAGAAAAGGAATTGCGCAGCGTTCTCGCTGATTCGCTGGATTATCTGTCGCTTGAACCGGAACCGCCATACGACAAAACATGGACGAACCGCGACAACGAGAAAGTGGATCTGGTATATGACGAGCCTTTCTGGAATGTCTACAGCGGCAAGAACCTTGAAGAAACCTTCGGAACGTTCAGTGATGCTGAGGATTATCTGATGGACCAAGGTTTCAAAGAGCCGAAATAATAGGCGCAGGGCTTGTATAAAGAACTCTTCTTTTTAGAAGGGTTCTTTTTTTACTAATAAAAGGAAAAGTGACAATCGCTGATAAATCAGTAGAAATCGCTGATAAACCTAAAAAAATCGCTGATAAACCCGAAAAAATCGCTGATAAACTTCCAAAAATCGCTGATAAACTAAAATTTCGATGCAATTCATGCCAGAATGAGGAAAAATCACTGAAATTTCGGTATGCTTGAGGCAGGGAGTGATGACATGTTCAAGAAAGTGACTTTATATACAAATAAGCTGAACGAAGTGAAAGGCTTTTACGAATACCAATTGGGTTTTCGTATTGTCGAAGAAGATGATTTCAGTTTCATGCTGGCAATCGGTGAGTCTCAGCTAATATTTCGGCAGTCCGAAGAACCGGCGAGCTACCATTTCGCCTTCAATATACCCGGCAACCAATTCACCCTTGCCAAAGGTTGGGCAAGATCGCGCGTAGAATTAAACCGTCAGGAAGGCATGGATGAAATTTACTATGCGAATTTCGATGCCGACGCATTTTATTTCCAGGATCCGGCCGGCAATATTGTGGAATTCCTGGGACGCAGGAATATGGATAAAATGGGGGATTTCACTGTCGACTCATTGCTGAATATCAGCGAAGTCAGCATTACGACACCGCATGTAGCGGAAGTCGGCAAACAGCTGGAAGAAATGGAAATTCCGGTCCGCGGCAATAAAGGTATAGACCCCGATGCATTGAATTTCCTTGGGCAGGGTGCCGCTTATATTCTTCTTGTTGCACCAAAGAGAACCTGGTATTTCTCCAAAAAGAGGAGTGAAGTCCATCCGCTGTCAATTGAATTGACAGACGGCCGCAAAATTGACATCGATGAAGAAGGGAACTTTGGCACAGCAGTTCCGGAAAATCCCCTTTCAGATAGTTTGGAAGAAATGGAATTCTCGGGAGTCGCTATGCTGAAAAATGCTGAAGTCTGGGCAATCGCCAAAGGGATGGCAGACCGTGCCAATGCACGTCCCAATGCTGTGGATACCCGTTTTGGCATCGCCTCCGGCTGCAAAATCTTTACGGCTGTCGCCATAGCGCAATTGGTCGAAGAAGGAAAATTAGCATTTGATGACCTTCTTTCCGAATTGCTTCCCGACGATTTTCCGGAATTCCCGGTCACAATCCATCAATTGCTGACGCATACTTCCGGCATACCGGATTATTTCGATGAAACCGTCATGGATGATTTTGAAGAGTTATGGCAAAAGCACCCGATGTATAGAATGAAGAGCACAAGAGATTTCCTTCCTCTTTTCAAAGATAAGCCGATGATGTTTGAACCGGGTGAAAAATTCCAGTACAATAACGCCGGCTTTATTGCCTTGGGTCTGGTTGTCGAGAAGTTGACCGGCAAAGCTTTTACTGATGTGGTTGAAGAGCGGATACTCCAGCGTGCCGCTATGGAGAGGTCAGGCTACTTTCAATTGGATCGCCTTCCGGCCGAAACGGCCAACGGTTATATTGACGAAGGTTCGACTTGGCGCACAAACCAATACGCCATTCCGGTAAAGGGTGGCGCAGATGGAGGAGCCTATGTAACAGCAGCGGACATGGCTATGTTCTGGGAGCACCTGATGAATTATAGCTTATTGTCGGAAGAAACAACGCGGAACTTGCTGTCGGTCCATGCTTCAGATGGGAAAAGCGATTACGGTTACGGCGTATGGATTGAAAGGGATGGCGACGAAATCCGGAAATATCATGTAATGGGCTATGACCCAGGCGTCTGCTTCCATTCCGGCTTTTATCCTGGAGACCGCAGCATACTGACGGTATTATCGAATAGGAGCGCTGGAGCACACGATGTTATCAAAATGATCGAACAGGAAAAAATAAAATAAAAATCACAAAGGAGTAGAGACCTATGAGCGGCAAAAAATTAGCATTATTCATCATCTTTGGCACCATTGCCGTATCGGCATTGATCTTCCTGGCTTTCCAATTGTATTTTATGATGAACTGAGCAATTGAAACATCTCGAAACTACAAAAGAGGTGATCCCTTTAAAGCGGATCACCTCTTTCTCAATTTACAGCCGAAAATGTTTTTCTGGAAGTGTAATATTTCAGGCGATAAAAACTGCCGGCAAAATATTTGTAATTTCTTTTATAATAAAAGAAGACAAAAAAATGGATTCTTCCGAAGAAGAATCCATTAATAGGTTTATTTAGATTAAGCTTTTTGTACGTTAGTAGCTTGAAGACCGCGTTGGCCTTGCTCGATGTCAAACGTTACTTCTTGACCTTCGTCAAGTGATTTAAAGCCTTCGCTTTGAATTGCAGAGAAATGTACGAATACATCGTCGCCGCCTTCGCGTTCGATGAAGCCAAATCCTTTTTCTGAGTTAAACCAT
>DATHVZ010000009.1:0-64879 GCA_035461005.1 Planococcus sp. (in: firmicutes) | reverse complement strand
ATGCAATTGTCCGCTGTCCGAAGTGCAGTTGACCGCGCGATTGGCGTGATCGTCAGCGAAAACCTCGAACAATGTGTGCGCAACAGCATCGACAAAGGTGAAAGCACAGATCAGCTCGTAAAAGATGCAGTAAGCCTGCTCGTTAAAAGCAGATAGGAAGATTCGCCGAACTTAGGGGTTGACGTGGTTTCCTATTGGATGTTAGTATACCCCTATAGGTATTTTAGTTTCTTTGTCGCACAAGCCGGTGATTTTTTTATTTTGACTTTTTTATACCCCTAGGGGTATGATGACAGGGGGAAACAAACAAATGGAACAGACAAAATCAACGAACATCGTATTATTCAGTGGAGATTATGACAAGGTGATGGCCGCTTACATTATTGCGAACGGCGCAGCAGCTTATGATCATAAGGTGACGATCTTCCACACATTCTGGGGATTGAACGCACTCCGCAAAGAAAATCCGCCGGAAGTGAAGAAAAACTTCATCGAAAAGCAGTTTGCTAAGATGATGCCACGTGGCGCAGACAAACTCGGCTTATCCAACATGCATATGGCTGGCATGGGACCGAAGATGATCAAACAGGTCATCAAAAAGCATAATGCGATGACAATGCCGCAGCTTATCGAAATGGCGCATGAACAGGAAATCGATCTTGTGGCGTGCACAATGACGATGGACCTTCTTGGACTGAAACAGGAAGAATTGCTGGAAGAAGTAACTTACGGTGGTGTAGCCGCTTATCTGGCGGATGCTGAAAACGGCAACGTAAACTTGTTCATCTAATAGAATGAAACGGAAAAGAGGGAAACCATGGATACTTGGTTAATGATTTTAATCGGAGCTGTGATCGTCTTTATCGGTTACCGCGCCATGTCAGGGGCAAAAGGTGTGAAATCCGTTTCGACAGATGAATTGAAGCCCGAACTCAAGAAAAAAGGCAAGCAATTCATCGATGTCCGGACGCCGGCTGAATACAAAGGGAACCGCATCAAAGAATTCAAGAACATTCCATTGAATGAACTGCCTGGTCGTACAGGTGAACTCGACGCCAACAAAGAAACATACGTAATTTGCCAAAGCGGCATGAGAAGCAGCAAGGCAGCTGGAATCCTGAAGAAAAAAGGATTCGATCAAGTGATCAATGTAAGGGGCGGCATGGGAAGCTACCGCCCTTAATCCGAAGGAGGAAAATCGATGAATCGCATGACAACACAGGAAGTAAAAGATTATATGGCTAATAACAAGGATGTTTCAATCATTGATGTGAGGGAAACAGAAGAAGTGAAGGCCGGGAAAATTCCTGGTGCCGTCAATATCCCTCTTGGTCTTCTGGAGTTCCGTTTGCAGGACATCGACAAATCCAAGGAACACATTATGGTATGCCGTTCAGGCAGCCGCAGCGGAATGGCCACAAACATTCTTGAAAATCAGGGTTACAACGTCATCAATATGGACGGCGGCATGATGGACTGGGACGGTCCGACTGAATAAGCCATAAAAATTTTTTAAATAAAATTATACCCCTAGGGGTAATCAGGAGGAATTTTAATGATACAGACAGATAAAGTACTAGATGCTATAGGAATGGCTTGCCCAATGCCGATCGTACGCACGAAAAAAGCGATGAATGAGCTCCAACCGGGCCAGGTCATTGAAGTACAGGCAACGGATAAAGGCTCGCTCGCTGACCTTAAAGCGTGGGCTAAAAGCAGCGGCAACCAATACCTTGGAACGTTTGAAGAAGGCGATGTTCTGAAACATTATTTGCGCAAGGCAGACCAGTCGGAAGCAAAAGAGGAAGTCTCTTTCCCGCATACTTTGACAAACGCTGAATTGCAGGAACAGCTGGGCCGTGACGATGTTGTCGTACTGGATGTCCGCGAACCTGCAGAATACGCATTCGGCCACATCGAGGGAGCTGTTTCCATTCCGCTTGGTGAACTTGAAAACCGCACACAGGAATTGGATACAAACAAAGAAGTATTCGTTATCTGCCGCACCGGCAACCGCAGTGATTTTGCTGCAAAACAATTGGTCGAAAAAGGTTTCGGCCGCGTGAAAAATGCAGTAGAGGGCATGACCCAATGGGACGGCTCGACTCAACAAAGCAAAGCATAAGAAGCAACACAATAAATTCTACTTCAATGGAGGAATTTTTAAATGGCAGGAAAAACAGCAATTATCGCATCAAACGGTTCACTATTCGATGCTTATAAAGTATACAATATCGCAACCGCAGCAGCGGCAAGCGATCACGAGGTCGCAATCTTCTTTACATTTGAAGGGCTGAATCTCATCAACAAAGAAGCATACGGACAATTGACACTCCCTGAAGGCAAGGAAGCGATGGCCGAAGGATTGAAAAATTCGAATGTGCCTGCTGTACCGGAATTGGTTGAAATGGCGCAGGAACTTGGCGTTAAATTTATCGGTTGCCAAATGACAATGGACGTTTTCGGACTTGAAAAAGAAGCTTTCCTCGACGGCATTGAAGTTGGCGGAGCAGTAACATTCCTTGAGTTTGCAAAAGACGCGGACGTTACATTAACATTCTAATCTGAATAAAATTTATCGAAAAAAATAACCTTGTGGAGGTATTTGAATATGACAGTAAAAGCAATGACAGCAAAACAAGTAGCAAGAAAAGTGATTGATAATGAGCCATTGTTTATCCTTGATGTACGCAACGGCGACGCATTCGCTGATTGGAAAATTGAAGGTGGCAACATCCAATATTTGAACACACCATATTTTGATTTATTGGACGGAGTCGAAGAAGTGGCTTCAGAACTTCCGAAAGACAGAGACATCCTGGTCGTTTGTGCGAAAGAGGGATCTTCTGTCATGGTAGCGGAAATGCTGGCTGAAGAAGGCGTCGATTCGGCGTATCTTGAAGGCGGCATGAAAGCGTGGAGCGAACACCTGGAACCAGTGAAGGTCGGCGATTTGAAAAATGGCGGGGAATTATACCAATTCGTCCGTATCGGCAAAGGCTGCCTGTCTTATATGGCAATCTCCGACGGTGAAGCCGCTATTATCGATGCAACGCGCATGACTGATGTCTTCTTGGACTTCGCGCAGGAAAAAGGTGCAACGATCAAGCATATCTTTGACACGCATTTGCACGCTGACCACATTTCCGGAGGACGCCACATCGCTGAAGCAACAGGCGCAACGTATTACTTGCCGCCGGCTGATGCAGAAGACGTGGTCTTCGATTACACGGAACTTATTCATGGTCTTGAAGTTGAACTTGGCGGTGCGAAGATTGAAATCGAAGCGCTGTACTCACCAGGGCACACAATCGGCTCAACATCATTTATCGTTGACGACCAATATTTGATGACAGGCGACATTCTGTTCATCGATTCCATCGGACGCCCGGACCTTGCTGGTCTTGCTGACGACTGGGTTGGCGACTTGCGTGAATCCCTTTACAGCCGCTATAAAGAATTAGCGGATGACCTCATCGTTCTTCCAGCTCACTTCATGATTATTGAAGAGCTGAACGCGGACGGCAGCGTCTCGAAAAAATTGGGTGACCTTTTCAAAGAGAACCACGGATTGAATATTGAAGATGAGCAGGAATTCCGCGACATGGTGACGAAGAACTTACCACCGCAGCCAAATGCTTATCAGGATATTCGCCAGGTTAATATGGGCAGAATCACACCTGACAACGAAGTTCAGCGTGAAATGGAAATTGGACCAAACCGCTGCGCGGTACGGTAATTAATAAATAACAATAAATATTAGAAGTTTGCTTCAAATCAAGTTGTTACTCAGCGCCGGCGCGCCTATGGAGCAGGCGAATGCCGACGAAGCAGAAGACGAGTGGTTTTTTCGGCTTATTGCGGGAGCTTTGTCCTAAGCGCCAAGCGTTATAAAAAACTAAGTATTAAATTGAGCTACAAACCACAAACCCAAAGGAGAGATTTTGATGAACGCAGATAAAATATTAGACGCAAAAGGCTTGGCTTGTCCAATGCCGATCGTAAAAACACGTAAAGAAATGAAAGAATTGGTTACAGGCCAGATCCTGCAGATCCTTGCTACCGATAAAGGGGCGAAAGCTGACCTGACTGCCTGGGCAAAATCCGGCGGCCATGAGATGTTGGATTCTCAAGTAGAAGGCGACGTGCTGAAGTTCTGGATTCAAAAGGGCTAAAGAGTGAAGGGCATCGTCTAGATGTCCTTTTCTTTGTTACTTTTTATTATCACAGCGGCCGAGAAAGCAAGGTAATGGGACGGGGTGGGAGCAGAGCAGTATTTTCCTCCTGCAAAATAGGCTTTGGCGAATTTTTGCAAATGTCTGTAACCGTATAATCTTGCATTCTTTGCGGCGCTTGTTCAAAAGGAGGAAACAATTGTGTTGAAGAAATGGATTCCGGCTCTGGAGTGGATGGGGAGCTATAAGAAGTCAGACTTAAGTGGAGACATGAATGCCGGTTTGATTGTAGCGATTATGCTTATTCCACAAGGGATGGCGTATGCGATGCTCGCCGGCTTGCCGCCGGTGATCGGCCTTTATGCCTCGACTATCCCGCTGATTATTTATGCTTTGTTCGGCACATCGAGGCAACTTGCAGTCGGACCGGTTGCAATGGTGTCTTTGCTTGTGCTGGCAGGAGTCTCGATGTTAGCAGAACCCGGTACGGATGAATACATCTCACTTGTATTATTGCTGATGTTGATGATCGGGGTCATCCAGTTTTTACTAGGGGTATTTAAATTAGGCTTTATCGTCAATTTCCTGTCCCATGCCGTCATTAGCGGATTTACTTCCGCTGCGGCGATTATCATCGGGCTGAGCCAGCTGAAGCAATTGATCGGCGTCAGCCTGGAAGCTGATAAAAATATCTTTTTGATCCTCGGGGAAACAATTCAACGAGCCGCAGAGATCAATCC
Organism: Planococcus sp. (in: firmicutes); assembly: GCA_035461005.1. GTDB lineage: Bacteria > Bacillota > Bacilli > Bacillales_A > Planococcaceae > Planococcus. Next base: position 59,964 of record DATHVZ010000009.1, on the reverse strand, counting down.
TGTGACTCTCGCCATCGGACTCGGAAGCATTCTGTTGCTGATTGCAATGAAGAAATACGTCAAGAAAATTCCAGGACCGCTTGTGGTCGTTGTAGTGAGCATCCTGGCTGTCTATTTGTTCGACTTGCAGGCGCTGGGCGTGAAAATCGTCGGTGAAGTGCCATCAGGTTTGCCATCTTTGTCAATGCCGGCATTTCAGCTGGATGCATTGATTGCTTTACTGCCGATCGCTTTGACGATTTCGTTTATCGGTTATATGGAGTCGATTGCGATGGCTAAGGCGATTGCAGCGAAAGAGAAATACAAGATCGACCCGAACCGGGAACTGGTCGGGCTCGGGCTCGCCAATGTCGGCGGTTCGTTTTTTGCAGGCTATCCTGTAACGGGAGGGTTTTCACGTTCTGCCGTCAATTACCAGGCAGGGGCGAGAACACCGCTTGCAACGCTCATTACGGCATTTCTCATCATCTTGACCTTGCTGTTCTTTACGGGGCTGTTCTATTATCTGCCGAACGCTGTGCTTGCAGCGATCATCATGGTGGCAGTCTACAGCCTGATCGACTTCAAGGAAGCGAAATACCTCTTCAAAGTCAATAAAGTGGACGGTTGGACATGGATGCTGACGTTCCTCGCGACATTATTGATCGGAATCGAGCAGGGCATTATCGTAGGGGCTATATTCTCCCTGGTGGTGTTCATTCGCCGCAGCGCCTATCCGCATGTAGCGGAACTTGGCTATTTGCCGGAACAGAAAGTGTTCCGCAATACGAAACGATACCCGGAAGCAAAAACGGATCCGGAAATCTTGATCTTCCGCGTCGATGAGTCCCTGTATTTCGCCAATATGACGTTTTTGGAAGATCAATTATGTTCAAGAGTTTTGGACAAACCCGAGACGAAATGGGTAGTCTTTGATTTTTCAAGCGTCAATTCAATAGATGCCGTGGCTGTTCACTCCCTGGAAGGGCTGATGGAACAATGCCGATCCGGGAAAGTGGAAATCGTTTTTGCCGGAATTAAAAATACGGTTCTGGATGTACTCAACAGGGCCGATTGGGAGAACAAGTACGGTGACAGAATTCATTACATGAACATTGCCGAAGCCTTGTCTGCCATCAATGAAAAGGAGGGTCGGCCATGAAGAGTATCGCACTGAAAAAGCAAAATGAAGAATTTATCCAAAAGATCAAAGCGCAGAATCCGGCATATTTTGATGAACTGCAAAAAGGACAGACACCTGAATATTTTTTATTGTCCTGCAGTGATTCGCGCGTCAGCCCGTCCATCATTATGCAGATGCCGCTTGGGCATATGTTCGTCCACCGCAATATCGCAAACCAGGTTGTAGAGGAAGACGAAAGCTTCTCTGCAAGTCTATTTTATGCGATCAAGCATTTAAACGTCAAAAAGGTTGTCGTTAAAGGACATACTGGCTGCGGCGGCGTCAAAGCGGCTTGGGAAGGAAACGAAGATCCTGAGTTGCAGAAATGGCTTGGCCATATCCGGGGAAGTTTGCCGGAAAACATGGGTGAGGCGGAACCGAGTCTCAATGAATTGGCTAAGCTGAATGTTCTCAGCCAAGTGGGGAAATTGCTCAAGCATCCGGTATATCAGCAACTTGGAGAAGGCGTCGAGGTATCGGGCTGCATTTTTCACGTGGAAACCGGAGAATTGGAAGAAATCTATCCCTTATAAGATTTACGTTGCAGAAACCAGCGCTTTCTCTTTGCGAAGAGAAAGCGGCTGGTTTTTTTCTTTTGGATTCTGGCATTGCTGATTCTTGGCACAGCCATCAAAATCTGGTCGGATATTCTCTCAAACGGTTTACGGCAAAAAAAGCAGCAAAGAAAGCAAATGAAAATCCGTGAAGAAAGAGCATCGCTTTTTCTTTACGGATTTTTTGCGTTCATATATTCCTGTTGAGCATGCGCAGGCCATTCAGGATGACCAGGATGGTGCTGCCTTCATGGCCGATGACGCCAAACGGGATCGTGATCGACTGCATGAAATTCAAGATCAATAAGATGATGATGACCCCAACCGAGAACACGATATTCTGTTTGATGATCCGCTGCATTCTCCGGGCAAGCCGGATCGAATAGGCGATGCGGGAAAGGTCGTTTTTCATCAGGATGACATCCGCCGTTTCCAGCGCGACATCGGTGCCTTCACCCATCGCAATGCCGGTCGTGGCAATTGCGAGTGCCGGGGCATCATTGATGCCGTCCCCGATCATCGCGACGTATTGATACTCATCGATCAATTTTTTCAGCTCATCGACTTTGTCCCCCGGCATGCAGCTGCCGATATAAGCGTCCAGTCCGCTTTCCTCCGCGATGGCTTTGGCGGTTTTCTTGTTGTCGCCCGTCAGCATGATGCAGTAGATACCCATTTTTTGCAGCTTCTGGATATTGGCTTTCGTGTCTTCGCGGACCGTATCCTTCAGTGAAATGGCGGCCGCGATGCCTTTGCTGTCCCTGACGAAGGTCACCGTTTTCCCTTCATTGGCCCATGTGTTCAAGACACCGTCCTGGAACGCTTCAGCATCTGCAAGGTCGACAAAATCCGGTTTGCCGATGAGGATTTCTTCGCCTTCAATGATTGATTTCAGCCCGTTGCCGGGGACATCGGTTATATGGAGGTTCTTTAATGGTTCAATGCCTTTATTTTGAATAAATTCCGTAATCGCCTTGGCAAGAGGGTGGTTGGACTGCAGTTCAATTCCCGCAATGATTGCCATCATCCTGTCGGCGTCGATGTCGTCGCGCAATGTGAAGTTAGTGACTTCCGGACGTCCGCGGGTGATGGTGCCGGTCTTGTCAAAGGCAATCGCCCGAATTTGCCCCAGGTTTTCAAGATGGGCGCCGCCCTTGAAGATAATGCCGCTTTTCGCGCCGTTCGAAATCGCAGCGAGTGTCGCCGGCATGATGGATGCGACGAGCGCGCAGGGGGAAGCGACGACGAGAAACAGGATCGCCCGGTACAGCGTGGTATCCCAATCCCAGCCGAAAAGATAATGCGGCACAAACAGCAACAAGGTAAAGACGACCAATGCCACATTTACATACTGCCCTTCAAAGCGTTCGACAAATTGCTGGGAGGGCGGTTTCTCGCTGTGTGCGGATTGCACGAGATCGATGATTTTTTGCACCAGCGTCTCGGAATTCGGTTTCGTCATCTCCATCGTGATGGCGCCGCTCATATTTACCGTCGATGCGAATAAATCATCTTCCACATTCTTCGATACTGGAATAGACTCGCCGCTGATGGAAGATTCGTCCACTACGGTGTGGCCGAGCAGCAATTTGCCGTCCGCCGGTATGCGTTCCCCCGGTTTGACGACCAGTGCATCGCCCACCTGCAGTTCAGAAACTGACACTCGTGAGGTATTCCCGTCTTTCAGCAGCCATGCCTCTTCCGGCTGAATCTCCATCAATGCCGAAACTTCCTTGCGGCTTTTATTCATCGTATAGGTTTCGAGTGCCCCACTGAGCGAGAAGATGAAAATCAGAATGGCGCCTTCCGTCCAGTAGCCGATGATGGAAGCCCCGATTGCGGCCATGATCATCAGCAGCTCGACATTCGGTTTGCGGTGTTCAATTGTTTTTCGGATGCCGTATTTCGCTTTTGCATAGCCGCCGATCAAAAAGGCCGCCAAATAGGTGATGACTGAAATAAATTCGATGGATTGGGTCTCAAGGACATAGGCAATGATGATTAAAATTCCGGAAAAAATCGCGGCAATCAATTCAATATGTGTTCTCCATTTTCCCATGTTCTCATCTCCCTGCTGTTTCCCGGTCCCTGTTTACTGAACCTCTTTCTTCTATTATAGTCCGATTTTTAGAAAATGAGAGTATGAATGCATTTGGCTATCGCTATAGCCATTCTTTACGCTGATTCTCATAATTATGGTATTATGAGAAATGTTCGAAACAAAGAGGTTCGCGAAATCCCTCTTTAAAAAACTAAGGAGATGTTTATATGAATAACGACAAGGCGGTCGTCGTTTTCAGCGGCGGCCAGGACAGTACAACCTGTCTTTTTTGGGCTTTAGCCAAATTTAAGGAAGTCACCACAATCACGTTCGATTATGGCCAGCGCCATGCGGCGGAAATCGATCATGCGCGCCGGATTGCTGAAGAACTGGAAGTGCCATTCCAGGTGCTCGATATGAAATTGATCAACCAATTGTCTGCCAACGCGCTTACGCGGGACGACATTCCGGTCGACGCAAAAGCGGGGGAAATGCCTTCGACTTTTGTTCCGGGCCGAAATCATTTGTTTCTGTCATTTGCTGCTGTATATGCACAGACCATTGGTGCGAGACATATTATCACAGGAGTGAGTGAAACGGATTTCAGCGGCTATCCGGATTGCCGGGATACATTCATCAAATCGCTGAACGTGACGCTGAACCTGGCGATGGATGCACAGTTTGTCATTCACACGCCGCTTATGTGGCGCGACAAAAAACAAGTATGGGAACTTGCGGATAAGTTCGGCGCTCTCGATTTTGTGCAGGAAAAAACGCTCACCTGCTATAACGGGGTGCCAAGCAGCGGCTGTGGGACTTGCCCGGCGTGTGAGCTGCGCAATGAAGGCTTGAGAGCCTATTTGGCGACAAAACCAGGCGGTGTTGCGAAATGATGCAGCAGTTCTATCCATCTCTTCCGCATGCTTATCGATTTGAATTGAATAAAGACATGAATTTTTCCGCGGCTCATTTTATTCCGCATGAAGAAGCCGGAAAGTGCCAGGCTGTGCACGGCCATACGTATTTCGTAAACGTTACGGTGGCAGGAAACAGGCTGGATGCTTCCGACTTTTTAATAGATTTCAAATTGCTGAAAGACGCGATCCATAAGAAATATGACCATACGATTCTGAACGATCATCCCGAATTCAACGGCAAGTTTCCAACCACGGAACGGCTGGCTGAACAAATTTGGCAATCGGTCCAGGCTGTTCTTGATACGCGTGACAACAAGCCAATGTGCCTCCAGGTCATTGTGCGGGAAACACCGACCAGCTACGTCGTTTACCGCCCGGAACGGGAGGGGTCGTGATGAAAATTCCCGTAATGGAAGTATTCGGTCCGACAATCCAAGGGGAAGGGATGGTCATCGGCCAAAAAACGATGTTCGTCCGGACAGCGGGCTGTGATTATTCCTGTTCGTGGTGCGACTCCAGTTTTACGTGGGATGGTTCGGGGAAAAGTTTTTCCCGGCAGCCAGGTGAAATCATCGAAGAGTTGAAACGGATTGGCGGACAAAGATTTTCCCATGTCACGATTTCCGGCGGGAATCCGCTTCTGCACAAAGGAATCGGGGAGTTCATCCTTTTGTGCCATCAGGAAGATTGGAAAGTGGCGGTGGAAACACAGGCGACGATTTGGCAGGAGTGGCTGCTCGAAGTGGATGATATTACGCTTTCGCCCAAGCCGCCGAGTTCCGGCATGGTAACGGATTTTGAAAAACTGGATGGATTTATGGGGAAACTGGAGAATTCGAATGCCAGTTTGAAAATCGTAATCTTTGATGAAGCGGATTTTGACTATGCGGAACAGCTTCATCTCCGCTATCCCCAAACCCCATTTTTTCTGCAGGTAGGAAATGATGACATCACGACAGCGGATGATGCCCAGCTGGTGGCCCGTTTGCTCGAAAGGTATTCATGGCTGATTGATCTCAGTATGGAATCTTCCGTCATGAACGATGTGAAAGTGCTGCCGCAGCTCCATGCTTTGGTGTGGGGAAACAAAAGAGGCGTTTAAACATATGCAAAAAGGATTGAGTGTCGTTTTCGACGCCCAATCCTTTTTATTGTCTAACATAGTGCATACAGTTTTAAAGAAAAGTCCGGCCTGCCTTTTACAAAGGGTTAATAATCTTTGCCTGCAGCCAGTGATCCATCGCTTCATAAACACGCTGGGCATCTGAGTAGCCCTGCTGGTGCATCAGCTCAAGCTTATTGGGATCGCGTTCAGCGCGTTTGACTCTGAGATCCTCTGATGGACGGATGATAAACACCTTGCCTTCACTTTCAAGCATTTCAAGTTCGTCCAGCGTATCGTTATAGAGTTTCCAACGCATCTCAAGCGCTTGGGTGAGGCCCATATAATCCTTGTAGAAATAACGTGTAGTTCTGGGGAATTGGGCAGGCTTTTTCCGGTAGCCTTTGCTTTGAGTCAGGATAATGACGGGTTTTTTCACTCCGTCAGCCATCGCTTTTCTGATAGGAATCGGATCCGCGATTCCGCCGTCCATCAGCTGCTGGCCCATATACGAAACCGCCTTGGACATGAAAGGCAGCGAGCTGGATGCGCGGATAATCGACAGGATGTCATTCGGGTTATCATTTTTTTCGAAATAGACAGGCTTTCCTGAAAGGCAGTCCGTCGTGCCGATGATAAAACATTCTTCTGCCGCGTGAAAAGCTTGGAAGTCGAAAGGCAGCAGCACATTCGGAATCTGATTGAAAATCAGATCCATGCCGAACAGCTCTCTTTTTTGCATCAGGTTGCGAAGCGAAATGTAATCGGGATGGCGGACAAAGTCGATCATCACCGCTCGATTGCGCCCCGGCTGCCTTGAAAGGTAGGAAGCCGCATTGCATGCCCCCGCAGATACTCCGATGATATACGAAAAATAGCGGTCCCTTTCCATGAAATATTCAAGGACACCGGCGGTATAAATCCCTCTCATTCCGCCGCCTTCAAGGATCAAACCGTTCTGGTACACAACATCCCCTCCATAATCATCCGATTTAAAGGATTCCTTTGTATAGATTATTGCTCCAGCTCCATCAATTCGCCGGTTTCTTCATCGTAAAATCTTAATAAGTCTTTGATAATGATTTTATCAGAATATTCCAATTTTACAATAGCCTCGTCAATATAAGGTTCGCAAAGACTTAGGTCAGTCTTCTCCCCTGTGCCATTTTCGTAGCATGTATTTCCGGCGTAGACAAAATCTTTGGTGACAAAACGGCCGTCCCGGAAAACTGTGAATTCCTCGTGATCCGGAGAAAACAAATCGTTGCCGAATTGCATGTCGGATCCTTCATCGACTCCGAGCAGATTCAACAGCGTCGGGCGCAAGTCGATTTGACCGCCGATTGTTTCATCTACGTAGCCCTCACCAGATCCAGGGATGTGGACGAAAAGCGGTACTCGCTGCAATTGAGCGGATTCATATGCTGTTATTTCTTTTCCGAGATATTGTGCCATTGCCACGTTGTGGTTTTCAGAAATTCCGTAATGATCTCCGTACAGCATGATGACGGAGTTTTCATATAAGCCTTTTTCTTTCAGGTCATCAAATAATTCTTTGACAGCTTCATCCAAATAACGGGTCGTCTGGAAAAAGCGATTGAGTGTCCCTGAATTTGAGTCGAACTCTTCGATCATCTTATCTTCTTCATCCAAAGTGAAAGGGAAATGATTTGTCAATGTGATCAAACGGCTGTAGAAAGGCTGTGGCATTTCTTCCATATGCGCAACGGATTGTTCAAAGAAAGGAATGTCTTTCATTCCCCAGTTGACGGCCTGTCCTTCTCCGACCTCGTAGCTTTGAATATCGAGAAACGCATCCACGCCCATGGATTCATACATCATATCCCGGTTCCAAAAACTTTTCGTGTTGGCGTGCTGGACATTTGTTGAATAGCCATTGTTGCCGAGTTTTTCAGCCAACGAATTGAAGGTATTGCCGGAGTGTGTGAAAAATACAGCACTGCCCCCTAAAGGATAAAAGGAACTTTCCAGCAGAAATTCAGCATCCGACGTTTTTCCAAGTCCGGTCTGGTGATAGAAATTCGGGAAATAAATTGTATCTTCATCTTTTGTCAGTTCATTTAAGAAAGGAGTGACGGTTTCGCCGTTCATTTCGGCGTTGATCGTGAAGGTCTGCATCGACTCCAATGTTACGATAATCAGGTTTTTGCCTTCAGCAATTCCTGCCATTTCCGATGATGGAGCGACGTGGTTGCTGCGCACATAATTGGTTATTTCGACGAGCTCTGAGCTGTCGGCAAACGCACGCTGCGCCTGTGACTTGGACTGGATGTAGACATCGTAAAGGTGGTAATTGTACATGCCGAGATTTTTCACCAGCATCTCGCGGTCAAAGCTTCGTGTCAGAAGCTGCGGCCGTTCTGCTTCCGCCAATCCAAGGTTCAGGAACAACACAGCTGTGGACAGCAGAAAATAAGCTCTGCGCCAGGATACAGAAGTGGCCTTTTCCTTCACCACCGGCAGGAATTTGATGGCCAACAGCACAAGGATGACATCTGAAAAATAAAAGATATCCGTGAAAAATATACTGGCTGCGGCACTGGAACCCAAATCTCCGAAATTATTGGTCTGGAATAGCACCGGCAGCGTAATGAAATCCGAAAAGAACCGGTAAAACGCAATGTTTCCGTACAGGACAATGGACGTCAATAATGTCATCGCCACAAGATAGCGATTTCTGTTGGCCGGCTTTTTCATGAATAAGGCCGCACCATATAGGAATAATAATAAACTCAGCGGGCTGAGAAACAGGATGGCTTCCTGCATAAAGTTATCGATTGTAATGGAAAATGCGGTTTTATAAACAATATAGGTTTTTAACCAGGTGGCTATAACTGCGATTGCCAAAATACTGTGTGTGGGCCATTTCTTGCTGTTCATGTAAAAACTCCTTTTTATGTATAGTTCACCTGCAGATGAAAATTCAGTTGACTGTCCTCTTCAACTGAAAAGGTGTCCCAATAGCCAAACAGCATATAAATTCCAGTATATTTGAAAGTAGCTTCATCTTAACACAAACAAACCGGTTTTCCCATAAAGGTTATATTTAGGGAATAAGAATGATACAATACTATCATTGCGGATTGATAAGAAGACCGAAGAAAAAAAGCTGAAATACAAGTTACAGGAACAGGTATGGAAGGAAATAGGGGATACAGGTTCGGGGGAATTGTCGGAATCCAGGCTTTTTCAGCTGCAGCAGCAAATTCCAAATGACTCTATTGATGATTTTCTGGACAAATTCTATTTTGCAGTGGAAGATAAAGATATCGTGATCCATTAAAAGACAAAAGGGGAGTGTTGACAGATGTATAACAAAATATTATTGGCTGTGGATGGGTCAGACCATTCCGTCCGCGCTGCAAAAGAAGCAGTGAAAGTGGCAGGGGCCAACCCTGGAGCACAAATTACAATCGTTTATGTGGCCGATTACGACGATGCGAAAAACGACGTGCTGCACAGCGGCAGTTCCGCAGAGTTGGATCTGCAGCGCCGGAAGAAAATTCAGCCGGTGGAAGAAGCGATTGCCGCTGGAAACATCAAATACCGTGTTGAAATCCTGCGCGGCACACCGGGTCCGGCAATTGTGGACTATGCCAACGAGGAGCATTTCGACATCCTGGTCATCGGCAGCCGCGGTTTGAACGCGGTGCAGGAAATGGTGCTCGGCAGCGTCAGCCACAAAGTGGTAAAACGTGCCAATTGTCCGGTCCTAATTGTAAAATAAAACAGCATGCGAATAAAACAGGAGGGTTCCGCATGGAGCCCTCTTATTCTTTTCGTTGATATGAAAAATATCAGAAGGGAGAGCTCAGAGTGAACAGCACACCGCCTCTGCAAGGGAAATTTTATTATGGTTGGGTGATCGTGGCGATTGCCGCGCTTTCTTATTTCTTTTCAGGACCGGGCCAAACCTTTTCCAACGCGATTTTCATTGATTATTACATAGAAGAATTTGGATGGAGCCGTTCAACCGTTTCGGGGATTTACTCCGCGGCCACGTTGCTCGCCGGCTTTCTGCTTTTTGTTGTTGGCCGGCTGATCGACAGCCAGGGCGCAAGAAAAATGTCTGTTATCGTATCTGTGCTGCTGGGCATTGCCTGTCTGTTTAACGGGTTGGTAGCCAATATATTCATGCTTTTCATTGGCTTCTTTCTAGTCCGTCTGCTGGGACAGGGATCAATGTCCCTCGTTGCCAATTCACTTGTCCCACAATGGTTCATCAAAAGGAGGGGCCGTGCGTTAAGCCTTGCAGCACTCGGGGCAATGATCGGTTCCGCGGTGTTCCCACTAATGAACGTCTGGCTGATTGAAATGCTCGGCTGGCGGATGGCCTGGACTGTGCTCGGGTTGTCGGTGCTGGTGATTTTTACGCCGTTGGCAATCTTGTTGATCCGCAATAAACCGGAAGATATCGGCCTCAGACCGGACGGGGAAAATGTTCTGACGGAAGAAGAACATCAAAGATCCCTGTCTGCGGATATCAGCTGGACCGTAAAAGAAGCACGGAAAACAAAGACCTTCTGGCTCTTGCTGTTTTGTGTAGCGATCCCGGCTTTGGTGAATACTGGCATGACATTCCACCTGGTCTCGATCTTCTCGGAGAAATCACTGGCTCCGGAAACAGCCGCCCTCGTCCTGAGCCTGATGGCCGTCATCGGATTTCCCGTGACGTTTCTTGCCGGCTATCTATTGGATAAAATTGCGGTCCGGTGGATGCTTGTCCTGCTGTTTGTCGGTGAAATTGGCTTTATCCTGCTATTGCTGCAGGCGGACGTGCTGTCGATGGCGATCCTGTTCGGTGTTGCCTGGGGCTTTATCTCCGGAATCGAACGGGTGACACTCAGTATCGTCTGGCCGAACTATTACGGCAGGCAATACATCGGCAGCATCAACGGCATCGCGATGGCAGTCATGGTCATCGGTTCGGCACTGGGGCCGCTGCCGTTTGGCTTGTTTTTTGATGGATTCGGCGGTTACGATGAGGTACTATGGCTGCTGTTGCTGCTGCCGGTTCTTGGCATTCTGGCCGCTGTCTTGGCCGTGCCGCCTGTGAAAGAGCTTGCTGAATAAAGTGGAAATGGGAAAAGAGCGCCGAGGCGCTCTTTTTTTGTTCACTTTAATAATCTGGAAATCAATTTTCCAGGTAGCGGTACAGCGTTGATTTGCTGATGCCGGTCTGTTCTTTGATCTCTGCCAGGTTGTATTTTTTGCTCTCGTACATCTCAATCGCTTTTTTTACATTGGCGTCGGGTTTTCTCGGCCGCCCGGCGTGCATGCCTTTTTGTTTGGCCACGGTGAGTCCGGCCTTTGTTTTGGCGCTGATTGAATCGCTTTGGAAATCAGCGAGGCACAGGACGATTTTCTGGAATGAAAACAATTTGTCCGGAGCCGTATCAATACCTTCATTGGTTGAATAGAGCGTGCAGCCCTTTTGTTCAAACAATTCCAGCAGCTCGACCAGGTGGCGTGTGTTGTCGGCGAGAACATGAAGGTTCCGGACAATGAGCCGGTCTCCAGTCTCCATTCGCGCCAATACGCGTTTCAGTTGGTCTCTATTTTTCGGGGAAGAATGGGTCTCGATAAAGACTTCTTCACAGCCTAATTCTTCAAGTATCGCCTGTTGTTTCTCACAAGTTGGATCCCCATCTATGGGCCTCGCATAGCCAATATACACGTAAAAAACTCCTCATCTTACAACTTCCTTCTATTATACCATATTTATTTTTGCGGAAAGGACCAAAAAGGTTCCATTTAAGGAGTTCGGGTGATACACTATTTTCATTGTGAAAAAATCGTGGCTTTTAGGCCAGCCGGAAGGCCTTCGAAAATATACAACAAGAGGAGAAAGATACCGTGGTTGAAACTATTAAAAAAGAGTGGTTCGGAAATGTCCGTGGCGATGTCCTCGCGGGGATTGTTGTTGCCCTTGCCCTGATTCCTGAAGCCATTGCATTTTCCATTATCGCAGGCGTCGATCCGATGGTCGGCTTGTATGCCTCATTCAGTATTGCAGTCATTATCGCATTTGTCGGGGGACGTCCCGGAATGATTTCCGCAGCTACAGGCGCCATGGCCCTGTTAATGGTGCCGTTGGTCCGCGACCACGGTGTGGAATATTTGCTCGCTGCAACTATTCTGACAGGTGTCATCCAGATTCTGTTTGGTGTGTTGAAAGTCGCAAGAGTCATGAAGTTCATCCCGCGTGCGGTTATGATCGGCTTCGTGAACGCTTTGGCCATCCTGATTTTCATGGCGCAGGTGCCGCATTTTCTTGGCATCAATAACATAACGTATGTGTTCGTGGCCATTACACTGGCGATCGTTTATATTGTCCCAAGATTCTTCAAAGCAATACCGGCGCCATTGATTGCATTGGTGGTTCTGACAGCTGCGGCCATCTTTTCAGGCTTTGAATTACGCACAGTTGGAGATCTGGGGACTATCAGCCAGTCGCTGCCGTCATTCCTGTTGCCGGATGTGCCGTTCAACATGGAAACATTTATGATTGTCCTGCCGTTTTCAGTGGCATTGGCGATTGTCGGGCTTTTGGAATCATTGCTGACAGCCAATATCGTCGATGATATGACAGGAACGACGAGTGATAAAAATAAAGAATCACGCGGCCAGGGAATTGCCAACTTCATCACCGGATTTTTCGGCGGGATGGCAGGCTGTGCCATGATCGGACAATCCATCATCAACGTGAAGTCCGGAGGAAGAGGGCGTCTGTCGGCTCTTGTTGCAGGTGCATTCCTGATGTTCCTGATCATCGTATTGGGCAACGTGGTTATTCAGATTCCGATGCCGGTTTTGGTCGGTATCATGATAATGGTTTCCATTGGTACCTTTGACTGGTCATCGTTCAAATACTTGAAAAAAGCGCCGAAATCGGACTCAATCGTCATGGTCGTGACTGTTGCCATTGTCGTTTATACGCATGACCTTTCCATCGGAGTTCTTGCCGGAGTGTTGTTGAGTGCGATTTTCTTCGTATCGAAGATATCGAAGATCAAAGTGCAGAAGAGGTTGCTTGATGCCACGCATTACCAGGTGGAAGGCCAGCTGTTCTTCGCATCGGTTGAAGATTTCCTTGAGAAATTCGATTACGATATTGAAGACGAAAGAGTGGTCATCGATTTCACGGATGCCCATATCTGGGATGATTCCGGTGTCGGAGCCGTAGACCGAGTCGTTCTGAAGTTTAGAGAGAAAAACAATAGAGTCGAAATCGTCGGCCTTGATGCAGGAAGCCAGAAACTGATTGATCAGCTGGCGATCTTCAAGAGCGACAATGCGAAACTGCCGACGCATTGATGTCTGCCTTAAACAATGAAAATTCTTTAGTGTAACGGGACAGCCCTTCTTTTGAGAAGGGCTGTTTTTATGTGGAAAGGAAAGTGGAAGCGTTAGATAAAATCGGAAAACCGTAAGATACTTCACGCAAACCGTAAGATAAAAAGTGAAAACCGTAAGATAAATGCCTCAAACCATAAGATACAACTCAGACCAAGCGACTCAATTCACAATTGGCAAGAGATCGGACGGGCCAGTCCCCGCCCACAGCGGATTTATTTCCAATATTATGGAAGAAATTCTGCTGACCGCGCATAAAAAATCCTAATCGCGCACAAATATTTTTAATCGCGCATAAAAAAAATTCACCGCGCATAAACCGCTCTCATGACCGCCACAACTGGATTCCGCCGCCCCCATCCCCACACAATCACTCACCCATATCCTGATTTCAAGATTTTATTTCAAATAATGTGATCCAAAAAAGAGCCGCCTGCGTTATACAGTCAGAACAAAAAAATAAAACAGGAAAAAGGAGAGATTCATGATGAAAATGAACAAACTATTAGTAGCACTTCCACTTAGCTTGGCAATGTTGGTTCCAACGGCGGCATTGGCGGACAGCCACGGATCGCATTCAAACGACTCAGCACAGACAGCAGAAATGGGTACAGCTACACCGGCTGCTGAACTGCGGATCGCACTTGATACGGTATTGACAGAGCATGCGTTTTTGGCAATCGAAACAATGAGAAAAGGCGCTGACGGCGCGGCTGATTTCGATCAGGCTTCTGCGACATTGCTTGCCAACTCGGATGACATCGCTGCAGCTGTAACTTCGGTATATGGTGAAGAAGGCGGCGCGGCTTTCCTAGAAATCTGGAACTCTCATATCGGCTATTTCGTTGACTACGTAGTTGCAACTGGTGAAGGCGACCAGGCAGCAAAAGACGCAGCATTGGCTGAACTGGAAGAGTACAAAGTTGAACAAGCCGAATTCTTCGATTCAGCAACTGAAGGAAATCTTCCTGCAGCAGCTGTAAAAGAAGGCCTTGATGTTCACGTAAACCAATTGATTACGATCTTTGACGCTTACGTTGCAGGAGACTTCGAAACTGCATACGCTGGAGAACGCGAAGCAATCTACCACATGAGCATGTTTGCTGAAAGCTTGTCAATCGCAATCACTACTCAATTCCCGGACAAGTTTGAAGGAACAAATCCTGATACACCGGCAATCGATTTGCGCGCACAATTGAACTACACGTTTACTGAGCACGCTGGATTAGCTGTAATGGCTATGCAGGACGGCGCTGACGGAGCGGAAAGCTTTGACCAGGCAGCTGGTGCATTGCTTGCCAACGCTGACGACCTTTCCGCAGCAGTAGCTTCTGTCTACGGTGATGAAGCGGGTGCTCAATTTGACGAAATCTGGAAGTCACACATTGGCTACTTCGTTGATTATGTAACGGCAACTGGAGCTGGCGACGCTGAAGGCCAGGAACAGGCGAAAGCTGAACTTGACGAGTACATCGTGGAACAGGCAGCATTCCTTGACGCAGCAACAGAAGGACGCGTCCCGGCTGATGCTTTGGAAGAAGGTTTGACAACTCACGTGGGCCAATTGCTTGCATCATTTGACGCTTATGTAGCCGGGGATTACGAAACGGCTTACGCTGAAATGCGCGCAGCTTACGCACATATGACTATGCCGGCAGCTGGGTTATCAGCGGCCATTACGGATCAATTTCCTGAACAATTCGGCGGTGCAGAAATGCCTGACAAAATGCCAGCCACGGGATTTGGCGGAGCTGAAGGCGCTGGTACAATTCCCTACCTATGGATTTTTGCAGGATTAATGCTTGCGGCATTGACAACAACAATGGCAGTAAGAGCACGCAAGCAATAAAAACGAATTGAGCCGGCCGCTACTTGGCCGGTTTTTTCTATACCATAATTTATTTTTAGACCAAATCTAAAATCTTGGTATTGTCGAAATATTGAAATTTTAAATGGTTTCCTTAGGATATTGGGACTGACTTTGTTACTATAAAGCTATCTTGTCAATTAGAAAAATGTAATGATAATGCAAGGGGAGACGATATAGATGACGGCAACAAAGGGTTTGGCTGCACAAATGATAAAAAGGAATAACGTCAGGATTGTTGGGGAGGGCCAGAAAGTTCTGGTATTTGCTCACGGTTTCGGCTGTGACCAATATGTATGGGACCAAATCGCTCCTGCTTTTGAAGCGAAATACCGTGTCGTACTGTTCGATTATGTAGGCTCCGGCAAAAGCGATAAAACCGCTTATAATAGAGAACGGTATCAGACTTTGCATGGCTACAAGAAGGATCTTCTTGAATTATGCGACGCCCTGTCCCTGGAAAACATCGTGTTCATCGGACATTCGGTCAGCAGCATGATCGGCGCATTGGCGGCGGTCGAACGTCCCGAATTGATGAAAAACCTGATCATGATCGGCCCATCACCTTATTTCCTGAATGAACCGGGGTATCAGGGCGGATTTGAAAAGGCGGATATTGAAGGGATGCTGCAGATGATTGAAGGCGATTACAACGAATTTGCACGTTTTCTGTCTCCCCTTGTTATGCAAAACGCCGAGCGTCCTCATCTTGCGGCTGACTTTGAAAAATTATTATGCTCAAATGATCCTGAGATAATCCGTGAATTCGCGGAAGTGACATTCATGTCTGATGTCCGCAGCGAACTGGAGAAAGTGACAGTGCCGACGCTGATTCTGCAAAGCCAAAATGACGCAGTTGCATCGGAATTGGTCGGTGAATATGTGCACAGCCGCATTAAAAACAGCGAATACAGGCTTTTGAACGCCCAAGGCCATAGCCCGCACATCAGTGATGCCGAAGAAACCATCAGAAAAATCTCGGCGTATCTGTCGATTTCCTGAGGGTCCCCGAAATAATTAAGCACTTTATCTTAATTTGCAAAAAAGCAGTACACGGAAGCAGGCTCTACAGGTATAATAAACTCAATTAACATACTAACTGTAAGCTTATGGAGGTACTGATGAATAAAGATTATGAAGTTTTGGGACAGCGTGTAATAGAAGATAAATATTTGATTGCTGAACTGATCAACGAAGAGGTCATGAAAGACCGGGATCTCGAGCTTATTGGCAAAGATGAGGCATTCCTCAAGCAGGTCATCGAGGCGAGAGCCGGTTTCGTCGAACTTCTCGGAGAATCACTGATCCATTCGTATGATGAAAAGAAAGTTTATGACTCAATCGATGCTTGGGGCCTTGCCACAGGACGCTATTTTCTCGAAGCGAACATAATGCTCGACTCTGCATTGGCTGAGTCATCCTTATACCGCAAACATATGGCGAAGATCATCAAGTCCGAGGGCAAGCGTCAAGGAATTGACATGGAAACAGTTTTTGAAGCAATGGGATTTTTCCATACCCTATTGGACCATGCCATGTATTCCTACAGCAGCGCCTATATTCAGGCATATCAGAAGAAGCTTGATATCGCGCGAAAGGAATTCTTCGAGCTTTCAGCGCCGGTCGTGCCAATTGCCGATAATGTGGCCATTCTGCCGCTTGTTGGGGATCTCGAAATTGACCGTGCCCATTACATTCTGGAAAAAACATTGACAGCAGCCAATAATCTCCGCATTTCCACATTGGTCATCGATCTATCCGGTGTTGTGAAAGTCGATTCGATGGTCGCTGAACAGATCATCAAAATTGTCCAGGCATTGAAGATGGTGGGAGTCAAGCCGATCCTGACAGGAATCCGTTCTGAAATCGCTATCACGTTATCCCAGCTCGGTATCGATACCCGTTCACTGGTAATAGGTGGCAGTTTGAAACAGACATTGGAGAAACTCGATTTTTCGAAGTGATCATTGAGGATTGAAGGTTTCAAAAATACGAAAAAACGCTGAAGCATTTCGCTTCAGCGTTTTTGTTTTTTCATTTAGACAGAAACCTTAATGTTGCCGGCTTCGAGAAGCTGGCGCAGCGTTGCGGTTTCTTGTTCATTCAGCGGGATCATCGGCAGGCGGACGCTGCCGGTCTGGATGCCCATCAATTGCAAGGCGGTTTTAACCGGCACTGGGTTCGGCGCCGCAAACAGGGCATTCATCACCGGCAGCAGTTTGCGGTGCTGTGCAGCCGCTTGTCGGATGTTGCCGTTTGTAAAGTTCGCCACCATCTCCTGCATTTCATTGCCGATGATATGGGAAGCGACAGAGACGATGCCGTACGCGCCGATTGCCATCAGCGGCAGGGTCAGTCCATCGTCGCCGCTGTAGAGGGTGAAGTCATCCGGCGTCCCTTCGATAATCATTGACGCAGCGTCAAGGTTGCCGCTCGCTTCTTTCACCGAGACGATATTTGGGACAGCCGACAGGCGGATGATTGTTTCGGGTGCCATATTGACTGCGCTGCGGCCCGGAATATTATAAAGCATGACGGGCAGGCGCGTTGCTTCAGCTATCGCTTTGAAATGCTGGAACAGGCCGTCCTGCGAAGGCTTATTGTAATACGGTGTGACGAGCATGATGCCGTCGACACCGGCTTGTTCGGCCTGTTTGGTCAGTGCAGCTGAGGAGCGGGTATCGTTCGAGCCGGTTCCCGCAATGACAGGGACGCGGCCATTCACCCTTTCGGCCGTAAACTTGAACAATGCCAATTTCTCGGCTGACGTCAGTGTCGGCGATTCACCAGTCGTGCCGGCAACGACGAGGCCATCAGAACCGTTGGCAATCAGGTGCTCAATTACTTTTGCTGTTGCGGGAAAATCGATGTCGCCATTCATGTCAAAAGGCGTCACCATTGCTGTAATAATTCTTCCGAAATTCATATGATCCCATCCTTTTCCGATTTGTATAAGCTGTTTTTTCCTTTTGGCAATAAAATTCTGGACCCCTTTCATCAGGGGTGCGGTCGGACGATTTTCTGGGAACAAAAGCCGGCTTCGCCATTAAAAAAAGCAGCAGCGGAGGATCCGCTGCTGCTGCAGCAACACAAACCGCGTGTGTCGCTGTGCGCCAGATAGCCCTCCATGCGGGAAAACCGCATGACAGTCCGGCATTTTTTAAATGCAGGACCAGCGGCGGGAACCTGGGACTTCCCGCCGCTTCGGCAAACACCCCTTCCGGCAGAAGTCTTCGGAGCCCATGCTCCTCGGTCTGCTTACTGATGGTGATTGCGCCTCTATCCTACTCCGGTGAAAAGGAGCAAGAATTATTGAATTAGCTCGACTTTATCAAAATCTGCTTTTATTTGCAAGTGAAATAGGGTATTGATAGGGAAGTGCAGCATTTAGAGTGAGCAGAAGAGAGGCGAGAGAGATGAAAGAGCATGAAGGTGATCAGTACCTTAATATACAAACAGCAGGAACACAGTGGATATCTGAAGCAACACTGCATCATAATCGCTATGAACCGACTCCATACGAACATCTGATGCATATGTTCAACAGCCACCCGTTGGAGGCGGAGTCCGGGTTAGTGGATTTTGGCTGCGGCAAAGGGCGGATAAACTTTTATGCCCATGACCGCTTCGGCTGCCGGACAACCGGCGTGGAACTGAATACGAGTTTTTGCACAGAGGCGAAGCAGAATCTCAAGGAATACCGACTTAATGGCAGGAACGGTAGTGCGCTGGACCGAATCCGCTTCGATTGCCGGATGGCGCAGGACTATGAAGTCCAGCCGGATGACAGCGTATTCTATTTTTTTAATCCGTTTTCTGTTCAAATTTTCATGAAGGTCGTCGATAATATTCTGCGTTCCGGGGAGGTCTTTCCAAGGGAAATGGAAATCATTCTATATTATCCTTCGATTGAGTATATCGAGTTTCTTGAGCGCAGCACGGCATTTGAATTGCACCAATCGATTGACATGCCGTCGATTGGCAAAGACCCTGCAGAGCAGTTCCTGATCTACAAATTTTCAGCGTCGGCGTATATTAAGAAGCTTTTGTGAAACATGCTGAAAAAAGACTCGCAGGATTGATATTTTCCCGCCAGTGATTCATTATATACAATAGACAGTCTTTTCATGCGTTATTTGAGAAGAAATAAATTCTATGAAGGAAGTAAATCCATGCAAGAACAAAATATTACACGCCTGCAATATGGCGATAAAGAATTGATCCTGATTGGAACCGCCCACGTTTCCAAGCTCAGCGCGGAGCAGGTCAAAGAAGTCATCGATGCCGAGAAGCCGGATTCGGTGTGCATCGAATTAGACGCCCAGCGTTACCAGTCAGTGACCGATAGCAACAAATGGAAAGAAACCGATATCTTCAAAGTCATCAAAGAGAAAAAGGCGAGTCTGTTATTGATGAACCTGGCCATCTCGTCGTTCCAGAACCGCTTGGCCGACCAATTTGGCATCAAGCCGGGACAGGAAATGATCCAGGGCATCCAGTCGGCGAAAGAAAACGGCGCGGAACTGGTGCTCGCGGACCGCAACATCCAGGTCACCTTTTCCCGCATCTGGGGAAATATCGGATTATTGGGCAAAATGCAATTGCTGATGTCGGTATTTTTCAGCATTTTCAGCAAAGAGACAATTTCAGAGGCAGACCTCGAGAAGATGAAATCCCAGGATACGTTGAGCGCCGTCATGGACGATTTCACAAAGGCATTTCCGCGCCTGAAAACGCCCTTGATCGACGAACGCGACCAATACCTCGCACAGAAGATCAAGAATGCACCAGGCAACAGGATCGTGGCAGTTCTTGGTGCCGCGCATGTTCCGGGAATAACAAAAGAAATCCATAACGAGCACGACCTTGAAAAACTTTCGGAAGTTCCGCCCAAGTCCAAATGGCCAAAAATCATCGGCTGGACCATCCCCTTTGTCATCATCGGGATCATCGCCTATACATTCATCGTCAACCCGGCAGCCGGTCTGGACCAGACCATCAGCTGGATCCTGTGGAACGGAACACTGTCCGCGATTGGTGCCACCATCGCATTCGGCCACCCACTGGCGGTCTTGACGGCTTTCGTGGCTGCGCCGATTTCCTCGCTCAATCCGCTCGTTGCGGCAGGCTGGTTTTCGGGACTGACCCAGGCGTCGATCCGCAAGCCGAATGTCGGTGATTTCGAAACCTTGTCGAGAGACGTTTTTACTCTCAAAGGTTTCTGGGACAATAAAGTCACGCGCGTCCTGCTGGTTATCGTTCTGACGAATATCGGCAGTTCCCTCGGCACCTTTATTGGCGGCGCTGACGTCATCCGCTTATTTATAGAAAATATTTGAGTTTGAAATCCCCCGTTAAGCTAAAAACTGTGACGGGGGATTTTTTGCGTTTTTTCAAGTATCCGGATTGGACAAATGGATTCATAAGATTATACAATACTTATACATATAAAAGTGCTTATACAACGTGAAAAGGGGTTTTCCTTATGAATTATCTATTGGAACGAAGCAAGTTGTTTATTTTCCTGGTTTTTATCTTTATGCTCGTTGGCGTCTATACCTTTCTGACTTTGCCGCAGCGTGAAATTCCGGAAACCCCGCCAGGACTCGTTCTGGTGTCGACGATTCTGCCGGGAGGCGGACCGGAAGAAGTGGAGCGGTCGATTACGACACCGCTGGAAAATGAAATCCAGAAAGTGGATGGCATTTCTTCCATCCAATCCATCTCTTCCAATTCAGCGTCAATCATCACGCTGGAAATTGAAGACGGTGTTGACCCGGATGGGCTGATCAACTCAATTCAACAGAAAGCGCAAAGCGCATCTGCGAATTTCCCGGAACAGGCGCAGGAAACGTCTGTCCAGAAGCTTGACCTGACGTTTCCGCTCGTATCGTATATGTTCTACGGCGACCGTGCAGAGCTGGATGCTATGAAGCAGTCGCTGGCGGATTTGTCTGAGGAAGTGGAAGCTGTGTCCGGTGTGGCCGGCACAACGGTGAAAGGCCTGAACGACCAGCAAATCCTTATTGAGTTGGACGGCGAAGCGATGGCTGCAAACAATCTGCAGCCATTTGAGGTGCTCGAATCGCTGCAACAGGCTAACCAGCCGCTGTCACTCGGTACCCACGATAATGGCAATGAACGGCTCGTTTTGACAGTCAGCCAGGAAGAGGGGATTGAAAAGCTGCAGCAATTACAGGTGGGGCAGTCAGCAGTTCCGTTAAGTGACGTGGCGACCATCGAAACGGTTGACCAGGAAACTTCCGACATCGTCACCTTTGAAGGTGAAGATGCCATTTCCTATACCGTGTTCCTGCAGACCGGACAGGACGTTCCATCCGTCGATGAGCGGGTCACGGAAGTGATCGAAGCGTTCAACGAAACCCTGCCCGCTGGTGTTGAGGCGAATAAATACGAGTCGCAGGCCGATAATGTCAATGAAATCTTCGGCGGGCTGTATATTTCATTGCTGATTGCAGTGTTTGCCGTATTGATTACGACGACAGCAGGTCTGACGCTTTTCGGTGCATTCGCTGTTGCCCTGACTGTTCTCGCCTCTGTCTTGATCGGTTTGATTCCGATTCCGTATTTGGGCGTCGACCTGAACCAGATTTCCGTCATCGGGCTCATCATCGCCATCGGGATCCTGGTGGATGACAGTATTGTCGTCAACGATAATATCCAGCGGCGATATAAACTCGGGGATGGAGCGCGTGCAGGCGCCATCAACGGTGTCCGTGAAGTCTATCCATCAATCATTTCTTCCAGTTTGGCCATTGTCGTGACGTTTTCTCCCCTTTTGCTGCTGTCCGGCGGCAACGGAGCGTTCATCAAGGCTTTGCCAAGCATTCTGATCACGACCATCATTGCATCGACCGTCCTGTCGATTACCTTAGTGCCGATGATGCAGTACCTGAAAACAAAACGCAAAGCGAAAAAGATTTCCGATACGCCGGGCTTCCTTGGAAAACCGCTTGAGAAGCTGGCTGTATTCTATTCGGAAAAAGTGTTGCGCGGCGTCCTGAAGCGCCCGTTATGGGTCGGAATCGGCGGCTTGCTCGTGGCGACCGGCCTGCTGTCGCTCGCCTTGTTCACGCCGTTTGAGTTTTTCCCGGAAGCTGACCGCGAGGAAGTGACGATGAACGTCCGCCTGGCGGAAGGGACTCCGATTGAAGAAACCGATGCGTTCATTGCGGATGTAACGGCAGAGATTGCGGAAGAAGATGAAGATATCAATGAACTGGCGATTTTCACCGGCGCTGGCTTGCCGAATCTATTCGCCTCATCGATGGACAATACCGGCTCGAATACAGGCCAGGTGGCGATTCGCGTCAACCGTGACAATACGTCAGCTTCGGCCTTTATCGATAAATGGGAGCCGGAGCTGCGCGAGCGCTACCCAGACGCTGAAATCTTCCTCGACACGATTGTCCAGGGGCCTCCAGTGGGAGCACCTGTGACAGTCACTATTACGGGAGAAGATATTGCGGAACTTGAAGCGCTGCGCGACTCGCTGAAACAGCAGATGCTCGACGGTGGGGCGACCATCGTCACCGATAATCTCGGTGATCCGGTTCCTGCCATCGAATTCGTGCCGAACCGCGATGCGCTGGAAAGCAACAGCATTCCGCTCAGCCTGGTGACGAACCAATTGCAGCTGCTGACGCAGGGTGTTCCGCTATACAGCATTTTCGAAAACAATGAATTCTATAATGTTGTTCTGAAACAATCCGGCATTGAAGAAGGGGAAGAAATCGACCTTTCGGAATTTGCAGTTCCTGCAGCGAGCGGACAAGGCGGCCAGCAAGGCCCGCCGCAGTTGATCCCGTTGAATGAATTATTGGATGAACAACGCACAACCGCGATTGCGCAGGTGCCGCATAAAGACGGGGACCGCGCAATCACACTGCGCGCCTTCGGCAATGCGGATGATTTCGAAGCAGCGATGCTCGAAGTGGTCGACGCCGAGAGGGCTAACCTAACGGAAGGCTATGCAATCTCCACAGGGGGCGAGAACACCGACCAGGAAGCGTTCTTTGCTGAAATCGGCATCCTGTTCCTTGTCGTGCTCCTGCTCGTCTATCTCGTCATCGCCTTCCAATTCAAATCGTTCAGCTTGCCATTCCTGGTGTTGATCGCGGTTTATCTTGGAATTTCCGGCGCCATCCTTGGACTGTTCCTGACACAGACACCGCTCAGCTTCCTTGGTGTCATGGGGATCGTGTCCTTGACGGGGATTGTCGTACGGAACGCGGTCGTCTTGATCGACTTTGTTGAAACACGCCGCTTGTCCGGCAAATTTTCAATCAAAGAGGCGATCGTGGAATCGGGCTATGCGCGCATCAAGCCGATTATTCTCACCACAGTCACATCGATTGTGGCGCTGATACCGGTTGCCTTATCAGGTGATCCGCTGTTCGAACCGCTGGCCGTTACCATCATCGCCGGACTGGCATTCTCCAGCTTGTTCACATTGGTGATGATTCCAGCGCTTTACCTGGTGTTCTACCGCATCAGCCACCGGGAGAAGAAGACGAAAGCAAAAGTAAAAGCAAACGCATAAGCATAATTTCCAGCAGCACAGCCCCTAACCGGCTGTGCTGTTTTTATTGGAAAATGGATAAACGCAGATTAGTTGAAAGCGATGAGGGCAACGAGGATAGAAGTTAGCGAAGGCACAGGCTGCGGATCAATAAAACCAGCAAGTGCTATCCTGAAAATATCAATTCAATTACGAATTTTCGTCCTATTGGAAATACGGCTGAAATGTGGAATTGTAACATAATGTACATTTACTTCTTCAAACGCCTTTGGTAAGATGTCAGACGACAGATGAGTCAGGCGTTTTATTCGCCTAATTTTCTGAGAAAAGACTATCAATGAGGTGAAGTTGTGAATATATTATGGGGCATCTTCGGCATTTTCGTCGTTCTGGGACTTGCCTTCCTTATGTCGGACGGAAAAAAATCCATTAAGCCACGGACAATTATAGGCGGACTGGCGATTCAGATCAGTTTTGCGTTCATCGTACTCGAATGGGAAACTGGGCGCAAAGGGCTGCTCTGGTTATCGGACAAAGTCAATAATGTAATCGGATACGCGGGCGAAGGAATCGGATTTGTATTCGGTCCTGCTGCGGATACAGAAGGATTCGGTTTCGTCTTCGCTGTCCAGGTGCTGACGATCATCATCTTCTTCTCTTCTTTAATATCGGTGCTGTATTATTTGGGCATCATGCAACTTGTTATCCGCATACTCGGCGGCGCATTATCAAAACTGCTTGGAACAAGCAAAGCGGAATCGATTTCCGCTTCGGCCAACATCTTCGTCGGCCAGACGGAAGCGCCGCTGGTTGTGCGCCCGTTCCTGCCAAACATGACAAAATCCGAGTTGTTCGCAGTCATGACTGGCGGACTCGCTTCGGTCGCGGGCTCCACGCTTGCGGGTTACGCGCTGCTTGGCGTTCCATTGGAATACTTGCTAGCGGCAAGTTTCATGGCGGCCCCGGCCGGTTTGATCATGGCGAAAATCATGATTCCGGAACGCGAAGTAGTCGAAGAAAAAGAATTCACGCTTGAAAAAGACAACGAATCGGCTAACGTAGTCGACGCAGCTGCACGCGGCGCGGCCGACGGTTTGCAATTGGCATTGAACGTCGGTGCTATGCTCCTGGCGTTCATCGCATTGATCGCCTTAATGAACGGCATGCTCGGCGGCATCGGTGGCTGGTTCGGCTACGACGGCTGGACAATCCAGGGGATTCTCGGATTCATCTTCGCTCCGCTTGCCTTTGCAATCGGTGTGCCTTGGGTGGAAGCGGTCCAGGCCGGTAGTTACATCGGCCAAAAGCTCGTTCTTAACGAGTTTGTTGCCTATGCGGCCTTTGCGCCGGAAATCGCCAACCTGTCACCGAAAACAGTCATCATTATCAGCTTTGCACTATCCGGCTTCGCCAACTTGAGTTCATTGGCAATCCTACTCGGCGGACTGGGAGCAATCGCTCCAAGCCGCCGTCCCGAAATCGCAAAACTCGGCATCCGCGCGATTGCAGCCGGTATGCTCGCATCGTTGCTGAGCGCCGCTATCGCGGGAATGTTCATGTAATCAATAAAATGAGGGGCCACACGTAATCTTGCGTGTGGCTTTTTTGTGGGTTTATGGGTTTATCGCATTTCGCACCGGCGAAATGCAATCATTTAGGGGTTTTCGTTTTTGATTTTGTGAGGAGAAAAAATCAGAGAAGGTGAAAATAGTAGAGTGTGATAAACCGAAAACCACAGAATGCCTGCATTTCGCTGCGCGAAATGCGTGAGTGATTGGGATTGCTTCGGAAAAGAGTGATTTTATATGGAAATGGGGGTTGAGGATGACGTTATTTGTGGGAAGAGATACTGGTGGGGGTGATGAGGGGCTTTTCGCTTGGCGAAAAGCGTCCTTTTTTGGTTATTGGGGTTGATGAGAGGTGGAAATAGGTCTGGTGGAGTGGGTTATTCACGTTTATATTAATTTGCGGGCGATTAAATGAAAATGCGGGCGATTAGAAAAAAATACGGGCGGTTAAATAGAAATGCGGGCGGTTAAAATAATTTGCGGGCGTTCCGCTATAAATCACTAAAAAAGAAGGAAAAGTGATCACTTTTCCTTCTTTTTTAAACTATATTTCCACGCCTTACTTTCTCCAGAAGTTTCTAAGTCAAATTGAGCTAACAGCCTCTTAGCAACTGAGCTTGAACTAATGCCACACCACTCCCGAAACGCCTGATTCGTAATATACTCACCAATCAGCGAAAAATATTCGCGCAGCGCAAAATTATGCGCCTGCCGGTCGCGGTGGCTGCAGCCGGGACATTGCCAGCTCTTCTTTATTCGTTCCATTCCGTAACTCCGGCACGCCTGACATTGGATGCCGGTCCGGATATCACTCAATTCAATACGATATTTATCAGATAAGGGGATTCTCAGATAAGGGGTATGGGCACCGACAATCTGCTTCTTAATTTTCGTCAGCTTGGGCGGTTCGGCTTCGAGGGGGAAAGCCTTCATGATTTGGAGCAGGTATTCGGGCATTTGATAGACTTTACAGAGGTGTTTGCTTTTCGGTCTGACAATAAATTCACATTTTTTGGCGCTGAAAACGATCAGGCCGGTAACGGGCAATTGGATCTTCTTCAATTGGAACCATTCAGACAAAAACCGGATATTCTTGTTTAATTGGACGCGCGGATCTTCCATCACGGTTTTCACACCGTCGTCGTCATAGCGGTAAAACTCGCCCGTCGCTTCATCAAAATGCAGCTTTCCGCTGATATTTTTCGATTCGATGATAATGGCGCATCGCTGCGTCAACAGCAGACCGTCCATCTGGGCTTTCCACATTCCTAGGGTCAATCCAACATCCCACATCACATGAAATTCTTCATCGGAGCGGAATTCGCCAAAACGTTTCTGCATCCTTAGTTCACCGTGAATGCCGGCGGTAATTTGCCGGTGTTCCGTTTCGAGATATTTCCGGTCCTTATGAACAACCGATAAACGGCTAATCAATACCCCAAGCGCATCTTCGACAGCCAATAATTCCAATTCTTCTTTCTCCATTTAACACCTCTTTTCCAAATATTATAAGAAGTATAGCATTTCTTAAAACGAAAAAATTATTTCCTGGGAAATATTTTTTAGATGGATCAAAAACTAATTGCCCTGCATTTCGCAGGAGCGAAATGCGATAAAAACCAAACAAAAGAAAATAAAAACCTTTCATTTCACCCAAACGAATCCCGCCATTCCCGTCAACCCCAAAGCCTTGACGGAACCCCCATTTTGAATTACAATTCTATCTTGGCTTACCTGGATTTATTCAGGCAGAGCGGGTAGGGAGAGGGCTAATTTAATAGAAGGTTTTCTATATGCATAAATGGATGGACCGTTTTTTCGGTCTTAAAGAAAATGGCACATCGGTAAAACGTGAGCTGTTGGCGGGCTTGATCGGCTTCTTCACAGTGGTCTACATCATCGCGGTCAATTCGTTGATCCTGTCGGAGTCCGGCATGCCAATCGAAGCGGCAATTATCGCGACGATTGCGGCGGCTGTTTTCGGTGCATTGGTCATGGGATTCTGGGGCAATGTCCCGATCCTGCTGATTCCGGGCATGGGCATCAACGCGCTGTTTTCGTACACGATGGTCCAGTCGATGGGCCTTACGTGGCAGGAAGCTTTGGCGGTCGTCTTCGTTTCCGGCGTCATTTTTGTCGCTGTGGCGTTTACGCGCTTTGCGAAAGTGCTGAGCGCTGCGGTGCCGCATTCGCTGAAAGAGGCGGTAACAATCGGTTTGGGTTTATTTCTCATGCTGCTGGGCCTTGAAAACGGCGGAATCGTCGTCAATGGCGCGGGTTCCATTTTGGCGTTGGGATCAGTTTCCGATCCGCAGGTATTGGCGACAGCTTTGACATTTGTCATCGCCATCGTGCTGTTCATTCGCAACGTGCCGGGGAATTTCCTCATCACGATCGTGGCGGGAACAGTGATCGCCTTTTTCTTCGGCATGATTGACCTCAGCCAGTTGGATGAACCGGCGATGAGCGCTTCAGAAGCATTTGCCGGATTCGGTGCTTTGAGTTTCACCAGCTTCCTGACCATGGGATTCTGGGTGGCGGTCTTCTCACTGACGATGGTGTTGGTGTTTGAGAACATCGGCCTCGTCCACGGACAGGTCAATTTCATCGACCGTCCCGAGAAATACAGCCGTGCATTCCAGGCGACTTCGGTCAGCTCGATGGCTTCCGGAGTATTCGGCACGAGCCCAACTGTGGCGAGTGTGGAAACCTTGGCAGCTATGGCGGCAGGCGGACGCACTGGCTTAACCGCCATCACGACCGGCTTGCTGTTTCTTGGCGCTGCATTTTTCATTCCCGTCATCAAATTGATCCCGGACAGCGCAATTGCGCCGATCCTGATCATCATTGGCGCGCTGATGCTGCAGAACATCAAGAACCTCGACATGAAAGACATGAGCGAGAGCATTCCGGCGTTTCTGATCATCGTCCTCATTCCGTTTACTTACAGTATCGCTGACGGCATTGCCATCGGCTTTATCATGTACCCGGTATTGAAGGTCGGCCTCGGCAAATGGCGCGAAGTTACGCCGGCACTGTATGTGATCGCCGGGCTGTTTCTCGCAAACTACGTTTTCCAGGTGATTGGCTGATTTGTGTCAATAAAAAAAGAAACGCACTTGCCTGATAGCAAGTGCGTTTTTTCATTAAATAGAGCTGAGGGTGATACAATGAAACCAGCAGCAACTGAAAGGAGCGAATGCAATATGAAATACACGAAATCGAAGATGGAACGCCTCGTCAGCGAAAACCCGGAGCTGAAAAAGCGCCTGAAAGTGCTGAAAGAGGACATGGAGCTTGAAAAAGGCTTTGCCCTGAAAGCTCTCTACCATTCAGAAGTAACAGACAACGGACCATACCAGTCCGCCTATCAAGACCTCGACTTGCTCTAAGGAGCAGGTTTTTTTATGCTTTTAGATGATTAGGCCGCGCTGTTTATCATCGAAAAATCGCCTTTTCTATCCATAAATTCAGCTGCAGATTGGTTACCGTCACCTCGACTGTATTTGCATCTTCCGCGGGAGCGTCCAGATAAAACCCGAAGCGGTCCCCGTCATGATAGTCCAAGCCACTCCAACTTGAGGGGCGTAAAGAGATAGCTTCTCTGTCATTGCCGACAACTTCTCCTACCGCGTAAATGGATTGGACAAGTCCAGTTTCAGTGCGCAAATGGTCAATGCCTGAAACGAGTGCCGCTCCATTTTGAAGTTCCTTTCCATGAGAACGGAAAATCACTTCATAACCCGTTTCTTTCCGCTGCACAACCTCCAACACCGAAATCTGGCTTTCCCCATCATCAAAGAGAATCTTTCCTTCATTGCTTGCCAAATCATTCAAATCGAGTTCGACCGTAAAGTCCCCGTCCACGGGTTCGGTGATTTTATAATAATCATCAACCTGCTCGGCGATATGGGAGATGCCATTTACCTGGAGGTTGATCGCTTCAATCACCCGAGGCAGCAAAAAGGCGCTGACGGCAATGATTGCAGCAGCGATGTATAAGGTGTTCATATTCAAATACTTCTTCATAGGACCGCTCCCTTATATGGAAAATTCTGATAACAAAAGTTTATCATAAAGTTTTGTGATAGAGAACAGTAAAGGGAAGGGTTGAAAATAAAAAAACCCTTCCCAGACAAGTGTGTCTGAAAAGGGTGGGGTCAAGCTCTCTTTGGCTGTGTATCATCAAGCCAAGTCTGCCATTCTTCGTAGGTGGTGCCGAGATAATATTCGTTCGATTTATTTTCAATATGGCCGAGTTCGCGTCCGCCGATGACAAATTGCAGGTCGGGCTTGGCCGCGTTCAATGTCGCAATGTAATTCTTCGCCGACGGCAACAGCCGTTCGTTGCCGACGGACATGCAGACCAATTTGAAATCCTGCTTTTCAACAAGTTCGGGAAGTCCTTCAAGCGGCGTGTCCGGACCAATATAGGCCACGGAATACCCGTGTTCCCGCAGGAATAAAGTAAACAGCAACAATCCGAGTTGATGATGCTCACCGCTTGGACAGAATGCCAATGCCTTTGGCAAATTGTCCGATGTCGGGAAGATACGGAAAAATTGGGTGAAGCGCTGCAGCACTATATGGCTCAGCATATGTTCATGCGCCACTGTGATGGTGCCGTTTTCCCATTCCGCCCCGATGCGGATCATGAGGGGGGCCAGAATTGAGAAAAAAACCGTGCGGTAATGGAACATCGAGAAATTCAGGTCCAATAGGTACTGAAAACGCTCGGTGTCCATTTCTGCGCCGGCGTTGTAAAGTTCTTCTATCTGCTTTTCGTACGGATAGGATCCCTCAGGAGAAGAGGGCAGCTTGCCGGCAGGATTCACGAATTTCTTGCGCGAAGCATGCAAGAGTTTCACCGCTTCGCTGATTTTGATGCCGTTCTCCTGAACCTGGATTTTCAGCCACTGCAAATCCTCCAGATTCTGATCAGAATACAGGCGATGGCCTGACTCTGTCCGGGCTGGAGTAATAGCGTTATATCGTGTCTCCCACGAGCGGATAGTCACCTTTGGCATATCAAGGATCTTTGCGGCAGCTTTTATATTGTACATAGCAGGACCCACATTTCTATAAGTTAATTGTATATTTATTATACAAGCACCTATACAATGCGTAAAGTTTAAGGCTTGCACAGGGGGCGCATCGACTGACCTGCTCTGCGTGCGATTAAATCGATTTGCGTGCGTTCATGCATACTCACTCGATTCCCCACAAAAAAGCAGAAAGAGCCTCAGCTCCTTCTGCTTTTTTAAAATTGGCTGCAAAAATCTCACGCTTCCGCAGTTTTGACTGCGCGTGAACGCTGCCACAAAAGGGTGATCGACATGGTGATCAGCAGCATGATTAAACCAAGGATGAACGGGAAAATGATGTTGACGTCGTAGAGCAAGCCCGCAGACAAAGGGCCCAGGACATTGCCGATGCTCATATAGGCGTTGTTCATGCCCATTGCGAAGCCGACTTCGCCATCCGCCATTTTGGAGATCAACGTGTTCAGGACCGGCCGAAGAATCGATGTCGCCAGGAAAATGACGAGTGAAACGCCGAAGAACATGGCGTAGCTGCCTGCAAAAAGCGATAACAGGAAACCGAACGCTGCAACGCCGAGGAACGCGATAAGAATGGCAACTTCGCCAAAGCGCCGGACAATGCGATCGACGATGAATAATTGGACGATGACGCTGACGATGCCGGTCGCGGTAATCATGAAGGCGATATCTTTGGCAGTTGAATTGAATTGATTGTCGAGATACATGCCGACGATGGATTCATAGGCCAATAAGCCGAAACTCATGACGAGCGTAATAACCAAGGGAATGAAATACTGCTTTTTCGTGGAAGAAGCGATTTTCGTCAGCATCGATTCCTTTTGCGTCATGTCCAAAGCGAGGCCGGCGTCCGCATTCTCCGCATCGCTGTCTTTCAGGAGGATGAGAGAAAACACGACGGCGCCAAGCGACACAAATGCCGATACGAGAAACGGCAGTTTGATGCTGTAATCGGCAAGGAATCCGCCAATTCCGGGACCGACGACAATGCCGAGCGACATGGCCGCCGACACCAGGCTCGTGCCTTTTGCGCGCTGGTCGAATGTTGTGATGTCCGCGATATAGGCGAAAATGGCCGGGACGAGCATCGCGGCCCCGATGCCTCCGATAATACGGGAGAAGTAGAGAACCCAGATGAAATCGGAAGCATAAAACACGAACATCGACAGGGTCAGGCCGATCAGGCCGTAGATGATCATTCTTCTGCGTCCGTATTGGTCCGCCCATTTGCCGGCGATCGGCGAGAACAGGAACTGGGCCCCCGCGAATATGGCGATCATCATACCGGCGGCCATGCCGCCCTGGCCGATGGATTGAAGGTAGGAAGGAAGGATGGGGATGATGATGCCGAAGCTGGCAATGGCAATGAACATATTGATCATCAGGATGATGATCTTTTTGCGTTGGTCTGGTGACATGGTGCGCCTCTTTTCTGATTGCAGATGGTGCTGCGTTCGGAGTTTCTTCTATATTAAATCTCATAATTTTTTATACTCAAGTTACCATATTATGCCGGCTCCCTATCCTTGTCAATCAGCCGAACCTGTTTCAAATGAAAAGCTGAACCTTTAGGTTAAAGGTTCAGCTTCCGGTGTTTCATTGGACGAGTCATGGGCCATGGATTTTGCGTTATTGGTTTTGCGCCAAGCCAGGGCGATCGACAGCGTCAGCACCAACAGGCCGAGGCCGAGGATGAACGGGTAGTTGATATTGATGTCATACAGCATGCCCGCTGAAATTGGGCCGAGGACATTGCCGAGGCTCATGTAGGCAGTCGCCATGCCCATCGCAAAGCCGATTTCACCTGCGGCCATTTTCGACACCAGAATATTGAGCACCGGGCGAAGGATGGCCATTGCCAGAAAGATCACGAGCGATACGCCGAAAAAGGCGCCATAGCTTCCGGCTGCAAGGGAAATCAGGAAGCCGATCGTGGCGAGGCCAAGAAAGGCGATCATCGTCTGCACTTCGCCGAAGCGGCGGACAAGGCGGTCGACTACAAAAAACTGGACCGTTACGCTGACGATACCGGTTGCGGTGATCATCATGGCGATATCCGACGAAGTCGAGCCGTATTGCGTCGTCAAATACATGCCGATGACGGATTCATAAGCGACAAGGCCGAAACTCATGATGAAAATAATCACCAGCGGAATAAAATACGGCATCCTGGTGGAGCGGCCGATCTGTTCGAGCATCGACTCGTCTTTTGAAAATGCCTTCTTCTGCTTTTTGTTGTCCGCTGTTGCGTCGATTTCCTTCAGCATGATCAAAGAGAAAATCATGGCGCCAAACGTGACGAAAGCGGCGATCAGGAATGGCAGTTTCAAACTGATGTCTGCAAGAAAGCCGCCAAATCCAGGGCCGATCACAAGGCCAAGTGACATCGCGGCCGTAACCAGGCCCGTTCCTTTTGCGCGCTGCGCGGCAGTCGTAATGCCGGCCACATAAGTGAAGACACCGGGAATCAGAAAGGCGTCGCCGATACCGCCGACTACGCGCGAGGCATAGATGACCCAGATGGAATCAGATGAATAGAACATCAGCATCGAGATTGTCAGCAATGCAAGACCCAGGATAATAACTTTCCGTGGCCCGTATTTATCGGCCCAGCTGCCTCCGAGTGGGGAAAACAGAAGCTGGGCACCGGCGAAAATCGCGATCATCAGGCCGGCCGCGGTGCCGCCCTGGCCGATGGACAAAAGATAGGCGGGGAGAATCGGGACGACAATTCCGAAACTTGCTATAGCAATAAACATATTGATCATCAATATGGACATTTTTTTGCGTTGATTGCGGGACAATTAAATAATCCTCATTTCAATTTAATATTATTGTGGAAATACAATTCCTTTTAACAATATTTCATATGTTATGATATAAATTTGTCATTGTCAATGAGTTGAACCTGTATTTTGGCCATCAAATAAGGGACAACTATTATTGTATAAAAGGAATATTCTCATAATTCCATAAAACCCGGTGCAAAGCCCTTTTTCATTATTTCAACTTCATAAGTTATCGGAAAATATTGATTTTTTTACGCAACAGGAAATGGGAAACAGGAATTTGTTTTCGGAACAACTGGGAGTGGGAAGGGGAATTTATCGAAAAAAGAGAAGTTGTTAATAACGCCGCAGCAATTAGGGTATAGGTAAACCGAAAGGCTGGGACCATTGCAGCCGGGAAAGGTGAGTGGAAAATGGATAATCGACTCGATCGCATTAAAGCTGAACAACTGAAGGGACGCGTGGTCACTGCCGAAGAGGCAGCTTCCTGGATACAGGATGGCATGACGCTGGGACTGAGCGGCTTCACACAGGCAGGGGATGCCAAAGCGGTGCCGCTGGCTTTGGCAAAACGTGCAGAATCCGAAAGTTTTAAGGTGAATGTGTTTACCGGGGCATCTCTCGGATCCAATATTGATGCCGTGTTTGCGCAAGCCGGCATCGTCCATAAACGCCTGCCATTTCAATCAGACCCGGTGATGCGCAGGAAAATCAATGAAGGTGAAATACTTTATACGGACCAT
Source organism: Planococcus sp. (in: firmicutes) (assembly GCA_035461005.1). Taxonomy (GTDB): domain Bacteria; phylum Bacillota; class Bacilli; order Bacillales_A; family Planococcaceae; genus Planococcus. Next base: position 26,242 of record DATHVZ010000009.1, on the reverse strand, counting down.
CATTTATCCCATACAGCCGAACTGATCCGGGACGGGGTGATCGGCCCGATCGATTTTGCCATCATTGAGGCGATTTCGATCACAAAAGACGGTATGATCATTCCGACGACATCCGTCGGCAATTCTTCGGTTTTCGTCCAACACGCAAAGAACGTCATTGTGGAAATCAATACAGAGCAGCCGGAGCGGCTTTACCGCCTGCATGATATTTACGATACCGGCAAGCATGAAGGGCGCCTGCCGATTCCGCTGACCCATGTCGCGGACCGCATCGGCACAAACGGAATTCCGGTGGATATGGAGAAAGTCCGTGGCATCGTCTTTACGGATCAAGTAGATTCACCTTCGAAAATCGTTCCGCCAGACGATGAAACCGAAGCGATCGCTTCCCATCTTCTTGAGCTGCTGCGATCGGAAATCCGGGCGGGGAGACTGACTGAAAGATTAGCGCCGATCCAGTCAGGTGTCGGATCTGTTGCCAATTCGGCTCTGCACGGGCTGATCGATTCTGAATTCCATGACCTCGAAATGTACTCGGAAGTTCTGCAGGATGCAGTGTTCGATTTGATCGACGCGGATAAACTGCGTTTTGCTTCCGGTTCTGCGATCACCTTATCAAAAGGGAAGATGAAACAGGTCTATGCGAATTTCGGCAAATACGAAGACAAAATCATTCTGCGGCCACAGGAAATTACCAATCATCCCGCCATCATCCGGCGGCTCGGCCTGATTGCCGTCAATACAGCGCTGGAATTTGATATTTACGGCAACGTCAACTCCACCCATGTGTCCGGCACGAAAATGATGAACGGCATCGGTGGTTCGGGAGATTTTGCCCGCAACGCCCGATTATCGATCTTTGTCACCAAATCGACAGCCAAAGACGGCAGTATTTCAAGTGTGGTGCCATTTGTGCCCCACGTCGACCATACCGAACATGATGTGGATGTGCTGATTACAGAACACGGCTACGCTGACCTCCGTGGCCTTGCGCCAAGGGAGCGTGTCGGCCTGATCATTGAAAATTGTGCAGACCCGGCTTACCGTCCGCAATTGCGCAGCTATTACCGGGAAGCGCTGGCGCGCGGCGGCCACACGCCGCATGTTCTTGAGAAGGCTTTTTCCTGGCATCTGCGCCTGGCAGAGAAAGGAAGCATGCTTGAAGAATAGACTTGGCTTCCTCCTGCACCAGTAACTGCCGAAAATACAGTATAATGAAGCAATCAGGAGAAACAGGGGGAAGACTATGGAGAAATTCACATTTGGTTCGCTGCTGGACGTCATGGGGGAATTATTCTCCGATGAAATTTCCATCGCGGTATCGGACACAGAACAATATATTTATTACAGGCCGAGCAAGCGTGTCGATTTAAAAATAAAACCGGGAGACCCGGTAAAAGAAGGAACCATCGCCCATAAAGCGCTGACGACCAATCAGAAAGCCTCCGAGTTCATCAATCGCGAAGTGTTCGGGGTGCCTTATCACGGAATGGCTGTGCCGTTCGAGAAGGATGGCAAGCTGCAGGGCTGTGTCATGGCAATTTACCCTTCCTATACAGAAGGAAAATCCGTAGTGACCGTGAAAAGTCCGGATGGCTGGAAGCCGGTTCCGTTCAATGACGTCGTTTGCCTGGAAGTAAAAGACCGCAAAACGCATGTGCACGCCGCAAGCTTTTCGGGCACGAATAAAAACTCGCTGCAGGATTTTGAGTTTCTGCTGCCGCGGGAAACATTTATCCGCTGCCACCGCTCGTTTATCGTCAACGTCCATCATATAGAAGATATCTATCCGGATACCCATTCCACCTTCGTGCTGGCAATGGACAACGGCAGCCGGATTCCGGTCAGCCAGTCGTATTCGAGTTATTTCAGGAAGTTGCTTGGGTTTTGAAATAAACCGGGTAATTGCAGTTCTCCGTAGCTCACCGCTCGCTTTCCACGAAATGAAAAATTATAAAATTAACGAATCCACTGGCTGAACCAGTGGATTCTCTGCTTCAGCAGAAGAAATGCTTGTCGGCGCCGCAATCACTCAATACCCTCTTTTAATATATTACAATTATCTAATAATTAACCTCGGAATCTGCCTTTATTTTCATTCGAATAAATGAAAACGCTTTATTTTATCGGCATCCGGATTTTATCCCTTAAAACCTTCGAGAAAGAGAGTGATTGATATGACAAACAGCAATAACCGAATCAAAGCAGCAGGACTTGAGGACCGCGTGGTTACTCCACAGGAAGCGGCTTCCTGGATACAGGACGGCATGACGCTCGGCCTCAGCGGATTTACGCGGGCGGGCGATGTGAAAGCGGTGCCTTTCGCGTTGGTTGAACGCGCGGAAACGGAAAGCTTCAAAGTGAATGTATTCACGGGCGCTTCTCTCGGCTCAGACATCGACCGATTGTTCGCGGAAGCGGGCATCGTCAATAAACGGCTGCCGTTCCAGGCAGAACCGGCTATGCGCAATAAAATAAATGCCGGCGAAATGTTCTTTGTCGATCACCACTTATCACATACTGCGGAATGGGTGCGCACCAATGTTACCGAGACGATCGATTTTGCAATCATTGAAGCCCTGTCAATTACAGAAGACGGCATGATCATCCCGACAACGTCTGTCGGCAACTCGGCGGTCTTTGCACAGCATGCCCGCAATATTATCATCGAAATCAATACAGCGCAGCCTGAGCTTTTCGAAGGCATGCACGATATTTACGATACCGGCAAGCAGGGAGAACGTGATCCGATTCCGTTGACGTCTGTCAAAGACCGCATCGGAACAATCGGCATCCCGGTGGACACAGAAAAGATCCGCGGCATCGTCTTCACACATCAGAAGGATTCGCCGTCGAACATTGTTCCTCCGGACGAAGATACGAAAATCATGGCGGACCATCTATTGGAATTTTTCCGCTCGGAGATCCGTGCCGGCCGGCTGACTGAAAAACTGGCGCCGCTGCAATCGGGCATCGGGTCTGTCGCCAATGCAGTGCTCCACGGCATGATCGATTCGGAATTCAAGAACCTCGAAGTCTATTCGGAAGTGCTGCAGGACGCGGTTTTCGATTTGATTGACGCCGGTAAAGTTGATTTTGCCTCGTGCTGTTCGATTACATTGTCCGAACCGAAGATGGAGCAGGTATTCGGTGAATTTGAAAACTACCGCGATAAAATTATCATGCGCCCACAGGAAATTTCAAACCATCCGGAAATCATCCGCCGTCTCGGCCTGATTTCCATTAATACAGCGCTGGAATTCGATATTTACGGCAATGTGAACTCTACCCATGTGTCCGGCACGAAAATGATGAACGGCATCGGGGGATCGGGAGACTTTGCCCGCAATGCGCGCCTTGCAATATTTGTTACCAAATCGGTTGCCAAAGGCGGCAAAATTTCCAGCGTCGTCCCATTCGTTCCACATATCGACCACACCGAACACGACGTGGATGTGCTTGTCACCGAACAGGGCTATGCAGACCTGCGCGGGCTTGCTCCGCGCCAGCGCGTTGAAGCCATCATCGAAAACTGTGTCCATCCAACTTACCGTGCGCAAATGCGCGAGTATTACGAAGAAGCGTTGACACGCGGGGGCCAGACGCCGCATGTCCTCGAAAAAGCTTTCTCATGGCACACCGCACTTGCGGAAAAAGGCACAATGCTGCAGGAAAAAGAGCAATTGGTGTCGGTGAAATAAAATAATTCAATATTAATGCACCATAAAACCAGTCCCTTTCTATAAGAGGGGGCTGGTTTTATTCTGCTGGGTAAAAAAAGATAATAGTTTCAGCCTGATAAAAAGCAGAGTTTTCTGTGTAAACGAAAATAGTTGTTGTCAAAGCTTATCTTTAGTATTATAATAAGCAATTGTGAAATTCTGAAATGAGGGTTCTAAAAATGAAAAATTCCATATATGGATTGACCATAGACCAGTTGAAAGAATGGTTTTTGGAAAATGGACAGAAAAAATACCGTGCTGAACAGGTATGGGACTGGTTATATATCAAACGCGTCGCGCAATTTTCTGAGATGAATAACTTGAGCAAGGAAGTTATTCAATTACTGGAAGAAAATTTTGCACTCCGCACACTGGAAGAATCGGTCAAGCAGGAATCTGCTGACGGCACGATCAAATTCCTTTTCCGCCTGCAGGACGGCAACCTGATCGAAACCGTTTTGATGCGTTTTAAATACGGAAACTCCGTCTGTGTTACGACACAGGTCGGCTGTAACATCGGTTGCAGTTTCTGCGCAAGCGGACTTTTGAAAAAGAGCCGCGATTTAACTGCGGGCGAAATCGTTGAACAAATCGTACAGGTGCAGGCGCATTTCGACGCTCAGGAAAAAGGAGATCGCGTAAGCCATATCGTGGTCATGGGTATCGGCGAGCCATTTGATAATTACGCAAACATGATGGACTTCCTGCACGTGGTCAACTCACAGAAAGGCCTTGCCATCGGCGCGCGCCACATCACCGTATCGACTAGCGGAATTGTTCCGAAAATCTATGATTACGCGGATGAAGGCCTGCAGGTCAACCTGGCGATTTCAATCCATGCACCGACAAATGAATTGCGTACGAGCATCATGAAAATCAACAAAGCTTACCCGGTCGAAAAATTGATGGCGGCCATTGATTATTATCTGGAAAAATCGAACCGCCGCATCACATTCGAATATATCATGCTGCGTGACGTCAACGACCATGTTGAAGAAGCCAATAACTTGGCGAAATTGCTTGAAGACAAGCGCCACCTTTCGTACGTCAACCTGATTCCATACAATTCGGTCAGCGAACACGATCAGTATCAGCAAAGCACACCGGAAGCGATTGCCGCTTTCTATGATGCATTGAAGAAAAAAGGCATCAATTGCGGCGTACGCCATGAACAAGGCGCGGATATCGATGCCGCTTGTGGCCAATTGCGAAGCAAACAAATCAAAAAAGAGAAAAAAACAGCGACAGTTCAATAAAAAAACGAAACAGCCATCCGAAATTGATTCGGATGGCTGTTTTTTTATTTAAATTTTGTAATTTACAAATAATTCTCTATAATTAAAATAAGACTGAAATTAAGGGGAGTCGGAGATGGCTGAGATAAAGATCAACAACCTGGGGAAAAGATATGACAAAGGCGCTTTGGCGGTGACCGATTTTAATCTACATATTAAAGATCAGGAATTCATCGTGTTCGTCGGGCCGTCCGGTTGCGGAAAATCGACTACATTGCGGATGATTGCCGGGCTGGAAGAAATTTCGGAAGGTGAATTTTTCATCGATGGCAAACGGATGAATGATGTTGAACCGAAAGAACGGGATATCGCGATGGTTTTTCAGAATTATGCATTGTATCCTCATATGACGGTTTATGAAAATATGGCATTCGGTCTGAAATTACGGAAATTCAAAAAACCGGAAATCAAAAGGCGCGTGGAAGAAGCCGCGAAAATACTGGGTCTGGAAGATTACTTGAACCGGAAACCGAAGGCATTATCAGGCGGACAGCGCCAGCGGGTGGCCCTTGGCCGCGCAATTGTGCGGGATGCCAAAGTATTCCTGATGGATGAGCCCCTATCGAATCTGGACGCCAAATTGCGTGTGCAGATGCGTGCAGAAATCACCAAATTGCATCAGCGCCTCAAGACGACGACCATTTACGTAACTCATGATCAGACAGAAGCGATGACGATGGCTACGCGCATTGTCATCATGAAAGACGGCTTCATCAAGCAGGTCGGCACACCGAAGGACGTCTATGATTTCCCTGCGAACCGCTTTGTCGGTGGTTTTATCGGCTCTCCGGCCATGAATTTTTTCGAAGGGACAATTTCCAACGGCAACTTTCTTGTTGACGACAAATCGGTGGCAATACCGGCTGAATCAGCAGCTCTGCTGAAAGATCTCGGTTATGACGGCAAACCGATTGCGCTTGGAATCCGTCCTGAACATATCCACGTCAATAACGAAGATCTCGCGGATTTGCCGGCCAGCGAATTTGAAGCCGAGATCACGGTAGCTGAATTGACCGGTGCAGAAACCATTCTTTATGCAGTCTATGCGGACCAGGAATTCATCGCCCGTGTGGATGCTGACTCAATGATCCAAGCAGGTCATACAGCGACTCTTGCTTTTGATATGTCCCATGTCCATTTCTTCGATATGGAAACCGGCGAACGTTTGAAAGCTGCGGAAACAAAAGAAGCTGCCTATACCAACTAAAATGCCCTTAAACTGTTACTATGGAAGTAAGCGCTTTTTGTTTTTTCTGGAATATTTGCGAACTATTTGAATTTTTTTCAAATATTTTGATATAGAGTGTTTACGGCCCTATTTTTAGGGAAAACAAAGCAATAGACATTTTGGAAAAGGAGTGGAAATAAGATGGTAAAAATCGCAGTTGAACAACCATTTACGTCCGTACAGCAAGCATTGCTCGAAAGAGGGTATAATGCAGAAATGCTTGAGGATAAAACAGATGCCATGGATTATGACTGCGTCGTAGTGCGTGACAAAGAAGATCTGGTGGATTTCCACATGAACGTTCCGTTAGTGGAAGTGAAAGGCCGCACATTATTTGAAATTATTGAAGAAGTTGAAGAACGTCTCGTGCGCAGCGGGAAAATTATGCCACCACCGGTCGAGTCGAACGAAAAATCAGGCGGCGGCGGATTTATCGCCGGAGCGGCAACTGGTGTAATACTCGGAGCGGTAGCCGGATTAATGCTGGCGCCGAAAAAGGGTAAGGAAATGCAAGAAATGCTGAAAGAGAAAACAGCTGAATCTAAAGAGAAATTGAGCGCAACTTTTGAGCAGGTAAAAGAAAAAGCGGCAGATGCCAGCGATAAAACAAAACACAAAGTCGATGAGCTGAAAGAAAAAGCGGCAGATGCCAGCGACAAAACAAAACACAAAGTCGATGAGCTGAAAGAAAAAGCAGCAGATGCCAGCGACAAAACAAAAGGCAGAGTCGATGAGTTGAAAACACAGTTTGAAGAAAAGAAAGAAGAAAGAGAAGCAGAAAAAGAATTGAAAGCCGAAGAAAAAGCTGAAGAAAAAGCAGTGAAAGAGCACGAAAAAGCTGAAAAACAAGCTGAAAAAGAAATCAAAAAAGCTGATAAAGAAGCCGATAAAGAAAAAGGCGGCATCGAAGTTGTTGAATTCGGAGATTCCGAAGTCAAAAAGACCAGCACTGGCGAGTCAGCAATCACACCAAAAAGCACGAATGATAAATAAGCAATACCAAAAAAAGCTGTCCCGGAATATTCCGGGACAGCTTTTTTGGTTTATTCAACGACAGCTACATCCACTGCTATGTGTTCTTTGGGTTCAGGTACTCGCGAAAGGATGATCAATCCGATGATAAAAAGGATCACGAGGCTGAAAACCCCGAAACGGGAATCGCCGGTAAGCTGAGTGGTGACGGCCACCATGACAGGTCCCGTGATGGCGGCGAATTTTCCGAAGACATTATAAAAACCGAAAAACTCATTGGAATTTTCTTTAGGAACGAGCTGGCCGAAATAAGAACGGCTGAGTGCCTGGATGCCACCCTGGCTGGAAGCGACGAGCATGGCAAGTACCCAGAAGTCGAAGATGGTTTCCATGAACATTGCATAGATGCAGACCACAATGTAAACGCAGATTCCGACATACAGCATCTTTTTGCCGGTAAAGCGATCCGCAAGCCGGCCGTAAAGAATCGCGAATGGCGCAGCTACAACCTGTGTTGCGAACAGGACGATCAGCAGGCTCGTGGAAGTGAGTCCCAGATCCGTACCGTAAGCTGTCGACATGGAGATAATTGTGCCAACGCCATCGATATAGAAGAAATAAGCGATCAGGAACAGGACGATGGCCCGGTATTGGCGGATTTCTTTCAGCGTTTTGCCGAGGCGCTTAAAGCTTTGTGCCACAGGATTCGGCTCCCGTTTGATGAAATAGCGCTGATGGACATGTTTAAACATCGGAATCGAGAACACGATCCACCAAATCGCCGTGAGCAGGAAAGCGGCGCGGCTGGCGTTCGTCACTGACAATGGAATGATTTCATTCTGCGCAAGCATGATGATGGCAATTGCTATTGCAAATGGAATTGTCGAACCGATATAACCAAGTCCATAACCGAAAGCCGAAACGCTGTTCATGCGGTTTTCGGTGGTGACATCGACGATAAAAGCGTCATAAAAAAGGTTGGCTCCGGTCGCTCCAAGTGCTGCGAATACGTAACAGGCCAGCATCAGCAGCCAGTTATCACTTGGCACGAATGCGAGCATCGCCGTCGAGACCGTACCGAGCAGGAAGAATGCGGTGAAAAATTTCTTTTTATAACCTTCGTAATCGGCAAGGGTTCCAAGAATTGGCCCAAGCATTGCCAGGATGAATGTGAAAATTGCAATTGTATAGCCGAGATAAGCGGTTGAATCGGATAAACTGACCCCGGCGTCCGTCGCTGATGCTTTGTAATACAGCGGGAAGACGGCTGTGGTGATGATTATGGAATAGGCGGAGTTTCCCCAATCATAAAATGCCCAGCTTTTCTCTGTCTGAGTGAACTTTTTCATCTCCTGATTCCCCTTAATGAATGATAATTTCATTGTACAAGAAGCGCGGTGGAAAAGATTCAAATTTTGATAAATTTACTTAAATTTTACATTATTGTGGGTTCTTAAAAATTTATAATGAACGTATTTGAGCCTCTTCCTTAATTCAGTTAAACTTTAATGGACAGTGAAATGAGGAGAATGGCATTGAAAATGATTTCATGGAACGTAAACGGCTTGCGGGCTGTTATGAAGAAGGGATTTATGGATTTCTTCGAGGCAGCCGATGCGGAGATATTTTGTCTGCAGGAAATTAAATTGCAGGAAGGCCAGATTGAAATGGACCTTCCCGGCTATCATCTGTACTGGAACTACGCTGACAAGAAAGGCTATTCCGGGACGGCAATATTCACCCGCCAGAAGCCGCTTGCTGTTAATTATGGTATAAACCACGAGGATCATGCCAATGAAGGACGGGCAATCACCCTGGAATTTGAAGAGTTCTTTCTGGTAAATGTCTATACGCCGAATTCACAGCACGGCTTGCTGCGGCTCGATTACCGCCTCCAATGGGAAGAAGCTGTGCTCGATTACGTCGTGGCACTTGATAGCCGGAAGCCGGTCGTTCTGTGCGGCGATTTGAATGTGGCACATGAGGAAATCGATTTGAAGAATCCGAAGGCGAACAGGAAAAACTCAGGATTCACACCGGAAGAGCGAGGGAAGATGACCCAATTCCTGGACCGTGGATTCACGGATTCGTTCCGCTATTTCCATTCTGATCTGAGCGGCGCCTATACCTGGTGGTCCTACCGCACCGATTGCCGGCCGCGAAATATTGGATGGCGCATCGATTATTTCATAGTGTCGGACCGCATGGCACCGACTATGAAGAACGCCAAGATCCACAGGGAAATCGAAGGATCCGACCATTGCCCGATTGAACTCGTAATCCAATAGGAAGAGCGCCCGGAGATTATCCTCCGGGCGCTCTTTTGCTTTTTCTGTGTCCAGACCAGACTCCAGCGCCCAACTCCTCGGACTTAAGCTATCCTTACTAGTACGGCAAAGAACGCCGCTTCGCTGTTCTGTCTTACGCCTTTCAGAGCTGACCGGGCACCGTTGCTTTTCTTAAATCCCCATAACGCGTTGCGCCAGGCGCTGGCAATTGTTCTGGTCGTAATAATCGATGTAAAGGGGTGCTTTCGGGTACCAGTCATTCACAGTGATATTTTCCTCAACAATCTTCTTCAAAAACTGATAGACTTCCTCGACAGTATCAGCCTTGTAACCGTAGAGGTCTGTATCGAGGCTCAGGTATGTGCCGCGGCGTGCCAGGTATTCCTCTTTATCGAACATATTGAAGATGATCGGTTTATTCAGATAAAGGAAATCCCAGGAAACACTTGTTATATCCGTCAGCAGCATATCGTTTTCGACAATAGCTTTATCGATGGAAGAATGATTGAAATCCAGGAAATCGATACCGCTTTCGGGATGGTCGAGGCCGGTAAAATGCTTTTCGAACTTCCGCATGAACGGATGGAGCGCGACGCGCATATGCATTTCGTTTTCGGATATCAATTTGCGTATACCCTCGTGGCTTACAAGGCCAAGCGTGTTTTGGAAATAATCGCTTTCGACAAATTCCTCTTCGGTCAGATCGAAAAGCCATTCGCGCCATGTCATCATCATAAGGATCCTTTTCACTTGCGGCGCGGGTTTGTTTGTTTCTAAGCGGTCGAAGCGCGGAAAGCCCGTGACAATCAGTTTGTTCTCGGGGATCTTCCATTCGTTCAGCTTCAAATCCTTTTCGTATTCCGAGGCACAGTTAAAGAAATCTGTCCGCTTCAATAAAGGCACGTCCTCTTTTTGGATAAGGATTTTCTTGAATCCTTCAATTCCATGGCTGATATGGGTGATGATGGTTTTCCGGTTCAGGAACAGGAACTTATCAACGGATGGCGCAATATCATACATCAGGGAGTGTCCGTGAAATGAATAATCAGCCTTGAAAAACAGGCGGTAATTCCGGAAACTGCCGAGTGCCACAGCATTGGACAGCTGTTTATCCTGTGCATACGATTTTTTCGGGTCATACATCCAATAAGCCGTTACCTGGTCCTGATGGTTTTGGATCAGGTATGTATGGAAAACCGCCGCATTGTCTTCGTATTTCTCGCCAAGGTTGCCGCCGACCAACACAATTTTCTTATCACCTTTTTGGGGAGGGAATAAAGAGAGTAAATAGGCCGCAGAAACTTTCAAAAAAACTTTAAGGGGATCGAATCTCCCTCTTTCTTTCAACTCGATGCTCATGGTTAGCCCTGCTTTCCTATGGTTGTTCTTCTTCTAATTTTTTCATATCGGTGCCGCTTTGTCCATCTGCAAGAAAATAATCAGTTTTCATGTTTTATATTTTTTTATATTTTCTTCAAACACTTTGTCCCTTTCAACCGTTATCTTTATGAGAGCGGCAATGGAGCAGAAAGCGGGGAATGGAATGGATACCGAAACGATGTACGAAAATCTGAAAAATGATCTGGTCCGCTTCGCCCGTTCCATTTCCCGGCACGAGCAGGAAGCTGATGACCTGGTACAGGATGCCCTCGAAAAATCGCTGAAAGAAGAAGAACTGTTGAACCTGCCAATCTACAAACAGCGGGCATGGTTTTTCCGGGTGATGAAGAACCGGCTGATTGATGACCGGCGGAGGGACAAGCGACTTTCCGACTGGGAAGAGGAGCTGGACTTTCCGGAACAGCCGCTGGCGATCAACCGGCTGGAAATGACGGAGCTGCTGTCGCATCTTACACCGGAAATGGGCGATTTGATATTTAAGCGCTATTGGTTGGGGATGACCAGCAAAGAAATTGGGGACCAACTTCAGGTTCCGGCAGCGACCATCAGGTACAAGCTGCATTTCGCGATTAAGAAATTGAGAGACATTCTGGAGGAGGAATAAAGATGAAACAGACAGTCGGCAATGTGGGTGTATTGAATTTATTGAATGCAACAGAACAAAGTGTGCAAGCTTACGAAAGGATTGGAAATGTCGGATTGGTGCTTTACAGAAGCGGGCAATCGCATCTGCTGGCGGCCTTGAATATCGGCAACATCGGTAAGACGGTGGAAGTGCCGAACGATTACAGCTATTACAATGGCACATTGGAAATCGATCATGATTACCTTGTTTCAATTGACCAGCCGGTGAAAATGGTGTTGAACGGCATGCTCATCATTGCGCGGGATGTCCAACCGGAACAACTGAAGAAAGGGCTGCTGGAAATCATCGTGAATGGTGAAATCTATGCGCCATCAAAACTTGCAGGCCAGGTAAGCCAGCAATTTCCGGAGGGCAGCCGTACGGTCAAAGTATACGAAGGCTCACCGCCGAGACTCGAAAATGGCAGCATCACCCTAAGCAATGCGTTTCTTGAAGCGGCTGAAGAGCCAATTCATCTCGTAGTCAACGGCATGCTGACCATTCCGAAAGACATCGACGCCGCATTGTTCAATGAAAAGATCAAAAAAATTGCCGTCAATGGCCTGGTGTCGGTTCACGAAGAGCAGGAAGCGCTGCTTCACCGCAAGATGGATGCCGCTCCAAACGGTGTCATTGAAGTGATTCCCGCGGGATACAGGGTTTTGAAAGGAGCGCTGCGCATCAATTCACGGTCGATTAAAAGCTTCCGGGAGGAAAAACTGATGACCAAAAAGCCAATCATATTCGAAGCGGATGTTCCAAGGGAAGCGCTGGAAAATACGATCAGCCGAATCGATTCAAAATCGTTTATTGTCTGCAGCGATGAGATTGAAGATCTGATCTACGAGAAACTGGAACGCCTCGAGACGGAAGTGCTGCCTTATTCGAACCGGTTCATCCTCATCGAAGGGGAAGAACATTGGTCGAATAGCCAGTTTGAATCATTGCAGGAACCAGTAAGCCTGATTGTGGACGGGACGCTTCGGCTCGATGCAGATGTTGATGGCGAAACGATCATGAACAAATTGGAAACACTCGACATATTCGGTGAAGTGCAGGCTGCTTCAGTGGGGATCAAAGGGGCATTGCAGGGGAAAGTTCGCGCCAACGCGGGCCGGATTGTGCTGATGGAAGAAAAAGAAGCGGAAAGTAAGCCGGAGGAATCCAATAATATCGGAGAACTTTCGCTATAGGAGAAGATTCCGGTGACCCGGTAGCGGGCACAACTCCCGAACGGTTCTGCGAATCCATAAAATGAGGAGGAATTAGGATGTTTCACACAGATGAAATGGCAGTTAAGCAAAGAATGGAAGACATTCGCTCGGACGTGGAAGCAAGCCGCATGAGGAGCCGCCGCAAAACAGGGAAACCGGATCGCAATCCCATTTGGATCATTCTGATCACATTTTTCCAAAAATAAAAAAGAAGTGCCGCGAAAGGATTCGCGGCGCTTCTTTTCTTATTTAAAATCCAGCGAAGAATGATTGACGCCGAAAACATTTTCGACATCAATGAGAAAGGCGATGCCGCGCCCCGGGGCATTGAGGTCCACAGCCTTTTCAATACTGTTGACGACTTTGTCCGTATAGCTGGAAGGCACCAATGTCAGAATCATATCTTTTTCAGGATCGATGGTGAAGTTCATGAAGGTTTGCTGTTCGTTGACGCCTGTGCCGCGGCCATTCAAAATTGTACCGCCTTCCGCGCCGGCGTCAGCTGCGGCTTTAATAACTTTTTGGGAATCACCGCTGTTGACGATGGTCACTATCAATTGAAATTCAGGCAATACGTTCTCCATGATTTCCTCCCCTTTCTTTTTTCTGCGGTCATCCGCACGTTGCGTCAAATGAGGAACACCAAGCAGTTTGCTGAGATGAACGGTAAATCCGAGCCCGTAACCGGATTTCCCTAATTTCCCCTCCCGACTTACCGCTTCGGTGACAGATGCTTCATTATCTCCATCAATGGCGATGAAGATGACGTCTTTTTCATGTGTCAGGGGAAGCCCGAGAAACGTCGGTTTTTCATTTCTGCCAACGCCTTCTCCGTAAACTATAGTAGCTCCGTCAGCACCAGCTTTTTTTGCTGCTGTTATCACCGGGCGCGAATAGCCTCTTTTGACAATCGCGATCATCAGTTTGTGATTAAGTTTCATCATTTTTCCCCCCGCCTTTTCTATTGAAAATAAGTCCAAGGATAAGGACTGCAATGATCGGCGTCAACGCTACAAGCGCAATCAGTCCGAAACCGTCTGCCAGTGGATCCCGGCCCTCAGTCACAGACGCTACGCCAACTGCCAGTGAAGAAATGAACGTGACCGTCATTGGGCCGGTGGCAACCCCGCCGGAATCGAAAGCGATTGCGATGAAAATGTCGCGTGACATAAAAATGAGGATGATGACAATCAAATATCCGGGAATTAAAAAATACCACAGTGAGATTCCAGACAGAATTCGAATCATCGATAGAGCGATTGAAAGGCCTACGCCAATTGACAAAGTATAGAGCATTACTTTTTCCGAAATATAACCGCCGGTCACTTCATCGACTTCACCATTCATGATCCGGACTGCGGGCTCCGCAAAGGTTGCAGCAAATCCGAGGGTGAATCCGATCGGGATGAGAAACCATTTCGTGTTTCCTTCACCCAGGGACTCGCCCATCAATTCACCGACCGGCATAAATCCGACATGCACCCCCTGCAGGAAAAAGGAAAGGCCCAAAAAAGTTAAAATGAAACCGATGCCTACTTGTCCAAGCCTTTGTATTGGTAATTTAAGCATAAAGATCTGGAAGATTGCAAAAAAGGCGAGCAATGGCACCAAAGCCAATGCAACCTCCTGCAAAATCGCGCCGAACCCTTGGAAAACTTGTATTTCCATCAGATAATCACCCCCAGAATCATGACCGCCAGAATCGGGCCGATGGAAGCAAGGCCGATTAGGCCGAACCCTTCAGTGCCGTCTTTAGAATCGCGTGAGCGAAGGGAGGACGCTACACCTACACCGAGAGCCAGGATAAACGGGACGGCCATTGGCCCTGTCGTGACCCCTCCGGCATCAAATGAGATTGGAACAAATGCTTCGGGAACAAAAAAGGATAATCCGAAGACAGCGGCGTAGCCCCCGAGCAGGACCCAGTGCAGGGGAATGTTGAACAAAGTTCTGACCATGGCAAGCGCTACGAATATGGCCAATCCCAAAGAAACCGATAGGATAAGGAGGGTCGCGCTGATTGCCCCTTCAGAAACTTGATCGATTTGTGTCGCCAACACCCGCAAATCAGGTTCTGCAATCGTTACCACAACCCCCAGCAAAAATCCTGAACCGATGATAAGCCAGGCGTTTTTTGTCTTCGGAAGCCGCTTGCCGATCATTTCGCCGATGGGAAGAAGTCCGGCATTGACCCCTAGGAGAAACAGGAAAAAACCGATGCTTACAAAGAAAACACCGATGAGGAATTGAAGCAAAGCCTCTAAGGGCAGGCGTATAATTGCAATCTGCAGGAAGATGACTACAATGGTAACAGGCATAATAGCTGCAAGAACTTCTTTGAAAGTGTTTTTTACATTATCCATCCTGTCTCTCCTTTCCGCTATTTACTGTGATTCGCTATGAGAATTTGCTGTAAACTTAACAATGAAAAGAGGGAACTGCAGTCAGACCGACTTGGGTAGAAAAGCTGAAACGTGGGAGGGTTTTTTATGAGCATAACAAAAAGGGCAGAACCCAAAATTCCAGCCCAATTAAAAAGCAGTCTTTTTGCAGATGCGCTGGACGATCACTACATAACAAATTGCCGGGTTCTGCAAGAAACTATTGAGTTTCAGGCATCACGAGCGTTGCATATCGATACGGTTGTATTTGAAAATGTGAGTTTTGTCAACATTTCCTGGCCGCGCAGTGAATTCGTGGATGTCGTCTTCATCAATTGTGACTTGTCGAACGCCGACTTCACCCGCTGCGTGTTCCACCGCACGGAATTTCGTAATTCCAAACTGATGGGGACCAATTTTGCAGAAGCCGGGGTCCGGCACTCATTGTTTGCTGATTGTGTATTGAATTATACCACATTCGGATTTTCACTCTGCACTTTTTCGAAATTTGAGAATTGTTCAATGCGGCAGGCGGACTTCTATGAAGCAGAGTTGAAGAACACAGAATTTACAAGCTGCGATATGGAAGAGATTAATTTTGCCGAAACCAATCTTGGGGGCGTCGATCTCAGTACGAACCGCTTTGAAAATATACAGGTGACTGTCGAAAAATTGGCAGGCTGCACAGTATCTCCGGATCAGGCATTGGCATTCGCAAGGCAGCTCGGTATGCGGATAAGTGAAGGCGAATAAGCAAAATCAATGGCAGCAGGGGCAAAAGACCTCTGCTTTTTTGTTTGATTTATGTAAACATTAAACATTTATTAATAAATAGTCCTTCGTGTCAAATATATGCTATTTTTTTATTGGTATAATTCTTCATTGAACAGTAATGACTAAGGAATATTTTGGGTATTAAAACTTTAGGCGTGGTTAATAGGGTTCGGGAAATTCTACATAATATTATAAGTTCACACAATATTCAAAAATATATATAAAAGTTATTCAAAAATATTGTAATAATCTAAAATATGCAGTATATTTTAAATAGTTAGAATTTAAATAAAAAAGGAGCATTAATTATAATGGAAAATTTAAGCAAAAAGATAAAGCAGCTGCGTGAAGAAAAAGGTGTTTCTCCTGAAAAGCTTGCGGAAGAAATCGGGTTTGCAAAAAGTACAGTATGGGCTTATGAAAGCGGCAAAAAACAGGTTTCAGTAAGCCATCTGGCCCGCTTGGCGGATTATTTTGAGGTCTCGGTGGATAATCTGCTCGACAGGGAAGAACAGACGATCGATTTGGATCTTCAAAACTTGAAGAGTTTTAAAGATTACAATCTGCTGCTGGACGATACACCTTTGAACAGGGAAGAAATAGCTGAAGCTGCATCCTATATTAAAGTGAAACGGCGCATGGGAAGTTTTGGTGCGGCAACTTCATAACAGTCGATTTGGGTCGCGGCTGCTCATTCTGGTGTCCGGAATGGGTTTTTTTGTTGGCAGAATGTCGTCACACTGTTTTACGCTGTGAGAGCCACCTGATTTTATGCTAAAGTTAAAGTACGGATATAAGCATTGTTACGGGCTTCTTACTATTGGATATGCTTAGAGAAATCAGCTAATTTTTTTGAAAAGCAGGCGATGGATCCATGAAACGCTATACCTTATATGAAACTTATCGGCTGGGGATTCTAATCGATCATATCAAAACGAAAGACTTGATTGAAGCAATTGACGAATTCATCGATATTACTCCCACTGAAGATATCCCCCATGTTTTCTATGTTTTGTCTCTTGCCAGTGACAGGCGAAACATGATCCAGCTTCTGACAGACCTTTCCCAGGGCGTTGATGAAGAACTGCCGGCAAGCATCATTGCAGGCTTGCTGCACCGGGATCAGGAGAAATATACAATAGAAGAACTGTACCGGAAAATTTCCTTGCTTGCCTCGCTGCTGAAAGACCCGGATGGCGATGTGGCATGGGAGTTCCGAACTTTGAATGACGCTTATGAAGAGGCGCAATTGGCCTATGGCATGCGTTTTAAGCGGAAAAAGGCAAGAGAACGGATGCTGGCAAAAAACGAAAAGGTGTTAAGGGATGCTTTAGCGAAATACGCCAAGTATGCGGCTGTATTTGATGATAAAGAATGGGGGAGCTGACTCTTTTTACAGTAATCCACTGGGATGCGGAATAAAGCATGTCGCCTGAAAAACTGAAAAAACAGATGAAAGAGGAAGAAGAGGAACATAGGAATCTTGAAATCTGAATGTCAGTCTGTGCCATCGCCGGAAGCTTTTGCTTTCGGTGTTTTTTAATGCCCTGAGAAAGAAAAAAGACCTGAAATATGGTAAGCTAGCCAATACGAAACGAGTTTTAGGAGTGTATACTATTGTTGGAAAAAGCAAGAGAATTACTGCAGACCTATTTTGGCTATGAAACATTCCGAACCGGACAGGAACAGGCAATTTCACAAGTTTTTGAAGGCTCCAATTCGATTTGTGTCATGCCGACAGGCGGCGGGAAATCGATGTGTTACCAGATTCCGGCCATGGTTATGGAAGGGACGACGATTGTCGTTTCGCCATTGATTTCTTTGATGAAAGACCAAGTGGATTCACTTCTTGCGGCCGGAATTCCAGCGGCCTTTATAAATAGCTCGATGGATTTTGATGAAGTGCGTGAAACTTTAAACGATGTCCAGCGCGGAGCGGTGAAATTATTGTATATAGCACCCGAACGCTTGGACTCTGAAATGTTCCTCAACGAATTGCAGGGCGTCCACGTTCCCCTCATTGCAGTCGACGAAGCGCATTGTATTTCCCAATGGGGCCATGATTTTCGTCCAAGCTACCGGCTCATCAGCCGCATGATGGATCTGTTTCCTAATAACCCGACAGTGCTGGCGCTTACAGCGACTGCCACCCCGCAGGTGCGGGAAGATATTTGCCGCATTCTGAATATAGAAGAACGCCATACCATTATGACCGGTTTTGAACGCGCAAATCTGACATTTTCCGTAATCCGCGGCCAGGATCGCGAACGGTTCCTGAAGGAATACGTCCAGAAAAATGACAAAGAAGCGGGAATCATCTATGCCGCTACACGCAAGACGGTGGATTCGGTCTATGAGATGCTGCTGAAAAAAGGCATCAAAGCTGCGAAATACCACGCCGGCATACCGGACGCACAGCGAAGAGCCGGCCAGGAACAATTTCTCAACGATGAAGTGACGGTTATGGTAGCAACAAATGCTTTTGGAATGGGCATCGATAAAAGTAATATCAGATATGTCGTCCATTACCAGCTGCCGAAAAACATGGAAAGTTACTACCAGGAAGCGGGGCGTGCCGGTCGCGACGGGTTGCCGAGTGAATGCATCGTCCTTTACGCTTCCCAGGATGTCCAGACACAGCGCTTTTTGATCGATCAGGCGCAGGACCCGAGCCGGATTCCCGGTGAACTCGTCAAACTGCAGGGAATGGTTGATTATTGCCATACTGAAAACTGCCTGCAGCAATTCATCATCCACTACTTTGGGGATCTTGGTGCCGGGCATTGCGGCCATTGCGGAAACTGCGTCGACGAGCGTGAAAGCCTCGACGTCACCAAGGACGTTCAAATGGTGCTGTCCTGCGTCATCCGCATGGGCCAGAAATTCGGCAAAATGATGACGGCCCAGGTGCTGACAGGCTCGCGCAATAAAAAAATACTCGATTTCAGGTTTGATAAATTATCGACTTATGGAATCCTGAAGCATCACAGTGCAAAAGAAGTCTCCAATTTAATCGAATTCATGATTTCCCAGGAATTGCTGGCGGTTGAACAGGGCTCATTCCCAACCATCTATGTTCCCGATGGCGGAAGAGATGTGCTGCTCGGTAAACGCCAGGTTCTCCGCAAAGGTGCCGTTGTCACCAAACAAATCGCCGACAACGATCCGCTCTTTGAGGAACTGCGCAAAATCCGGAAAGAGCTGGCCGACCAGGGCGGTGTACCGCCGTTTGTCATCTTCTCCGATAAGTCGTTGCAGGATATGTGCGCCAGAAGACCGAAGACCGCTGAAGAATTTCTTGAGGTCAACGGTGTCGGTGCCAATAAACTTGAGAAATACGGTGAAGCCTTCCTCGAGGCCATCCGTGCATTCGAAACCGTAAATAACTAAGAGCTTCTGTCTTCGGACAGGAGCTCTTTTGGTGTTGAAGTAATATTTCGCAAAATCACCTGGAAATTGAATTCTGCAATAATAAATAGTGCTTTTTGTTAATCTGAAAACCTCATCAAAATGATCACAAAATGAAAGCGTTTGCATAGATAATTGACTATTTAAATTTATCTTAATTTTAAATTAATTCTCTTTTTATGATATACTACCCTAATATTATGACACTTCACTGTGTTAAAGGGGGAAGCAGCATGACAAAAAGAGAATATCCGAAAGCACAGGGCCTTTACAGTCCCGAACAGGAGCATGAAGCTTGTGGAATTGGAATGATTGCAAATATAAATGGTGAAAAATCTCATTCGATTGTCCAGAATGCAGTAAACATTCTCTGCAACCTCGAGCATCGCGGAGGGCAGTCTTCTGATACAAGCACAGGTGATGGAGCTGGTATTCTGACGCAGATTCCTCACCGCTTTTTCCTGAAGCAATGTGAAAAAGAAGGGATTAATCTTCCTAAGGAAGGCCGATACGGCATCGGCATGATTTTTATGCCCCAGGATTATGACATCCGGATGAAATCAAAAGAAATTATTCACCGCATTATTGAAGAAGAAGGGCAGCAATGCCTCGGCTGGCGCCCGGTTCCGGTAAATGATTCTTTTGTCGGCAAAGTGGCAGCAAAAACAAAGCCGGTTATACGCCAGGTATTCATCGAAGCGGCGGCAGATCTTGAAGGGCGCATGGACTTGGAGCGCAGGCTCTATATCATCCGCAAAAGAATTGAACTGGAAATGGGCAGTGATCCGGAATTCAAGGATGTCTATTTCAGCAGCCTGTCAGCTGGAACAATCGTCTACAAAGGGATGCTCATTCCTGAGCAATTGGATTCTTTCTACATCGACCTCAACCATCCCGAATTCAAATCGGCGTTGGCATTAGTCCACTCGCGTTTCAGCACCAACACATTTCCCAGCTGGCAGAGATCCCATCCAAACCGTTACTCCATACATAATGGGGAATTTAATACCCTGCGCGGAAACGTCAATTGGATGCGGGCGCGCCAGGCGCTTTGCACCTCACCACACTTCAACGAAGAAGATCTGAAAAAATTAATGCCGGTCATCGATGAAAGCGGCAGTGATTCGTCGATGTTCGACAATTGTTTTGAGTTTCTTCATTTATCCGGACGTTCGCTCGCCCATACGGCGATGATGATGGTGCCGGAACCGTGGGTCAATGATCCGACAATCAATAAAGTGAAAAAGGATTTCTATGAATACCACAGCACGTTAATGGAACCGTGGGATGGTCCCGCGGCACTCGTCTTTACTGACGGCAACCAGGTTGCAGCCTGCCTCGACCGAAACGGCCTGCGTCCGGCGCGTTATTACGTAACCAAGAGCGGCATGATCGTTTTGGGGTCGGAAGTCGGAGCACTCGATATCTTTGCGGACGACATCATTTACAAAGACCGCCTGCGTCCAGGTAAAATGCTATTGATAGACTTTGAAAAAGGAAAAATTATTCCGGATGAAGAAATAAAGATGCAAATTGCAGGGGAATTGCCGTATAAAGACTGGGTGGAACAAAATATGCTGGATCTGGACGATTTAGGGGATCCGGAACACCCTGTGGACTATGATGTAACGGAATCCTTGATAAAACAGCAATTGGCGTTCGGCTACACGATGGAAGAAGTTCAGAAGATTATTAAGCCGCTTGCGACTGAAGGCAAAGATCCTGTCGGTTCGATGGGGTATGATTCTCCCTTAGCCGTCCTATCGAAAAAGCCTCAGCTTCTTTACAATTACTTCAAGCAATTATTCGCGCAAGTGACGAATCCGCCCCTTGACGCCATCCGTGAACAGATCATTACAGCTGCGCAAACGACAATTGGAGCAGAGGGCAATCTGGTGCAGCCTACCCCGGAAAGCAGCCGCCATATTCGATTGGAAACGCCGGTGCTTACTAACGGGCAGTTGGAGAAATTGCGCCATAACTCAATCGCCGAATTTAAGGCAGTGACGCTCCCGATTTTATTCCCCGTTTCAGACGGCGCCGAAGCGATGGAGACACGGCTTGAAGAGCTGTTTGCCGAAGCGGATGCAGCCTGTGAAAATGGGGCTACGCTCCTGATTCTTTCTGATAGAGGAGCCGATAAAGGAAATGCGGCAATACCGGCATTATTGGCGGTTTCGGGTTTGCATCATCATTTGATCCGCGAAGGCATCCGTACGAAAGTCAGCATCTTGCTGGAATCTGCAGAACCGCGTGAAGTGCATCATTTTGCAGTTCTTCTAGGCTACGGTGCTGAAGGCATCAATCCGTATTTGGCTTTGGATACGATCAATAACTTGATTGAAACCAAAGATATAAAAGACTTCGATTACGGGCAAGCTGAAAAGGGTTATATCAAAGCAGTTACAGACGGCATCATCAAAGTGCTGTCGAAAATGGGCATTTCGACGATCCAGAGTTACCGCGGGGCTCAAATTTTCGAGGCTGTGGGAATTCATCTGGACGTCATTGATAAATATTTCACCCGCACTTCTTCAAGACTGGGCGGAATTGGACTCGATATGATCGGTACAGAGGTGCTCATGCGCCATGCCAGAGCTTATCCGGAACTTGAAGGAAGCGACGAGGAACTGGAATCCGGAGATGAATTTCAATACCGCGAAAACGGAGAAAACCATCAATACAATCCAAAGACCATCCATACACTGCAGCAGGCGTGCCGAACAAATGATTTTAATGTGTTCCGGAAATACTCTGCGTTGCTGACGGATGAAAAGGCGAATTTGCAATCCCTGCGCGGTTTGCTGAAGTTCAAAGACCGGACGCCGGTGCCATTGGAAGAAGTGGAAACCGTCGAGGAAATTTGTGCGCGCTTCAAAACGGGCGCGATGTCGTACGGTTCAATCAGCAAAGAAGCGCATGAAGCGCTTGCCATCGCAATGAATAAAGTCGGTGGCCGCAGCAATTCCGGTGAAGGCGGAGAAGAAATTTCCCGTTTTATCCCGGACGAAGACGGCACCAACCGAAGAAGTGCAATCAAGCAGGTGGCTTCGGGCCGCTTTGGGGTAACGAGCCATTATCTGGTGAACGCTGACGAAATCCAAATTAAAGTTGCACAAGGGGCAAAACCGGGAGAAGGCGGACATCTGCCAGGGAAGAAAGTCTATCCGTGGATTGCAGAAGTTCGCGGCTCGACGACCGGAGTAGAATTGATCTCGCCTCCGCCGCATCACGATATTTATTCGATCGAAGATTTGGCGGAATTGATCTTCAATCTGAAAAATGCCAATCCATATGCACGCATCAGCGTGAAGCTGGTGTCAGCGGTTGGTGTTGGAACGATAGCGGCAGGAGTCGCAAAAGGCCGCGCGGATCTTGTATTGATCAGCGGGTACGACGGCGGCACGGGCGCTGCACCGAAAACAAGTTTGAAACATACCGGCCTGCCGTGGGAAATCGGTTTGGCTGAAACACATCAGACCTTATTATTGAACGGTTTGCGTGACCGCATCGTTGTGGAAACGGACGGCAAGATGATGACGGGGCGCGATGTCGTGATGGCGGCTTTGCTTGGAGCAGAGGAATATGGCTTTTCCACTGCGCCACTGGTCGTGCTCGGCTGCGTCATGATGCGCGTTTGCCATATGGACACTTGTCCAGTGGGGATTGCGACGCAAAACCCGGAACTGCGTAAAAAATACGGCGGAGACCCGGAACATGTCGTAAACTTCATGCGCTTTATCGCACAGGAAACGCGCGAATTGATGGCTGAGCTCGGTTTCCGGTCAATCAATGAAATGATCGGCAGAACGGACGTGCTCGAAGTAAATGAGGCGATCGACCATTGGAAAGCGAAGGGGATTGATTTATCAGCCCTTCTTTATCAGCCGGATCTTCCTGAAAAAGTCGGACGCTATGCAACCGTCAAACAGAATCATGGCTTGGAGCAGACGCTGGATTACCAGGAACTCTTGCCACGATGCCGTAACGCGATTGAAACGGGTGAGCCGGTAGAATTTTCTACGGCTATCCGCAATATTCATCGTGCGACGGGAACCATCATCGGCAGCGCAATTTCAAGGCGCTACGGCGCAGAGGGACTGCCGGAAGACACTGTGAAACTGAAGTTTCAAGGTTCAGCAGGACAAAGTTTCGGTGCGTTTATCCCTCTGGGAATGACGATGAATTTAATTGGTGATGCCAATGATTTTGTCGGAAAAGGCTTGTCCGGCGGGAAAATAATTGTGAAGCCCGCTGCAGATTCCACATTTATCCCGGAAAAAAATATAATCATCGGCAATGTATCCTTCTATGGTGCTTCTGCCGGTGAAGCGTATATACACGGTGTTGCAGGAGAGCGTTTCGCTGTCCGGAACAGCGGCGCCAATATTGTGGTGGAAGGCGTCGGAGACCATGGCTGCGAATATATGACGGGTGGTCGGGTTGTGATACTCGGCAGCACCGGCAAAAACTTCGCTGCTGGAATGTCCGGGGGCATCGCGTATGTCCTGGATGAGGGCGAGAATTTCGCCGAGTATTGCAATAAAGATATGGTCTATTTGCAGCCGTTGGCAGATCCGCAGGAAATTGAAAATCTGCGCAGTATGATCGACAGCCATTACGGTTATACGGAAAGCGCCAATGCACAGCGGATTTTGGAACACTGGGAAATATTCTCCGGAAAATTCGTTCGGGTCATTCCGAAAGCTTATTTGCAGATTAATGACCGCATCAGCACGTTGGAGGACAGCGGTATGACGAAATTCGATGCCGAAATGGCGGCTTTTGAAGAAAGCAAAATAGCAGAAAGTATAAAATAGAAAACCAGTTTTTCAAAAAAATCGATGGAGGAGGGATCTGATGGGAAAAAGCACAGGGTTTATGGAATACGGCCGACAGACGATGAAAGAACGTGACCCGGCTGAACGGGCGCACGATTGGAACGACTACACCATTCCGCTATCCGTTGAAGAAGTGCAAAAACAAGGCGCCCGCTGCATGGATTGCGGTGTGCCGACTTGCCACACCGGAATGGAATTGGAAGGGGTGACAACCGGCTGTCCGGTTAATCACCTGATTCCTGAATGGAACGATTTGGTTTATAGAGGACAATGGAGAGAAGCGCTCCGCCGCGAACATCTCAAAAATAATTTTCCGGAGTTTACGGGGACGGCTTGTCCGGCACCGTGCGAAGGGTCATGCGTTCTCGGCATAACCGACCCGCCAGTAGCGATCCGAACAGTCGAACGTTCGATTATCGAACGCGGCTTTGAAGAAGGCTGGGTCGTGCCGGAACCGCCGAAAAGACGTACCGGCAAACACGTTGCGGTCATCGGCTCCGGTCCGGCAGGTCTTGCTGCAGCGGCACAATTAAATAAAGCGGGCCACTGGGTCACTGTTTTTGAAAAGAATGATCGGGTTGGCGGTTTGCTCACTTATGGCATACCGGAAATGAAGCTTCCATATGACATGGTCGTCCGCCGTGTCGATATTCTGAAACAGGAAGGCATCACCTTCAAAACAAATATTGAGATCGGTAAAAATTATGCCGCTGAAAAACTGAAAGCGGATTTTGATTCGGTCATTATGTGCACCGGCGCAACAGTTCACCGCGACGTCCAGTTGGCAGGGCGTGAGCTCGACGGCATCCATTACGCGATGGATTTTCTGCATGCCAGCACGAAGAGCCTCTTGGATTCAGATTTTGAAGATGGCAATTACATATCTGCCAAAGGCAAACATGTAATTGTCATCGGAGGCGGCGATACCGGAACGGACTGTCTGGCCACAGCTGTCCGCCATGATTGCGAAAGCCTCGTGCAATTCGATGTCTACGATAAAAAAGGCGCGATTCGCGATGAACAAGGGAATCCCTGGCCGCAATACCCGAAAGTGCATCGTGTGGAATATGGCCATAAAGAAGCGGCTGCCGCGTTCGGGGAAGACCCAAGAGCCTATGCCGTCATGACCAAGAAATTTGTCGGTGACGAAAAGGGCAATGTAAAAGAAGTTCATACGGTAAATGTTAAATTAAAGATTGACGAAGAAGGCAACCGGATCCGTGAAGAAATAGCAGGAACGGAAAAAGTCTGGAAAGCGGACCTTGTGCTGATAGCTATCGGATTCAGCGGACCGGAGCAGGAGTTAATCCAACAGATGGAATTGGCGACTGAAGCCAACTCTTGCGTAAAAGCTGACTATGGCAAATATGCCACCAACTCGGAAGGTGTCTTTGCAGCGGGCGATGTGCGCCGCGGTCAAAGTTTGATCGTCTGGGCGATCAATGAAGGCCGGGAAGCAGCGAGAGAATGCGACCGCTATTTGATGGGGGCGACGGTACTGCCGTGAATAGTAGAATAATAAACAGGCACAGGATAAGTTTCATAGTTCCTGTGCCTGTTTTTTGTGGGGATGCCAAATGAAACAGAAGAAAGTTCAAAGGGATATTGTTCTTTATACCTGGTTCATTTATACTTTAAAGTAAATCACTTGCAGTATAATTGGTTGGTTTGTACTCGAATTATGTATTTTTTTACATGCTAGGTATTATCAGAGAAAAAGAGGAGGAAACGGAATGTTAAAGAAATATTCAATCGCTGCACTTTTTTCATTGCTCTTAATATTAGCTGCGTTTACAAGTGGGGGAATTGCCCAAACGCCAGAACCGGCCATGAGTCCGGAAACAGCGGAGGCCTTGGCTGAAGTCTATAAAGTGAACGCAGAAATTTATGCGGAAATCGCTAAAGTGCAAGTGAAAACTGAAAAGATGCATGTGGATTATTTAGCGGATGTTGCGAAAACAACAGATGTAAAGAAACAGGCTGAAGCCTGGGAGAAGTATGATCTGAAAGTTGATGCGACGATTGCTGATTTGAGCACGAAAACAGAAACAATGACTTTAAAAGGTATGGAAAAAGCTGAAGCAGCTGGCCTT
>DATHVZ010000008.1:0-3516 GCA_035461005.1 Planococcus sp. (in: firmicutes) | reverse complement strand
TCCGGTTCTTTATGAATTTATTACTCAGCTGGCATTAGGTCTTCAATTGAATCGATGTCCATGTAAGAAGGGACAACAAATCCAACTTTAGCGCCTGTAAGGTTTTCACCAAGGTTTACTAAATCTTCGCCGTATTTTTCGAACTGAGTTCCGTGTGTTGCTGGCAACCATGCAGCTACCATTCCGTCAGCCTGGCCTTGAGCCACTGCCGACCACATTACAGCATTATCAAGTGGAGTCATTTTTACGTTAAAGCCTTGAGCTTCAAGCACTTGTCCGATTACGTTCGTAGAAGCGACTTCTGTATCCCATTCTACGTATGCAAGTTCGATGTCCGTGCCATCAACAGCTTCAGTGCCGTCAGTCCATTCAGCCACTTTGTCGCTGTTTGCTTCGATCCATGTTGCTGCTGCTTCTTTTACAGCTGTTCCGTTGGAAACTTCCAGCATAACGCTTTCGATGTCAGCTGATTCCCATTGGAACTGGTCAAGAATTTTGTAAGCTTCAGGATTTTCTTCTTCCAATCCTTCACGTACCATTGTGTTGATTGTTTCTTCATCACCGAAGACGCCATTCGGGTCTTCAAGGTATTTAAGATCGTATTTCTGGAATTTCCAGTGCGGGCTCCAGCCAGTTACGATGATTGGTTCTTCTTTGTCGATTGCTGCGCCAAGCTCAGTTGCCATCGCGCCGCTTGAAGAAGTGACTACTTCCCATCCTTCAAGGCTTTCGTAATCTTCAGTTGCTGCTTCAGATGCTGCTACAACGCCTGCACCAGGTTCGATGCCTGTGATTTTATAGCCCATTTCTTCGCCGTAATTTACTTCACCGGATTCGCCGGCTGTTCCTTCGTCCGTACCTTCTTCAGAACCTTCATCGTCATTTCCGCAAGCTGCGATGAACAACAACAGCAAAGCTGCGAAAACTAGACCTAAATGTTTCCATTGTACTTTAAACATAAAATAATCAATCTCCTTTTTCTTTAAAATTATATGGCACTTTTCCTATAAGAAAAGATTCCAGCTGGTTCAAATACTCATGCTTTTTTCGTCGAGAAGCTTTGCGTGAAACGGTCGATGATGATTGCCAGGATGACAATCCCAAGACCAGCCACAAAACCGGTTCCGACGTCGGCGCGCTGCAGGGCCGAAAGTACTTCGCGGCCAAGTCCAGGTGCACCGATCATTGATGCGATGACGACCATAGACAAGGCAAGCATTACTGTCTGGTTGATGCCGGCCATGATGGTAGTCTTGGCCATCGGCAACTCAACTTTGAACAGTTTCTGTATGCCTGTGCTGCCGAACGCCTCGGCTGCTTCCACCAATTCTTCCGATACCTGACGGATGCCCAGGTTTGTGAACCGGACAGTCGGCGGTGTCGCGAATATTAATGAAGCGAAAATGCCGGGCACCATGCCGATGCTGAAGAACGCAACGGCAGGGATCAAGTAGACGAATGCGGGCATTGTCTGCATGAAATCGAGAACCGGCGTGATGATGCTTTCCGCCGTTTTGCTCTTCGACATCAGGATGCCGATCGGCACCCCGATGATGACCGATAAGAGACTTGCGACGAGCACAAGGGAGAAGGACAGCATAAGCTCTTCCCAAAGCCCCTGGTTCCACACAAGCAATAGGCCGACGACCGAGAATGCGGCCAGTCCGAAGCGTTTTCCGCTTAGGAAAAACGCCAGGATGGCGACGATGATGATGACGATGACCGGCGGCACTGCGGCCAGCAGATCAGCGAAATTTTCAAGCCCATCACCGAATTGGTTCTTGATCGGGTCGAACAGGAATGCAAAGCTGTCGGAAATCCAGTCGGTGAAATCCGACACCCACGAAGCTAATGGCATTTTTTCGATGTTTTCCATAAAATTAAGCATGTGTCAGATTCACCTCCCCAGATCCCGCAAGTGCTGCAATGATTGCGCCGCGCACAATAATGCCAAGCAGTTTGCCGTCTTCGACGACCGTAATCGGAACCGGTGAATCGTGGCTGACTTCGAAGATTGTGTTCATCACTGTATCTTTCGTTACGCTCGGCGCATCGGTTTTCAGAATGGCCTGCAGGCTCGTTATTTCGCTGCGAAGCGCAGTAACTGCATCGTCCGCCGTGACATAGCCTTTCAGGTTCCGCATGCTGTCCGTGACGTAAATGGTCGAGATGCCTTCTTTTTGCATCCGTTCCAGCGCGACCCGCGGGCCGTGTTTTTCGATATTGACCGTTTCCGGACGTTTCATGATGTTGTAAGCCGTCAATACTTTCGAGCGGTCAACATCTTCAACGAACTTCTCGACATAATCGTTTGCCGGATTCATCAGAATTTCTTCCGGTGAACCGACCTGCACGATGGAGCCGTCTTTCATCAAGGCGATCTTGTCGCCGATCCGAAGCGCTTCATCCAGATCATGCGTGATAAAGATGATGGTTTTCTTCATTGTTACCTGAAGCTCCAATAACTCATCCTGCATTTCCTTGCGGATCAACGGATCAAGCGCTGAAAATGCTTCATCCATCAGCATCACTTCCGGATCGTTGGCAAGGGCTCTTGCCAGGCCGACACGCTGCTGCATTCCGCCGGACAACTGGGATGGATATTGTTCCATATAATTGCCCAGGCCGACCATTTCGAGAGAGGTGCGGGCTTTCGCGCTGCGCTCTTCTTTCGGCATCCCCTGCACTTCAAGTCCGTATTCGGCATTTTCCAAAATCGAACGGAACGGGAAAAGCGCGAATTTCTGGAACACCATGCTCATTTTCGTGCGGCGAACCCGCAGAAGATCTTTTTTGTTCATAGTTGCAAGATCTTCACCATCGATGAAGACATGGCCTTCCGTCGGATCGATCAGCCGGTTGAGTAAACGCACCAATGTCGATTTGCCGCTGCCGGACAATCCCATAATGACGAAAATCTCGCCCGCTTCCACTTCAAAGGAAGCACGATTAACCCCGACGGTACTGCCTGTCAGTTTTAATACTTCTTCTTTCGTCTTGCCTTCTTCCAATAACTTCAAAGCCTGCTTAACGTTTTTGCCAAATACCTTTGACAAACCTTCTACTTTAATAACTGGCATGTATTTAAAACACCTCTCTATACCATTTTTTTGCTCTTCATGGCTATAAGAGTTTTCCATTTCTCTTTTGTCTCAATTTATTTTCCGGGCTGTTTATGCCACACAGAAAAATTCTGTCTTTCCGCCGGCAATCAAACAATAACCCAAGCAAATAAACTCTTTTTGTGACATCGAACTTAAGCCGTATGGTCTTTACTATACGCTTAATTACCTAGGTTTTCAAACCGTCTTTCTAAATTTTCGCCTGTCGAAAGGCTTTTTTCGGCCCCCAATTCATGGCCGGAAATCACGTTTTCTTACTATAAACAAGGAGCTCGTTCCTTCTGTGGCATGAGGTGCAAAATTGATAGAAAAATCTGATTCCTATGTATTAAGTACCATGAAAAGTTTTTTTAAAATATTTTTTCAGGCTCTCTATTTTTACTGTTTTAGCGGA
>DATHVZ010000007.1:0-2129 GCA_035461005.1 Planococcus sp. (in: firmicutes) | reverse complement strand
GAATCGCCTGCATCACTCCATCCAGATAGGATGGGCTATGCGGCACAAGATCCGCCAATGACATGGTTCTCGGCGAAGTCTTGCCTTCTGTGGCAAGTTCTCCTTTGCTGTCAATTTTTTCTGCAGCTCCGGAACACAAATCGGAAAACTCCTGAAAATCGAATTTGAACATGCCCGCCACTTCTTCCTGTTGGAAATTATATGCGCCGTCCAGCTTCTCATTGGTTATATACAAAAAGACATGACATCTTTCATTGTCCAAAAAGTTTTGCACGGCGAGCTGATCTTTGAAAATCCCAAGTGGCATCAGTTCATCAAACTTCACATCGATCCCAAGCTCTTCTTTGATTTCCCTCGCTCCGTCTACGACCGTTTCATGTGCAAGTATATGCCCGGCAGCACTTATATCCAGTAAATCCGGAAAATCCTTTTTTTCCGGGCTTCGCAATTGCAGGTGGATATAAGGTGTGCCTTCTGTCATTTCCACGATCCAGCAATGGAAGGTATCGTGCCATAACCCTTTTTTATGTACCTCTTCGCGCGTCGCAATTCCTTGCGCTACGCCCTCTTCATCACAAACGGCAATCATTTCTTTCTCCATTCATCCCACTCTTTCCTAATGCGAAATATGGAAGGGTCTCAATTTGCAGATCCCTCTCCAAGACCCTTGTAATATTCCAGCGATTCCTTCAAAAACGTTTTGTCATAGCCAGTCTTTTCGTGAATCCGCTCCACCCATTCTTCAATTGTTGCGAGCGGCGGATCTTCGTATAATCCCTTGCTTGTGCTTAAAAAACTTTTCCAATTGAAAAATTCCCAATGGGCGATTTCATCCTCCCACGGGAGACGGACTTCCAGCAAGGGTTTTGGATAAACGTGGTTCTGTGAAAAATCCGCAGCTTTTAGGAATTCCTCCATCGGAACCGGATCCTCCGTGTAAGTTTGCGTTGAAAACTTGCCGTTCGGCCGATGATAGACCACTTTGAAAGTGCCTCTCCCCGAAATCAGCTCTATCTCTGCAGCCGGGAAATAGCCAGCGAGTTTTTCGTCTGTATAGCCTGCATCATCGACATCAATCAGTACCGGCTGCAGCCATTGGTCCCCAAGGTCGCATAAAAATCGGCGTCCTTCGCTGTCGACAGCCACGACGGCCGCATGCGCATCTTCTGTCCCGAGCTCACTGCCAATCGGGTAAGCCTCGACACCCGCCTCTTTGAAAGCATCCAATAGCCAGATTGCCAGGTCAAAACAATTGCCTGTGACGCCATACTCTCCACGATGCCGCTTCATCGTTTCAACATCTCTTTGTTTCGGATCGTCTTGTTTCGAATAAACCCAGGCCTTCGTCAAAGTTTCCATCGGAAAACCATCAAATTTACGCCATACAGCAAGTATCTCTTCTGATGCTTTCATCTTTTTCACCTTCTTCAATCATAATTCTTTCTTTTTCAGTAAACGATAGGAGCAATCAGCCTGCAATGAATTAAGTGGTATTAAGATGAATAACGTTTTAAAAAAGCCGCAGCCACAGCAAGTTGTGGCGGCAGCTTCGGTATCCCGGCTAATTCACTTGCCGTCCATCGCTCTGTCTTCTACGGTTTCCACTAATTGCTTTAATCCTTCAAACATCTTGTCCCATCCTTCTTCTGACTGCCCGCTGAACTCCTTTACTGCATTTTCAAGGTCCTTGTCTGACCTGTTTTCATCATGTGGGACGACAATTTCCTGTTTGAACGTCATTTCACAAGCGTCTCCGACAGGTGAAATCCATACTATGATCTGGTCCTGCAAATCATTGAATTGCGGCATTTTAAAAGAGAATCCCAGCCTGTGCGGTGCGTCGATCTCCAGGTACTCGCCTGTTGCCCGGTATTCCTCCCCTTCCCGCTGGTCGACAATCTCCCAAACTCCGCCGATTCGAAACTCATTCTTCACAAGCTTGTTGGTGGATTCAGTCGTGAACAGCCATTTCTTCATAAGCTCCGGCTTGACCCAGGCTTTAAATACGTCATCGGGACTGGCATGAAACCTCCTCGCCATCGTCAGTACAATCGTGGATGTTTTTTTCATCTTTACTCTCCTTTCGATAATAAATTTTCGAAATTTTCTTATAATAGATTTTACCATAA
>DATHVZ010000006.1:0-38466 GCA_035461005.1 Planococcus sp. (in: firmicutes) | reverse complement strand
CTGCCTTTGGACAGGTTTTGGTTCCGGCCGAATTTCCCTGCGCACGGGCTGCTGTGCCATCTGTAATGGCCGGTGAATCAGTTCTTCCCGTACTTCAGCCATCGTGACTTTTTCGCCACTCTGCTCTTTTTTCAGAAAAACTTCTCTTTCCTCATCTGTGATCAAGGGGAAACGGAAAGGCACATGGCTGTTTTTCTTTTCAACTGGAGCTTCATACTTCGTCTCAATTTCATGCTCAACTTCATCGGTAAACATTCGGTTCCAAACTTTTTTAACCCAGCTCATAACAAGTCACGCCTTTACTTCAAATAGGGATCCGATTTCATTATCATCTTCCAAAACCAAAATTCCTTTTTCCTCAGGAGCATCCGGCAAAGCCAATTCCTTCGCAGAACAGATCATGCCGCTTGATGCCACACCACGGAGCTCTGCATCTTTAATGAGCATACCGGAAGGCATCACTGCACCGACTTTTGCGACAACCACTTTTTGGCCGGCTGCCACGTTCGGTGCACCACAGACGATCTGCAGTTTTTCATTTCCAACCGCTACCTGGCAGACATTCAGTTTATCGGCATTCGGATGTTTTTCCATCGACTCCACGTAACCGACTACAAATTTCGGTGACAGGTCGACTTCAAGAAAAAGCTCAACGCTGTTCTTTTCCAGCGCATTTTGCAGCTCGGTAACCAATTGTTCGGAGACGTCAATTGTTCCAGTCTCCGGAACGCTGATGTATTGTGACGCGTTGAACAGGTTAAATCCGGTGATTGCACCGCTGCCGTCTTTAATTAGCGTGATATCTCCATTATCTTCTGTTTGAATTTTTTCAGGTGTTTCTGTTTGCAGCTGAACAAGCAGCACATCGCCGATTCCTTGTTTATTGTAAAATGCATTC
The DNA here is from genome assembly GCA_035461005.1 of Planococcus sp. (in: firmicutes). GTDB lineage: Bacteria > Bacillota > Bacilli > Bacillales_A > Planococcaceae > Planococcus. The sequence goes on along the minus strand of DATHVZ010000006.1, from coordinate 37,568 downwards.
ATTTCTTATCGTTCTCCTCTGCGGGTCTATTTTTTGCCAGGATGAAAATCGGTTCCAATTCGCCTTCTTCGTAAATGAACGACAGGGACGTAATCGGCACCTTGCCATTGGTGAAGAAATGCATCGCCATCTGCGCGAGTACATCATAGCCGGTTTCGTTGCGGATGTCCCCAATGATCAATACATCCTGATGCGGGACGGAAACAGTCATGTCTCCGGTAATTTTCTTTTTCATGTCTTTCAGGAACGTTTCATTCAAAATTCGGGATGCGTCATAGCCATCATTTTCATTGAGGAAATAAAACACGTTTCCAGCAACGTGATCTTCCTTGACTGCAGTTTTCAGCTTCTTGACCTGGAATCTCGCCAGTTCCTTGAGCTGGTCTTCTGTCAGACTTAATGAATTTAACACATTTTCATCAATTAAGCGATAGGTCGCCCCCGTATCAAGCGCATAAAATATGCGGGTTTCGGCTGTATGGTCCATTGTGATAAAGCGGTTTCCCTCGTTGGACACCACTGGAAATGAAGTGGAACGGATGACTGGATATATATGTTCCCCACCCGGCAGATCTCCTTCAGCCTCGCGTTCCATCGCTTTGAAAGTCTCGTTGATCGTGTAAATAATTTCATCCACCGCTTCTTCACCTTTGGTTTCATAGCGGCTTGTAATCTTCGGAAGGTCCAGCGTCAGGCCTTTGCCGATTTTCGTGTGGCGGATATTAGCCGTATTTTTTTCGCGGTCGTAGCGCCATTCCAAATCGGTGCTCGGCAAACGTTCTCTTAAAAGATTTACCAGTTGTGTCGAATTCATATTGATCTCCCTCTCTGTCAAAAATAAACGGCTCCACCTTCTCAGGCGAACCGTCGGTATATTATGATTGCAACCCTGCGATGAAAGCTTCAATTTCTTCCGGTGTTTTACGGTCGCGGCTGACAAAACGGCCCAGTTCCTGCCCTTTGCTGAAAGCCAGGAAACTTGGGATGCCGTAGATATCCAGTTCGATGCAAAGGTCGATGAATTCATCCCGGTCTACTGACAGGAAAGAATAATTTGGAAAAGCCTGTTCGATATCCGGCATGATTGGATCGATGATCCGGCAATCCGGACACCATCCGGCTGTAAACATGAATATTGTATCCTGTGCATCTTTGTAGTCGTTGAACTGTTCGACAGATTCAAGTTTTTTCATCATCATTTCACCTCAATTTCCTTCTTCGATGGAACGCACGGTTTTCATCATCCATTCCATATTTTCAGGCACATCCGATTCTTCGGAAATGGTGGTCATTTTGACACCGCCTGAGCTGACGACCACTTCAAAACGGTCATCCGCAATGGCTCTTAACGTCGCAAAACCGAAACGGCCATTCTGTTCGAAAGTCTCATCTGCAACCCATTCCTGTTCTTCATTCGCTTTTTGGAGGTCGTAAAAGAATTTGCTGTCAGGAGCTTCGTTCGGGTTGATGAACAGCACGTAGGAATCGCTGCCTTTGGTTATGATTATATTGTTTTCATCAGTTGGCTCTTCGATAGTGTACCCTCCAGGCAGATAAAGTTCCGTCCCTCCCGAGGTTTCATTGGTTTCCGGCGGCTCTTCTTCAAAAGCCGTGCGGGTTTCAGAAAGCCCTTCCGCCAATCGTTCTTCAGGAGTTCCCATGCAACCGGCTAATAAAATCACGGATAACACAGTTCCTGTTATAAAAGCTGACCGTTTCACGCGTCTTCCTCCCCCTGCTTTGCTGATTCCTATTTTAAAGATGTTTCCATTCACATGCAACTCAACCGCTACCAAACCGGGATTGACCGATCAGCAATGTCACAATATGCCCGAACATCTCTCCACGGTTCATCAAACCATCGGTCAGAATTCCGATAGCGCCCTTATGATGGCGTATCCCTGTTTCATTTGCGTAATCATCCATGACCGGTCCGAGCTCCATGCCCTTTCTCAATTCCCGCGCAATTTCTTCGGGCAATGGAATTTGTGCACCGGCAGCTGTATAGACCTTTCCGTTCGCGCTTGCCAGTGCTCCCCAATTGCAAAGATAAAGCGAGCCTTCGAGTTCAAATACGCCGCCTTCAAGTCCAATGGCCAAATCAAAATCGGGTCCAAGCGCTGCAAACGCCCTGTTAACAGCACCCTGCCTTGTTTCCCCAATTGAAAAAGGCTGTCCCGAGACGCCTGATTCCGTCTCAACCGGGATGATTTCTGTTTTTATGCCCAGCTCACCGAAACAATCCTTCACCGCACTTATTTTCGCCGGGTTTGTCGATGCCACCGCAACTTTTAAGCTGTCCACTCTTTTTCCTCCCTATAAAAAAAAGTGCCCGAGGGCACTCTTTATACGTTATTTTTTATCGTTTCCACGGTAGTTCGGTCAGCCGCTCTGACCAATTTCACCAACAACTCTTTCGCCGCTGCATAATCATCTGTGTGGATGATTGACGAAGAAGTATGGATATAACGGGAACAAATTCCTATGACGGAACTTGGTACCCCTTCATTTGCTGTATGCACGCGTCCGGCATCCGTGCCGCCCTGCGAAATGAAATATTGGTAAGGGATACCATTCGATTCCGCTGTATCCAAAATGAATTCCCGCATGCCGCGGTGGGTAACCATGCTCTTATCCAGGATGCGCAGGAGAGTTCCCTTGCCCAATTGGCCGAATTCGTCCTTATTGCCATCGGCGTCATTTGCGGGACTTGCATCGAGCGCAAAGAAAATGTCCGGGTCGATCATCGTAGCCGCCGTCATGGATCCGCGCAGCCCGACTTCTTCCATCACCGTCGCACCTGAAAACAGCTCGTTCGGCAATTTTTCGTCTTTCAACTCACGCAATAATTCGATTGCCAGGCCACAGCCGTAGCGGTTATCCCAGGCTTTGGCCATGATTTTCTTGTCATTGGCCATCGGCGTGAACGGGCTGTATGGAATGATTTGCTGTCCTGGACGAACGCCAAACGACAACGCATCTTCCTTATCATCCGCACCGATATCGATGAGCATATTCTTGATGTCCATCGGCTTGCTGCGCAGTTCTTCACTCAGCAAGTGCGGCGGAATCGAACCGATGATGCCGGGTATGGCTTTATCCCCTACCATAACTTCCACGCGTGTTGCCAGCATTACCTGGTTCCACCAGCCGCCAAGCGGTTGAAAGCGAATCATGCCGTTATCGGTGATCTGTGTCACCATAAAACCGACTTCGTCCATATGGCCAGCCACCATGATGCGGGGGCCGTCCCCTTCGCCGTGCTTGACTCCAAAAATGCTGCCAAGATTATCCTGTATCAATTCATCGGAAACCAGTCCCAATTCCTTTTTCATAAATTTGCGGACCGCGTGCTCGTTGGCAGGTGCTCCGGGTAATTCCGTTAAGGTTTTAAATAACTCTCTCGTTTCACTATTCATGATACAACTTCCTCCTAAAATAAAATGCCTCTATCCAGTTTAGTGCTTTTTTCAGTTTATTTCCACTATTTTATTTCGGTGAACGAAAGATACGCATTATTGGCACTGTTATCATTTCTTGTTTTTTTATTATGTATGGTACAATTTAGCCAGTAAGTATAGGAGGGATCTAATTGAAAAATCGTGATTTATTGATCGGCTTTGCCACAGGTGTGGCTGCAACGTTTGTCGTCAAGGAAATGGTTGACCGCAGCCAGAAGCTTTATCCCGCAGATGAAGTACTCAAGCAAGTGAAGAACTCGTTTAAAGAAGAAGGTCCGATTGACGGCTCTTGGATTTACATGAAAACCGAACCTTATACACAGCATGCAATTACGACCGACGTTTACAAAGGCGGCATCACGCGCCATCGCGACGACGAACTGGAACAATTCGAATTCATGGCGGACGCTTTTACCGGGGCTGTCGTGGAAGTATCGAAAGTATAATTCATATTGGACTGCAGACAAGCATAATTTTGAGCTTGTCTGTTTTTTTGCACTTTTTCCACATGGAAATATAAGGGATTCATGGATTGCAAGGCGCGAGGTGCGGGTTTGAGCTTTTGAGGTGCGGTTTATTGGAGTTGGGGTGCGGTCTTTAGCCTTTGAGGTGCGGTTCGGCCGGTTTGAGGTGCGGTCAGATAATAATCACTCTAAATAAATTCAATATTTTCCAATTTTTTATTTTTAGTTGCGCGATTTCGCAATTTAGTTGCGGTTAGATTCCAGTTAGTTGCGGTTAGCCGGGAATTAGTTGCGGTTAGAACCATTTTAGTTGCGGTACCACCATACAAAATAAAAAAGCACCGCCGCAGCGATGCCATCCAACAAACTTAAATATTCTTTTCCTTATACTGCAAAGATTCAACGATTTCTTTACCGTCCTTGCTCCATTTCACCAAACGGTAATAGGCGTCGTGATAGAACGAGAAATAATAATTGTTTTCCAAAGCCTCTTTCATCAGCCGCTCTTTGGCGTAGATCGAGTCCATCGGGTAATCATCATATGCCAGCACCCATAGCGGGTTCTTGTGCGCATGGGTCGGCATGATGTCGCCCATGTGAAGGATCGTTTCGCCGCCGCTTTGGAGCTTGATGACGGCATGGCCATTTGAATGGCCGCCTGTATGGATCATCGTAATGGCGTCAAATAAGGTCAGCTCATCCTCGAAAGTTTCCACCTGCCCCTGAATCGGCTCCCAATTTTCTTTCCAGTACGTGTTGCGGGAACGGATATTCGGGTTCTGCATTTCATTCCATTCGACTGCCGATACATAAATTTTCGCATTCGGGAAAGCGGTCACGTATTCCTCGCCTTGCTTAAGGGTCAATCCTGCTGCATGGTCCCCGTGAAGATGCGTCATCAACACCGTGTCGATGTCCCCTGCAGAAAGGCCGAGCTCCTCCAAGTTTTTTTCCAAAGAAGATTGAGAGGAAACGCCCAGATTGCGCATCTGGCGGTCGGTCAATTTCCCGTCGCCAAGGCCGCTGTCGACCAAAATATTATGGTCCTTAAATTGAATCAGGATCGGGTGAGTCGGCAATTCGATATTATTCTTTTCATCGACCGGATACTTTTTGGCCCACACCACTTTCGGGACCACGCCGAACATTGTTCCGCCGTCCAGATTGGTGGTGCCGCCATCGAGCCAGGTCAAAGTCATTTCATGAAAATCAAATTTATCCATCATGCCATCCCCTTCTGCTTCTTGTTATGAGTTGTACTGCGCTTCCATCCGGTAAATCGGCTGGCCTTTTTTCTTAAATTTCTCTTCGTATTCCGTCATGATGTTCCATTCCGGTTCATTGGCGTGCAGATCCAACGACACGTCTTTTAACAGCATGCCGTATTCCGAAATGCTCGCCAGTGAATACTCGAACAGGCCGCGGTTGTCTGTCTTGAAATGGATTTCGCCATTTTTCGGGAGCACCGTTTCATATAATTTTAAGAATGAATCATGCGTCAGCCGCCGTTTTGCGTGGCGCGTTTTCGGCCATGGATCGGAAAAGTTCAGATACATGCGGTCGACTTCATTTTTTTCAAAAAAGCTTTCCATTTCCTGTGCATTTACGCGCAGAAGACGAAGGTTCGGAATGCCGCCTTCTTCATCCAAAACAGTCTGAAGTGCTGTGACAATCACGCTGTCGAATAACTCAATGCCAATATAATTGATATCCGGATTGGCCAGCGCCAATCCCGTAATGAACCGGCCCTTGCCGCTTCCTGCTTCGATGTGCAAAGGATTCGAATTGCCAAACTCCGCTTGCCATTTGCCTTTCAGTTTGTCCGGTTCCGGAATCATAATTTCAGGATGGGCTTCGATCATTTCCGCTGCCCATGGTTTATATCTCGATCTCATTTCTTGTTCCTCTTTCCATCATTTATTTACAGAATGCCAATCGCTCTTGCTGACAGTATAACGGATACTGCGGCTTTCCGGGGTGCGTCCTGCACTGTCGCCGTCCACGTGGCGATAAACCGGCCGATCAGCCGTCAATAAAAACTCAGTGCCTGTCAGCTGGTGGACTTCTTTGAATCGCAAATGCTTCCCGCTGAATACCGTACCAAAAACGAGCAGCAGTTTCAATCGGGAAAGCCGGTTGACCACCGTCAGCTCAAGGATGCCGTCGTCCACTATGGAATGCGGGGAAATTTTCATGCCGCCGCCGAAATAGGGCTGATTGCTGACGGTGGCGAACCAGACATTATCGTATGTTACTGTTTTACCGTCTTGTTCAACCGTCAGACAAAATAGCCGGAATCGCAACAGCGTAATTATAACGTAGACAAAGTAAACCAGCTTGCCGAGGCCGATCCTATTCAGCCAGCGCTTTACCTTGGAACGATTGACTTTCACCGAAATCTCGGCGTCAAATCCGATGCCGGAGCTGCTGACGAACTGATAAGCTTCGCCGTCAATAAATTCGCCCAAATCTTTTGGGCTGCTTGTGGGATTTTCCAAAAATGCGGATATTTCTTCTGCGTTCGCAAAAGAATGGAAGCCCCGCCCAAAATCATTTCCGGAACCCGCTGCAACGGAACCGACAATCAATTGCGGAGCACCGGCCGCTCCTGCAATCACTTCCCGCAGCGTACCGTCGCCGCCAAAGCCGATCACCAAAACAGGATCCGGAGAACTGCGCAATTCCTTAACGAGCCCAGTGGCATGTCCACTGGATCGGCTGACCGCCAATTCATAAGGAAATTGGATCTGTTCTTTGAACTTCTGCCATTTCTTCATCGAATTGCCGTTTCCAGCCACCGGATTAATCACAAAAATTGTTCTCATTTGACCTCGCCCATTGGCGCGATTACACGCCATCCTTCAATTTATAAGTTTTTACTGCAATAAACCGGGGTATGCTGCCGGGCTCAATCCGGAACAAACTGAATTCCTCTGCCCGGAAGCTATCCGGTCCCAGTGCCGGAATTTCCTCCCATAGATCTTTCCCTGCCCATTTGTTCGCCAATGTGATGTGCGGAACAAACGGTTTGGTATCCGGGCTCAAATTGAAATCACTGAACGCCGTCTTTATCTTATCCTGCAAGGCATTCAGCGAGTCGTTTTCCTCGATGGCTCCATAGACAACTCCCGGCCTTTCTTTTATTCCAAAATAGCCGGTTCCGGTAATCTTCAGAGTAAAAGGGGAATGGGCTATGCCCTGAAGAGCTTCCGTGGCAGCCATGATTTCACCCTCTGGATCCGCACCGATGAACAGCAATGTAATATGCAGGTCCTCTGCAACCGGGTAGCGTTTGTGGCTCGATAATCCCCAGGATTCCCGCTGCTCCACAAGAGACTGCGCTACCGGCAAGGGAATTTTTATGCCAATAAAATAATGGTTCTCCATATTCATCACCTCTTAATAGTTTACCATTTATATGCAAGCAAAAAAACAGTGTCCGGCGTCTGCCGGACACTGAATTCATCTCTGTGGCATTAAATTTCAACGCCTAAGTTCAGTTTTGCCTCAAAAGCCTTTTGAATTTTTTCAGTCACGGCACCACGCGTGCCGTCCCCGATTTTGGAGCCATCAATCTCAGTCAGCGGAATAATTTCGGCTGTCGTCGATGACATGAAGAATTCATCCATTTGGAGCGCCTGATCTTTTGTCATCGGCGTCTGCTGGACCTTGATTGAGAGCCCCTCACAAAGCTCCAAAATCGTTCTTCTCGTTATCCCGTCCAAAATGAGATTCGTTGCCGGGTGCGTATAAAGGATATTATCTTTTATGCCGTACATATTGGAAGATGAACCTTCGGTAATAATTTCGCCGCGGTGCAGCACAGCCTCAAAACATCCATTGTCGTGCGCTTCCTGCTTTGCCATGACATTCCCCAGCAGATTGAGGCTCTTGATATCACATCTGAGCCAGCGCATATCTTCGATGAACTTGGCACGGACACCGTTTTTCATCAACTCCAACGGCCGCTCGACCGCCTTCGTGTAAGCGACCACTACCGGAGAACTATTGGCCGGAAACTGGTGCTGCCGCACATAGGATCCGCGGGTGATTTGCACATAGACCTGGCCATTATTGATTTCATTTCGCTCGACCAGATCGTACATCAATTTATGGAACACATCTTTAGTATAAGGCATCAAAATCCTGACTTTTTCAGCGCTTTCGTAGAATCGGTCGATATGTTCTTTCGTCGTGTACATGTTTCCGCCATAAACACGGATAACTTCATAGATCCCGTCGCCAAATTGATAGCCACGGTCCTCTTTCGATATTTTCAGCTCATCTTCCTGAATTAACTCATCGTTGTGTAAGATCCATTCCATATCCAATCCCTCTTTCGCTTCAGTTAATAGTTTTTTCAGCCACAAATCATCCAAGAGGCAGAAACCGTTTAGAATTCATTTTTTATTGCAGGCCAACTGACAAATTGCTTCAGCATAGATTGCTGTGGCCTTCACCAGGTTTTTAATATCCACAAATTCATCAAGCTGGTGGGCGACATCCCTTTCGCCCGGAAACAGCATGCCGAAAGCAACGCCTTTTTCCATCACTCTGGCATAGGTGCCACCGCCGATTGCCAGCAGTTCAGCCTTATCGCCGGTCTGTTTTTCATAGGCATCCTGCAGCGTCCGGATGAACGGATCATCCCCGTCCACATAATGGGGTTTGGAATTGGAATGTATATTCACTGAAAAACCTTCCAGCTGAATCCCTTCCATCTTTTCATCAAAAGGACAAGAAATCGAATAGCGCATACTTACTTCGACCGTTCCTCCCTTGGCTTTTTCAAAACGCATGATGCCGGCGTTGAATGTCGTGTCGCCTGAAGCTTCATCCGAAAATTCCAGATTCAACGACCGGCCTCTCGTATCCCCGTAAAAATTATCTGCAATAAATTCCGTGAAAACCTGGCCATCACCAGTAAGGTGCTCCTTAAGGAATAGAGCGAGCATCACTCCGGCGTTCAGACCGTCATCGGGCTCCATTGCGTGAGCCGCTTTGCCGTGGACCGTCAATTGGACCCGGCCGTCTTCCTCCACAGCCGAAAATGGCAAATCATGTTTTGTAGTGAACTTTTCAAATTCACTTTGCCAATCTGCCAAATTCCCTGCAAGTTCCGCTTCTGCCAAATCCGGAACCATATTGGTGCGGTCCCCGGACCTGAAAGTGATCAGTTGATCTTCTTTACCCGAATAAACCTGAGAAAATACCAACGCGGCGATTCCTTTTTCCGCATTGATAATCGGAAAATCAGCATCCGGCGCAAATGCCATTGTCGGCATTTCTTCTTTTTGGAAATAATTCTCGACACAGCGGAACCCGCTTTCCTCATCTGTCCCGATGATCAGCCTTACGCGTTTATTGAATTCGTAACCTGCGTCTTTGACCATATTCAAAGCTGTCCAGGCCGCAATCGTCGGCCCTTTGTCGTCAATTGCACCGCGGCCGAATAACTTGCCGTCTTCGATAATGCCGCCAAAAGGATCTTTTGTCCATCCTTCTCCGGTCGGCACCACATCGACATGACCAAGGATGCCAAGGAGTTCGTCGCCTTGCCCGATTTCAAGATGCCCGGCGATATTATCCACATTCTTAACCTGGTAGCCGTTTTCACGGCCCTTCTCCAAAAACCAGTCCAATGCCCTTTTCACTTCTTTGCCAAAAGGCGCATCCGATGTTGCGTCTGTATTCAGCACACTCGGAATCGCAATCAACTCCTGCAATTCCTGCAGCATACTTTCCTGCCTTTTTTCCGCTTCCAGCTGCCAATCCATATATACACCCCACTTTTATTACCCCCATTGTACACCTTTTCTGACTTATTAAAAGAAATACCCGCAAAATCTCTGATAAATTAGCAGAGGATTCAGTTTGTAAATAAAATGTAAATTTAAGTAAATTAAAATAAAATCATGGATATAAAAACATTTTTTCGATATAATCAAGTTGTCAGATAAATTAGACTGGCAGATATTTTTTTAGGGGGATGTCTCAAACACTTGAACAAAACCAGCCGGGTATACCCCGGCAGCTCGTCCGCTAGTCTTTGCCAATGGGAAAAAAGATGAAGGAGTGGTTCTCTTTTATGAAACCTACTACGGATCGCATGCTCATTCGAATTAAAGATATGTATAAGTACATCCTCGAAAACGGGACTGTAACTACGCAAGATTTAGTCGATGAATTCGGCATCACTCCTCGCACCATTCAAAGAGATTTGAATGTGTTAGCCTTTAACGATTTGGTGACAAGTCCAACTCGGGGCAAATGGACAACGACGCAAAAAAAAGTGAGAATGACATCTTAGAAAAATAGTCCCATAACGAAAAAAATGACCGCAGATGCGGTCATTTTTTTTCTTTCAATCCAGCTAACTCTTCTTCCGTCAAATAACGGTATTCCCCCAGCTCCAGCTCCGGGTCCAATTGCAGCGAACCCATCGACAGTCGCTTCAGGTAGACGACTGTTTTGCCGACACTTTCAAACATGCGCTTTACCTGATGGAACTTGCCTTCAGTGATCGTCAGCTCAATTTCTGATTCAACACCGCTTTGCAGGATTTTCAAAAAAGCCTCTTTCGTTTGATAAGCGTCATCCAAAATGACGCCGCTCCGGAAAGCCTCGCCATCTTCATCTGTCACATGACCATCAATACGGGCATAGTAAGTCTTCGCCACATGCTTTTTCGGCGACAGCAGCTCATGTGCCAGTTTGCCGTCGTTTGTCAGCAGCAGCAAGCCTTCCGTATCCTTGTCGAGCCTGCCTACCGGAAACGGTTCGAAATGCCGTTCCTCGTCGCCAAGCAGATCGATGACGGTCTCGTCGTATTTATCTTCGGTAGCGGAAATGACGCCCGGGGGTTTATTCATCATCAGGTAGATGAATTCCGCATATTCCACGGCTTCACCGGCAACTGTCACCGTGTCTGCCACTTCATCTACATGCTGTTTTGCATCCCGTATAACTTCGCCGTTCACTTCCACTGCCTTCGATTTCAAAAGAACTTTTACATCTTTTCGGGAACCGAAACCCATGTTTGATAAAAATTTATCTATTCGCATAGGGCCTCCTAAAAACCGAATTTACGTGTATATTTTGTCAGGCGTTCGCCGAACAATTTCTCTGCAATGCCCGTACGGAGCGCGATAAAGCCGTATACAGCTCCGCCAATTGCTCCGACGATCAATATTCTTATGATTGAATGGAATTTACTGTCCATGCCAATAAAGAGATCAAGACCCGCTAATGTCAATAAAACAACTACCGCCATAACAGCATTCATCAACACAATGAAGAAAATGCGGCGCACCACCAGCGATGAACGATATTGCATCGTCACCATGATGACACCGATGTTCATGGCGATGGCAACGGAATAGCTGATGATGGTTGCCGCAATGGCACCGTCCGTTTCAAACAGTTTGATCAACGGAATGTTCAGGGACAATTTCAGCAATAGGCCAATCAATAAATTGAGGATGATCCATTTTTGCTGGTTGATGCCCTGCAGGATTGATGCCGTTACCGGGAACAAGGCAAACAGAATTGCTGCCGGTAAATAATGCGCGAGAATTTCAGAGCCTATCTCACTGTTTTCGTAAAATATATGGTATAGCTCATCCGACAGCAACGTCATGCCGACAACGGCAGGCAATGTCAGAAATATGATCGCTTGAAACGACTTATCAAGCGTTCTCGTCAATGCTTCATGTTCATTTTTCGTGAAGTATTTGGTTATCAGCGGAATCAACGCCATGGAAAATCCGGTTGCGAGCATGACTGGAATCATCACCAGCTTGTGTGCTGTAAGATTTAAAATTCCGAGCAAATCAGTTTCTGACAGGTTTCCGGCAGCATCCATCGCCCGGTTAAATGTCAGAAGATCGACAAATTGGAACAATGGGTTTGCGATTCCCAGGAATACAAGCGGTATAGCGTACGTTAAAATTTCCCGGTACATATCACGCAGACCGACATCATAGGACTCGACTGAGTTTTGGCGCAGCTGATTGTATTCCGGTTGTTTCTTTTTCCAATAATAATAGAGGACGGCCACGCCGCCAATAGCTCCCACTGAAGCAGACAGGACAGCGAATTGGATGGCTGTCATTACTGAGCCGCCAAATACATTGATGACAAGATAGGCACTTCCGAGCAGGAAGATGATGCGGACAATCTGTTCCACCAATTGTGAAACAGCTGTCGGCATCATAAAATTATAGCCCTGGAAAAACCCTCTCCATAAACTCATGAAAGGTACTACGATCACTGCAAAACTGACCCAGCGGATGGCGGAAGCGACATCTTCCACCGAGTAAATTTTTTCGTTTTCAGAAATTGTCAATCTGGCAAGCGGTTCTGCCAGTGCGTACATCAACAGGAAACCGAGGAATCCTGTGACCATCATCGTCAATAATCCTGAACGGAGCAACTTCCTGCCGGTTTCATAGTCGCCGAGGCTGTTATACTTGGCAACAAATTTCGAAAAAGCCAGCGGCGCACCCGAAATGGCGACCGCCAGCATCAAGGTATATGGTATGTAAGCATATTGATAAAGTCCGATATTATCTTTTCCTACCATGCTATAAAAAGGGATGATATAGATGACGCCCAGCACTTTGGATATAAACATGCCCAAGGTTAAAATAGCGGTTCCTTTGATTAACGTTGACATTTTGCACTTCCTGACTAATTCTTGATAAAAAATACAATCTAAACGATAGTTTACACTTATAAAGGGAATTACTCAACGGATTTTGAAGCATCGTGTATACTAATTAAAAGCGGAAGCGCCCGTTCAACGCGGAATTGCGCTCGACTTTAAACAAATAAAAACGAAAGCGAGTTCTTCCTACTATGTATGACGTTATTATTATCGGCGGGGGTCCCTCAGGTCTGATGGCCTCCATCGCCGCTGCTTCACGAAACCAGAAAGTCCTATTGATTGAAAAAGGCAAAAAGCTCGGCAAAAAGTTAATCATCTCGGGCGGCGGACGCTGCAATGTCACTAACCGCTTGTCTCTCGACGAAATTGTGAAACACATTCCCGGCAACGGCCGCTTCCTCCACAGCCCGTTTTCCGTGTTCAATAATGAAGACATCATCTCCTTTTTCGAAGGCCTAGGTGTGGCACTGAAGGAAGAAGACCACGGCCGCATGTTCCCGGTATCCAACCGGGCACAGGATGTTGCGGACGCCATGTTCCAGGAAATGGACCGCCTTGGCGTCGAAGTTCTTCGCGATTCTCCGGTAAAGAAATTATTGATGACCGATGAAAAAATCACGGGTGTGCGACTCCATACCGGTGAGGAATATACCGCGAAAGCGATCGTTGTGGCGGTAGGCGGCAAAGCTGTTCCGCAAACTGGTTCCACCGGCGATGGCTACCCGTGGGCGGAAAAAGCCGGCCATACGGTAACGGATTTGTATCCGACTGAAGTGCCGCTGCTGTCCAAAGAACCGTTCATTGTCGGCCGCGATCTTCAGGGACTTGCCCTGCGTGACGTCGCGGTTTCCGTATTGAATAAAAAAGGGAAAGTTCTGGTGACCCATCAGATGGATATGCTGTTCACCCATTTCGGCCTGAGCGGCCCTGCTATCCTGCGATGCAGCCAATATGTCGTCAAAGAAATGAAGAAAAATGGCGGTTCACCGGTTGAGATGCGCATCAACTCGATGCCGGACGAAAACGCGGAATCCGCGTTCCAGCTGCTAGTTAAAATGATGAAAGAAGATCCAAAAAAATCGGTCAAAAATGTTTGGAAGGGTCTTGCGCAGGAGCGCTGGCTGCTGTTCCTGCTTGACCGTGCAGGCATCGACCCAACACTCACCGGCGCCGAACTGGCCAGCGACAAAGTGCGGGCTATGGCAGCACAACTCACTGCCTTTACCATGGACGTAACCGGCACACAGCCGATCGAAAAAGCCTTTGTCACGGGCGGCGGCGTTTCCATCAAGGAAATCGAACCGAAAACGATGGCATCGCGCAAAAAGCCCGGCCTTTATTTCTGCGGTGAAATCCTCGACATCCACGGCTACACCGGCGGCTACAACATCACTTCCGCCCTTGTCACCGGCAATGTCGCCGGAAGAAGCGCAGCTGACTTCGCAAAACAACTGTAATATAGAGAAAACCCTTCGCATGAATTTGCGAAGGGTTATTTTTATGGCTTATTCATAAGTTAAGACGATTTAAATTTCCACAAGCTGAAACTCCGTTATAAAAATTACGCAATTACCACATTCACCAATTTACCCGGTATCGCGATCACTTTGCGGACCTGTTTGCCTTCCGCAGCTTTTTGGATGTTTTCATCCGCCAACGCTGCCGCTTCCAAGTCTTCTTTCGTAATGTCTTTTGCCACAATCATTTTCGTTCTCACTTTGCCGTTGACCTGGACAACGATTTCGACTTCATCGTCGACCATTTTGGATTCATCAAATGTCGGCCACTGTGCATACGTGATGGTTTCCGTGTGGCCCAATTTCTCCCATAGCTCTTCCGCCACGTGCGGCGCGATCGGAGAAAGGAGTTTGACAAAGCCTTCGACGTATTCTTTCGGAATCGCGTCAACTTTATAGCCTTCATTGATAAAGACCATCATCTGCGAAATCGCGGTATTGAAACGCAGCCCTTCGAAATCGTCTGTCACCTTTTTGACTGTCTGGTGATAGATTTTTTCCAATTTGCCGTCGTTGTTGCCAACGATTTTCGAGCTCAATTGCTCTTCGTCAATAAACAATCGCCAAACGCGGTCAAGGAAACGGCGTGCCCCATCCAATCCGTTGGTCGACCAGGCGATTGAGGCGTCAAGCGGTCCCATGAACATTTCGTACAGGCGCAGCGTATCTGCTCCGTGGCTTTCGATGATTTGATCCGGGTTGACGACATTGCCTTTGGATTTCGACATTTTTTCATTGCCTTCACCTAGAATCATTCCCTGGTTGAACAATTTCTGGAACGGTTCTTTCGTCGGTACGACACCGATATCATATAAAACTTTGTGCCAGAAGCGCGCATACAATAAATGAAGGACCGCGTGCTCGGCTCCGCCGATATAGACATCAACCGGCAACCAATGTTTCAACAATTCGGGATCCGCAAGCGCTTCGTCATTTTCTGTATCGATATAGCGCAGGTAGTACCAGCAGCTTCCCGCCCATTGTGGCATTGTATTCGTTTCGCGGCGACCCTTCATGCCCGTTTCCGGATGCACGACATTGACCCATTCTGTGATATTGGCAAGCGGTGATTCGCCTGTGCCGCTCGGTTTGATGTCTGTCGTAATCGGCAGCACCAATGGCAGGTCTTGGTCTTCGACCGGTGTCATCGTGCCGTCTTCCCAGTGGATGATTGGAATCGGCTCTCCCCAATAACGCTGGCGGCTGAACAGCCAGTCGCGAAGCCGGAACGTGATTTTCTTGTCGCCGACGCCTTTTTCCACCAACCATTCGATCGCTGTGGCAATCGCTTCGGTTTTATTCAAGCCGTTCAGGAAATCTGAATTGATCAATTCGCCGTCGCCCGCGTATGCTTCTTCTGCAATATTGCCGCCAGACACAACTTCTACAATCGGCAAGTCGAATTGCTTGGCGAATTCATAATCGCGCTCATCGTGCGCCGGAACTGCCATAATGGCGCCAGTTCCATAAGTCGCCAATACGTAATCCGCGATCCAGATCGGCATCCTTTCACCGCTTGCCGGATTAATGGCGTAAGCTCCCGTGAAGACGCCGGATTTCGATTTCGCCAAATCTGTGCGCTCCAAGTCGCTCTTCGTTTTCACTTCGTCAATGTACCTTTCGACAGCCTCTTTCTGCTCCGCTGTCGTTACAGCCGCCACCAATTTAAGTTCCGGCGCCAAAACAGCATAGCTTGCGCCAAAAATCGTATCGGGACGCGTCGTAAATGCGCGGAATGAATGCGAAGTGCCGTCCACCTGGAATTCGAGCTCGGCCCCTTCGGATTTGCCGATCCAGTTGCGCTGCATGTCCTTCAGGCTTTCCGGCCAATCAAGATCATTCAAATCTTCCAGTAAGCGGTCCGCGTATTCCGTAATGCGCAGCACCCATTGACGCATCGGACGGCGCTCGACCGGATGGCCGCCGCGTTCAGATAAGCCGTCGATCACTTCTTCGTTAGCAAGAACCGTGCCGAGTGCCGGGCACCAGTTGACTGCAACTTCATCGACGTAGGCAAGGCCTTTATTGTATAGCTGGATAAAGATCCACTGTGTCCATTTATAATATTTCGGATCCGTCGTGTTGACTTCGCGGTCCCAGTCATAGGAAAAACCCAGTTCCTGGATCTGGCGTTTGAACGTCGCGATGTTTTTCGCTGTAAATTCGGCCGGATCGTTTCCTGTATCAAGTGCATATTGCTCCGCAGGCAGACCGAATGCGTCCCAGCCCATCGGATGCAGCACGTCAAAGCCCTGCATGCGTTTAACGCGGCTCAAAATATCCGTCGCCGTGTAGCCTTCGGGATGGCCAACGTGAAGGCCGGCGCCCGATGGATACGGGAACATATCAAGTGCGTAAAATTTCGGCTTGCTGAAATCCGTTTCCAATTTGAAGGTCTTATTCTGTTCCCAATGTTTCTGCCATTTCTTTTCGATCGTTTTGTGCTTGAATGTCATAGTCTTTTCCTCCTCAAAATAAAAAGATTCCCGCCCCTTATAAAAATAAGGGACGGGAATCACCCGCGGTACCACCCAAATTAGCGATTGCTCGCCCAACTTGATTCCTTAACGCGGAAAACGGTGCATATTACTCCATTCACATACACGGACTCAAAGGCGAGTTCAACCATTTCATCCACCGGCTTGCACCTATCGCCGGCTCTCTGGGGGAATAAAACACGGTTTACTGATCCTTATCATAGTCATTTGCTATTACATCTTATTCTAGCCGAGCCGCCGATTTTTGGCAATAGCTCAGGATACTTTGACGTTGTCTGTATTCAGTGCTGCATCCGTGGAATCAACGATGTCCTGAACGGAATAGCCTTCGAACACTTCCGACAATACGAGACCTGCGTCCGTCACTTCGATGACCGCGCGCTCTGTGATGATTTTATTGACGACGCCTTTGCCCGTCAATGGAAGATCGCATTGTTTTTTGATCTTCGCAGAACCGTCTTTTGACACATGGTCCATAATGACGATGACTTTTTTGGCTCCGTGGACCAGGTCCATCGCGCCCCCCATGCCTTTGATCATCTTGCCCGGAATCATCCAGTTTGCCAGATCGCCGTTTTCGGCAACTTCCATGCCGCCAAGAATGGCAACATCGATATGGCCGCCGCGGATCATTGCAAACGATTCAGCGCTCGTGAAGAAAGCGGAACCTGGAATGGTCGTTACCGTTTCTTTGCCGGCATTGATCAGATCCGGATCAACTTCATCCTCTGTCGGGTATGGCCCGATGCCAAGCAAACCGTTTTCGGATTGCAGAACGACCTGTTTATTGTCAGAGATGAAATTCGCCACCAGGGTCGGCATGCCGATGCCGAGGTTGACGTAATCTCCGTCGTGAATTTCTTTTTCTGCGCGTCTCGCAATTCTTTCTCTCACCATTTGTTTATCCATAGGTTTCCACTCCTTCCTAAGCTTTTTTCGTTGTTAAACGCTCGATGCGTTTTTCCTGTTTTGCTTTCAGCAGTCCCTGTACATAAATGCTCGGTGTCTGCACATGGTTCGGATCGATGTCGCCGGTCTCGACGATTTCTTCGACTTCCGCTATGGTAATTTTGCCGGCAGCAGCTGCCAGCGGATTGAAGTTTTGCGCGGTTTTATTGTAGACGAGATTACCCATCTTATCCGCTTTTGCAGCACGGACAAGTGCAAAATCTGCTCGCAATGCATGTTCAAGGACATGTTCCTTGCCGTCGAATTCACGGATTTCCTTACCTTCTGCAACTAATGTGCCAACGCCGGCTGGAGTGAAGAAAGCCGGAATGCCGGCTCCACCTGCGCGCATTTTCTCAGCAAGCGTGCCTTGTGGCGTCAGTTCCACTTCGATTTCTCCAGACAAAACCTGGCGTTCGAATTCTTTGTTTTCACCGACATAAGAGCCAATCATTTTTTTAATTTGTTTATTTTTCAGCAGCAATCCGAGGCCCCATTCATCAACTCCACAGTTATTGGAAATGATCGTCAGATCCGTAACTCCTTTATCTACCAAAGCCAGAATCAGCTGTTCCGGAATTCCTACCAGTCCAAAACCGCCAACCATGATCGTAGCGCCGTCCTGAATTTGCTCAACTGCTTCTTTCGCAGAACCAAAAATCGGTTTCATTTTTTGTGCCCCCTCTGCAATATGTACGTATAATTTGGATTATTTGAAACACTTACATATTCAATTTAAACAAACTCTCCCTCCAAACGCAACAAACAGCAAAAGAAAGGCCGAAACCGCCATGCTTACCGCTGGCACTGATGCAGAAATAAATTCCCCGTTGCGTTGGCGGGCTATTCAGCCATTGTGGCGCAAAATACCGCCATGCTACAATACACCAAAGAGGAGTTGTTTTTATTGGAAATGAACCTGCCTTTTTCTTCAGACGGCAAACGCTATTACACATGGAACCGCCATTTGCGCGACCATTTTGGCCATAAAGTAATGAAAATCGCATTGGATGCCGGCTTTGATTGCCCCAACCGCGACGGCACGGTAGCATACGGCGGCTGCACTTTCTGCTCAGTGGCCGGATCCGGTGATTTTGCCGGCGACCGGGTTGATCCGATTCCGGTCCAGTTCGAACAGATTAAAGAGAAAATGCACAAGAAATGGAAAGACGGAAAATACATCGCCTATTTCCAGGCGTATACCAATACCCACGCACCGCTGCCGGTCATCAAAGAAAAATTCGAGGCCGCACTGGCGCAGGAAAATGTCATCGGATTGAGCATCGCCACCCGCCCTGACTGTCTGCCGGATGATGTCGTCGACTATTTGGCGGAATTGAATGAACGGACGTATCTCTGGATCGAACTCGGATTGCAGACCATTCATGAAGAAACTGCAAAACTTGTCAACCGCGCCCACGACTTCACATTATATATAGAAGGAGTCGAAAAATTGCGCAGCCGCGGAATCCGGGTCTGTACCCACATCATCAACGGATTGCCTCTCGAGAACCGCGACATGATGATGGAAACTGCCCGCGAAGTGGCAAAACTGGATGTCCAGGGCATAAAAATCCATTTGCTGCATCTGCTGAAAGGCACGCCGATGGTCAAACAATACGAAAAAGGGATGGTGGAATTCCTGGAAAAAGAGGAATACATCAAACTCGTCGCCGATCAACTGGAAGTGATTCCGCCCGAAATGATCGTCCAGCGCATTACCGGAGACGGACCGATTGAATTGATGATCGGCCCGATGTGGAGCGTCAATAAATGGGACGTCCTGAACGGCATCGACGCGGAACTTGAAACCCGCGGCAGCTGGCAGGGAAAACATTTCAAGGAGAAGGTGCAGGCATGACCTTGATGCGTGTTCTCCCCTTCATAAAATATTTGCTGGAACAGTCTGTCACAACAGGCGACAACGTAATCGACGCGACTGCCGGCAATGGACACGATACTTTATTTCTTGCGCAATTGACTGGCGCTTCCGGAAGGGTCTATGCCTTTGATATCCAAGAAGACGCGGTCCGAGCAACACGTGAGCGGGTCAAAGAGTTCGAGAATGTTGACGTGATTCTCGACAGCCATGCGAACATCGAACAGTACGTCAACAACGAAATCGGCGCAGCAGTCTTTAATCTGGGCTATTTGCCGAAAGGCGACCACAGCATCATCACGAAAGCTGCGACTACAGTGTCCGCCATCGAGCAATGTGTCCACTTGCTGAAAGAAAACGGCCTTGTCGCAATCGCCATCTATTCCGGACACGTTGGCGGCAGCGAAGAACGGGATGCAGTGATGGAATACGTGCAACAGCTGCCTCAAACCAAGTATGACGTGATGAAATATCAATTTATCAACCAGCAGCATTCACCGCCGTTCCTGGTGGCCATTGAGAAAAAAAGAAAAAAATAATGCTTGAATGCCTGTGCCTAATGGACCGCACAGGCATTTTTTAATGGACAATGCCCCGAGAAAAGACAGAAAATTGCACCAACAAACGAAACCTCCCTCTTTGCTCGACGTATACATCAGTAAGCTAAATCGTTTAAGCTCAATAACAAAAAATTTGGGGGAAATTTTATGAATAAAACCATCACAGTCCTAGGGACGATGATTGTCATCGCTGCACTCAATTGGGGAACCGCCGTATTTCTGGATATGTCGTTTCTTGATGTCGCCGTCCCTGTCGGAGCGCTCGCCATTGTCGCCGCCTTCTTTTTAAGCAGCCGCAGCGGAATGGCTTCGAGACATATGGACATGTCCATTCAGGGCCGGACCGGTATCCGCATGGAACGTCAGGCCGCCACAGCTGAAAGGTCGTATGTGCTGATCGGTTCCATCCTGTATACCGCAATCATGGTCGTCATCACCTTTATCGCGTACCGCGAATATTTCATCGGAATGGGCGCCTGACCCTAAGCCTCACCACCCCTATCTTAGTAGATGATACAATGCTTTATTTTCAGAATATTTGTATTATAATGAAAACAATTACTCATTGCTTTCCTGTAATACACGCGGGGTGCGATTATTTCAGGCCAAAAACACAGTCATTCACTTTTTTCGAGAGTCTTCATCCAATAATCTTTAGGCGGTGAACGGAGTGATTACATTGACAGATGTTACCAAAACCTACCGGAGTGGAGCTATTGAAACCGATGCCTTAAAAAATATCGACCTGGAAATCAGTGAAGGCGAATTCGCTGTCATTCTGGGCCCGAGCGGCAGCGGGAAAAGCACGCTGCTCAATGTGATCAGCGGACTGGATACCGTGACGTCAGGAAAAATCACTTTTTTCGACCAGGAATTGACCGGCTTGCCGGAAAGCGGCATGACCCGCTTTCGCCGGCAGTATTTGGGATTTATCTTCCAGCAATACAATCTGCTGCAAAATCTGACGGTCTATGAAAATATCCAGATTGGTGCAGATATCGGGACAAATCCACTGGATATCGACGAACTGCTGGCAAAAATCGGCCTGCAGGACACCCGCAACAAATACCCGAGCCAGCTGTCCGGCGGTGAACAGCAGCGGGTTTCCGTTGCCCGCAGCCTTGCCAAAAATCCGGCTGTCATCTTCTGCGATGAGCCGACAGGGTCGCTCGACGAAATGAATTCCAAAAATGTCCTGAAACTACTGCAGGACCTTAACCGGGAATACAAAAAAACAATTGTCGTCATCACCCATAATGTCGGCATCTCAGAAATGTCCGACAAAGTGATCAAGATGAATTCCGGAAAAATCGTTGAAGTGACCGTCAATAAAACAATAAAAGATGCCCATGACATTCACTGGGGATAAGGAGGATGCCAGATGCTGCAGAAAAATGTGCTCAGGGCTTTGCGCAAAAAATGGATGCAGCTTGCCGCCATCGGAATCATCATTATTCTCAGCTCGCTCACCTATACCATGATGTTTTATGGAATCAGCGGCATCGAAGAACCGACGGAGCGTTACCTCAATGATTACAATCAAGAAGACTTTTCGGTCGAAATGCTGAATACGGTGTCACAACAAGAAGCCCTGGATCCGGCGGTTGCACGTTTTCTGGCCGAAGGAATCTTTACTTTGAGCGACCTCAAACAGGCAGCTCCGGAGCTTTTCCAAGCGCTCATGGACCGGCGCATCGAGGCATTCAGCCTTCAATACCCGGACACATCGCTGGAACTGCGTGAATTTAAAATAGCCAATTATACGCTGGACGGGGATACTCATACTGCTTTAATGGCAAAAGATGCCGAACGGATCAATCAATCCTTCATTGAAGAGGGACGCAAGCCCGCTGGTCCATCCGAAATCGCCATCAATAAAATCTATGCAGAGAAAAACAGCATCAACATCGGCGACGTCCTGGCCGTCAACGCCAATGACTATACCGTTACGGGTTTTGTGCTGCTGCCGGACTACACGCTGCCGATGTTCGGGGACGGTTTCAATATAGACGCCGGGCTGCAGGCATTGATGCTGCTGACGGACGCGGCCTACGAAGAACTCAATGATCCCGAAAGTTTCCGATTGGCGGGGACCATCCCAGAGGTGGAAGAGTTGGACACTGCATTTGATGAAGAAGAACTTCCCTTCATCGCCCAGATCGCGGCTACGGAAAACACGTCCCGCAGCGGCGCCATCTACGGGGAACTGAATGAGGGCAAAACGATGTCGCTCGGGCTCAGCATCTTCATTGCGGCGATTGCAGTTATTATCGTTTCCATCATGATCCTCAACCTGCTGCAAGCCGAGCGCAGCCAGATTGGCATTCTGAAAGCCCTTGGCTATGGCCGGCTGGAAATTGCCGCTCCCTATTTTTTAGCGATTTCGGCATTCGCTTTCGTTATGCTGGCGATCGGCTATGTTCTTGGATGGGTGGCAGCTGAACCGTTGAAAGATTTGTACCTGGATTTTTATCTGCTGCCATCTGCCGACATCGACCAAAGCTGGCTCGTTTTTGCGACCGCCATTTTGGTGCCGCTGCTGTTCTTTTCAGCGGTATCGGGATTCATTATTTACCGGATACTCGGCGAGCGCGCCCTGACCTTGCTCAGTCCGCCTGTCAATCCCTCAATCAATCGTCTCAGCCGAGCGGTTAGCAGGCTGCTGTCTGGTGCGTCTGGCGCAACCAAGTTTAAATACCTGCAGGCCATCCGGAGCACCGGCAGTTTTCTGATTTTCTTCATTGGCATCATGTTTTCCACGTTATTGATCTTTTTTGCACTGATGCTCAATGGCTCTATCGAACGGCTGACCGTTGGCTATCTTCCAAACGTTGATTACGAATACGAAGCTTTTCTCGATGCCACTCAGCCGCCGCCTCCTTTACAGAACGGCGAGGAAAAATTCCTGGCCTTCCCTTTCGCTGAGCATGCCGGCGACAACATCACCTTACACGGGTTGTCGCCGGACAACCGGCTGTACAGGCTTTATGATGACTCCGGAAAAGCAATCACGGCATCGCTAAGCAACGGCGCCGTAATCAGCGAAAGATTGCGGGCCACACAGAACATCAAAACCGGCGACACCCTGCTGGTCGAAATCAATAACGAAGAAACCAAATTCATTGTCCGCGGGGTTGTGGAAGAATACACGGCAGATAAAATTTACGTCGATCGGGAAACGCTCAGCCTTCTGCTGACGGACAATCGCTCGCCAGACCTTTATAATGGCATTTATTCTCTGGCCCCGCCTTCTTCCGAAAACTATCAGACAGTGGTTTCCAAAGCCGGTATCATCAACCAGTCCCAATCGATGGCCAGTTATTCCAATTTAATATTCAATGTCATGATTGCTGGAGCTGCCATCATAGCCGCAAGCATCCTGTTTGTGCTTACTTCTTTTACGGTCGAGAAAAATTATTACGCCATTTCATTGCTGAAAGTTCTCGGATACAGCCGGCGCGAAGTGAATTCGATGATATTGAGCAGTTATTTCGTTTATGCGCTGCTTTCCTATCTCATCAGCATTCCGATTGCGTTGTTTGTGCTCAGGCACCTGATCATTGTCTTTGCACAGGATTACGGCATCGTGCTGCCGC
This sequence comes from Planococcus sp. (in: firmicutes), assembly GCA_035461005.1. Lineage (GTDB taxonomy): Bacteria > Bacillota > Bacilli > Bacillales_A > Planococcaceae > Planococcus. Next base: position 13,977 of record DATHVZ010000006.1, on the reverse strand, counting down.
TGATATTCGAACCTGTCTTTGCATTGATCACGCTGGGGTTGCTGCTGGTCATTTACTTCGCCAGCACCTATCTCAGCCGCAGGAAAATCGAAAAGATTCCGCTCCAGGAAGTGCTGAAAACCTACGGGGAATAAACTCAAAAAGAAAACGCCCGACGGGTCAAGCCGTCAGGCGTTTTTTCAGTTCTTCGGCAATCAGTTTGAACGACTCCAATTTATCTTTGAAATCATAGGTGATGGATACCAGCATCACTTCATCCGCATCGTATTCCTGCGCGAATGCCTCCAAACGGTCAGCCACCTGCACGGGGTTGCCAACGACCATACGCCGGCGGTTCTCTTGCACAAGAAGATTCTCAAACTTGGAATATTCGTAAGCCTGCGCTTTTTCAGGGGAAGGCGTCCCTTTCGACGGCATGCCTTGTGCTCCCATGGAAAGTGCAAGATCGAGTGAAGCGGCGATACGCTCCGCTTCCTGTTCCGTTTCCTGGCAAATCACAAAAATTGCAAAACCGACATAAGGAACCTTGCCTTCGGTACTCTCGAACCGTTCCTTGTAAGTACGGGTAAAATCCTGTCCGCCTTCACCGTTGATGAAATGCGCGAACATATAAGGCAGACCCTTTTCAGCGGCCAATAAAGCCGACGTCATGCTGGATCCAAGAATCCATATTGGAGGCGCAGACTCCGTCAGCGGTGTCGCCTTCATGCCATGGTACATATGGTCCTCAGGGATGGCATCATTCAGATACATCGAAAGTTCATCTATCTGGTCCGGAAAACGATCGGTATTGCGTGAACGGCCTTCATTCAGCGCCAGCGAAGCGCGAGGCATCCCGCCTGGCGCACGGCCGACCCCGGCATCGATTCGACCGGGGTACAGAGCTTCCAACAGCTTGAAATTCTCCGCAATTTTAAAGGAGGAATAATGCGGAAGCATAACTCCTCCAGAACCGAGCCGGATCGTTTCAGTTACTGCACCGAGGTGGGAAATCAGAATCTCCGGAGAGGAACCTGCCAAAGTCGGAGCGTCATGGTGTTCTGATACCCAAAAGCGGGTGTAGCCCCATTCTTCTGCAGACTGGGCCAGTGTGGCGGTTTGCTTCAATGCTTCGCCGGGATTGCTGCCTTCTGAAACTGGCGATTGATCAAGAATACTGTAACGCAATGCCATACTCACCCATTCCTTTCCATATTCATTTCACAACATAACCAATCGAATTCAAAATGCTTTTAATGAATAAATGCGAATTGGTGAAGACATCATTCCGCTCCGGTTCCTGAAAGAGATCATGATTGGCTTCTCTCCATTCCTTGTAACGGAAATCATGCAGTACCTGCTGTTTCAACCAATGTTTCGAAACTTCCTTATCCGATATCAGATCATGTCCGGCAGTCTGGACGAAAGTCGGAATATCGGGGTATTTCTGTTTCCCGCTCGTTGCCTGTTTCATATAAGCCTGGAGTTCCTTATACCAGCCGATTGTGATGAGCGGTTTATAATATTCATCGTCCCTTTCAAGTTCAATGACTTCCGGGTTTCGGGTCAGGTCTTCTATTGTAATGTCGTGTTTGATCTTCATCTGGGATGTGATTTTCGAAAGTCCGGACAACGCGCTGGATAATTTGGACGGCGTCCTGATCAGCTGCAGCCATGGCGACGTAAAAACCGCCCCCGCCACTTCAACGGAGTGATTGCTGAGGTAATTGATCGCGAGTGTCGCTCCGAGGCCGTGTGCCACGATGAATACCGGCAATTCCAGATCGATTGCCACCTCCAGCATTTCATTGACCGCTCCTTCGTATACTTCAAAAGATTCACGGTGAACCGTATGATTGATGCCGTTTTTGCCGTGGCCGGGCAAATCCCCCATGACCACATGAAAACCGGCACTGCGCCATTGCTTGATCTGCCAGGCGTAGCGCAGATGGTGCTCATACGCACTGTGAATGATCACGACCACTGCTTTCGGTTGTCCCTCGGCCTGCCATTTCCACATATCTTGTGCCCCCTTCCATCCATTCTCAGCGGAAATCAGATCTTAAAGTTGACCTTTCCAACGCTTTTGCTACCATTAAAGATATCTTATCTTTATTAAAGGAGTTTTACCATGATTTACCCATACAAAGATAAACACCCGCAAATAGACCCATCAGCTTTCATCGCTGACTTTGCAACCATCACAGGCGACGTCACAATTGGAGCGGAATCTTCCATCTGGTTCAATACCGTCGTCCGCGGTGACGTCGCTCCAACCATTATCGGCAACAGGACCAATATCCAGGATTTTTGCATGCTCCACCAGAGCCCGGACAATCCATTGATCCTTGAAGACAACGTCACAGTCGGCCATCAGGTCACCCTCCACAGCTGCGTTGTCCGCAAAAATGCATTGATTGGCATGGGCTCGATCATTCTGGACGGCGCTGAAATCGGCGAAGGCGCATTTGTCGGAGCCGGCAGCCTCGTCCCGCAAGGAAAAGTCATCCCCCCTGGCAAACTGGCTTTCGGCCGTCCCGCCAAAGTGATCCGCGATCTCACGGAAGAAGACATCGCTGACATGGAGCGCATTGTCCGTGAATACGCTGAAAAAGCCGCCTATTATAAATCACTTCAAAAATAAACAAAAACCGCACAAGCCCGAGGGTTTGTGCGGTTTTTGTTTCTATTAAATTCCTGCTTGTTCTTTCAAAGCGTTCACTTTGTCTGTGCGCTCCCAAGGAAGATCCACATCTGTACGGCCAAAATGTCCATAAGCTGCTGTCTGCTTGTAGATTGGACGGCGAAGATCAAGCATTTTGATGATGCCGGCAGGACGCAGGTCAAAATTATTGCGTACCAGATCGATCAATTGGCTCTCGTCGACTTTGCCTGTTCCAAATGTATCGAAGGAAATCGAAACCGGGTGTGCAACACCGATGGCATACGCCAATTGCACTTCACATTTGTCCGCGAGGCCGGCAGCGACAATATTCTTCGCTACGTAACGCGCTGCATAGGCGCCAGAACGGTCAACTTTCGTTGGGTCCTTGCCGGAGAATGCACCGCCGCCGTGGCGAGCATACCCACCGTAAGTGTCAACGATGATTTTGCGTCCAGTCAATCCAGCATCTCCCTGAGGTCCGCCGATAACGAAACGGCCTGTCGGGTTGATGAAATATTTCGTTTCAGCGTCAAGCAGCTCAGCCGGAACAACTGCGTCGATGACATATTCCTTGACGTTGCGCTGAATCTGTTCAAGCGAAACTTCCGGGTGATGCTGTGTGGAAATGACAATCGTATCGACACGCACCGGCTTATCGTTTTCATCATATTCAATCGTTACCTGTGTTTTGCCATCCGGACGAAGGTAAGGAAGAATATCTTCTTTTCTTACTTCCGCCAGACGTCTCGCCAGTTTATGGGCAAGGCTGATCGGCAACGGCATTAATTCTTCTGTTTCATTGGAAGCGTATCCGAACATCAGACCTTGGTCTCCAGCTCCGATATCATCCAATTCTTTATCTGTCATCTGGCCTTCACGCGATTCAAGGGCCACGTTCACACCGGCAGCGATATCCGGCGATTGCTCATCGATTGCAGTCAAGACGGCACTCGTTTCAGAATCAAAGCCATATTTGGCACGTGTATATCCGATTTCCTTCACCGTTTGGCGCACGACTTTCGGAATATCCACGTAAGTTGATGTTGTAATTTCCCCTGCCACCAGAACAAGTCCTGTGGTAACAGTAGTTTCGCACGCTACTCGTGCGTTCGGGTCTTCTGCGAGGATCGCGTCCAGGATGGCATCTGAGATTTGATCACAGATTTTATCCGGATGTCCTTCTGTTACTGATTCTGAAGTGAATAATCGACGGTTTTTCAAAAATGTTCCTCCTTATATCCTGCGAGATTGCTCTCGAAATTGATACGGTACTCGTTTTCCCATGTCAAGTCCGTTCCAAACGTTCTGGATTGAACTTCAAGCCGTTGTGGCCTTTGTACACGAGGATTAAGGGCATTCCATAAAAAAATCCCTTCACTCATCAATAAATGAGGAAAGGAGAAATCATCATAAGCACCTTTCACTCTTATCGTCCAAGGCCTAAGCGCCTTGCTTCAGGTTGGGCACCAGCGCTGCAAAATGCAGCAGGTTGCCGGGTTTCATAGGGCCTGCCCCCTCCACCAGCTCGGAATAAGAGTATCCGTTCAATTTTTTATCATACGGAATAGACCATATGATGTCAACGATTTTCATCATTTATTCGGATCGAATGCTTGAAAACATCCCGATTCGAGTATCAGTTATGCCTTTAATGAGGAATTTTCATTTACACCGGGTTATTAGTATAGACTAATGGGGTTAATGTGTTATACTATTGTTCGAATCCAACTCTTCCCCAATACCTTGGGAATAACCGAAAAGGAAGGTACATATATGAACTCACTTAACTTCGTCAGCGATTTGAAAGATCTTTTAGATGGCCCAAATGTCAATACACAATGGTCAGTGCCACAATTAGTGGAAGCTGCAACATCACGCGGAGAAGCAGTTCTGACACGTGAAGGTGCCGTTAAAGCCGAAACAGGAAAATACACAGGCCGCTCGCCTAAAGACAAGTATATTGTAGAAGAAGATATTTCGAAAGACAAAATTGACTGGGGCAATGTGAATCGCCCAATTTCTTCTGAAGTTTTTGAAAACCTATATGCCAAAGTCCTTGCGCATCTCAAGCAAAAAGATGAACTTTTCGTCTTTAAAGGCTTTGCCGGTGCAGACCCTGAATCTCGCCTTCACATCCAGACGATCAATGAATACGCTTGGCATAATTTGTTTGCCCATCAATTATTTATCCGTCCTACAGCAGAAGAAATGAAAATCCATGATGCTGAATTTACAGTAGTTTACGCCCCTACTTTCCAAGCGGATCCAGAAGTAGATGGAACGGGTTCTGAAACTTTCATCATCGTTTCCATGGAAAAGAAAGTGATTTTGATCGGCGGCACTGAATACGCAGGCGAAATGAAAAAATCCATCTTCTCAATCATGAACTATATCCTTCCTGAAAAAGGAATTCTTCCGATGCATTGCTCAGCTAACGTTGGCCAAGATGGAGATGTTACTTTGTTCTTCGGCTTATCTGGAACAGGCAAAACCACGTTGTCTGCAGACCAAAACCGTAAATTGATCGGCGATGACGAGCACGGCTGGTCGGATAACGGCGTCTTTAATATCGAAGGCGGCTGCTACGCGAAAACGATCAACCTTTCACGTGAAAATGAACCGCAAATTTTTGACGCGATCCGCTTCGGTTCCGTTCTTGAAAATGTTGTCGTTGATCCAGAAACACGCATCCCGGATTACGATGATGGTTCTTTAACAGAAAACACACGCGCTGCTTACCCGATTGACGCAATCGACAACAGCATCCACCCGTCTATGGCTGGACATCCGAAAACGATCGTCTTCCTGACTGCTGATGCATTCGGCGTTTTGCCTCCAATCAGCAAATTGACGAAAGAACAGGCTATGTATCATTTCCTAAGCGGCTATACATCAAAACTAGCCGGTACAGAACGCGGCATCACATCTCCAGAAGCGACATTCTCAACTTGCTTCGGATCGCCTTTCCTTCCGTTGCATGCAACTGTCTACGCAGAAATGCTTGGCAATAAAATCGATGAGCATGAAGTGGAAGTCTTCCTGGTCAACACCGGTTGGACTGGCGGCGAATATGGCGTCGGAAACCGCATGAAACTTTCTTATACCCGCACAATGGTCCGCGCAGCGATCAGAGGCGAGTTGAACAACGTTAAGACAGAACAGGAAGCTATTTTCGGTCTCAGCATCCCGCAGGAAATTCCTGGAGTGCCGACTGGAGTTCTTAATCCTCGTGACGCATGGGCTGACAAAGCAGCCTACGATACAAAAGCGAAGGAACTTGCCCAAAAGTTCCAGGACAACTTTAAGAAATTTGGTTCCGTTTCTGCTGACATCAGCAGCTTAGGCGGCCCATTGAAAAACTGATAATCAAAAGCACAGCCGGCGAATCGCCGGCTGTGCTTTTTTCATTTACCAATAACAGCTTCGTCGCAAAGCCCTGACCGAACTACCTTCGGTCAGGGCTTTCTTGCTCCTTCATCCAATGCGCCAACGCCGCAACCGTTTTGCGGTTTGCGGCTGGCGGGAAGAAATGATTATAGTCCGGGAAATACCAGGTTTCATGTGCTTGGCCATTGAGCTTCAAGGCGGATTCAAGAAGAAATGCCTGTGCAGGCAGCACGTTTTCATCTTTCAGCCCATGGATGATCAGCATCGGCGCAGTCGCTTCATCCAACCGCAGGAGCGGATTTCTTTCTTCATAGGCAGTTAGCGCGGTATTTGGCGTGCCTCCGTAAATGCGTTTCATCATACGGCGCATATCCGGTCGCTCTTTATACGTCAGCACGGTATCTGTGACGCCTGCCCAAGTGACAAGCGATGTTATATCATCCCTCAGCACGGCAGTCCAGAGCGCCATGATGCCGCCTCTTGAAAATGCCAGCAGGTGCACCTGACCATTACAGAATTGCTTCAGCACATCAACCGCATGTACCGCATCCCAGCGGTCCGCTCCGGCAAATTCATCCCGGCCTTCACCTCCACGATTGCCCCGGTAATACGGAGCAAACACAACAAAGCCTTGCATCGCATATTGCGCAGCGCGTGCCGGCCTGACCATGCCGATCGACTGAATACCACCGCGCAAATACAGCAACCCGCTGTAATCACCCGGCACTTTCGGTTCAGCAAGCAGCCCTTTGACCCGCAACCCTTCCGACCAATAAACAATTTCAGTCAGCTTCACATGTGGATTGGGTGAAGGATAACGCCTCTTCGAACTAATCTTTCCATTTTCCATTCAGGCTCACCCGCTCCATAATTTCTTTCATTCCGTCATCTTTCATCAGAAAACTGTACCTGCTGTCCGGCTCCAATCTATCCACCAAAATAGCCCCTTCTGTTTCCATCAGCTCAATGTCCATAATTGTTGAAACTTCTGCAATGAAAACAGTTTTACAGAAAGCCTGTTCACTTTGAACGACGTATTCCGCGAACCACTCCAGCCCTTCAACAACTCCACCTGTCTCTTCATATACTTCCCTCTTCGCGGCGTCCGACAGACTTTCTCCAGTTTCCACCTTGCCGCCCGGAAATTCCAGACCACGTTCCGGATGTTTCGTTAACAGCCATTTGCCGTTATATTTTGCAATGACCAGCACATGCCTGCTTGCAATCAGAAAAGCACCCGGTTCAAATGTCAGCCGGCAACTGTACCCTTTTAAATCCGTGTATTCCATTTTTCTCACTCCTGAACAAATAAAAAAGCGCACACAAATCGAACCGTGTGCGCCTGTGTATTTCTATTTTACTTCTTTTCACCCAGGAATGCAGAAAGCATCCATGAATGCTTCTCAAGACCCTGATGAATGGCGTTCAGCATGTCTTCCGTCATATCATCGCCATCTTCAACTGCGAATTCCATGCCTTTTTTCAATGATTTCATGATCTTATCATAGTCGCTTACGACCGTCTCGACCATTTCTTCCGTATTTTCCTTGCTCGTCGCTTCCTTGACAACCGATAAATCCAGCTGTTCTTTCATCGTTGCGACCGGTTTGCCGCCAAGCGCTAGAAGACGCTCAGCACCAATCTCCATTTCTTTTGATAAGTTCATATACTTTATTATTACCTTCATAATCCCTACAATAAACATATGAGTTTCCTATACTGGATGAAAAAAGAAGGCGATTGAATTGAAAACTGTAATGATTAAAATTTTCCGCTTTTACCAGCGGTTCATCTCCCCCCTGTCCCCGCCCAGCTGCCGATTTTATCCGACCTGTTCCCATTACGGCATTGAAGCCGTGGAAAAACACGGCGCATTGAAAGGCGGCTATCTGGCAATAAAACGGATCCTCAGCTGCCATCCCTTCAATAAAGGCGGCGTGGATTTTGTCCCCGACGAATGGCCTCCAAAAAAATAATTTGGAGGTTTTTCTTGTGTTTGAAAAAAGGATGGGTTAAGATACTACTGGAACATAAAACGTAATCATTACATTTTGGAGGAACAATATGAAAAAATTGATTTTATCTACTTTATTGCTACCCATTTTTGCCCTGGCTGCTTGCGGTTCGACAGAGACTGATACCAAAGATTCTGGAGAGTCATCTGAATCTGCCAATGCAGAGAACAGCGAAAAACTGCAGGTTTATACAACGGTCTATCCCCTTACTTATTTTACGGAAAGAATTGGTGGAGACCTGGTCGAGGTCCAGTCCGTGTACCCGGCCGGTGCCAATGAACATACTTTTGAACCGACCCAGCAGGACATGATCGCCATCGCCGAAGCTGATCTGATGTTTTACATCGGACTTGGCCTAGAGGGCTTCATAGACAGTGCGAAGCACACCCTCGAAGGTCAAGATGTGGAATTTGCAGCGCTTGCTGATTCCATTACGGACGAACAATTGGATGCTGCATTGATGCAGGATGGTGTAGAAGCCCGTGAAGAAGAGGATTCTCACGACGATCATGATGATGAGCACGAGGATGAACACGACTCGCACGACGACGAAGGTGACTCGCATGACGAGCACGGAGACGAAGGTGACTCACATGACGAGCATGGAGACGAAGGCGACTCGCATGATGAAGAAGGAGAACATGAAGAGGAAAATGGCCATGAAGGCCATGACCACGGTTCTACCGATCCTCACGTCTGGATTTCACCAACACTTAGCCAAAATCTTGCTGATTCCATCAAAGATTCACTGATTACGCAAGATCCCGACAATACAGAAGTTTATGAAACAAACCACGCTGCATTGATCGAGGAGCTCGAACAATTGGAGATTTCCTTCAGCGAGTTGCATGAACGAGTATCAAAGGATACCTTTTTTGTCTCACATGCAGCCTTCACTTACCTTTCTGAGCCATACGGTTTTGAACAGGTAGCTGTTGCAGGACTGAACAGCCAGGATGAACCTTCCCAAAAAGAATTGACGGAAATCGTCGATCTGGCCCGCGAGAAAAATATCGAATACATTGTGTTCGAACAGAACGTGTCTTCAAACCTGACGGAAGTCGTCCAGAAAGAAGTCGGAGCTGAAGCTGTTGAAATGCATAACCTTGGTGTTTTGACACAGGAAGACATCGATAACAACGAAACGTATTTTACGCTCATGGAAAAAAATCTTGAAGTACTCGAGAAGATTCTTAAATAATTGTTTCATCGAAAGGGCAATTAGCTGATTTTGTTTCTGCTAACCCTGAATTGCTTGAAAATAAGAAAGCGTCCAATGGAAGTTCATTGGACGCTTTTGCTTGTTTGTTCTATTCTTTGTATTTTATCGATGCTGTCACCTATAGGACCTACAAGAATCTCCACTTCCGGCAAATGATAAAAGGTACTGGTCACTTCAAACTCGAACACCTCAGACCTTTCCGATACGAGATATACAGTTTTACGTTGACCGATTGCAATTCCCATTTCGATATGGCTGCCTTTCCCACCTGGCAGTATGACAATCAGGAAATCTGCTTCAAGCACCGCATTCCGCTCCAACCCACCAAAGATTTTCAGCTCACCAATTGTAGACGCCCGCAAATTGGCTGTCCAGTCGAAAGTTTGGGTATACCCGCTTTCTATCAACGATTTAGCAGCAGACCTGACTACCTCTTTATTTGTAAAACTTGATGCGATATAGAATTTCATTAAATGGACTTGCTCCCTTCTTCAGTTAAGATTAACGGTGGTTTATCATCTCTAACAGCTTTTCGGAATGCAATGAGCAAAATAAGAAAAGCTATGTTTAATACCAATAGGATGATGACCAGGAAGAATGCCAATATCTGCAGGTTTTCAACTGCGAAAACTGTCAGAAAAGCGCTTAGTGCAAGCATCAGCAAGTTTACAGGAATATAAATATTGAATAAACGCTGGGTCCGTTGAGCTAACCCATGCTCACCATTTCTTTCAGCTATCTTTTTCAGCATTCTGAACAGATAGAAAGTCAAAACGAGTTCACCTGTGAACAAGAAATTGGAGTAATAATACCAGGGCCCACTTTCAACAAGATTGAAATCGATGAACACGGCAGGCACCGAGAAAAAAATTAAAGCAATCGAAATATATGCAGCTATTTTGCCCTCATTAAAAACTTCACCAAGTTTATAACACCCTGCAGCAATCAGGAAATATCCGATGGGATCAGCCAAAATGTCCACCCCAACACGGATAGCGAGAAAAATGAAAACATATCCATATAAGATCTTGCCCAAAGATCTTTTCATCTACTCACCCGCTCCTTTGCTTTCAATAATGGCTTTTACATTCTTTCCGGTCAATTGTGGAATGTGATATAAATAAGCTGGAAATTGTATCACAGAACCGTTTTGGTCTTCCCCTTCGATCATCAGCCAGGAGTCTAAAACGAATTTTGCATCCCCCTTGTTCTGAATCGAAATTGCGAACCCTTCCCCTTTATCCAAATTCACCGGGTAATCCAAATCCTGATACTCTTTACCTTTACCATCGTTGAGCTGTTCTTCAAGCGCCTGGACATAATTAGTTTGACTAAAAATCATATCCTCCGATTGAGGAACATGAACTTTCATGCTCTCTAAAACTGCATCAGGTATATGAGGGTTCATACCGAGGATGGAAATTTTTTCTTCTGCCTGGAGGTAAGAAGCCGTCCAATCTCCGCTGCTTGAATTTTGCGATACGTAAGTTTTGGCTGACAGCTCTTCAGGATAAATAATTATCTCACCGATATCTGCCACGAAAGACTCGCCGTCGGACAAGTACACAGTCATTTCATTAACGGTGACTTTTTCTTTTAATTGGCTTAGTTCATAGGAATCCAGGGTGACGCTGACGGTCCTTAATTCATGAGGACCATATCGCTGCACATAAGGCGTTCCTTCCATAAACATTTCATGATAGCCATCGACAAATGCTGGTATATCGCCAAGCTCAACAAAATTAATCGTTTTATTATCCCCGCTATTCGTCAGGTAATAAAACTGCATCTGCAGTTGCTCATCCGCATAGTCCTTAAAATAATGATCCAGGAAAACCGGCTGTTCCAAATGCTGTGAACTGGCATAGGTGCCCGCAGCAATCCACCCGAAAATAATTGCTGACAAGACGCTGAAAAATATTCGTGGATTCATGGAGCACCCCTTATCCTCTTTCTTCGTTGCGATTGTTTTTTGCTTTTATGTACTTCCGTTCCATTCGCCATTTCTCCAGAAATTCCAAAAAATTATATACACCATAAAGCAGCACAGCAAATATAAAAATCTCAATCATGAATTTTAGCGGTGAACTCCAAAGAAATTCATTGCCGAAAAATAATTTGTACTGAAAAAATTCATATTGAAGGTAAGTAAGATCCGCTATCGTGCTTACGATAAAAAATGAAATCATGAATTTCCAGAAGCTCATGCGCCTTTCACTTCTTTCTTTTTATGATGGCAATCACATTCCGAGTAAAACAGATGGAGGCAATTATCAAGAAACACATTATGGCAATAAAACGCTTCATCATCATCTTTTATCCGCTCCAATACTTCGTATAATAAAATTACATACTATACAGAAAGTTCCAATTTATCTTATCATATATTTTCCGAAAAAAGACACAAAAAAATGGAGCCAGACTCTTAAAGTCCGACTCCATCTAAATTAACTTCATATCCAATACCAACTTTATTCTGTAAGCTGATCTTCCCATCCCTCACTTCAATCTCCGGCGAAATGATATCTTGTTCCCAGAAATGGCGTGAATCTGAAAAGTCTCCTGGGAGCACAATATCCGGAAGCGATGCCAAAGCGAGATTATGCGCCTTGGAAACTCCGAACTCTATCATGCCGCCGACCCACATTCTAATGTTATTGCGACGGCATAACTCGACGATTTTCAACGTTTCAGTCCAGCCACCAAGCCGCCCCATTTTTAATACGACAATTTCTCCGGCTTTCATTTCAATCATACGCTCTACATCCAAAATGCTTGTAATACTTTCATCCAGGCAAATCGGCGTTTTCAACTCACGGTTCGCCCTGGCATGCAGCTTCCATTCCTGTACACCAAAGGGCTGCTCAATCAGAATAAATCCGACCTCATCGAAAGTTCGCAGCCGCTCAAACGTCTCTTCGGCAAATCCTCCATTGGCATCTCCAAAAAACAGTATTTCAGGATAGCTGCTGACAACTTTCTTCAGCAGCGCCACATCTGTGGTCGGGGATATCTTAACTTTAATGCGGCTGTACCCGTTTGCCGCAGCCTGGTCAAGATCCCTCACCAATTCCTCAGAACCGGCAGCAACCACCACCCCAGCTGAAATTTGTATATGCGTTCCACCAATATACTGCCATAAAGGAACCCTTTCGTCTCTTGCAAAAAGGTCCCATACGGCCATTTCAATGGCCGCTTTCGCCATGTTATTGCCTTTTACAGCTCCGAATATTTCCGCCACTTCTTCTGGTCCGTTCAATTTTTTTTGCATCAATAAAGGCTTCAAAACCTGCTCCATGACAAAAGCACAGCTTTCCACCGTTTCTTCCGTGTACCATGGAGTCGAGAATGCCACACATTCACCATAAGCCTTAAGTCCGCTGTCTGATTCGACAGTAACAATAATCGATTCCCGTTCCCGAACAGTCTGAAGCGACGTGACGAAAGGTTTTTTCAACTTTCTCTTTATTCTATGAAACCGGATTTCCCGAATGGTCAAAGCCATGATTTCAACTCTCTTCTCAGCACCTTATTGGAAGCGTTGCGCGGCAGTGCTTCCACTTCCCGTATCAGTTTCGGTATTTTATACCCGGCAATCTGCTCTTTCAAAAACTCTCGCAAACTTTCCATTGATACCCCTTCATTCAATACGACAAAAGCCGCCGGCACTTCTCCCCATTGCTGGTCCGCCATGCCGCATACGCCCACTTCACGGATAGCTGGATGGCCAAGCAGCACTTTCTCGATTTCTGCCGGATAGATGTTTTCTCCACCCGATACAATCAAATCCGAACGCCTGTCGACGACAAACAGGAATCCTTCCTCATCGACATAACCAATATCCCCTGTAGGGAACCAGCCCTCTTCCTGCACTTCGCGTTCCGCATATTTCCCGATATACCCCGGCGTCACCTGAGGACCCCGAATTTGGATCTCCCCTTTTTCAAGGACTGCCGCATCATCCCCGATTTTGATCTGATACAAAAATAACGGCTTGCCGGATGACCCAATTTTTCGTTTTGCATCGGCAGGCTGCAGCGTAGTCGTCTGAGAAGAAGTTTCTGTCATGCCGTAAGTCTGCAAGACAGAGATGCCAAATTTCTCAGCCCGTTCAATATAGGAAACCGGAACCGGTCCTCCACCTGCAAGCATGGATTTGAATTTCGGTGATACATCCATAAGTTCAGTTTCCAACACATTCAATACCCGCTCCAGCGTCACCGCAACGACGGACATATGGGTCACTGTGCCCGCACCCAATTCATTGGCACAAGATTCTGCGTCAAATTTTGGATGCAGCTGTACGCCCATGCCATAAACCAGCGATCGCATCAAGATCGAAAAACCGCTGATATGGAATAGTGGCATGACACACAGCCATACATCTTCAGGCGAGATGCCGATATTCAGGGCAGAAGAAACGGCACTTGAGAAATGGTTTTCGGCTGTTTGGCGGACCCCTTTGGGATAACCGGTCGTGCCGGATGTGTACATAATCGATATCGTCCGGTCCTTCTTCCATTCTCTTGCCGGAACAAATTCGATAGCCGGCGCATTTCTTACTTCACTGAACAGGATTTTATTGTCGAAATCAATCCTCTTCTGCAATTCTTCATCCACCAATAAAAACGCAGCCTCGGAATCTGTCAGCTGATAATCCAGCTCCTTTTCAGAAAGCCGCTCATTCAACATGACCATCTCGCAACCGA
>DATHVZ010000005.1:0-1670 GCA_035461005.1 Planococcus sp. (in: firmicutes) | reverse complement strand
ATCAAACAGCCTTCTCGCTGGAAACGCATGCTCGTGCTGCCGAAATTCGCTGCAACAGTCATCGGCAAGAAAGCCAAGAGCAAGCGATGAAGCACACATTGCTGAAAGGCACGATTATCCTGTCAGCGGCAGCGTTGCTGTCGAAAATTCTGGGCAGCCTGTTCCGTATCCCGCTCCAGAACATCGCGGGGGATGAGGTGCTCGGAATTTTCACGTTGGTTTACCCGGTCTATATGGTGGCCCTCATCCTGTCGGTTGCCGGCATTCCGATCGCCATTTCAAAATTGGTCGCCGAATCAAGGGCTAGAGGGGACGAACAGGAAGTCAAAGACATCTTCATAACGTCCGGAATTTTAGCGGCCATGTTCGGCATCGGCAGTTTTTTATTGCTTTATTTATTTTCATACCAGATTGCCGAAGTCCTGGGAGGAAGTTCAACGCGGCCGGCGCTCCTCATCGTATCAGCCACGCTTTTAATCGCGCCGTATATGGCGGTTTACCGCGGCTATTTCCAGGGGCACGAAAATATGACCCCGACAGCCGTGTCACAGGTGATCGAACAATTCGTCCGCGTCGGGCTGATTCTTCTCATCGCGGCTTATCTTGTCCAGAATCTGTATTCGGACAGCGAAGTGGCAGGCGGAATCATGATCGGCTCCTCCTTCGGGGCCTTGGCTTCATTCGTCTACCTCCGTTTTCGATACGGACGCTCGGAAGTGCGCGTCAACAAAGCGCTTCCTTATAATTTCGGCCATTTCAAAAGGACGGCAAAACGCATCCTTTATATATCCATACCAATTGCATTCGGTGCCATTACGATGGCCTTATTGAATCTCGTGGATTCGGTCACGATTCCGTCCGCGTTAAAGGCCTATCAAAATTCGGCGGACAATGTCAATTACTTATACGGCATTTATGGCCGTGGGCTGGCGCTCGTGCAGATCGTCACCGTTTTTGCCAGCTCTGTCATTCTGCCGCTCATCCCGAATATTTCGGCGAAACTGGCGCAGAATGATCGTCTCGGAACGCAGAAAGTCATTGAAAAGACCTTTTTCCTGACCTATCTCCTGTCAGTTCCTGCAGCGGCAGGGCTCGTGGCATTGACCTACCCGATCAATCTCGGTTTGTTCACTGACCTTGCCGGCAGCAGCGTCCTGGCAATCATTTCCCTAAGCTCGCTATTCACATCGCTGACTATTCTCGGCACCGGTGTGCTGCAGGGGATCAATAAAGCACGGCTTGCCGCATGGATCATCGTGGCCGGTGTAGCAGTGAAAGTTGGACTGAACCTTGTCCTCGTCAATCTTTTTGGACTCGACGGAGCGGCAATCTCGACAGTGGCAGTGTATTTCCTGCTGTTTCTTGCCAATCTGTACGTGATCCGCAAGCACGCGAAATTCGAGGCTTTCAATAGGAAGATTGGCGTCATCATCGTTGCGTCGTTAGCAATGGCGGCAATCATCGGGCTGCCGACCCTCTTTATCGACTTTGAAGGAGCAAGCCGCGGCTTTGCACTGCTGTACCTGGCAGCGGCAATCGCAGTCGGCGCCGTGGTCTATATTGTGTTATTGTTTGCCGGAAAAGCGGTCGACAAGCAGCTATTAAGCGGATTGCCTTTGCTCAATAAAATCTTCAAATAATAAAATTATGTTAATTTTGCGTAAATCGAC
>DATHVZ010000004.1:0-9373 GCA_035461005.1 Planococcus sp. (in: firmicutes) | reverse complement strand
CTTTGATGAGCCGACAGAGAAAATCAGCCAAATTGCTGCACTTTACCCGAACTATGTTCAAATCGTAACAACAGCTGATTCGGGAATCGAAACGTTTGAAGACCTTCGCGGCAAGCGCATCGCGGTCGGCGACCAGAACTCAGGCGTTGAAGTGAATGCCCGCATGTTGTTAGAAGGACACGGCATTACGTATGACGATATCGACGTCGATTACCTTGGGTACGCTGAAGCGGCTGATGGCCTGCGCGCGGGGCAGCTTGACGCAGCATTCCTGACAAGCGGCATGCCGAACGCATCGCTTCTTGAGCTTTCAGAAACTCTGGATATCCGCATGGTATCAATCGATCCAGCGGATGTAGAAAACATCGCACAAGATCAGTCTTACTTCCTGGCAATGGATATTCCGGCAGGAACGTATGGCAATGAAGAAGATATCCCGACGGCAGCCATCATGAACGCTTTGGTTGTACATTCCGACATGAGCGAAGATGATGTGTACAAGTTAACCAAATCATTCTTCGAAAACTTGGACAGCCTGGAAAATTCTCACCAAGCTGCAGCTGACATTTCACTAGAAGAAGCACAAGAAGGGCTTGTAGCACCGCTGCATCCTGGAGCAGAACGCTATTACAATGAGCAGTAAAAAATGGAAGTGGGGAGCATGCTTTATTGTGCTCCTTTTTTTCCTTTTCATCCGGCTGCCGGTGATCGTATTTGATTTCGGAGCTGAAGTATACTTGCTCAAAGAAGATTCCTTTGCGCTGGAATGGATTCATTCCGTCGAGAAGGAAGAGTGGATCGAGTTTTACGAACGTGATGGAGAAAACCTCCTGCTAACAGAAACGGTATTCAAAACATTCGGCGCCGGCGTCCCATCAGACGGGGAAATCATTCCATCCGATGATGGATTTATCCATATGCGCATCGATCGGAGGCTGCCGGAGATGAATTTAACCGTTTCGGAAAATGCGGCAACCGCCATCCAGACAGAAAAGAAAAAGGTACTTCTATACGAATTGGCCGAAGACTACGAAATGGTCAGCATTTCTGTCCAATTTGTTCATTTGTGGGAGTATATAGGAGGTAAGGAATTGTGAACAAAGACAAGCGGGATTTAGACGTTCAAAGCATTTCCCAGGATGGCGAAAAAGATGCCGTCAATCAGGAGTTACTGGAAAAATATGATTCGGAAGCCAAAGTCCGCAGGTTAAAAAACCGCAAGATCGCTTTTCTGATTTCAGCGATTGCCATCGCTTACACGGTATTTCATTTATATGTAACATTCAATCCGATGCCGGCGCTCCAGTCGAGATCGATTCACGTCGCGGTCGGAATGGGACTTATTTTCTTGGTGTATCCCGCGTTTAAAAGAGAGGACCGCTCGAAAGTGCCGATTTGGGATTGGCTGCTGTTTCTCCTGAGTTTAGGGACGGCCGGCTACATTCTTTACGAATATACCGCCATCGTAACGACCCGAGGCGGAATTCCGAATACGCTGGATATCATCGCAGCGATCATTACCGTCGCATTGGTACTCGAAGCGGCGAGACGTGTAACCGGATGGATTCTGCCGATTCTCGCACTGATTTTCCTGGCATATCCATTCATCAGCCATTATACGTGGCTGCCGAACATGCTGATGACCCGTCCGTTTGACTTGGGCGATATCTTCGGCCAATTGTATTTGAAGACGGAAGGATTGTTCTCAACCGCCATTGCGGCTTCGTTGCAGTTCATCTTCCTGTTCATCTTGTTCGGCGCATTCCTGGCCAAATCGGGGATGGGCAAATTGTTCAATGACCTGGCCATGGCACTTGCAGGAAGCAAGCAGGGCGGTCCCGCAAAAGTGGCCGTCATTTCCAGTGGTTTCATGGGAAGCATCAACGGCTCGGCGCTCGCGAACGTTGTGGGAACCGGTGCCTTTACAATTCCGTTAATGAAGAAAATCGGATACACGCGAAACTTCTCGGGTGCCGTCGAAGCGAGTGCTTCGGTAGGTGGCCAAATCCTGCCGCCAATCATGGGCGCGAGTGCGTTCATCATGGCGGAGACGACAGGCATCGCTTATGGCACCATCGCATTGGCTGCGCTTTTGCCGGCCGTGCTATATTTCCTTGGCGTTATCATGCAAGTGCATTTCCGTGCAGGGAAAGACAATCTGCGCGGCATTCCGAAAGCGGATCTTCCGCGCACCAAAGAAGTCCTGAAAGACAAAGGGCACCTGCTTCTGCCGATCGTCGGCTTGGTGTTCATGTTGTACACAGGCATGCCGATTGCGTACGCCGCATTCTATACCATCGTCTTGACGGTAGTGGTTGCAACGCTGCGTAAATCGACGCGCATGAGCTTCCGCGATATTTTGGAAGCGATGGAAAATGGTGCACGCCAATCGTTAGCCGTTATGATCGCCTGTGCGGTTGTCGGCATCATCATCGGCGTTGTCAGCTTGACGAGCTTCGGAACAGTGATGACTTCAGCGATCACAGCGTTTGGTGCTGGATCTCTGTTCTTCACACTCTTCTTGACGATGATCGCTTCGATCATCCTGGGCATGGGCTTGCCGTCCATCCCGGCTTACATCATCACAGCGACCATGACAGCACCGGCACTTGCTGAATTCGGCATCCCGGTTCTGGTTGCGCATCTATTCGTGTTCTACTTCGGTATATTTGCGAACATCACGCCGCCGGTCGCGCTCGCCGCATTTGCCGGGGCGGGGATTTCCGGAGGCGACCCGATGAGGACAGGCTTCAACGCACTGAAACTGTCCATTGCCGGGTTCATCATTCCGTACTTGTTTGTTTATAATCCCGCGATGCTGATGATCGATACAACAGACATCGCGGTTAACGCAACCGAGTTCGCCCTGCCGCCGATATTGGAGATCGTCTCCATCGTCATCACATCCATTATCGGGATCATCGGCTTGAGCGCAGCAGCGGAAGGCTATTTCAAAACCCGCATGAACGTCATTTTCCGTGTCTTATTGGGAGCCGGCGCATTGATGCTGATCTTCCCTGAGACAATGACGGACACCATCGGTTTGGTCATCGTGCTTTCAATTTTCGCCATCAATTTCTTGAAAGACCGAAAATCAAATACAGCTGCAACTTCATAAAAAAAAAAGCATCGTCCGATTTTATTCGGACGGTGCTTTTTCCTGTGCGGGTTTTTGTTTGCTTCGAAGCCACAATGCGACACTGACCACCCCTACAATGCCGAGGATGATGGCTTGGTAGACGACCGGCACGGTTTGGGTGAAGCCATAAACGACGGCGATTTCCAGCGAGACGGCAGGAATCTTGCCGATGGTGCTGGCGATCATGAACAGCTTGGCAGAGATCGGCGTCAGGGCAGCACCCGCCGTCACCAGCCCCGAAGGCACGAACGGAATGAGGCGCAGCGCGATGATCATCAGAAACACGCGCTTGGCCGACTGGCTTTGCAGCGCTTGCCAAAAGCGGTGCCGGAACCATTTCGGGTCGGCCTTGGAAAAGCCCCAGCGGAATAAATAAAATCCGAGCAGTGCGCCGAAAATTTCGCCCAAAACCGACAGGACGATGCCTGGCGCCAAGTCATAGACGTTGAAATTGACGCTCGTAATGATCACGCTTGGAATAAAACCGACCGCGCCAACGGCCAAGTTGGCCAGCAGCAGACCGGTAAATTGGATAATCTCAATAAAAACTTCCATATCTAGTGAGTGAACCTCCTGAAGGGAAAGGATGGGTATGCAATCGTTCATTTCTTGTATCATACCATGTCGGAATGTGGGGTGTGGCCGCTTCGGACGGAGTTTATTTGCGATATTTCTTGTTTGTTTGCGATATTTTAGTTTTATTTGCTATCTTCTGGATTTGTTTGCGATATTCAAGCTTTTATTTGCGTAAAGCCCTTTTTCCGGTTGATGGCATGCCGATTTCATACAAACTTCACAAACGGTTGGAAGTTCTGGGTTATAATTTCTGCATGAACCAAAACACTTAATAATAGAAGAAACTGGATGGAGGCAAATCGATGAAAAAGGTAATGGGGTTGATCGGGCTCAGCCTGCTGCTGGCAGCTTGCGGGGCGGATGAGGATGCAATGTCGGGAGCCGGCGAGACAGTTCAACCAATTGAAGTGGAAGTGTTGACGCCGGCAGAAGGCGATACGGGTGACTGGTTGCTTGAAGCATACGTCACGCAAGATGGAGAGCCGGTGAACGACGCGAGTGAAGTGAAATTCGAAGTCTATGTTCAAAATGGCAAAGAAGATAGCGACATGCTGGACTATACCGAAGTGGACGAAGGGGTCTATTCCGTTCCGTATACGTTTGAAGACGACGGCGTCTATTTTGTCATTCCCCATGTGACGGCGCGCAACATGCACAACATGCCGACGCATCAAATACTGATCGGCGATGTCCACGCGGAGGCGAAAGACGCGGAAACTGATGAAAATGCTAAAGCAGACGGGCTTCATATTGAAACCAACCTGGAAGAAGCGGAAGGCGATTTCACCATCGAGGTTCGCCCGATGATGCATGGTGAGGCAATCCAAGACGCGCGCGTCCGCCTGGAGCTGGCCGAGCCGCACAGCGATAGCAATGTGAAGGTGTGGCTCGATACTGAGGAACAGGAAAGCGGACTCTATGTCACTGATTTCCAGTTTGAAAAAACCGGGGAGTACGAAATCGTGTTCCACATTGAAAAAGATGCAATGCACGAACATCCGGCCGAAACTTTTGAAATCGAATAAAACCAGAAGGCCCGCGACGCATTATGCGCCGCGGGCCTTTCTCTTTTACTCAGCTGGGGACAATTCGCTTTCTGTCACCCATTTATGATTAACTACTGCTTCTCCAGTGTCTGCTGTGGTGAAGTCGACCATGTAAACGGTCGTATCTTCGGCTGAAACGATTTCAGCTTCCGCGCCTTCCATGCCTTCCATGTGATCGGTCGCAAGCACTACTTCATCGCCTTCGCTTAACGGCGCTTCGCCCGGATCTTCCAATTCTTCATGGATGACCCATTTATGGTCAACCACAGGATCGCCGCCAGTTGTCGGAGTGTAGGTTACCGAATAAGCGACGGTATCAAAAGCTCCGGAGATGGTTGCTTCTGCTCCGTCCATCCCTGGCATATGATCGGCTTCCATCATTGCCTGGTCACCGACTGCATAAGTAGGGTCGGACGCTTCTTCCAATCCTTCAGGAACTTCGCCGTCGCTGGAATGGTCCATGCCTGCGTGAGCGTCGTCCGTGTCCTCGTCCATTTCCTCCATATCGTCATCCATCTCTACTTGCTCTGCGTCACTGCCAGCATCCATTTCTGAATGATCTTCTGTTTCGCCGCATGCTGCCAAAGTAACTGAAACCAAAACGGCTGCTGTTCCCAATAAAAACTTGTTCCTAATCATCAAAATCCCTCTTTTCAAAAATTTAACGTATAAGAACACGATACCCATAATGTATGCAATTCCTGTGCAGATTTGGCAATCGTTTAAAAAAACGGTCGTGCACAGAAAATCGAAACTTATGCGTTATAATGAACCAAACTGGATCCATCACGAAAGAGGCGGACTATGTACAATAAACTCTCATTAAAAATTGGCGTCTTGTTTTTTGCGTTTATTCTCGGCATTCAGGCGCTGCTGTTTGGCGCTTTATATATCACGTTGGTGAACGAACGGGTGGATGAAGTGATGGGCGATCTGTTGGCGCGCGGGGAGATGCACAGCAAAGTGCTCGCGGACAGCTTTGAACCGGCCACACTCGAGCATGTCGGGCTGATGGAGTCCGCAACGGATTTTGTGGTCATCATCACGGACGAGGCCGGCAATGTGCTGATTCACTCAGACCCCATCGAACCGGAGATGGAGGAGATGGTGGAGCATACCGATTACGGAATGGCACCGGCTGCCGGTGAAATCATCGAGGAGCGGTGGCAGAATCAGCGGTATATCGCGTCGGACAGTCCGATTACCATCAATGGTGAACACGGCGGGCATGTGTTCATGTTTGCCGGCACCGGCCACATCCAGCGGGTCGTCGAACATCTGAAAGACCAGTTCATCATCGCCGGCCTGATCACCGTTGCGATGACGGTCATCGCGATTTTCCTGTTGTCCCGATTCATCACGCTGCCCTTGATCCAGATGAAAGAAGCGACTGAGCAGCTCAGTAAAGGAAACAACAAGGTCGAATTGCGCATGAACCGCAACGACGAACTTGGGGAATTGGCCAGAGCGATCAACACACTGTCGACCGACCTGGCCGAATTGAAAAGTGCCAGAAATGAATTCCTCGCGAGCATCTCGCACGAACTCCGGACGCCGCTCACGTATATAAAGGGTTATGCCGATATCGTCAGCCGGCCCGAGATTCCGAAAGAAGAGCGGGACCGTTTTGTCGGAATCATCCGGGAAGAATCAAATCAATTGGCGGCGTTGATTCAAAATCTGTTCGAACTGGCGAAAATGGACGATCACCAATTCAGCGTCCAGCTGCAGGATGTCGAGTTGGGAAGTTTGCTTCGCCACGTCGAGTCCCTTGTGAGACCGGCATTTGAAGCGAAGGGCATCGATTTGGAAGTCAATTGTCCCGACGACATTCAGGCGTTTATTGATCCGGACCGCTTCCAGCAGGTGTTGCTGAATGTGTTGGACAATGCGCGAAAGCATTCTGAGTCAGGTGGCCGGGTGGTGATGGCAGCCTTGCAGCTTGAGCGCGGCGTGGAAGTGAGCGTCGCCGATGAAGGCGAAGGCATTCCGTCCGCCGATTTGCCGTATGTGTTTGACCGATTGTATCGCGTGGAAAAATCGCGCTCGCGGCTCAGCGGTGGAACCGGGTTAGGCTTATCGATCGCCAAGGAAATTGTCGAATTGCACGGCGGCAGCATAGCAATCGACAGCGAACCCGCCCAAGGAACACGGGTCCGCATCAACGTGAAAGGAGGTGGCCGCGATGCACAAAGTTCTACTGGTGGATGACGAGCAGCGGATGCTGGATTTGATTTCGTTGTATTTAAGGCCGCATCAATATGTGACCTCGGAAGCGCTTGGTGCGCAGCAAGCGCTGGACATGATGAAAGACGAAAGCTTCGACCTTGTGTTGATGGATATCATGATGCCTGGGATGGACGGCTGG
Source organism: Planococcus sp. (in: firmicutes) (assembly GCA_035461005.1). Lineage (GTDB taxonomy): Bacteria > Bacillota > Bacilli > Bacillales_A > Planococcaceae > Planococcus. The sequence continues at coordinate 2,244 of DATHVZ010000004.1, read as the reverse complement.
GAATTGTGCCGGGAAATCCGGCAATTCTCGGACGTGCCGATCATCATGCTGACGGCGCGCGCTCAGCAGGAGGATGTAGTCAAAGGGCTGCGCATGGGGGCGGATGATTATATCTCCAAACCGTTTAACGAACAGGAACTGTTGGCGCGGATGGAGGCGCTGCTGAGAAGAAGCGCTCCGTCCAAGTCCATTGAAATTGACGGCCTTGTTTGGGACGAAGAGCAGTTTGCGTTTTCCTATCTTGGCCAGCCCATCAAATTGACGCCGAAGGAATTTTCCATGATTGGCCATTTGATGAAAAATCCGGACAAAGTGTTCGAACGCGCTCGCCTGCTCGATCTCGTTTGGGGATTCGAGTCGGAAACGGAAGGCCGCACCGTGGATTCCCACGTCCGCAACATCCGCGAAAAAATCCGCCAAGCCGGTTTCCCGGTCGACGACCATTTCAAGACCGTCTGGGGCATCGGATATAAATGGACGAAGAAAAGAAGCCATTCATAAGCGAATGGCTTCTTTTCGTTTTATCTCCGTTTTTAGCGACTTCAAACGTCTAAACAGTTATTCTTGATCATGGTCGTCTAAGCAATAGTTAACCGTAACCCTTAACCGATGAAGTTCATGTACAGAACGTGACAATTCTGCGAAGGTGGTGTGCGGTCCACAGCTTTCTGCACAAAAAACCAACAGTTTTCATTTATAATAAGAAGACAAGAGATGAATAAGAAAGGCAGGAGTTTTCAAATGAAAAAACGGTTTTTATTCCCAGTAATCCTGGTCGGGCTGTTGGCAGCGGGCTGTGGAAACGATGAAGAGACGAGCACAAATGAAGCGCCGGAGAGAAATATGGGGCAACACATGGAGACGCGCTATGGCGATGATTTTGAAATGCCGATGGGCGACCAGATCAGCCATATCCATGGAATGGGCTTCATCGAAGAGGAAGAGGGCCTTTATTTCGCGTCGCACCACGGCTTACGCATCTACCGCGACGGCCAATGGGCGGAGACTGCAGAGCATCCCCACGATTACATGGGTTTTAACGCGGTGGACCGCGGATTCTATTCGTCCGGACATCCGGGAATGGGATCGGATATGCAGAACCCGATTGGCATTTATCGCAGCATGGACGGCGGGCGCAACCTCGAGCATATGGGGTTTGAAGGGGAAAGTGATTTTCATGCCATGGCCGTGGGCTACCGAAGCCACCACATTTTCCTGATGAATCCGGAAGCGAACTCAAGAATGCAGCGCGGCTTTTACCGAAGCGTTGATGAGGGCGAATCATGGGATCCGGTCGAACCGCAAGGGCTTGATGGTGAGGTGCTGGCGTTATCCATGCATCCTGACAATTCCGATTTGATTGCGGCGGCCACTTCAGGCGGTGTGTTCCTATCGGAAGACGGCGGAGAGAATTTCTCCCAGCTGACCGCGGGCGGGGAATCCGGCACAGCCGTCTATTTCACAGACGATGACCTGTTTTATGGCAGCTATGGCACGGAACCTGCATTGATCCAGTACTCACTCGAAACTGAGGAAACGGAGGCTCTGACGCTTCCGGAAATGTCGGAAGACGCAGTTGCTTATATTGCGCAAAACCCGAAAGATGAAAACGAACTGGCCATCAGCACATTCGAAGTGGATGCTTTCATTTCAATGGACGGCGGCCAAAACTGGGAACAAATTCTTGACAACGGGCAACAGCAGTAAGCGAATTAAATGAGCCGGCGTCCGGTGATGGACCGTGCGGCATGGATGCCACTTGTGGCGGCGCCAATCGTGCCGCCACCCGGAAACACATGATCACCGCAGACATAAAGTTCCGGCAGCCCGGAGTGGTGGGAAACGGAATTGAAAAGGGCGGCGTCCAATGTTTGCGGAAATCCGCCGACAAAGCCGTTCGGCCGTCCGGTGAAACGTTCCCAGCCTTTTGGCGCGCCGGTTTCCATATGAACAATCGCATCACGGAAACCGGGGACGACCGCTTCGATTGAGTCGAGCATCCGTTCCGTCAACATGGTCCGGGTCGCATCGTATTTTTCTTTCGTATCCCAATGACGTGCTTCGGAATGAGTGGAAATGGTCATCGTCTGCATGCCTTCCGGGGCGCGCAGACGGTCATCTGGCTGAGAGGCGGACATGAAAAAGTGTCCGCCTTCTGCCATGCCTTCGCCAGTGGAAATCTGGCGGAACGGCGGCAGCGGTTCATTGAGTTTTGTGGAATCCACGGCGATATACATGGTCAGC
>DATHVZ010000003.1:0-1567 GCA_035461005.1 Planococcus sp. (in: firmicutes) | reverse complement strand
TGATAGACATTCTCCACGAAAATTTTCCAATCACTCGCCATGGCAAAGCGGCCGGGTGTATCGGTAACCTCTCGCTTCATCGCAGTCAAAGACCAACATTCACCATTATACAAAAGAAAAAAGAACTTCGCAAGTGTTTCCGCGAAATTCTTTTCAATTCGCTCCTATTAGTATAACAGGATTGATTTGAGAATCAACTCATTCATTAATAGTCCGAACATTTAGCCCTTAACCCATCAACATGACCGCAATCCATCCGAAGATGACCAGCGGAATATTGAAGTGGATGAAGGTCGGCACAACAGTGTCCCAGATGTGGTTATGCTGGCCGTCCGCGTTCAGTCCGGCCGTCGGACCAAGCGTAGAGTCAGATGCAGGCGAGCCTGCGTCTCCCAAGGCTCCCGCTGTCCCCACCAATGCAATGATGGCCATCGTCGAAAATCCGAACTCCAGGCTCAGCGGTACAAAGATAGCGGCAATAATCGGAATCGTGGCAAATGACGAGCCGATCCCCATTGTAACGAACAATCCTACGACCAGCATCGCCATCGCAGCGATTCCTTTATTGCCTGCAAATAGCTCAGATACACTTTCAACGAGCGGAGCGACCGCTCCAGTCGCTGTGATGACGGAAGCAAAACCATTCGCTGTGATCATGACAAAGCCGATGAACGCCATCATGCGCATACCTTCAGTCAAGACATCATCCGCTTCCCGCCATTTCATCGCCCCGAATATGTACAGGATCAGAATACCGGCAAGGGCTCCGATAATCATGGAATCTGTTTGAATCTGTGCGATCAATGCCGCAACCAGCGCGATCATCGTTACGATAACATCTTTTGTAGATGCCGTTCTTTTTCGAGTTTCTTCTATATTACTTATTCTCACGTGATAGTCCCTCGGTTTGCGATAGGAAAAGAACACCGCAACTGCTAAGCCAAGTGCGAGCCCTGCGACCGGAACCGCCATTGCCCGCGGAATATCCGCCATGTCGATCGTCACTCCGGCAAGCGCCATTTGGGTTGCCAGGATCTCATGGAAAATCAGCCCGAAGCCATATGGCAATAAAATATAAGGAGCTGTTAAGCCAAACGTCAGCACTGTTGCAATAAGCCGCCTGTCGATCCGCAGCTCATTGAGAATATGCAGGATCGGCGGAACGAGCAACGGAATGAACGCGATGTGGATCGGAATGAGGTTCTGCGAGAAGATGGCCATCGCCAAAAGCGACAGAATGATCAGCGCTTTCGCCAAGTTCTCCCGCGTTGCCTCCCCGTTCCGGTTGACCACCTTCAAAACGCCGCCTACTAAAAGTTCCGGGATCCCTGTTCGAGAAATGGCGACCGCAAATCCGCCGAGCATCGCGTAGCTGAGCGCGATTGTCGCACCGTCCCCGAGCCCTCCTGTAAAAGCATCCAATGTATCCATAAACGATAAGCCGCCAGTCAACCCGCCAGCCAATGCACCGATCAATAACGCAAACACGACATTGACCCGCAAAAGGCTCAAAACAAGCATGACCAGAACGGCTATAATTACTGCATTCATATCTTCGTCTCTCCTT
>DATHVZ010000002.1:0-68427 GCA_035461005.1 Planococcus sp. (in: firmicutes) | reverse complement strand
CGCATCATTTCAAGCGCCTGGATCAATTTAATGCGGGTTTCGCGTGGGTCGATGACATCATCCACCATGCCGCGCGCCGCAGCCACATAAGGGTTGGCGAATTTCACACGGTATTCCTCGATTTTGGCCGCCCGTGTCGCTTCCGGATCATCGCTTGCTGCGATTTCACGTGCAAAGATGATATTGGCCGCCCCTTGAGGCCCCATTACCGCGATTTCGGCATTCGGCCATGAATACACCAGATCCGCGCCAATCGACTTCGAATTCAGTGCAACGTATGCGCCGCCGTATGCTTTCCGCAAAATGACGGTCATCTTCGGCACAGTCGCCTCCGAATAAGCATACAGAATTTTGGCGCCGTGGCGGATGATGCCGCCGTGTTCCTGCTTGATGCCTGGGAAGAATCCGGTAACGTCTTCAAAGGTGATCAACGGAATATTGAACGAATCACAGAACCGGATAAAACGCGCCGCTTTGTCGGAAGAGTCGATATCGAGTCCGCCGGCCATGACTTTCGGCTGGTTGCAGACGAGGCCGACTGTTTCGCCTTTGATGCGGGCAAGGCCCACGACAATATTGCGGGCGAATTCCGGCTGCACTTCCATGAAGCTGTCCGTATCGACCACTTGCTCTACCACTTTGCGCACGTCGTAAGGGCGGATCGCTTCATATGGCACGACGTCCGCCAGATCCGGCCGGTAATCATCCGCATCATCGATTTCAAGCCGTGGTGGCAGTTCCTGGTTGTTTTGCGGTAAAAATGCGATCAAGCGGCGGACCATTTGCAACACTTTTTCCTCGGTGTCCGAGCGGAAATGGGCATTGCCACTGATGGCAGTATGTACACGGGATCCCCCGAGATCTTCGGAAGAAATCTTTTCACCGGTGACCGTTTCGATGACTTTTGGTCCCGTGATGAACATCTGGCTGGTTTTATCGACCATAAAAACAAAGTCTGTAATGGCGGGTGAATAAACCGCACCGCCGGCTGATGGTCCCAGGATCACTGAAATTTGCGGAATCACGCCCGAATAGATGGAGTTCCGGTAAAATATCTTGCCATAGCCGTCGAGCGACAGCACGCCTTCCTGGATTCGGGCACCGCCGGAATCGTTCAAGCCGATGAACGGAGCACCATTTTTGGCGGCGAGGTCCATGACATTGGCGATTTTCATCGCGTGCATTTCCCCCAATGCGCCGCCGAAAACCGTGAAATCCTGTGAAAACAAATAGATTGGCCGCCCGTTTACTTTGCCATATCCGGTGACAACCCCTTCACCCGGTCCCTCGGGCAAGTCGAAATCTACCGTGCGATGTTCCATGAACGGGTTCAATTCGACAAATGAGCCTTCGTCGACCAAAAGATCGATCCGTTCCCGTGCCGTCAATTTTCCTTTTTCATGCTGCTTATCAATTCTTTCTTCTCCGCCGCCAAGTTCGATCTTTCTTTTGCGGTCATATAATTCATTTATTCTTTCATAGATATCCATATTGCCACCCCTTATTTACTGTTTCTGACACAATTCATACAGCACGCCATTCGATGATTTTGGATGCAGGAAGGCAACCAATGCACCGCCAGCTCCGTTTTTCGGCTGGTCATTCAACAGGCGGACGCCATCCCTTTTCAATTCTTCCATGCGCTGTTCAATATTTTCCACACCGAATGCGATATGATGGATGCCTTCGCCTTTTTTCTCAATGAATTTGTGGATGGCGCTGCTGCTGTCCATCGGCTCGAGCAATTCTAACTTGATGTTGCCCGCGTCAATGAATGCCACACGCACCTTTTCGGATGCCACTTCCTCGATTTTCAGCAAGGGACAACCGAGAGTATCCGTGTAATAAGGAAGTACTTCATCCAGATTTCTTACGGCGATGCCGATATGATCGACTTTCTTCATCTTATATCCCACCTTTTTTCTGCTTCCTTCTTATTGTACCGATTCAGAGGCGAAAACTCTAGTTGTGGAAAGATATTTGGCGGAAAGTGCTTGCCTCTTCAAAACTGCCGGAATTTATGGTATTCTACCTGTAAGTTAAATTGCACAAAAAGGAGATTAATGTTTAATGAGAAATCAGTCTTTCCGAAAAGTCATCGTTTATGCGATGGTGGCTCTTATGCTTCTATCGAGTTTAATGATGGGATTAAGCTTTGTCCTTTAAAAAACATATCAATAAGAAAAAGCGGCCGATTACTCTTCGGCCGCTTTTTTATTTGTAAAACCTCTATAGGACTTTTTGATTTCCAGATAGGAATCCAGTTCTTCTATGACCTGGTACAGGGCGGCCATCGACTGGAATTCATCATGGCTGGTCGGCAGTGGCAATCGTGAAAACTCGATTTTCACGTCATCCAATTTCCCCAAATATCGGGAGGCGGTGCTGCCAGCGTGGACATGATCTGCCAGATCGTTAAGAAAATCTCCGATCAATTGCGCATGTTTCACCATAACTGGCAAGGTGGAGATTTTTGGCAGTATGCGTTCTATGATTTCAAATTGATCTTCGCGCATATCAAAATAACGATAATATTTATTTTCCAGACGGGTGACGTGGTTTTCAACATCCTGATAGGCGAGAGCCTTGGCCTTGCTGAGCAGCTCGGCGGTTTCCATCAGCTCCCGGCCATCCCAGTCACTTTCTCCTTCCTTCAGGAATCGTGCCATTTCATGAAGGATTTTGGCATAAAGAATTTCAATGCGGTAACGATAATCTTCCAGCTTTTTTTCAATGCTCGGCATGTACATATTGACCACCAAAGCTGTGCCGAAGCCGATAACCATCAGCAGAATTTCATTCAGGACCAGGCTGCCAGTCAAATCACCCACGATGTAAATGTGAAAAATTATGACCGAACTCGAAACGAAACCATCGGCAAAGCCGAGGCTCACCAGCACAGGGATGAATAACAGGATCATAACACCGACAACCACCGGATGATAGGCAATTCCTTCCAGAAAAACGAAGGCATAAACGATCGCAATAATGCTGGCAATAAACCGCGACATCGCTGCCCGGATTGAACGTTTCTTCGTCGGCTGGATGCACAGGATCGTCAGGATCCCTGCTGATACATAAAAGTCGAGTTGCAATAATTGCGCCAGTGAAACGGCGATGATCACGCCGACAGCAGTTTTCATTGTGCGATAGCCGATCGATAAGCGTTTCAGTTTAAGTTTCAGCTTCTATCCCTCCCCTTTGGCCTGACATAAAAAAACGCCCCTTGCGAGGGGCATTTCACTTTTTAGATTTCGCTGCAATGCTCTTCAAACAATGCCTGGATATGAGTGATAACCGACATTGGATCGTGTCCTTCGATTTCATGGCGTCCGATTTCATCCACCATTTTTCCGTCCTTGACGATTGCAAACGATGGAGAAGACGGCAAATGGTCGTCGCCGAAAATATCGCGTGCCTGAGCGGTCGCTTCTTTGTCCTGGCCGGCAAAAATCGTGTAAAGGTTATCCGGGCGTTTGTCGTAATGGATCGCATGAAGCGCAGCCGGGCGTGCAATTCCTCCTGCACAGCCGCAGACCGAGTTGATCATGACGAGGCTTGTACCCGATTTAGCCAATGCTTCCGTGACCTCTTCAGGCGTCGTCAATTCTTGATAGCCGCCGTCTGTCAATTCCTTGCGGGCTTGTGTCGCTATATCATTCATAAGGAAATTAAAATCCATGCTCATAGGTACCACTCCTTCTATTATCTGTAATAATCATAGCAGGTGTCCGATCAGACTGCAAAAAAAGCTTACTCGAATAATTCATGGATAGCCTGGGCCACTGTCAGCCGATCATCCAATATTTTTTGTTCGAGCTTTTTGACCAATTCGCGCCTGTCGGAATCCTCGAAAAACCTGCCGTATAATTCGTCCGTGATCATGGAACGGAACCAGTCTTTTGTCTGAGCCTGGCGCCTTTTTACAAACACACCATTTTCTTTGCCGGCAGCTTCAAATTCCTTGGCCATTTCCCATACTTCCTGGATTCCGGTATTTTCAATAGAAGAAACGGCAAGTGCACGGGTTTTCCAGTTTTCGGTTGCCGGCTGCAGAAAGTGCAGCATTTGCTTGTATTCGCGGACAGTCCTGTCTGCCAATTGCCGGTTCGCGCTGTCCGCCTTGTGTACCAGAATGGCGTCCGCCAGTTCAAGGATGCCTTTTTTCATTCCCTGCAGTTCATCGCCTGCGCCAGTCAGAACGAGGAGCAGAAACATGTCGACCATTCCACGCACCAAGGTTTCGCTTTGGCCTACGCCGACGGTCTCAACCAGTATGACGTCATAGCCGCCCGCTTCACACAACAGCATCGTCTCCCGGGTTTTTTTATGGACGCCGCCAAGTGTTCCGGCAGTCGGAGAAGGCCGGATAAACGCCTTGGGGTTTCTCGCCAGCTGCTCCATCCTTGTTTTATCCCCGAGTATGCTGCCTCCTGTTACTGAGGAACTTGGGTCAATTGCCAAAACCGCGACCCGGAATCCACTGGCGGTCAACATCTCGCCGAACGTCTCGATAAAAGTGCTTTTGCCGGCTCCCGGCACACCCGTAATGCCAATGCGCAGGCTGTTGCCGGTGTGTCGCAGAAGCATATTCAGCAGTTCCTGCCCCTCTTTTTTGTCTGAAGGGTTCGAGCTTTCAAGCAAGGTAATCGCTTTGCCGAGATGGAGCCGCGATCCCTGTTTTACGCCTTCAGCTATTTCCGTAATATTCAGGGTCTTTTTATCGGGCTTCCTGAACTTTTTCCGTGGCGCCGGCGCCATGCCGTCATGCGCAGCATTGACACCGCCCATGACACGTCTTGAGCCGTTTTCGCGCTCCATCAGTCCGCCACTTCCTCATATCCGAGGCGCACATAAATTTCTTCAATCACTTTTTGGGCAGCCACGGGAATCACTGTGCCGGGACCGAAAATTGCGCTCGCCCCGTTATTGCGCAGAAATTCATAATCCTGTGCCGGAATGACGCCGCCGACCACGATGAGTATATCTTCCCGGCCGACTCCTTTCAGTTCAGCTGCAAGATCCGGGACCAGCGTACGGTGTCCGGCTGCGAGTGAACTGACGCCGATGACATGAACGTCATTTTCCGCTGCCTGCTGCGCTGTTTCTGCCGGCGTCTGGAACAGCGGACCGATGTCAACATCAAAACCAAGATCCGCAAACGCCGTTGCAATTATTTTCGCTCCACGGTCATGGCCGTCCTGTCCCATTTTCGCGACAAGAATCCGCGGTCTGCGGCCTTCGTTCTCGATAAAATCGTCCGTCATTTCTTTGACGGTTTCGATCTCCTGCTGATTGGAGAAATTGGAACTGTATACACCGCTCACTGATCGGATCACCGCCTTATGCCTGCCGGATGCCAGTTCAACGGCATCGGAAATTTCACCAAGTGTTGCACGTTCGCGCGCTGCATGAACCGCACATTCGAGGATGTTTTCATTTCCATCTTTTGCGGCTTTGGTAAGCTCTTCAAGTGCGCTTTTTACTTTTTCGCTGTCTCTTTTCGCTTTGACCATCTCGATGCGTTCAATCTGTTTTTTGCGCACCATCGTGTTATCGATATTCAGAATATCAATCGGGTCTTCCTGATCGAGGCGGAAACGGTTGACGCCAATGATTGAATCTTCCCCCGAATCGATCTGGGCTTGTTTTTTTGCCGCCGCTTCTTCAATACGCATTTTTGGCAAACCGGTTTCAATCGCTTTTGCCATGCCGCCAAGTTCTTCGACTTCCTGAATCAATTCCCATGCCTTGTCGGTCAATTGCTTTGTCAGGCTCTCGACGTAATAAGAACCTCCCCACGGATCGATGACTTTGGTCATCGCCGTTTCTTCCTGCAGAAACAACTGCGTGTTTCTCGCGATGCGGGCGGAGAAATCTGTCGGCAAAGCGATCGCCTCATCAAGGGCATTCGTGTGCAAGGATTGTGTATGCCCCATTGCAGCAGCATTTGCTTCCAGAAGAGTACGCGTGACATTATTGAACGGATCCTGTTCAGTCAGGCTCCAGCCCGATGTTTGCGAATGCGTCCGGAGCGCCAGCGATTTCGGATTCTGGGGGTCAAAGGATTTCATCATCTTCGACCAGATTTCGCGGGCAGCCCGCATTTTCGCCACTTCCATAAAATAATTCATGCCGATTCCCCAAAAAAATGAAAGGCGCGGCGCGAATGAATCAATGTCGATTCCGGCTTTGAGGCCGGTCCGGACATATTCCAGTCCGTCAGCGAGCGTATAAGCCAGTTCGATATCAGCGGTAGCCCCCGCTTCCTGGATATGGTAGCCGGAAATGGAAATCGAATTGAATTTCGGCATTTTCCGGGATGTGTATTCAAAGATATCAGCGATGATCTGCATCGACATTGCCGGTGGATAAATATAGGTATTGCGCACCATATACTCTTTCAGGATGTCATTCTGGATTGTCCCTGACAGCTCATCCGGTGATACGCCCTGCTCTTCTGCAGCAACAATGAAAAAGGCCATAATCGGCAACACCGCGCCGTTCATTGTCATCGATACAGACATTTTATCGAGTGGTATGCCGTCAAAAAGGATTTTCATATCTTCCACACTGTCGATTGCGACGCCGGCTTTCCCTACATCCCCGACAACCCGCGGGTGATCGGAATCGTAACCGCGGTGGGTTGCCAAATCGAATGCCACGGACAGCCCTTTTTGGCCCATCGCAAGGTTGCGGCGGTAAAAAGCGTTGCTTTCTTCAGCCGTCGAAAATCCGGCATATTGCCTCACAGTCCACGGACGCGACACATACATTGTCGGATAAGGCCCACGGACATAAGGGGCGTGGCCCGGCAATGAATCTTCAATACCGGCGACATCCTCATCGGCATAAGACGGTTTGATGGAAATTCCTTCGTTCGTTAAAAAATCATCCTGAAGGATTGGTGAAAGTTCATTTATTGTTAATTTTTGTAAATCTACTTTAGAAAAATCGGGTTTAGTCATTTGGAATAACCTTCTTTCCTACGTTCAGAATCTGTTCGAGCTTAGAGACGATGTTCTGTCCGGAGTAGACAGCGTCTGCTATAGCTCCGGCTTTCCATGCTTTCATCTGATGCGCGTCAAACCTGCCTGCGACATCCAGCACCGCAGAGCTTTCAATTCCTGGTATGATTGCATCCAGTTTCTCCGCCGATCCGCACAACACTGCATAGTCAATATGGTGTTCATGCAAGTAGCGATTAAGTGACTCGGCATCATCAAGCTCCGGACTGATTTCCGGCTCGATCCCTCCGACAGCCAATAGCCCTTCCACAAAATCTGATTTTGCTTTTACATCCTTTAAAGGCCCCAAATGCAAAATCGCGACCTTCAATTCCAATTCACGGCTCCGGGCACGCAATTTTTCAAACGGCGTGGCCAACCGTTTAGCCGTGATGTACTCCAGGTGACCGCTGTCGATCGCCTGGTCTTTAACCGCTTCCTGCGGATTAGCGTAAACATTTGTCCCGATTAAGGAAATTTTCCGTTCAGCCGCCAGCTTTTTGCGTTCTATCCATTTTGCTTGAATATCATCGGTCAGCCAGCCCGTTCGGATGACTGCGGAATAGCCCCCGGCTTCTTCGATTTCGAGGAAATAATTCCATGCAGCTTCGACATATTCAGCTGTCAGCTGCTCGATGAAATAAGAGCCGGCCGACGCGTCCATGACACGTGATACATGGCTTTCTTCCTTGATCACCAATTGGACATTGCGGGCAATCCGGCGGCTGGAAGGCTGTGAAACTGTAAGAAAATCGTGCGGATGGACCGTGTGCGCATCTGTGCCGCCCAGAACCGCTGCAAATGTGGCATTGCCGGCGCGCAAAAGATTGACGTACGGATCCAGTTTTGAATAGGAGCGGACAGACGTTTCCGTATAAACGGGAATACTTACAGCTTGTTCCCCGTATGCTTCACTGAATGCTCTCCACAAGACACGGAATGCGCGAAGTTTCGCTATTTCCTGGAAGAACTGTGTATCAACCGCAAATCGGATCCAAGTCTGCTCCGCTGTTTCCTTATATTCGCCGTCCCGGATGGTTTCAGCCAGAATGCTCAGCGCCACACCCAACTCATGGATGATCGTGCCTCCTGCATGATGCACCGGTATCGTATCCACCAATTTTGTCCGGACATTGCCAGGCGCTGCGGCCTGTGCCTCCGAGATAATGACGCCTTTCAGCATCTTCTTATGCTTTTCATCAATAAAATCAAAAACCCGCAGGATGCCGGTATCTTCACTGGCCACTTTAAAATAGAAAGGATGCTTGACAAGGAGCTCCGCCAATTGCCGCAGCGTGCTGTCCGTCCAGTCGAATTCGTCAGAACTCGTATAAACGACCATATCATTTCCTTTTGAAAGATCTTCCTTCGTCTTCGCCAAAAAATCCTCCGGCGAATCCGCCAGCACTTCCTGCGCGATCAGCCAGCCGGCCCCTTTCTTGCCGGTACGGAACGCTTCCTGTTGAAACGCTGCGAGTCCCCCAAGTTTATCGAACATTTCTTTTGTATATAAAGGTTCCAATGTAATGCCTTCGATTGTTTGTGTTTTCAGTGCCGCATCAACGGACTTGCCGCCAATCGCCTTTTGGGCTGAAATTTGCCACTCTTCATATGTACGCTTCGGAAATTTTGTCTGCTTCATCGATTGGATCGTCAAAATTTTCCCTCCTTCATGTATCTCTTCTCCATTTTACCTGAGAACTCCGGTCTATTAAAGCCAAAAAAGCTTGAAGTCCGAAGACTTCAAGCTTTTTCTTAATAAACAGATGTATTTTCTTTTGACATGTTTTCCAGGATTTCCTTGACGCGGCCAAGGAATTGGCCGCAAACAAGTCCGTCAAGCACACGATGGTCAAGCGACAGGCAAAGGTTTACCATATCGCGCGCCGCGATCATGCCGTTGTCCATGATCATCGGGCGTTTGACAATCGATTCCACCTGGACGATGGCCGCCTGCGGATGGTTGATGATGCCCATCGACTGGATCGAGCCGAATGAACCGGTGTTGTTGACTGTAAACGTACCGCCCTGCATTTCAGCCGAACCAAGCTTGCCGGAGCGGGCTTTTGATGCCAGATCGTTGATTTCTTTCCCGATGCCTTTGACCGATTTTTCGTCCGCGGCTCTGATGACCGGCACGAATAACGCGCTGTCGGATGCAACGGCAATCGAGATATTGATGTCTTTCTTCTGGATGATCTTATCGCCGGCCCACATTGAATTCATCATTGGGTATTCTTTCAACGCCTGCGAAAAGGCTTTTACAAAGAAAGCGAAATACGTAATATTGAAGCCTTCTTTTTTCTTGAAATCGCCTTTGATCGCGTCGCGGTATTGAACCAGGTTCGTAACATCCACTTCGATCATCATCCATGCATGCGGAGCTTCGTGCTTGCTCTTCAGCATGTTGGCAGCGATTGCACGGCGGACGCCGGTAACCGGAATTTCAATATCGCCTGGCGCGCTTTGGATTGGTGCAGAAGGCGCTTTTTGGGCAGCTGGTGCAGTTTGCTGCGGTGCAGCTCCTTCAGCCGGTTTGGAAGTTTCGGCTGGAGCGTCCCCGGCCTTCGGAATATTGCCGCTTTCGATCAGCTTCATAATATCCTTACGGGTAATTCGGCCTTCGTTCCCTGAACCTTCAACTTGTGTTAAGTCGATTTCATTATCCTGTGCCAAACGCATAACGGCAGGTGAATAACGCCCTTTTGAACCGCTTGGTTTTACGGGCTGGGAAGATCCTTTTTCGCCTTTCAAGCCTTCTGTCGGTTTTGCACCGGCAGCTGGCATTTCATTGGCTTTTTCATCGGCAGCCGGTTTTGCTTCTTCAACCGGTGCAGAATCTCCACCTTCTGTTTCTATCGTGCATATTATTTCTCCGACAGCCAGAGTTTCACCTTCTGCCGCAATCAATTCTTTGATTGTTCCGGTAAATGAAGAAGGCACTTCTGCTGTCACTTTATCCGTATTGACTTCAGCCAGGGCATCGTATTTATTGACGTGGTCGCCGGGTTGAACGAGCCATTTTTCGATTGTTCCTTCAGTGACACTTTCGCCAAGCTGAGGCATTTTAATGTTTTCGATAGCCAAAGGGGTTCCTCCTTTTTGTTCTATTTAAACTCGGATCAGTATTCTGCAAGCTCGCGCATCGCTTTTTCCACTTTGTCCGGGTTGATCATGAAAAATTTCTCCATTGTTGGAGCGTACGGCATTGCCGGTATGTCTGGCCCTGCCAGGCGCTGGATTGGAGCATCAAGGTCAAACAGGCAGTTTTCAGCAATGATTGCCGCTACTTCGCCGATGATGCTTCCTTCTTTATTGTCTTCAGTTACCAGCAATACTTTGCCTGTTTTCTTGGCAGCTTCGATGATGCCCTCTTTATCCAGTGGATAAATCGTGCGAAGATCAAGAATGTGGGCTGAATAGCCGTCTTCCGCCAGACGTTCGGCGGCCTGCAAAGCAAAATGCACAGCCAGTCCGTAAGTGATGACTGTGATGTCTTCGCCTTCACGTTTCACATCGGCTTTGCCGATTTCTATCGTATAATCCTCTTCCGGCACTTCGCCTTTGATCAGGCGGTAAGCGCGTTTATGCTCAAAGAACATAACCGGATCGTCATCGCGGATTGCCGCTTTCAGAAGGCCTTTTGCGTCATATGGGGTAGATGGAATGACGATTTTAAGTCCCGGCTGGTTGGCGAATATCGCTTCCACTGATTGAGAGTGGTAAAGTGCGCCGTGGACACCGCCGCCGAATGGCGCACGGAAGACGATTGGACACGACCAGTCGTTGTTTGAACGGTAACGGATGCGGGAAGCTTCCGAAATGATTTGGTTGACAGCCGGCATGATAAAATCTGCAAACTGCATTTCAGCGATTGGGCGGAGGCCGTACATCGCGGCTCCGATTCCGACACCGGCAATTGCCGATTCAGCAAGTGGCGCATCCAATACGCGGTCTTCACCAAATTGATCGTAAAGTCCGGCAGTCGCTTTGAAAACGCCGCCTTTTTTGCCGACGTCTTCACCGAGAACGAATACGTTCTCGTCACGTTCCATCTCTTCTTTCATGGCGAGCGTTATGGCGTCAATATAATTCATTACTGCCATTATTCGTTCCCTCCTTTTTCTGCGTAAACATATTTCAATGCATCTTCAGGAGCTGCATAAGGCGCATTTTCAGCATAATCAGTTGCTTCGTTTACGACAACCATGATGCGGTCGTTGATTTCTTTTTCCAAGTCATCATTCAGGATGCCATTTTCTTTCAGGTAGGCACCGAATAGGAGAATCGGGTCTTTATCTTTTTGTGCCGCCAGTTCATCTGCCGAACGGTATTGTCTGTGGTCGTCATCTGATGAATGGGCAGTCATGCGTTCGGATACGGTTTCGATCAGGCTTGGGCCTTCGCCGCGGCGTGCGCGGTCTGCCGCTTCCTTGACATGTTTGTAAACTTCGATTGGGTCGTTGCCATCGATTGTTATGCCTGGCATACCATAACCGATTGCGCGGTCCGAAACATTTTTGGCGGCAACCTGGCGATCGTAAGGAACCGAAATCGCGTATTTATTGTTTTCGACCATGATGATAACCGGCAATTTGTGGACACCGGCAAAGTTCATGCCCTCGTGGAAATCGCCCTGGTTGGAAGAGCCTTCCCCAAGAGTCGTGAATGTGATGAAATCTTTTTTCTTCATTTTTCCTGCCAAAGCAACGCCTACTGCGTGGGGGAGTTGCGTCGTAACAGGCGAAGAACCGGTAATGATACGGTTTTTCTTCTGTCCGAAATGGCCTGGCATCTGGCGTCCGCCTGAGTTCGGATCTTCCGCTTTTGCAAATGCAGAAAGCATCAAATCTTTTGGCGTCATGCCGAAATGCAGGACAACACCCATATCGCGGTAATATGGTGCGATATAATCTTTTGTGTTATCAAGGGCGAAAGCAGCGCCAACTTGTGCCGCTTCCTGTCCCTGGCACGAAATTACAAACGGAATTTTACCCGCGCGGTTCAAGAGCCACATGCGCTCATCGACGCGACGGGCCATTAGCATTGTTTCATACATTTTTAGGACATCGTCATTCGACAAGCCGATTTCTTCGTGTTTTGCTGACATTCAAAAATTCCTCCCTTAACTGTGGATTGCTTTGCCGTCGACGGCAAGAGCAGCTTCACCCATGACTTCGGATAATGTCGGGTGAGGATGGATCGTATCTGCAATTTCCCATGGCGTTGCGTCAAGAACCATCGCCAGCCCTGCTTCTGAAATCAGATCAGTTACATGTGGTCCGATCATATGGACACCAAGAACATCATTCGTTTCTTTGTCTGCGATGATTTTGACAAATCCGTCACTTTCACCGTAAACAAGCGCTTTTCCGATTGCTTTGAAAGAGAATTTACCGACTTTGACATCATGTCCTTTTTCTTTCGCCTGCTCCTCGGTAATCCCGACACTCGCCGCTTCAGGATTGGAGTAAACGCATTTAGAAATATGATCATAATTGAGGGCATGCGGGTTGTTTCCTTTAATATGTTCAACAGCGGTAATTCCTTCATGAGAGGCTACATGCGCCAATTGAAGGCCGCCGATTACGTCGCCGATTGCGTAGATATGCGATTCTTTTGTCTGGAATGTATTTTTCACCTGAATAAAGCCTTTATCGATGACAATATCCGTGTTTTCAATGCCGATATTCTCAACATTTGCCTGACGTCCTACAGAGACCAGCATCTTTTCAGCCGAGAAGCTTTGGTTCTCACCATTGATTTCTGCCTGAATTGTCACACCGTTGTCGCCTTTTTCGAGCGTTTCAGCCATAACTTTAGCACTGGTTACAAAATTGACGCCTTTTTTCTTCAATAGTTTCTGCATTTCTTTCGAAATGTCTTTGTCTTCCGTCGGGATGATTCGGTCAGCATACTCGAGAACCGTAATTTCCACGCCAAAATCATTCAACATGGAAGCCCACTCGATTCCAATGACACCGCCACCGACAATCAGCATCGATTTCGGCAACTCCGTTATTTTCAGCAGTTCATCAGAACTCATTACGAAATCTCCATCGATTTCGAGGCCTGGAAGGCTGCGCGGACGGGAACCGGTTGCGATGATAACGTTGTGGGGAATCAACATTTCGTTTTCTTCGCCATTGTTCATTTCAACTGAAATCGTTCCCGGGTTTGGTGAGAAAATAGAAGGTCCAAGAATGCGGCCGAGGCCTTCATACACATCAATCTTCCCTTTTTTCATCAAACCTTGAACGCCGCTATGCAATTGATCGACTATAGCTTGTTTACGTTGCTGCACGCGGGAAAAATCAAGGCTGACTTCACCAGTCTGCACGCCGAAATCAGCTGCATGATTTTTTGTTGTCGCATAAACTTCTGCACTTCGGAGCAAAGCTTTGCTTGGAATGCATCCTCTATGAAGGCAAGTTCCGCCAAGCTCGGCTTTTTCGACAAGCGCGGTTTTTAAGCCCAGCTGTGCAGAACGTATAGCGGCTACATATCCGCCCGTTCCGCCGCCAAGGATGACTACATCATAATTCTGTGCCATGTAAACGTCCTCCTTCTATTTGTTGTTTCTATTGATAATTTTTCGCTGTTTCTTCACCGTTCAATACCCGGACAGCGCCTTCTGCGAGCGCCTGCAATTCATTTTCTCCGGGGTGCACCGCCACATCAGCTATCCAGCTGATGCGGTCAGAAATGGCTTTTACAAAACCTTTTCCGTATGCGAGTCCCCCGGTTAAAATGATGGCATCGACTTTGCCCTGCAGCACGGCGCTGGCCGAGCCTATTTCTTTGGCAACCTGATATGCCATGGCATCGTACACCAATTCGGCCTGTTTATCACCTTTTTGAATACGTTTTTCCACAGTCACGGCATCGTTGGTTCCAAGGTAACTGACCAGTCCGCCCTGGCCAACGAGGCGTTTCATAATCTCGTGGCGGTAATATTGTCCGGAAAAGCATAATTCTACGAGATCACCCGCTGGTACAGTTCCTGCGCGCTCCGGACTGAATGGTCCATCGCCATGCAGGCCGTTATTGACTTCGACCACGCGGCCTTCTGTATGGACACCGACCGTTATGCCCCCGCCCATATGGGTGACGATCAGGCGCAAATCTTCGTAGCGTCTGCCTTTTTCTTTGGCATATCTTCTGGCAACGGCTTTCTGATTTAATGCATGAAATATTGACTTCCGTTCAATCAGGGAAAATCCTGAAATTCTTGCAATCGGAGCCAATTCATCGACAACGACCGGATCGACAATAAAAGCGGGAATGTTCAAACCTTCCGCAATTTCACTCGCCAGTATGCCCCCGAGATTCGATGCATGCTGGCCTGACACTCCTTTGCGAAGATCTGCGAGCATCGCTTCGTTGACTGAATACGTACCGCCCTCGATCGGACGAAGCAATCCCCCTCTGCCGCAAACTGCGGAGAGCTTGGAGACATTCATTCCTTCTTCGTCCAGGGCTTCTAAAATTGTTTGTTTCCGGAAAGCATATTGGTCGATAATCGCAGGAAATTCATTGATTGCTTCCGCTGAATGGCGGATCGTTTTTTCCATGATCAGAATATCGTTGTCAAAAACGCCAATTTTCGTCGATGTAGATCCAGGGTTAATGACCAGTATGCGATACAACTGTTCTTGCAAAGCGATCCCTCCATTCCAGATTAACGTCTGCTGATGATATTGTGTTCATTGCGAAGGAACTGGCTGCGTGATCTGCGGACACGTTCAATGCGCTCTTCCGCCATGCGGTCTGCAGCCTGGTAGCTGGGAATTCCGTCGCGTTTAGCAATTGCGAAAATACGCGTGATGCTGTCGTAGATCGTTTCAACGCGTTTCATCGCGCGCTCGTTATTGTATCCGTACAATTCATCGGCAACATTGATGACGCCGCCTGAATTGATGACGAAGTCTGGTGCATATACGATGCCGCGTGCTTCAAGTTCATCACCGTGGCGTTCTTCTTTCAGCTGGTTGTTTGCCGATCCGGCAACAGCTTTCACTTTCAATTGTGGAATCGTGTCGTCGTTGATGATGGCACCCATCGCACATGGAGCAAAGATGTCTGCTTCCTGTGAATAGATATCATTCGGTTCTACTGCAACTGCCCCGAAGTCATTTACTGCGCGGGCAACTGCTTCTTTATTAATATCAGTAACAATCAGTTTCGCGCCTTCTTTGTGCAGGTATTCGCACAATGTATAGGCTACGTTTCCGACGCCTTGAACAGTTATCGTTTTGCCTTCAAGCGAATCGTCGCCGAACGCTTCAAGCGCTGCGGCTTTCATACCGATATAGCAGCCGTAAGCTGTAACCGGTGAAGGGTTGCCCGAAGATCCGAATGCCGGAGAAATACCAGTGACAAAGTCAGTTTCTTCATGGATCAGGTCCATATCCGCTACAGTTGTTCCGACATCCTCAGCTGTAATATAGCGGCCGTTCAATCCCTGGATAAAACGCCCGAAAGCGCGGAACATTTCTTCATTCTTGTCTTTAAGCGGGTCACCGATGATGACCGTTTTACCGCCGCCAAGGTTTAGGCCGGCTGCTGCGTTTTTGTAGGTCATGCCGCGTCCAAGGCGGATTGCATCTTCGATCGCTTCTTCTTCAGTTTCGTAATTCCACATGCGTGTTCCGCCGAGTGCTGGCCCTAAAGTTGTATCATGGATACAAATGATTGCTTTCAAACCGGAATTTTTATCCTGGCAAAATACCAATTGCTCATAGTCGTGTTCTTCCATTTTGTCGAAAATTTTCATATTAAATTCCTCCTAATGATTTTTATTGAATGGCGGATGTTTTAATCGCCAATGCCAGTGAATATAATTTACTTTCGGCACTGTCGGCACGGGACGTCAAGACAATCGGCGCTTTTGCACCGGCTATGATCCCCCCGACTTTCGCATTTGCGAAATAGACCAGTGATTTATACAGGATGTTTCCGGCTTCGATATTCGGCACCAGCAGAATATCCGCTTTGCCGGCCGTAGCACCTGTTATGCCTTTGTGTTCAGCAGCTGTCGGCGAAATGGCGTTGTCCAGTGCCAATGGGCCGTCGATGATACAGTCTGTAATCTGCCCACGGCGGTTCATTGCCGCAAGCGCAGCTGAATCAATCGTTGCCTGCATAGCCGGATTGATCACTTCGACGGCTGCCAAAGGGGCCACAACCGGCATTTCTACGCCAACAGCGCGGGCTGTCTGCACAGCATTTCGGATAATCTGCGCTTTTTGCATCAGATCGGGCTCTATATTCATACCGGCATCCGTAATAAAGACGAGACGGTCATAGCCCTGGATTTCAAATGCGGCAACATGGGACAGGATATTGCCCGTCCGCAGGCCGTATTCCTCATTTAGAACTGCTTTCAGCAGGACTGCTGTCGGAATATGACCTTTCATAAGTACATTCGAATCTTTGACGAAAACGGATTTAACAGCAGCATTTGCCGCCTGTACAGGTCCTTTGACGTGAATCAGCTGGACTTTCGGGTGATCAAGAAGGTGCGGGTAATTGGCACCGATCATTTTTTTCAGTTTCGCTTCATCATCAAAAAGGCTGAAACTTGCAATATTACGGGTTATTGCCATGTTGACTGCTTCCAATACTTCCAGGTCAGCAGCCGCAGCGACAGCCACATCATTTTGTTTTTCTTCCATAGATATCTGTTCAACAATTTCATTTAATGTGGTCACTTCATATCACCTCATTCATTCTTAATTAAAGCAGAATTAACCGTGTATTATAAGGGATGTAAGCGTTTTATCGGGCAAAATCGGCGGATCTCTTTGCAAATTATTGCAAAATCGTGCAAAAAGCTGCAAAAATCAGCCCAACCCGAATTTTTCCAGCTTATAATACAAGGTTCGCAACGATACATCCAGCGATTTTGCCGTCTTCGATTTATTGCCTTTGTTCTGTTCCATAGCACGCTGCAGAATCCCGCGTTCCACTGTCTCCAGTTGCTCCTGCAGGGGGCTGCCCCCTTCGATTGCCACTTCATTTCTTGTTTCTGCCGCTTTGATCATATTCAAGGGAATATTCTTTTCTGTCAGTACCCTTTCATTGATATTCATAAAGATCATAGAGCGGCTGATGACATTTTCAAGTTCCCTGACGTTCCCGGGCCAATCATAAAGACGCAGCAGCTGAAGCGCTTTGTCCGTGACTGTTTCGATGTTGCGGCCGTATTCCTGATTCAATTTCAACAGCAATCGCTCCACGATGCGGGGGATGTCCTGTTTTCTGCTCCTCAGCGGCGGAATGAGAATCGGCATCCTGTTCAACCGGTAATAGAGGTCTTCACGGAATGTTCCTTCGAGCAGCGCTTTTTCCATATTCGCATTTGTCGATGCGATGACACGGACATTGACCGGCACCGGTTTGCTGCCGCCAATCCGAAGGGTTTCATGTTCTTGAAGGACCCTCAAAAGCTTGCTTTGGATGGCCGGAGACAACTCCCCGATTTCATCGATGAAGATACTGCCGTTATTCGCCTCTTCAAACAATCCTTTGCGCTCTCCGCTTTTAACACCTGGAAGTGCTCCTTCCTCATAGCCGAATAGCTCGCTGTCGAGCAGCTCCTCTGACAACGCAGCACAATTGACACGGACAAATTTATTGAACTTGCGGTCGCTTGCGCTATGGATGGCATGTGCGAATAATTCTTTTCCTGTTCCCGATTCACCGCGCAGCAAGACAGTCACCGGCGTTTGTGCTGCCAGCTTTGCCTGCTGGAGCGACAATTGCATTTCCGGCGACAGACCGATGATGTCATCGAACGTATATTTTGATTCCAGCGTCCGGATGATGCTGCGCGCACGATCCAGTTCTTTCATAAGCGAACTGATTTCAGTCGTATCGTGTATGACACCGACGCTGCCCTTCAGGATATTATCCACAATAATCGGGGCAACATTGACAATCACTTCGCGGTTTGCCGGTCCGACTTTAAGGTTCACACCGCGTACGGGCTTTCTCGTCTGCAGCGCTTTCAAATGCATGCTTTCCCCTTCGGAAATGTCCGCGGATGCCGGCCGGCCAATAACATCTTCCACCTGAAGCCCGGTAATCCGGGTATAAGCCGGGTTGACCATCAGACCGTAACCGTTTTCATCAACCACGGAAATTGCGTCATCGCTCGACTGGATGATGGCCTGGAGCATCGTCTGAATCTCCTTCAGGTCTGTGATCTCCTCTGCCAATGAAACGACTTCCGTAATATCTTTGAAAACTGCAAACGCGCCGATGATTTCCCCGTTTTCATCAATCATTGGAAATCGGGAAGTGACAATATTCAAGCCGTTCTTTAACTGCAGCTCTTTGTTCAACTCGGTTCTGCCGGTTTCGTATATCCTTGGCAGTTCACTCGACGAAATCAATTCTTGTATGTGCATTCCGATGGCCTTGTCCGCATCCTGTTCAAGCATGCGGGATGCAGACCGGTTCATGAAAATAACCCTGCTGTTCTGATCAATTCCAATCATGCCTTCTTCAATTGAATTGAATATGATATTCTGTTTATGGCTTTCGCCGTTGAGCTTTTTGAGGAAATGCTCTTTTTCATCTACCAGCTTGACAAAGAAATTTGCGAGGCTGCCCGGAACGATTTCCGTTGCTCCCGGAAAATACTGTTCCAATTGCTGCTGGACCTTCTCGCTGCCGGAAACATTGATGACAATATCGAATTCATCCGGATGAAAATCATAATGGTTTTCTCTGACTGGTATGCCGAGCTGTCTCGCCATATTCAGGGCTGGTGCTGCCGGATTAATATCCGCGATCCCGGCCATTTCCAAATGCTCGGAGTCCCCGAGCATATTCAATAACGCCAGACCGCCCGCACCGCCGCCAATTATCAAAACTTTTTGCAAGATTATTCAAACTCCTTTGTATACCATGCAATCATTTGCAATCCTATTTAAGGTTACAACAGGTTGGAATTCTTGACAACTATAATGGAAATCGGAACAATAGATAAGGAAGGAGTGGAAACATGGGACGTTTAATAGCATTCATCATTCTTCTGATTCCCGGCATTATGGCCGCTTATGGCATTAAACTGATGAGAGATTCCGTATTCAATAAATTATTGGAGCCCTATCCGGTCCTCTGGCTTCAGTTTTCACTTGGCCTTCTTTTCACAGTAGTGGGCATCGGTTTTTTTGCAGGCTTCCTGCTGAACCGGGATCGCAAAAAAGGCACAGTATCAAAAAGGTTTCAAAAATAAAAAATGCGTCCGCCTCTTAGGGCTGACGCATTTTTTCTATGATTCGGTCCGGGTGATCCGTGATGATCCCGGAAACTATCGGAGACAAATGGTTCAAAATTCCTTCGGTACCTGCTATTCCGTAAATCCTTACCTTTTTTTCCAAGCTTTTCAGACTTGTCAGCAGATTTTCCGAGTAGAGCCGTTTATGCAGATGGACACTGTCGACCCAATGCATATCACCCATTTGCTGAACCGCGAAATTCTTTTTGACCACCAGAGCTGTTTCAATACCCGGTTTTAATCTCTTCATTTTTTTCAACAGTTCAGAGTTGAAGGACGAGAGGAGGATATCGTCCATCCCTTCGAGCATGGAAGCCAGAATTTCTGCTCCATCGGGATGCACGGCGAAAGACTCTTTTATCTCGATATTGAGCGGCACCGCCTTTTTCTTTGCCCAATGAAAGACTTCATAGGCCAGAGGAATGCGGTCGGATGATAATTTCCGCCTGCCTCTTTTGCCGATTTTTGTATCTTTTATCTTGTCATAATCGACTTCAACAATTTTCAGGTTTCTGCCACTCAGCCTTTTCAGATTATCGTCATGAAACACCAAAATGACGCCGTCATTTGTAATTTGGACGTCCAGTTCAATGCCGACATCCAATGCACAGGCTTTGCGAAAAGCGTTCCATGTATTCTCGAGTGCGTAAGCGGAAGCTCCCCGATGGCTGTAAATCGCCGGATTGTCCATTAAAACCACACTTTCTGATTGAGGATTTTCAAAATGCCCAATGCTTTATTCCATTCGGCTAACATTCTATCACGCCTGCACTCAATGTACAGTTATCCGAATAGAAAAGGTACGGCAGAAACCACAGTTTCCGCTGTCCCGAACTAATTGGAATAAAAA
Source organism: Planococcus sp. (in: firmicutes) (assembly GCA_035461005.1). Lineage (GTDB taxonomy): Bacteria > Bacillota > Bacilli > Bacillales_A > Planococcaceae > Planococcus. The sequence continues at coordinate 48,281 of DATHVZ010000002.1, read as the reverse complement.
TAGTAGTTATGAATGATTAGTCGGTGTCTGTTTTTTCATTTTCCATATTTCTGCTGACCGTATCATACATCATTGCAATAAACTCAGAATTTGACGGCCGGCTTCTCAAATGTTCTTCGCTGTAGCCGAACGTATGGGCTATCGCTTTTACATCGCCGCGATTCCAGACAAGCTCGATGGCATGCCGGATGGAACGTTCCACACGGGTAGGTGTTGTATCGAACCTCTCTGCAATCCCTGGATAAAGCGATTTGGTCACTTTCTGGATGATGTTCGGATCCTTCAACACCAGATTGACCGCTTCCTTCAGGTAAATATAGCCGTTAATGTGAGGGGGAATTCCAATTTCTTTAATGACAGCGGTAATAGGATCATCCTTCACTTCCTGTGCGGAGACCTGTTCCTCCATTATATGCTCGATTTGCAGTGCCAACCGGTCGAGTTCGAAAGGTTTCATGATAAAATAGGAAGCTCCATTTTGGGCTGCCTGGCTCATCAACGTGTCCTGCCCAAAAGCTGACAGCATGATGACGCGGAGTTTTTGGAGGCCTTCTTCATCTTTAATGGCATCCAGAACCCCAATTCCATCCAAAAAGGGCATGATGTTATCCAGCAAAAGGATATCGACTTTGTGCTCTTTCAGCAATTCGATGCATTCCCTGCCATTATGAGCGACCGCCACAACTTCCATATTCGGCTGCAAGTTTAAGTATTCTTCCATCATAGCCGCCAATTGTCGATTGTCATCGGCAATTGCGATTGTAATCTTTTCCATTATGTCTTTTCCTCCTGTAACTGCCCGGCGGAGTATTATCTCATAGCCAGCTTCCGGTCTTTAGCCAGCTTCAGCAGTTCATCTGCATGCTGTAAAGTCAGTTCAGTGATTTCAGCACCCGACAGCATCCGGCTCATCTCTTCCGTGCGCTCACGGCCGTCCAATTCGTGGACCGCCGTAATCGTGCGTTTTTTCTCGATCCGCTTTTCAATAAACAGATGCTGGTCCGCCATTGCGGCAACCTGCGGCAGGTGAGAGATGCACAGCACCTGCGAATGCACGGAAATGGCGGCAATCTTCTCGGCAATCGCCTGCGCCACACGGCCGCTGACCCCGGTATCCACTTCATCGAAAATGATGGACGTGATTCCCTGGTGTTTCGAAAAAATCGTCTTCAAAGCAAGCATCATGCGGGATAACTCTCCGCCTGATGCCACTTTTGTCAAAGGTTTTAAAGGTTCCCCCAGATTCGTTGAAATATGGAATGCAATAGAATCTCCGCCGTTGCGGTCGAATTTCCCCTGCGGGAACGGTTCAAACTCTACTTGGAACGCCGCTTTGCCCATATGCAGTTCTTGCAGCTGTTCCATGATATCTTTGCTCAGGCGCACTGCCGCTTTTTTCCGCAGCAGGGTCAGCTCTTCAGCCTCCACTTTCAGATCCTCAGTCAGTTCTTTCAGTTTCTGCTGGTCAAGCTGCAGCCGCTGATCACGATTAAGCAGTTTATCCAATTCGTCTGTCTGTGCATCGTGGTAAAGGAGAATATCCTCCACAGAAGCACCGTATTTCCTTTTCAATGTCTGGAGCGTTGCAAGACGCTGTTCAATTTCATTGAGCCTTGTCGGATCGAATTCCATCGCATCGAGCATCCGCTTTATTTCAGTTGCCGTGTCCTGAAGCTGAAAGAATGACCCGCTGACCATTTCGGAATGGTTCAGAAAAGTTTCGTCGACCGAAGCGGCATGTTCAAGTTCCGACATCGCGGATCCCACCCAATCCAGCCCTTTGGACTCGCCTTGTATCGCTTCATGGGCTGCGGATACCGATTCGTAGATTTTATTGTAATTCTGGAGTTTTTTGCGCTCCAGCGCCAATTCTTCCTCTTCCCCGGCAACCAGGTCTGCAGCTTCGATTTCACGGAGCTGGAACGTCAATAGATCAATGCGCTGTGCAATTTGCTGCTCGTTCTCATTATAGGAAGAAAATTCACGTTTCAACTTCATGTATTTCTCGTACGTATCCGAATAACCGGCTTTTGCTTTTGATAGACTTTTCCCGGCATATTGATCCAATAAGTGAAGGTGACGTTTTTCATCCATCAGTTCCTGGGTTTCGTGCTGGCCATGAATATCGATCAAAGCCCCTCCCACTTCCCTGAGAATTGAAATGGTCACGAGTTTACCATTGATGCGGCAAATGTTTTTCCCTTTATCATTCAACTCACGGCGCAGGAGTACATCGCCGTCAGAGGAATCAATTCCCAATTCTTCCATTTTGCGGAATACGGGGTGTTTGGGGTCTTCAATTGAAAAAAGCCCTTCGATCTCAGCTTTACTGGCACCGTGCCGTATAAATTCCTGGCTGCCCCTGCCCCCTGCCAAAAGGTTGACGGCATCGATGATGATCGACTTCCCTGCCCCGGTCTCACCTGTCAATACTGTGAGGCCATCGGTAAAACTGACTGTAAGATTATCTATAATAGCAAAATTCCGAATATCCAATTCACGAAGCATCCGCTTTCACCTCTTCATCAAAGCATTTCAATAAGTCGCTGTCTTAACACATCACGCTGTTCAATGTCCCTGCAGATGATCAGGCAGGTATCATCGCCGCATAAGGTCCCCAGGATTTCCGGCCAGTCTAAATGGTCGATCAATGAACCGATTGCATGGGCATTGCCCGGCAGGGTTTTCATGACCAGAAAATGGCTGGCGCCGTCAATGCTGACGAAAGCATCTGTCAGGGCCCGGTGCAATTTTTGCATGGGATTAAAGCGCTGATCCGCTGGCAGGCTGTATTTATAACGCCCATCCTGCAGGGGCACTTTTACGAGATGCAATTCCTTTATGTCTCTGGAAACTGTAGCTTGAGTGACTTCATATCCCGCAGCTTTCAATAAATCGACCAGTTCATCCTGCGTTTCAATCTCACGGTTCGAGATGAGGTCACGGATTTTTATATGGCGTTGCCCCTTATTCATAATGCGCCCCTCCGAATGAATAATTATTCTAATTCCTTTATATCGTAACCTTTAATGTCCTCAAAAACAAGAAAACACATGCCCGGGGGTATGTGTTTTCCTGTCAAAGTTTTTCGTGTGCAAGTTTGACTGTTTGTTGTGCCCAGGTTGAGGAAACCGGTTCGGCGGTCTCGTTTTCGTGAGCGGATTGCAGATGAAACAAAAATTCGATGTTGCCTTCTCCGCCGGTAATCGGAGAAAATGACATGTTCCTGATGTGAAATCCGGCCGCGGCCGCAAAACCGGCAACTTTCATCAACACATCAAAATGGATCTTGGGGTCACGGATAATCCCTTTTTTCCCCACATTTTCACGTCCTGCCTCAAACTGAGGCTTAACGAGGGCTATGACGTCGCCACCCGGAACAAGAATTGTCTTCAACACCGGCAGGATGATTTTAAGCGAAATAAAAGAAACATCTATTGTGGCGAATTCCGGTAAACCGTTTGAAAAATCCTCCGGTTTGGAATGGCGGAAATTCGTCCGTTCCATAACCGTCACCCGTTCGTCCTGCCTGATCTTCCAGGCCAGCTGATTGGAGCCGACATCAAGAGCGTAGCAATGTGCCGCACCGTTCTGCAGAGCGCAATCGGTGAAGCCCCCGGTGGAAGAGCCGATGTCGAGCATCAACTTGCCTTCGACGGAAAGGTCGAATTCAGCCAGCGCTTTTTCCAGTTTCAAGCCGCCCCGGCTGACATACTTAAGGTCATTGCCCTTCATCTGAAGAGGGGCATCCGAAAGGATCTTTTCCCCGGGTTTGTTCATCCGTTCAGTACCGGAATAGATGATGCCCGCCATTATGGCGCGTTTTGCTTTTTCACGTGTCTCACAAATTCCCCTATCTACAAGGAGAACATCCACACGCTCTTTTTTTATATTGGTCATAGCGCTTTGGAGCCCGCCTGTGATTTTGCCGGAACCAGATTTTTCACATTTTTGACAAGCTGATCACTGTTGAGATGAATTTCATCCATCAATTGGGCTACATCGCCATGTTCGATAAATTGGTCCGGTATGCCCATGCGGTCGACTACTGCGTCATGATAGGCATAATCATGTACGAATTCAAGAACCGCACTGCCGAAGCCTCCCTGAAGAATCGCTTCTTCAAGTGTGATGACAGGAACTTTGCGTCCAAATATTGAATGGAGCATGCCCTCATCCATCGGCTTGATGAATCTGGCATTGACCACTTCGGCATTGACGCCCTGTTCTGCAAGCTTTTCAGCAGCATCGATTGCCATTGGAATGGTTGTGCCGAATGTAAGGATGACGGCATCAGTGCCCTCTTTCAGCACTTCCCAGCTGCCGATTGGCAAAGCTTCCATTTGCTCATCCATGGGTACACCGAGACCGTTGCCCCGCGGATAGCGGAGCGCAATCGGGCCGCCGTTGTAATCGATGGCTGTTTTGACCATATGCTGGCCTTCATTTTCATCTTTCGGCATCATGACGACCATATTCGGCAAATTGCGCAGGAACGCCACATCGAATACCCCCTGATGGGTTTCCCCGTCCGCCCCGACAAGACCGGAGCGGTCGATGCCGATAAAGACATTGAGGTTCTGGCGGCAAACATCATGCACCACCTGATCATAGGCGCGCTGAAGGAATGTCGAGTAAATCGCCAGGAACGGTTTCATATCCTGAGTCGCGAGTCCCGCGGCCATCGTGGTGGCATGCTGTTCGGCAATGCCGACGTCATAAAAGCGTTCAGGAAATTCAGAAGCAAAACCTTCCAGTTTTGAACCGACCGGCATTGCCGGCGTTATGGCTACGATGCGTTCGTCTGTGCGCGCCAGTTTGCGCACGGATTCCGCGACCAAGCCACTCCACGAAGGTGCAGTGGAAGAAGATTTCACGAGGTCTCCGGTATCGATTTTATAAGGGCCTGTTCCGTGCCATGTACCAATTTTATCCTGCTCAGCCGGCAGGAAACCTTTGCCTTTTTTCGTGATGACGTGGAGAAGCACTGGACCTCCCACTTTTTTGGCGTAATGAAGATTTTCTTCCAGTTCCTCAAGATCGTGGCCGTCAATCGGTCCAAGATACGTAAACCCGAGTTCTTCAAAGAACATCCCGGAAACGAAAAGATATTTCAGGCTGTCTTTTACCCGTTCCGCCGTTGAGGCAAGTTTGCCGCCGACTGCAGGAACTTTTTTCAGAAGATACTCCAGATCGTCTTTGACTTTATTGTATTTTCCGGCGGTCCGCATACGGCCGAGGACAGAATGAAGAGCGCCGACATTCGGGGCTATCGACATTTCGTTGTCGTTTAGAATGACCACCATATCCGTTTTTGCATGACCGATGTGGTTCAATGCTTCGAGAGCCATTCCACCTGTCAATGCACCATCACCGATGATTGGAATGACGTAGTTGTTGGCTTTCTTGATATCACGGGCGGCTGCCATTCCCATTGCCGCCGATAAGGAGGTTGAGCTGTGGCCGGTTTCCCAGACATCGTGGTCGCTTTCGTTCCGTTTTGGAAAACCGCATAGGCCTTTAAATTGGCGCAAAGTATCAAATTGCGAAGCTCTGCCGGTTAGAATCTTATGGACGTAGGATTGATGGCCCACATCCCAAATCAGTTTATCCGACGGGCTGTCGAAAACGCGGTGGAGCGCTAACGTCAATTCGACGACTCCAAGGTTCGGACCGATATGGCCGCCTGTTTTTGATAAATTGTCTATTAAAAATCGTCTGATATCTTCGCTTAATTCGACGAGCTGCTGATTGTTCAGCTCTTTTAAGAAAGATGGACTAGTAATCGTATGAAGATCCATTCCATCACACACCTTTTTTAAAAATTTTTCCGACTTTATTTCTCTCTACATTATATCAATTGTCAGCGAATGTACAAACCGGAGCATCTATAGTCAGTTTTTTCTTTGGACGATCATCATCGTCAATTCCTTCAATAATGCCATGTCCCCGTCCAGCCCTTCGATGGCCTGCAATGCTTGTGATGCGTGATGGTCCAATTTTTCCTTAGCCCGCGGCAGCGTCAATATGCCGGGATACGTGCTTTTCTCGCTGTTTTCATCTTTGCCGGCTGTTTTGCCAAGTTCTTCGGAAGTGCCGGTAACGTCCAGAATATCATCCTGAATCTGGAATGCCAGACCAAGATGTTCACCGAATCGCGTTAATGACAGTATTGTGTCGGGTTTTGCCCGGGCTAAAATGGCACCTGCCAGAATGCTGAAAGTCAGTAATGCGCCAGTTTTCAATCGGTGCACCTGCTCGAGTTCTTTCAAGGCCAGCTGCCTTTCTTCGCCTTCGATATCAAGGATCTGGCCGCCGACCATTCCTTCAGCGCCGGAAGCTGCACTCATCAGGTCGATCAGTTGAACTTTGTCATCGTTTGAAACGTTTTCGAGGCGTGCAACCAGACCGAAACTGTAGGTCAATAATGCATCGCCTGCAAGGATGGCAACCGCTTCCCCGAAAACCTTATGGTTCGTCGGCATGCCCCTTCTCAGATCATCGTCATCCATGCTTGGCAAATCATCATGGATTAGCGAGTAAGTATGGATCATTTCAATTGCCGCCGCAACTTTCAGTGCGTCCGGATGGTTAGCCCCAAGCTCGTGCATGACCGCCAGCATAAGAATCGGACGGACACGTTTGCCGCCCGCCTGGAGGGAATAATTCATGGATTCCTTTAATGAAGCCGGGATCGACAAAGCCGCGATTTGTTCCAACAATTCCTGCTGGATCAGCGGTTCGTAATAACTGCGGAATTCCTTTAAGTTCATTTCGCAGTCCCATCCTTCCCGATGTCAACGGGCGTTTCTTTGCCATCTTTCATCATCGTCACCAATTGCTCTTCGGCATTCTGCAATTTATCGTGGCACACTTTTGAAAGTTCCATGCCTTTTTGGTATAAGGTCAGCGCTTCTTCCAGAGGAACATCCCCCTGTTCCAATTGGCGGACGATTTCTTCCAATTGCTGCATTGCGTCATTGAACATGATTTCTTTTTCAGCCATTCGTATGCACCCCTTTTGTCGTTGGAATAGTTTTTTTGACGGTCGCTTGGACCGTTCCGTCCTGCATCGTCACGTTCAATTCATCTCCGGCATCCACCTGGTGGATGCTCTTGACGACCATGCCGTCTTTGTACGGAATGGTATAGCCTCTTTCCATCAGTTTTAATGGGCTCAGCGCGTCAAGTGTCCGGATGGCAGAGGCTAATTTCATCTTATTATTGTTTACTGCGATGTGAGCGGATTGATCCAGCCTCTTTTGCAATTGGCTGATATCCGACTGTGATTGTTTTATTCGCTGAACCGGTATACGGTTTGCCAATTGTCGGTCGAGATTTCCAAAACGCTCCCGCGAGCGGTTCAGATGCTGGAAAACTTCCCGCTGCAGCGAATCCGCAGCGCGTTCCACCCTTTCAATGAAAGGGCGGTACAAACGGTCCGGATAGGCGAAGGGCATCGAAGTCGCCAGTTTCCGCAAAGCTGTTTTCTCTCTGTCGAGCAGATTCGAAACGACGCGGTACATGCCGCTTTGCTGGTTGATGACCTTATCCAGCAAGTCTGCACTGCTCGGGACTGCCAGTTCGGCTGCGGCAGTCGGTGTCGCGGCACGCAAATCCGCAACAAAATCCGCTATTGTCGTATCTGTCTCATGGCCGACTGCTGAGATGATCGGTATCCGCGAATCGTATATGGCCCGTGCAACAGCTTCTTCGTTGAAAGACCAGAGATCTTCAATCGATCCACCACCACGGCCGACAATCATGACATCAAAGTCAGCAGCGTTGGCCGCCTGAATCGACTGAACAATCGATCTGGTCGCCTGCTCGCCCTGCACCAATGTCGGGAATATCGTGACTTTCGCCATCGGGTACCGGCGGTTCAAGGTAATGATAATATCCTTTACCGCTGCTCCGGTCGGTGCTGTAACAACGGCTATCTTGTCCGGAAATCTTGGCAGCTGCTTTTTATGGGCGGCATTGAACAGCCCTTCTTTCAAAAGCTTTTCCTTCAATTGTTCAAAGGCCAGGTAATAATCGCCGATGCCGTCAGGCTGCATCGACTGCGCATAGAGCTGATATTGCCCGGACGCTTCGTAGACAGTAACATCTCCGCGGATAAGAACCGTCATGCCGCTCTCGGGTTTAAATTTAACCGTGCGCGCATTCGTTGCGAACATCACAGCCGGCAGTCTTGCAGCATTATCCTTTAATGTGAAATAGATATGTCCACTTGTATGGATTTTCACATTCGAAAGTTCCCCTTTTACGTAAACATCACGCAAGTGGGGATCTGCATCAAACTTCTTTTTTATGTATTTGGTTAACGCTTTTACACTTAAGTATGGGTCGGACGTCAAATTTTCAGCCCCTATCTTCCATATTAAAAAGCTGTCTTTCTTTCGAAAAACAGCTTTGTTTCTTATTATTTTACATGGTCAAACGCGTTTTGTCTCCGCTAATCCTTTTTCAGCCGAAAGCAGCGTATTTTCCATCAGCATCGCGATGGTCATAGGGCCGACTCCGCCAGGCACAGGCGTGACATAAGAAGCTGTCTCCAGGACATCTTCGAAATCCACATCACCGCATAATTTTCCGTTGTCATCCCGGTTCATGCCGACATCGATTACAACAGCACCCGGTTTGATATGGTCTTTTCCAAGAAACTTTGCCCGGCCTACAGCTGCAATGAGAATGTCCGCCTGGCGTGTGTAGTCGGACAAGCCGATTGTTTTGGAATGGCAAAAGGTCACAGTCGCATCCCTTTGAAGCAGGAGCTGTCCGGCTGGTTTACCGACGATATTGCTTCTGCCGATGACGACTGCATGTTTGCCGGCCGGATCGATACCATATTCCTCCAACAATTTGATGATGCCATGCGGTGTGCAGGGAAGAAATGCTTCCCTGCCAATCATCATATTGCCGACCGAAATGGGGTGGAAACCGTCAACGTCTTTTTCAGGATCGATCGCCAGGATCACGTTGAATTCATCGATATGTTTCGGAAGCGGCAATTGGACAAGGATCCCATGAATTTCAGGGTCTTTGTTCAATCCTTCTATCACTTCCAGCAATTCATCTTCTTGCAGCGTCTCCGGGAATTGCAACAGGTCGGAACGCATGCCCAGTGCTTCACAAGTCTTCTTTTTATTCTTTACATATGTATGGGAAGCCGGACTGTCACCGATCAACACGACCGCCAATCCCGGTATGATTCCCTTTGATGATAACGCTTCAACGCGCAGTGCAATTTGTTTTTTGAGTTTCAGGCTCGTTGCTTTTCCATCGATAATTATCGCTGACAAGTGAATCCCTCCAAATCAATTTTCCAATTCATCTGTAAACTTCGACAATACGCCATTGACAAATCGGCTGGATTTATCATCACCGAAAGTTTTGCTTAACTCGATCGCTTCATTCATGACGACGCGGGATGGTGCATCTTCCATATAAGTCAGTTCGAATACGGCCATCCTCAATATCGTGCGTTCTATTTTCGGCAGTCTTTCCAGTGACCAATTTTCAAGGTGGCCCTTTAATTTCTCATCGATTGCTGCCATGTTCGTATATGTGCCTTCAACCAGCAGGCTGTAGAAATTATCATCGATGCCTTCCATAACGTGTTCGATCGCTTCTTTCATCGTCAACTCCGTGCCCTCCAACTGGAATAAAGTCTGGAGTGCTTTTTCGCGCGCTTCATGTCGCTTCATAATAAACCCGGTCTCCTTTTCACTGCTAAGTAACACCCATTATACAGATAATACACCGGAACTTCCATGTTTGAAATGTTCGGAAAACGAACCGGCAAGCCGCTAGATAAAAATTCCGGCTGCCGACCGGCAATTTTGCAGATGCAGTGGATTTTCGCGAATCTAAAAAGCCGCCCAACACCGCTTGGGGGTTTGGGCAGGCCATTTTTCAGTCGATATTATGATGTGATTCGAATTGGATGCCTGTTATATGGACATTCACTTCCTGTGTTTCCAGTGAAGTCATGTTCTCCAGTGTCTGGCGCACCTGCTCCTGGATTTTCTGAGCGGTTTTCGGAATGGAAACACCATAATCGATAACGCAATAAACATCGATCATCAGCCCGTCAGCAGCAAGTTCCGTCTTAACGCCTTTGCCGAGCACTTTTTTGCCCAGCCGTTCTGCAACGCCTGATGCAAAATTGCCGCGCATGCTGGCCACTCCCTCAATATCTGAAGCCGCGATGCTGGCGATAATTTCAAGAACTTCCGGTGCCACTTCAATATTGCCAAGATCCTGCTTGTTCGTCGGTTTCATCTTTACATATGGAATCGTTTTTTCAGCCATAAAGACAGTCCTCCTTAGGAATTCAATACATCATATTTCTCAAGGAATTTCGTATTGAAATCACCTGATTTGAAAACTTCATGGTCCATTAATTTCAAATGGAAGGGAATCGTCGTGAAGACGCCTTCTATGACAAATTCTCCAAGTGCGCGTTTCATCTTGGCCACTGCCTCTTCGCGTGTATCAGCGAATGTGATCAATTTCGCCACCATGGAATCGTAATACGGCGGAATGCTGTAGCCCGGGTACATTGCCGAATCGACGCGGACACCGAGACCGCCCGGCGGAAGATACATATCCACGCGTCCGGCTGAAGGCATGAAATTCTTCGCAGGGTTTTCTGCGTTGATGCGGCATTCGATGGACCAGCCCTTGAATGTGATGTCTTCCTGGCCGAAACTCAATGTTTCACCCGAAGCCACCCGCAATTGCTGTTGGATCAGATCCACGCCAGTGATCATCTCAGTTACCGGATGCTCCACTTGGATGCGCGTGTTCATTTCCATGAAATAGAATTTCTGGTTTACTGCGTCAAAGATGAACTCCACTGTTCCCGCACCGCGGTAGTCCACCGCCAAAGCGGCTTTTACTGCGGCGTCACCCATTTCAGCGCGCAGTTCTGGAGACAGAGCCGGCGAAGGAGCCTCCTCCACCAATTTCTGCATGCGTCGCTGGATCGAGCAATCGCGCTCGCCAAGATGCACGGCATTGCCATGTGAATCAGCCAATACTTGAATTTCGATATGGCGGAAGTCTTCGATGAATTTTTCGATGTAAACGCCTGGATTGCCGAAAGCTGCAGCAGCTTCCTTTTGCGTCATGCGGAGGCCGGTAATAAAATCCTCGCGGCTTCGTGCCACGCGGATCCCTTTTCCGCCGCCGCCGGCAGTCGCTTTGATGATGACTGGATATCCGAGTTTCTCAGCGATTTGGAGGCCGTCTTCTTCACTTGCCACGATCCCTGTAGAGCCCGGCACAACAGGAACGCCGGCTTTTCTCATCGTTTCACGTGCAACGTCCTTGGTTCCCATTCTGGAAATAGCATCCGAGGTTGGTCCGATGAACATGATGTCGCATTCCTCGCACAATTCCGCAAAGCTGGCGTTTTCAGCAAGAAATCCGTAACCCGGATGGATGCCGTCACAATTGGTCAACTTCGCTACTGAAATAATATTGGAAAAGTTCAAATAGCTGTCTTTCGAAAGTTTGGGTCCGATGCAATAAGCTTCATCAGCCAATTCAACATGCAAAGCTTCTTTATCTGCTTCTGAATAGACAGCGACTGTTCCGATGTCCATTTCCTTGCACGCGCGGATAATGCGGACAGCAATCTCGCCGCGATTCGCAATCAATACTTTTTTCATCGTCATGTCCCCCTTCCTCAGTTTGTTTTCACGAGGAATAAAGGCTGGCCATATTCGACGAGTTGTCCATCTTTAACAAGAATTTCAGCAATTTCCCCATCCACTTCAGCTTCAATTTCGTTGAAAAGTTTCATGGCTTCCACTATGCAGACCACTTGTTCAGCGCTTACTTTTGAACCGACCTGCACATAGGCAGCTTCTTCCGGTGACGGCGACTGGTAGAATGTGCCGACCATCGGCGACAGAATTTTGTGCATATCGGCATTTGCAGAATCCGACGCAGCAGTTTGCTCTGCTCCGTTCGCTTCTGTAGCTGTAGCTGGTGTCTGTGGAGCTGCCGGTGCTGCTGGCGCTTGTGGAGCCGCCGGTGCTGCTGGTGCCGCAGCCGCTTCAGATGACGCAGCGCCAGTTTTTTTCAATTTGATTTTAGTTCCTTCTGCTTCGTATGTGAACTCGTTAATCGACGAACCATCCACCAATTTTATGATTTCACGGATTTCTTGGATTTTCAAAATGTCCTACTCCCCTTATGTATGAATATTTTTACTGTCTGACTTTAGTGTCAGGAACCGAGCACTCTATATAAATGGCCCCCCGGTAAAGGAGGCCGTTTTTTTGCTTTTCGGTGTCCAGACTCCAGCGGCCCAGCTCTTCGGGTCATAAGCCACTCTGGCTATGCGGCAAAGGACGCCGCTCCGCCAGATCGTCTTATGCCTTTCAGAGCTTAACGTGCGCTCTCGCTTTTCTTAATTTATTGCGCACGGGAAACGTATGAACTGTCCGTTGTGTTGATGATCAATTGGTCGCCTTCATTGATGAAGAAAGGCACCTGAACTGATAATCCTGTAGAAAGGACTGCCGGTTTCGTTCCGCCACTGGCCGTATCACCCTTGATGCCGGGATCCGTTGCAACAACTTCCAAAATAACGGTGTTCGGCAATTCGACGCCAAGAACTTCACCGTGGAATTGCATAATTTGAACTTCCATGTTTTCCTGAAGGAATTTCAATTCATACTCGATACTTTTTTCCGGCAATTCGATTTGGTCGTAAGTTTCGTTATCCATGAAAGCATGGACATCGCCGTTAGCGTACAGATATTGCATTTTTTTGTTGTCAATCTGAGCTTTCGCCACTTTCTCGCCTGCGCGGAAAGTTTTTTCTGTAACACTGCCGGTACGCAGGTTGCGCAGTTTTGAACGGACGAATGCCGCTCCTTTGCCGGGCTTTACGTGCTGAAATTCCATTACGCGCCAAATGCCGCCATCCACTTCAATCGTCACACCGGTTTTAAAATCATTTACTGAAATCATATATATTCCTCCGTTTTATAAAATGCGCAGCTCTTTTGATGATTTGGTCAGTCTTTCGTTTCCAGACTCGGTAATCATTATATCATCTTCAATGCGCACTCCGCCAATACCCTGCAAATAAATGCCGGGTTCAACTGTTACAGCCATGCCCGGTTCAAGGACAACCTGTGATTTGAATGAAAGCCCTGGTCCCTCGTGTACTTCAAGTCCGATTCCGTGCCCGGTCGAATGGCCGAATGCGTCGCCGTATCCTTTGGATTTGATGTGGTCACGTCCGATTGCATCTGCGTCAAAGCCCGTCATTCCCGGAGCAATTTTCTCAACGCCCAATTCTTGAGCCTCCAACACAACCTGATAGATTTCCTTCAGTTTTTCAGATGGCTCCCCGATTGCCACAGTCCGTGTAATATCGGAGATATAGCCTTTATACAATGCGCCGAAATCCATCGTCACGAAATCACCGGATTCAATGATTTTATCCGATGCCACACCGTGCGGCAGGGCGGAACGCAATCCGGATGCAACAATGATGTCAAAAGATGACGATGTGGCTCCCTGCTTGCGCATAAAGAATTCCAGTTCATTGGAAACTTCCAGTTCTGTCATCCCCGGCTTGATGAAGGTGCAAATATATTCGAACGCATCATCCGCGATTTTCGCCGCCGCTTTCAGGATTTCCACTTCTTCCGGCGTCTTGATCATGCGGATTTTTTCGATGATGCCGCTAACTGGTTTCAATTGGACATCCATTTTTTCGCCGTATTGCTCATAGGATGAATATGTAACGAAATCTTTTTCAAAGCTGAGTGTCTTCAGTCCGAGTTTTTTGGTCTGTTCGGCTGCCTCTTCCAACAGATTCGTTTTGGCCTGGATAATTTCAAAACCCTTCACCTGTTCTGCGGCCTGTTCAGTATAGCGGAAATCGGTAATGAACAAGGCATCATCTTTGGTAACGATTGCCAGACCTGATGAGCCGGTAAATTCCGTGATATAGCGAAGATTAAACTCGCTTGTGATGAGGATTGCTTCAATTTCATGCTGAGCCAATTCGTTTCGTAGTTTTTGCAGTTTCAAACTAGTCATCCTCTCTGATTTCGTAAAAGCAATGCATGCAGACCCAGAAAATAAACATCTTTTCCTAATCCGGTAATCTGCCCTTCCGCCACGGGTGCAATATGGGAATGGTGGCGAAATTCCTCGCGTTTATAAACGTTTGAAATATGCACCTCTATGACCGGGACTTCAATGGAAGCGATGGCATCGCGTATCGCGATGCTGGTATGCGTGAATGCGCCGGCGTTAAGCACGACTCCATCGAGGCTTTGGCGTTCTGCCTGTTGGAGCCAGTCAATGATTTCCCCTTCGTGGTTCGACTGGCTGCAGGTCAACTCGATGCCATTGGCGTACGCAAACCCCTCGAGCTCGTTTTCAAGCTCTTCCAGTGTAAACGTGCCATAGGCATCCGGTTCCCGTTTGCCAAGCCGGTTTAAATTGGGTCCGTTCAATATCAAAACACGCATCTTCTCCACTCCCCATCAGTAACTTCTTCATTATTTTATCATACGTGCGAAATCGAGCAACACTAAACGGGAAAATGGGGATGTTGTTCGAGCCATACAAAAAAGCGGAAGCATCAGCTTCCGCTTTTTCAATCGTTATTTTATAAACCGCATTTCAGTTGTGCGGCACAATTTGTGCAGGTATTGCAGCCGCCCATCTCTTCGACAGTTCCTTGTCGGCAGACCGGGCACGTATCGCCCACTTCTGAGCCGATGGTGACATTTGTCGAACGGAGATCCTGAATCGTATCGATCAATACGATCGGACGTTTTGTCTGGACTTCCTCCGTCGCATCGTCTTCAAACGTGTTTTCTTCCGCTTTCAGAGTCAAGACCTGGGAATCACGGCTTCCATCAACGTAAACCGTTCCGCCCTTGGCTCCGCCCTTGTAGAGGCGCGTGTAAAGTCCTTCCACCTGATCAACCGTGTAGCCGCGAGGCGCATTGACGGTTTTGGAAATCGATGAATCGATCCAGCGTTGGATGATGCATTGCACATCTGCGTGAGCTTCCGGCGCCAAATCCATGGAAGTGACAAACGCTTTCGGAAGATCCTCTTCACTGGCTTCCGGATTGTTCTTCAGGTATTCACGGACGATGTCCGCTTTCACTTCGATAAACTTGCCAAGCCGCCCGCTGCGGTAATACGTGAATGAGTAATACGGTTCGAGCCCGGTCGAAACACCGACCATCGTGCCCGTAGAGCCGGTAGGTGCAACCGTCAGCAAATGCGAGTTGCGGATGCCGTTTTTCAGAATGCCTTGGCGAATCTCTTCCGGCATTCCCTGCATAAAGCCGGTTTCCGTAAATGCTTTCCGGAGCGCCGCTGTCTCTTCTTCTGTTTCGCCTTCAAGGAACGGGAAGCTTCCGCGTTCAGCCGCCAGTTCAGTAGAAACTTCGTAGGCCGCAACGGCAATCGTCTTGAAGATCTGGTCGACAAGGTCGTTGCCTTCCGGCGAACCGTATTCTTTGTCGCAATAAATCAATAGGTCAGCGAGTCCCATAACTCCAAGCCCGACACGGCGTTCCCCCAATGCCTGGATGCGGTTTTCTTCAAGGAAATAAGGAGTTGCGTCAATTACATTGTCCTGCATGCGGACACCGACACGAACCGTTTCCTTCAAGGATTCAAAATCGACTGTTTTCGTTTTCGGATCAGCAAATCGCGCCAGATTGACCGCAGCCAGATTACAAACCGAATACGGCGCCAGTGGCTGTTCACCGCACGGATTTGTTGCCACAACTTTTTGGCCGTAGGCTTTGGCATTTGTTTTTTCATTGGCGTTATCAATGAAGAAAATGCCCGGTTCTGCTGAATAGGTCGCACAGACATTGATGAGGTTCCACAGGTCGCGCGCTTTCATCGTGCGGTAAGTGCGGACTTTATGGCCCAAGCGCTCCCATTCACGGACATCGCCGACTTCCTGCCATTGTTCGTTATAGATGGCCATCTCTTCTTTCGAATACGATTCAACCGCCGGGAAACGCAAATCGAAATCAGCGTCGTTTTCAACAGCTTCCATAAAATCGCTCGTTAACGTGATGGATATATTGGCGCCCGTAAGGAATTCCTCATGGTGAACGGAATAGGTACCGCCGTCAAGCAGCTTTGTTTCGGCGTCACGCATGATCTTTTCGTTGAAACCGCCCATGCCGGGAATTGTCCGGTAATTGAGAACCCCCTGGTACATCGCTTGTTCCTGTTCAGTCAATGGCTTGAATTTCAATTTTTCCTTTGCCAATTTCTTGATTGTTTCGTCTTCCGTGTTTTCAATCAGGTATCGGAGGATCCGCGGATTCTGCATTTTCGAAATGATGAATTCCGCGATATCCGGATGCCAATCGGCAAGCATGATCATCTGCGCTCCGCGCCGAGACCCGCCCTGTTCAACCAGGTGCGTCAGCTTCGCAATGTCATCGAGCCACGAAACCGAGCCGGATGATTTGCCGTTTACGCCGCGCGCCAGGGTGTTGCGTGGGCGCAAAGTCGAACCATTGGTACCCACACCGCCGCCGCGGCTCATAATTTCCATGACCTGTTTGCGGTGATCGGAAATGCCTTCACGTGAGTCGGCCACAAAAGGCATGACGTAGCAATTGAAATAAGTAACATCCGTATCAGCGCCCGCTCCGTAGAGGACACGGCCGGCCGGAATGAATTTCAGGTTGACAAGTTGTTCATAGAACTTCGAGAACCACTGCTGGCGTTTTTCTTCTGTTTGTTCAACAGAGGCAAGCCCCGTTGCATTGCGTTTGGCAATCTGCTCATAAAAAACTTCGAGAGGTTTTTCAATAACGTCAAGCGATTTTACAATAATGCCATTTTCAAGAGCATCCTGGTTATCAATCGCACTGCGGTAGGCTTCCTCGATCCAGACTTCCGCCTGATTCGCCGCCTGATTTATCGATACTATGAATCCAAGTCCGCGTGCCGGGAATTTAGGATCCTCTTTGACGGTAAGAACGACAAAATCTCCGGCTTTCAATGTTTTCTTTTCCGTATCCTTGAATGAGTAGCGGTCAATCATTACCAGCCGCGATACTCCTTTATGCGTTGTCGACATATCCGGTGTAATCGGATGCACTTGTGGAAACTGTTCGATGTCCTTGTTCAAAGCTTCAGGGTTTAATGTAAAAACAGAATTAGTTGCAGAAACCATTTGACAATTCCTCCTTTATATTATAAGGGCAAACACTATATGTAGTATTAATACTTTTCCCATGATACTAGATATTGAAACCCTTTCCAATAATAAAATTTTGCTCCGCCTATTTATAGTTGCAAAAACTCCACCATTAAAGGCTTTTTCCAAAGAGGAAAATAGAAAATGAGTCTAAAGTGATATTTTTTACACTATTTTCTTTCTTTCATCATCTCACTGTGAATTGGCAGTGTAAATCGCGTTGAATTCCTATGCACACACCACTCTCAACACTATGGCCTTAAAAGACTTTCATTTTTATTTGAGCCTCTCCAAACTTGTTATGCGTTGGCAATGATAAATTTTCATGAAGATTATTTTCCCCACTTTCCATAGACTCTTCACAGCATTGCCTCTTTTTATATCGCTGTCGGCAATATTGCCATTGAATTACAGAACCCCTTTCTCTTATAATGAAGAGAGAAGAGAAAGGGGAAAGACCATTGGAATATTTGTATTTTATCGCAGCGATTTTATTCGCGATCATTGTTTATGCGCTGGTTTCGTATTTCCGCATGAAAAAAGCTGTCACCACGTTAACTCAGGAACAATTCATCGAAGGCTATCGCAAAGCTCAGCTGATTGATGTACGGGAACCGAAAGATTTTGCCGCAGGACACATCCTGGGAGCCCGCAATATTCCTCAGACGCAATTGCGTCAGCGCCATAAGGAAATCCGCTCCGACAAGCCTGTTTATATTTATGACCAGAACGGTGCACGTGCAGGCCGAGTGGCAATTTACCTGAAAAAACAGGGCTATGACCAATTGTATCAGTTGCAGGGCGGTTTCAAGCAATGGACCGGAAAAATAAAATCTAAAAACTGACAACAAGCTCTTCCTTCCGGGAAGAGCTTTTTTACAAAAATCCATTATTATTGGAGGCAGGAAATGTCTGACACCATTTTATTTCCGCATCATCCAAGTTTAAAAGAATCTTTGCCCGTTTATGCCAATATAGCCGAAGTTTCCGACAGGATATTCAACCGTCTCAATAAACGTTCCGAAGGCGATTGGAAACATATCGATGTAACAGAACCTCTCATGCAATTGAACAGCCACCTTCTTGATATGATGAAAAAGGGGCAATTGAAATATGAATCCCTTGCTTTCATTTATGAGGCGCGTCCCCAAGGAAAGATTACAAACGCAGCGGAAGACCTAAACAGCGGCAACCTGACAATCGACGTCACGTTTGAAAATCGCGTCCTTTATTTTCCTGACCACGACATCGCGGTGTCCCAATTGAGCTTCTATACTCAATCGGAAACAAGTTGGCCGGAAATTCAATGTTATGCAAAGTCAGTGGAGTCTGCATTCCGATTTCTCGAAGCAATGGACGAATTATTGCGCCAGATGCTGATGAACAATATCACTTTTCTGGTGGATACAGAAGAAGGTGTCCGCCGCAGGAATTTCAGTACCCACGCCATCATCGAACGCTCAGAGGTCATTTTGGATGAATCGGTCAAGAGGGATATTTTCCGGTCCATCGATGAATTTTTCAGGGAGGATGGCCAATTTTTCAGGGATTACGGCATCCCCTATAAACGCGGGATACTTCTTTACGGCTCCCCAGGCAACGGGAAAACGACGCTCGTCAAGTCGATTACCGGTTCAACAGAGGCACCTGTCGTCTATTGGCAAATCACCGAGTATACAAACAGCGCCACCATCCAGGAAGTATTCAGCATCGTTTCCAGGCTTGCTCCGGCAATCCTTGTCATTGAAGACATCGACTCGATGCCCGAATATACACGTTCCGTCTTTCTGAATACGCTGGACGGCACTCAGGCTCGAGAAGGCCTGTTCGTTATCGGCACGACCAATTATCCGGAGAAAATCGATCCTGCCCTGATTAACCGCGCCGGACGTTTTGACAGGGCTTATGAAATTCCGTCCCCCTCTCATAATTCGCGGAAAGCCTATCTTCAGAAATTGGACATCAAACACATCTTTACAGAAGTCCAATTAAGCGATATGGCAAGCCGAACGAAAGGTTTATCGATTTCGCAGTTGAATGAGTTGTATATGTCCAGTGCATTAAATTGGCATTACGATGGAGATTCCGCTTACATCAAGCGCATCGAGGAATTGCTGCAGCAAAACAAAAGAGCCGAACGGAACGACTGGCAGGAAGCTGATTCCTATATCGGTTTTTAGCTTGAACAAAACAAAAATGCCTGGAAGCAAAGGTGCTTCCAGGCATTTTTTCGGTTATTCAGCTTTATGGTAGCGCAACACCGGTTTGCGGGCTGCTTTTGTTTCATCAAGGCGTTTGATGACCGTCGTATGAGGGGCATCCTGGACGATTTCAGGATTTTCTTCCACTTCACGCGCAATCTGGATCATTGCATCGATGAACGCATCAAGCGTTTCTTTGGATTCTGTTTCAGTCGGCTCGATCATCATGCCTTCTTCCACGTTTATCGGGAAGTAGATTGTCGGCGGATGATATCCGAAGTCGAGCAGACGTTTTGCCATATCGAGGGTGCGGACACCCAATTTTTTCTGGCGGCGGCCGCTCAGGACAAATTCATGTTTGCAATGGCGGTCATACGGCAAATCGAAATGCGGCTGCAATCTGCGCATCATATAGTTGGCGTTCAAAACAGCATATTCCGTCACGGCTTTCAGGCCGTCCGGTCCCATTGAACGGATGTATGTGTATGCGCGCACGTTGATGCCGAAGTTGCCGTAAAACGGTTTTACACGGCCGATCGAATGCGGGCGGTCGGAGTCGAATGAAAATACGCCGTCTTTCTCGACCAGAATCGGTTTTGGCAGGTAAGGCAATAAATCTTTATTGACGCCTACCGGACCTGATCCCGGTCCGCCGCCTCCGTGCGGGCCGGTGAATGTTTTATGGAGATTCAAGTGGACCACATCAAAGCCCATATCCCCTGGACGCGCTTTTGACATAACGGCATTGAGGTTGGCGCCGTCATAATAGAGCTTGCCGCCGACTCCATGGATAATGGCAGCCATTTCCAAAATCTGTTCTTCGAAGAGGCCCAGTGTATTGGGATTTGTCAGCATCAGAGCAGCTGTGTCTTCCCCGACCACGCGTTTCAAATCGTCAAGGTCGACAAGGCCGTGCTCGTTGGATTTGACTGTTACCGTTTCAAATCCGGCTACTGTTGCAGACGCCGGGTTTGTGCCGTGGGCGGAATCCGGAACGATGACTTTTGTGCGTTTGGTGTCGCCATTTGCTTCGTGGAAGGCGCGGATCATCATCAGCCCTGTCCACTCGCCGTGTGCACCTGCAGCCGGCTGGAGCGTCACTTCGTCCATCCCCGTAATTTCCTTCAAATGTTCCTGAAGGTCATACATCAATTCCATTGCTCCCTGAACAGTCGATTCGTCCTGCAGCGGATGGATATTGGCAAATCCGGAATAGCGCGCAACGGATTCATTGATTTTCGGGTTGTATTTCATTGTGCAGGAGCCGAGTGGATAGAAACCTGAATCGACCCCGTGATTGCGTTTGGACAATGCCGTGTAATGGCGCATGATATCCAGTTCCGAAACCTCCGGCAGATCTGCAGCCTCTTCGCGAATCAATCCTTCCGGCAGTAGATCGGCTAGATTGATTTCGGGAACATCGAGTTCAGGCAGGCTGTAGCCGACGCGGCCTTCTTTGGTCATTTCAAAAATGAGTGGTTGGTTGTCTTTATGCATGAGTAGCCCCCATTTCCTGCACGAATGCATCGATTTCTTCTTTGGTGCGCTGTTCTGTGACGGCAACCAATACATGGCCTTCAAACTCTTTATAGCTCAAACCAAGATCGTAACCGCCGATCATCCCTTTTTGCAGCAGGGAGGCATTCAGTTTTTTCACCGGACTAGCCGTTTTAACAACGACTTCATTGAAATGCGCTCCTTCGAACGCGATGTCAAAACCGGCCGCTTTCAATTGCTGTTTCATATAATGCGTTTTCGTAATGTTCTGGATGGCAATTTCTTTGGTGCCTTCTTTGCCCAGTGCAGTCATGGCGACAGCGGCAGCCAACGCGTTCAATGCCTGATTCGAACAGATATTCGAAGTGGCTTTGTCGCGGCGAATATGCTGTTCTCTTGCCTGCAGGGTCAGAACAAAACCGCGCTGCCCGTCTTCGTCCGTCGTTTCACCGACAAGACGGCCTGGCACTTTTCTCATCAAGGGTTTGTTAACTGCGAAATAACCGCAATGTGGTCCGCCGAATGCTTCTGGAATGCCGAATGGCTGCGCATCCCCCACTGTAATATCTGCCCCAAGCTTGCCTGGCGGCGTAAGCGCGCCGAGTGCCAGCGGGTTCGAAGAAACAGCAAACAACGCGCCTGCTGCGTGGACAATCGGTTCGATTTCTTTCAGGTTTTCCACCTGGCCGAAAAAGTTCGGGTATTGGATCATGACCGCAGCTGTATTGTCATCAATCATGTTTTTCAGCGCTTCGAGGTCGGTGTGGCCATCCTTCAACGGAATTTCTTCCACCGCGATGGATTGACCAAGCGCATAAGAACGGACAACTTCGCGTGATTCCGGATGGACCGCGCGGGACACAAGAATTTTTTTGCGGCGCGTATGGCCCGCAGCAAGCATGCCGGCTTCAGCAAGTGCAGTTCCGCCGTCATACATTGAAGAGTTGGCAATTTCCATGCCCGTCAATTCACTGATCATTGTCTGGAATTCAAAGATTGCCTGCAATTCCCCCTGTGAAATCTCCGGCTGATATGGCGTATAGGCCGTATAGAATTCAGAGCGTGAAATCACATGATCCACGATGATCGGCTTGTAATGATCGTAAACCCCGGCTCCAAGGAATGAAGCGTATGTGTTTGAATCGGCATTTTTGGCAGCCAATTGCGCTAATTCTTTTGTCAAAGATGACTCGGATTTTGCCGGTTTGATCTTGTATTCGCCTTTAAAACGGACTTTTTCGGGAATATCCGCAAATAATTCATCAATCGACTGGATGCCGATCGTATCGAGCATTTCTTTTTCATCTTGAGACGTCATTGGTAAATAGCGATGTTTCATCGAGTGCTGTCCCCTTTTCAATTGAATTTAATTGCTGCGTTTGTAAAATGGTGTTTCAACTGTGACTGCTTTCAGGCGTTTATTTCGGATTTCAACTTCAAATTCCTGGCCAAGCTCAGCATGTTCTGCGGAAACGAGTGCAAGGCCGATGTTTTTCTTCAACGTAGGAGATTGCGTACCGGTAGTCACTTCCCCGATCCTTTCATCGTTCAGGTAAACGGAATAGCCATGGCGCGGAATGCCTTTGTCGATCATTTCAATGCCGACCAGTTTGCGCGGAACCCCATCTTCTTTCTGCGCGGCAAGAGCATCTTTACCGATGAAATCTTCTTTCGCCAATTTCACGACAAAGTTGATGCCGGCTTCCAGCGGGGAAATGTCTTTCGACAATTCCTGGCCGTAAAGCGCCAAGCAAGCTTCAAAACGCAATGTATCACGGGCGCCAAGTCCGGCAGGAAGTACACCGTCCCCTTTGCCTTCTTTTAACAGTTCATCCCATAACGCTATGGAAGCTTCAGGAGATGCATAAATCTCGAAGCCGTTTTCTCCGGTATAGCCGG
The DNA here is from genome assembly GCA_035461005.1 of Planococcus sp. (in: firmicutes). Lineage (GTDB taxonomy): Bacteria > Bacillota > Bacilli > Bacillales_A > Planococcaceae > Planococcus. The sequence goes on along the minus strand of DATHVZ010000002.1, from coordinate 25,448 downwards.
TACGGGAAATGAGAACCGGATGGCCGGCAATTACAACGTCCATTTTAAAACGGAAAGGTTTGATGTCGGACAAGTTTTCGTCGGTCAACCGCTGTAGAACCGTTTCCGCAAGCGGCCCTTGCAATGCAAGCAAACCGTATTGATCCGAAACATTTTCCAGAGTGACTCCTTCAATTGAATGCTTTTGCATCCACTCGAAATCTTTTTCGATATTCGAGGCATTGACGACAAGCATAAAGTGTTCTTCATCAATTCGGTAAGTCAACAGGTCGTCGACAGTTCCCCCGTCCGGATAGCACATCGCTGTATATTGTGCCTGTCCGTGCTTGATTTTGGAAATATCGTTGGTCAGAAGGTTTTGAAGAAATGCCAGGCTGTTCGGTCCGGTTACCAAAATCTCCCCCATATGCGATACATCAAAAAGACCCGCTTTTGTTCTCACAGCTTCGTGCTCTTCCTTGATGCTCGAAAACTGCACCGGCAACTCCCAGCCGCCGAAATCGATTGTTTTTCCGCCATACTGCGCGTATGACTCAAATAAAGGCGTGCGTTGTAACTCTCCCATTCATCTTCCTCCTCAGTTAACAGATGCCATAAAAAAAGACAGAGATTTCCCTGCGAAGGGAAATCTCTGTCCTGGAACCTGAAAGTTTACCGTTACGGTTTTCCTCTTTGGTAGCTGCAATGCAGCGTTCTCCAGAGATGCGTCCGGCACGAGTCTTTTTGCCTGAGAGATTCATGGCTTTTGCCATTTGCTCCTTCGGCGACGCTTTCGCGTTCTCTCCTCGTGCTTTCATCCGCCCAAATCAAAATGTTTGGTCCATAGCGCTATACAAAACTCGTATAACTTCGTCTATATCTTAACATTATCGAAAGGTAACCGCAATCTTTTTTGCACAAGGTGACAAAAAACGAACATTACAAAGTTAATGAGGTTAATTATCCGCCTTTTAGCCGATTTACTTGAAAAGCGGCATATTGTGTAATTTGCCGCAACGAGCGGAATTCTGTCCGGATCGTAATATGGGCTGCCGCCTTGTAATGGGGATAGCGGGCTTTGTAAAGCGCTTCAATCTGCTCCCTTGTTGAATTAACAATGATGGGCCGTTTGGGGTCTTTGTGAATGCGCCGCCAGATTTCACGGAACGGTGCGTCCAAAAACAGCACAAGTCCAGTCCGTCGCATAATTTTGCGGTTTACATCCCGCATCGCCACGCCTCCCCCAGTCGAAACGATGCAATCCTCATCTTTCAGGTTCTGCAGAAATTGCGTCTCCAATTCCCTGAAATACGCCTCTCCATGGTTTTCGAAAATTTCCGCGACAGTCATGCCCATCTGCCTTGCAATTTCTTTGTCCATATCGTAATAAGGCTTTTTCAGTAAAAAACTGAGCCGCCTGCCAACTGCGCTTTTGCCGCATCCCATGAATCCGACCAAATATATTCTCTTCATCCAACCACCCGATACTACCCTAATCACTCAGGTATTTTATTTTTCTCGATTTCTGCCAGTAGTTGTATAGTAGCATGCCGGTGCATATTTTCCAATGCATCATATGTTTTATAATGTTGGCCATACAAGGCCCCGGCATGCGACATGACGATTAAAGCCGACAGGAAAAAGATGAGTGTGATCGGATAGACTGCCGCTTTCTCGGACTTAAGGACCCGTAATGGCATATTCGGACCTCTCTTCTGAACCATTCAAAAACAGAGCTGTGATTGTCAAAACATCACCTTCCACGACAAATCTGCAATTCTTTATTCCAGTCATCATAATTTCATGGCCCTGGTCGAACTTCTGCTTCCGGATCACAGATCCATACACTTCGACATCGTATTCCACACCATTCTGGACAACCCGGAACCCCGTTCCCCAATTGATTACCTGAACCGAGTCAACAGCCGTCAGGTAGTTTTGAAGATCTGCCGTAAAAAGACGCCATTCAATCTTTCCGGCTTCCAGGTCCTCCATATAATTGGCTGTATACAAATAGAACAAGATGATGAGCGGCATGATTGCTGCCACCAGAACCAGATCGAGCAAGGCATTGAAATAAATGAAACCTCGTTCTTCCGATATCGGGGCGCTTATCCCCTTTACCCTTCGCATAGCGTCACCGGCATGGAACGGTAGTTTTCGTAGTTTACGCATAAGCTGGTCTCGAACTCCCATGCGTACACGGTGCCGTTCACTGTCCGCTGTCCGTAAGACTCACCGGTTGCACGGATTGTTTTAGCCGCTTCATGCATCGTCTCATACGCTGTGGTGCGCATTTGCTTATCATCGAGTGTCTGCTGCATTTTTTGCATGAGCGGCAGCAGCGTTCCAAAAAGCATGAAAATGATCATCAGGCTGAGCATTGTTTCAGCCCAGGATATGCCTTTTTCATCCAGAGAATACCACCCTTCCTTTGCCAAGATGGACAATAACCGTCTTTTCACCGGTGCTCGTTGCAAACCGCAGTGTCCCCGAACCAATCACCGAGCCGGTCGACCAATAAACGATTTCTGTCAGATTGCTGGTTTTTTTCAAGGTGACCGTCGAAGGCATCTTCCGTGAACTGATCGGCGTATAGAGGTTCTGCACGATATCATACCTGCCAAGTTCCGGCCGGAAGATTACTGAAACCGAGCTTTTCGTGCGATAAGCTTCACTTTGCGCAAGATAAATATCGTTTCTGAGCAGCTGGAAAAAATGCTGTTCTTCCTTCTGGACCGAAATTTGATTATACGCAGGCAAACCAATGCCGAGCCCTGCCATCAGAATCGCCAGGACAATCACAACTTCCAACAGCGAGAAGCCGGTTTCCTTTAAGCTTACGGTTTCGACGATGTTACAACTCCAGTCCCAGAAATATTGACGATATCTCCGTTCGGGCATTTTGTTTCATCCGTTTTCAAGTATCCTTCTGCCACCAAATCAGTAATCGACGGGATCGCTTTTTCATCCATCCGATAGGATTCCACCTGGCCCTGAACCATTTGCACAAAAGCCTTGCAGCCTTTTTCGTCCACTGCGGACGTCTGTTTTGAAACATTCGGAATCGCAATAGCGATCAGCACGGTGATAATCAGCATGACAATGAGCATTTCAATCAACGTAAAACCCCTTTGGTTTTTCAATCTTTTCATTTTCAATTCCTCCTCAAATGGTATGGACCAAATTGTACATAGGCAATAGGATTGCCAAATAAGCCGCGACAATGCAAGCTGCAATTATGACAAAAAAGGTTGGCTGGATAATCTTCAGCCATTTTTGGGTTAGCTGTTCGATCTGTTCCAGCTGCACCTCGCTGTACAGGATCAATTCCTTCCCGAGATAGCCGGTCAACTCCCCGTGCCGTAAAAATGCCGGCATGTCTTCAGACAGGATACCCATCCTTTCGACTGCTGTGGACATGGACTGGCCGAGAATGATTTCGGATTCTGCGGCCACCGCGATATAACGGATGACCTTATGGTGGTTCTGGTCGCGCAGCACCCGCAAGGATTCCTGCAGCGATATTCCGCTGTGCACCAATGTGCCGAGTTCACGGGCAAGCAGATGGGACCAATAAAGCCGGATATAGTTTCGGACAACCGGAATGCGCAAAAGCCAATTGATCTGCCGAGGAACCGGCTGCATCTGCAGCAGTTTCATGAAAGCTGCCGCTCCGGCCAAACAGATTGCCATGGCAACGATAAACAGATCCGGCAATTTCAACAGATAGCCCGGCACTCCTTTGCCCTCTTCCCCGGTTTGCAGCGACGCCATCAGCTCTGTCAGGTTCGGGACGTAATTCATCCGAAAAAAAAGGAATAACAACGACGTAAACCCGAGCAGCGACACTGGGTAGACGAGGATGTTTTTCAGTTTTATCCGGACCTGTTCCGTTCTTCCATAGCTTTTGGCGATGCTTTCGAGTGATTGCGACAAACGGCCGTGGTGTTCCGCAATTTCCACTGGAAATAGCACACCGTCCTTGAAACCAAGGAATTTCAGCAATTCGGCTGCGTTGCCCCCGCTTTTCAAAATCATGGTGAGTCCGGCTTCCGCAACATCCAAATGTTTGCTGTGGATGGGCAGAAGAAGGGTCAGCGCAGTCGGCAGCAGATAGCCCTCTTTTAACAGAACGGCGAGCCGCTCAAGAAAACGGCCGCGGTCACGCAGGTGAATCTTCGGAGTCCTTCTCCTGGTGTTGGAACGCACCGATCGTCACCCCTTCCCGGATCTGCCCGATAAACGAAAGCCGTTCAGGAAGCACGTAATCCTTGTTTTCCTTGGCAGCTGCCAAAGCTTCTGCCAAACGGTCACCGTGAAGGATTTCATACAATGCCCGGTAGGAGGGGGTTTCATCCCCCATTTCGGCATAAACCGGTAAAATACGCTGTGCGGAAACCGCGATTAAGGTCTGGGACATATCTTCATCGGATATTCCCAGGTCCCTCAAACGGTGGAGGCAGCCCACGGAATGTCTGGCGTGGATCGTCGAAAAGACGAGATGGCCAGTCAACGCAGCTCGGACGGCGATATGGGCGGTTTCTGAATCCCGGATTTCGCCGATCATGATAATGTCGGGATCATGCCGGAGAATCGCCCTGAGCCCTGCCGCATAACCCAGTCCCGCTTTTTCATTGACCTGTATTTGCAGGATCGCCTCGTTTTTCCGTTCCACCGGATCTTCAAGCGTGATGATATTGCGGTTCAATTTGTCCGAACAGTGTTTAAGCAGTGAATACAAAGTTGTCGACTTGCCGCAGCCGGTAGGTCCCGTCAGGAGAATCAGCCCTTGGCCGGCTTCTGACAGCTTTTCAAGCAGCCGCGCAGAATCCCGGAAAGCTGCAAGTTCATGGATCGGTTTGGCCGATTCATCCGGCATGATGCGGATGACGATGCTTTCCTTGGTCAAAACGGATGGCAATGTAGAGATGCGAAAATAAAAGGATTTGTTTTCTATAGGAAGATGGAAGGAGCCTGTTTGGGGTTTTCTCTTTTCACTCATGTCCAAAAGGGATAGATATTTGAAATAGGCAATCATCCGATCGCCGAAATCAAAGGGGATTTGTGTCACTTTCCGCAGCCCTTCGAAGGAGCGGAAAGAAACTTGATAGCAAGAAGGTGCGGGTTGGATGTGTATATCGGTTGTGTCGCATTCTGCAGCCCTTTGCAGAAGATCGGCACATTTCCTTTCAATAATTTCCTGCATAAACTCCTCCTTTGTGCATTGGAACAGCGCCGCCCCGCTGTTCCCCCATAGTATAACCATGGTTTTTTTGGAAGGAAACAGTTTCCGCCAAAATAATTATTTGCCCCCCTGTTTTCCGGGCAAAAATGATTTTTGGCCAGTGGTTAGGAATCAGTTAATACACTTTCCTAATTTTTTATTTGCCAAATTACACCGGTTTGTCACAAAGAAAGGGCAACTCGCGGTTTACACACCGACTCGTTTTCCTATATAATAAAAAGGAGATTATTGTGTAGTGTCAAAGGAGGGATTACCCATGAATAACATGTTTAAATTAATGGGCTGGTGGACTGGGATTTTTGCAATTTTGTTTTATGTAGGCGATATGGTGGAAGTTTCTTTATTGATGATTGCCAATACCGGTTTGTTTATACTTCTAGGATTCTTAAATATTTCTGAGCGTATGTATATGTACATCTTCGCAGCTTACTTAACAGTATTCTTCGTTGGCTTCACATACTACTCAACTTTCATCCACATTCCGGGTGGAGGACATTAATCAAAACTCCATAAACAAAAAAAAGCGGCCAGCATTGGCCGCTTTTTTAATTTGATTGCCGGTTTCAGTAGCTCTTCAGAAACGGATTGCCTGTAATTTCTGCAGCGGGCGTCGTATCCGGTCCATGGCCGGGAAACAGGACGGTTTCCGCAGCAAGCGTCAGCAGCGATGAACGGATCGACTGCAGAAGTTTCTTTTCGGATCCATCGATGAGGTCTGTCCGTCCAATGCTGCCACGGAATAGAGTATCACCGACAATGGCAAAGCCTTCCTCCTTGAATGAGTAAGTGATGCTTCCTGGGGAATGTCCCGGTGTATGCAACAATTCCATTTGGAAGGGGCCGATTGCCAGTTTGTTTTCATCCGTCAGCAAGATGTCAGCATCCTTTACCCGGTAATCCGGCACTGCAGCATATTTTCCTGAGCCATTCAGGTTCGGCCGGCCGAGCCAGTCCTTTTCGAGATTGTGGAGATAGACCGGAATTCGGTATAAATCCCGGAGCTCATCCACAGCTCCAATGTGGTCAAAGTGTGCATGTGTCAAAAGGATTGCCAAAGGAGTAAGACCGCGTTTCTTTAACAGGCCTCTCACCTTGTTCCCTTCTTCACCTGGATCAAAAATCAGCGCCTGCTTCCCGTCATTTGAGACGATATAACAATTCGTCTGCACGGGACCAAGTTCCATTTGTTCAATTTTAAGCATTGATTTCACCTCTAATGGATTATATCATGCTGGATGTGCAATTGAATGTTCATTGGAATGACATTTTTTCACACTCGACAAACACTGTAAAATTCATTACAATAGTATAGAACAAGACGGCACTGGCTGTTAATGTTGAAGGGAGTGTCCTGTATGAGTTGGTTATTAGTCGTTATTTTTGGCCTCATTGCTATTTTGGCAGCAATAGGTACTGTACAAACACTAAAAAACAAAGAAGTATTAGGATTTTTATTTAATTTTGGAACCTTTGTTATTTTTGGTGCCTTCGCGGTAGCCTCTTTAATCACACAAGGTTATCCACCAGCAGTATAATAATCCCAAAAAAGCTGTCGCATCCGATGCGGCAGCTTTTTCTAATGGCGTAGAAATTGGCTCGTGCCAATAAAAAACGGACCCTTTTCGGGGTCCGTTTTTTATTATTCAGGTGAATCTGTACCTTCTTCAACTTCATCCATCAGGAGTTCTCCAGTTTCTTCATCGTAGAATCTCAACAGATCACCGTTGACGATCATTTCCGAGTAACCCAGTTGCTGGACCGCGCGTTCAATAAATGGCTCACAGGCAGCGGGGTCATCGATTTCCCCTGTTTCGCTATCGTAACAGGTTCCTGCCGCGTATACATTTTCACCAGTTACAAAACGGCCATCCCGGAACACAGTAAACTCTTCATACTCTTCGGAAAACAGGTCCTCACCGAATTGAATGTCATCTTTTGACTCCAATCCCATGAGATTCAGGATTGTTGGGCGCATATCAATCTGGCCGCTGATTTTTTCGTTTACGTGGCCTTCGCCAGATCCAGGAATATGCACAAATAATGGCACTTTCTGGAGTTGGGCAGTTTCATAAGGCGTGATTTCTTTGTCAAGATATTGGGACATGGCCTCGTTATGGTTCTCGGAGATACCGTAATGGTCACCGTACATAACGATTATGGAATTTTCATACAAGCCTTGCTCCTTCAAATCATCAAACAATTCCTTGACCGCTTCGTCCATGTATCTTGCAGTCTGGAAATAACGGTTTAAAGTACCGGAATTGGAATCGAATTCAGAAATATACTTGTCTTCTTCATCCAAATAGAACGGATGATGATTGGTTAATGTGATTAAGCGGCTGTAAAATGGCTGCGGCATTTCTGCCATATGGTCAACTGACTGCTCAAAGAATGGGGTATCTTTCATTCCCCAGTTCACAGCTTGCCCTTCTCCGACTGTATAGCTGTCGATGTCCTGGAATTCTTCGATTCCCATCGCTTTATACATGATATCGCGATTCCAGAAACTCTTCGTATTGGCGTGCTGAACAGCCGTGAAATAGCCGTTGTCACCTAATTTCTCCGCCATTGAATTGTAGGTATTGCCGCTGTGCGTGAAGAATACTGCACTGCCTCCTCGCGGATAAAGGGAATTTTCCAAAATGAACTCCGAATCGGAGGTTTTCCCGAGACCCGTCTGATGATAGAAATTAGGGAAATAAATCGTATCCTCATCATTCGTCAGTTCGTTCATAAATGGCGTGATGGTCTCCCCATTCATTTCGTTGTTCATCACAAAAGTCTGAAGCGACTCAAGTGTCACCACAATTAAATTGCGGTCTTCCGCAATGCCTTTCATCGCTTCTGATGGTTTAGCCTGTGTGGAACTGACGTAATTGGTCACTTCCACTAATTCAGAGCCGTCTGCCATTGCCCGCTGAGCCTGAGATTTCGACTGGACATAAACATCATAGAGATGGTAATTATACATCCCGATGTTTTTGACCAGCATTTCGCGGTCGAAACTGCGGGTCAGCAGCTGTGGACGCTCAGCCTCAGCAAGCCCCAGATTAAAGAACATCAAAGCGGCCGAAAGGATGAAATAGGCTTTTCTTTGGACAGATGAAGCTTTTTCAGTGATTTTGACTGTCGGTAAGAACTTAATCACCAATAGCAAAATCAGAAAATCGGAGAAATAGAAAATGTCTGTCCAGAAAATACTGGCAGCAGCACTTGATTTCAAATCACCAAAATTCTGTGTCTGGAAAAGCAGCGGCAATGTAATGAAATCACTGAAAAAGCGGTAAAATGCCACGTTGCCGTAAAGGATGATCGAAGTGATCAACGTCACGGCCAACAAATAACGGTTTTTCGCCTTTTCACTTTTGAAGAACAGCACTGCTCCGTATAAGAACAGCAGCAAGCTCAACGGGTTGATAAATAAGATGAACTCTTGCAATACATTGTCAATGGTGATTGAAAATGCGGTTTTGTAAACAATATAGGTTTTTAACCAGGTTGCGACGATTGCGATTGCCAGGATCGAATGTTTAGGCCATTCTTTTTTCAACATCCCGCACATCCTCCTCTTGATGCGTTTTTCATTGGTCTATTATTCATTTGGGTATCAAATCCGTTTCATTTGAATGTAAAAAAATTGCCGGTTTTTTCCGTTTATACTTCACAAAATTTACACTGCCTCAACATAATATTTACCCTTTATTAGACGGATGAAACACCAATAAGTTTCAAAAATAACGAAAATTCTTATCGTTTTTTACTCTGCTCGCTTCGCAGAATCAGCAGGGCGGTGGAAAATTCTTTCGCTGTGATAAACTGCAGCCGATAAAGCTCTCTGATTTCTTCTTCCATTAAGTGCAAGTCTGCCTTTCGGTCGGCAGTATAGATGATTGTGCCGTATCTTTTTAATAGCTGCATGACATCAAATAAACTTTTCATCGGTTCACCTGCCCTGTGTCCTGGCACCCATTTTCCGTGCAAATGCACTCGACCGGCAAATCGTGTGCTTCGACCGGTACCGCATTCACCAGCTGGCTGGCGAATGCAAGAGACCTGGTCGGGCCTTTGTAACGGGTCAGAAAGCGGTCATAATAGCCGCCGCCGAATCCGATGCGGAATCCGTCTGTGGAAAATATGACACCAGGCACAATCAACAGATCAATTTGTTCAGGAGTGACTTCATCCGTCAACTTGACGATTGGTTCCTTCAGCTTCATATAAACCGTCTCCAATTGAGCGGGATCATCGACCAGCCTGAAAGACATTGCTCTTGTCACCGGATCACATTTCGGCACAGCGGTCTTTTTGCCGGCCTTCCAGCATTTTTCCAACAGCTTGCGGGTATCCACTTCGGGAAAAGCCGAAATGGTCGTACCGATGACAGTTGCGGCCTGAAACACTGGATCATCCATAAGAAAATCGATGATGGCATCGGATTTTTGGCGATGCTCTTCCGGATCCATGGCTTTTAACAAAGAGATCATATCTTTGCGTTGATTTGCTTTATCCATAACAGACACTCCTTTATAAAGAAAAAAGCCAAAACCCATAAGGTTTTGGCGATCAATTCATTACTTCGTTTCACGGTGTACAGTCATTTTTCTTTCACGTGAGCAATATTTTTTCATTTCAAGACGCTCAGGGTTGTTGCGCTTATTTTTAACAGTGCTGTAGTTACGTTCGCTACATTCTGTACAAGCTAAAGTGATGTTAACACGCATCGGGTTCCCTCCTAATTCTTTCAAGGATCATTTTTAAATAAGCAAGATCTATACGACTTAATTATTATAGCATATATCACGATAAAGTCTACTGAAATAAATCGCTAAATTATAATTTTGATTACTTGTAAAAAAGCTGCAAAAATAACAGGAATCTACAGTTATGTGATTTCTCTGCATTCCAAACAAAAAAATGACCCGCGAAGAACTTCCCGCAGGCCACTCTTTTATTTATTCAGATCGTAATGTCTGCCGCGCACCAGATAGAACAATTGCTCCGCGATGTTTGTGGCATGGTCTGCGGACCGTTCCATATAGCGGCCAATAAATGCCAATTGGGTAATCTGCCTGATTTTATCCGGGTTTTCGCTGCCTGTGAGCATCAATTGCGTCAGCACCTCGCCGTAAAGTTCATCCACCTGGTCATCGAGATCCGCGATTTCCTTCGCCTTTGAAACATCTTCTTGCACGAATGCATCAATGACCTGCATCAGCATCGTGGTCGCCAGTTTATGCATTTTTTCAATCTGGACGATTTGGCCCAAATGTTCTTCTTTTCCGAGGCGGATTGTTTCTTTTGCGATATTGACCGCATAATCTCCGACACGTTCCATATCCGTCGCAACTTTGATAATGACGATCAGCCTGCGCAAATCCGTGGCCACCGGTGCCTGTCTTGCAATCAGCAGGATGACGCGGTCGTTGATCTCTTCTTCGAGCCGGTTGATCTTTTCATCCTCTTCAATCACTTCAAGCGCTGCATCTATATCATGGTTAAGCAACGCGGTGACCGATTTCCCTAGGGCGTCGACTGCCATCGTGCTCAACTGGATCAGCTGGTCCTGGGAAGAATGTAATTCTGTATCAAACTTTTCACGTACTGACAAAATAGAACGCTCCCTTTCTTAACCGAACCTGCCGGAAATATAGTCTTCTGTGCGTTTGTCTGAAGGATTCGAGAAAATTGTGTCGGTCTTGTCGTATTCAATCACTTCACCGTTCAGGAAGAACGCCGTCTTATCAGAAATTCGGGCTGCCTGCTGCATATTGTGCGTCACGATGATGATGCTGTATTCTTTTTTCAATTGCTGGACAAGTTCTTCTATTTTCAGTGTTGAGATCGGATCAAGAGCCGAAGTAGGTTCATCCATCAGGATTACGTCCGGTTCAATTGCCAAAGCGCGGGCGATGCAGACACGCTGCTGCTGTCCGCCGGAAACGCTGTAGGCATTCTCTTGCAGGCGGTCTTTCACTTCATCCCAGATTGCTGCGCCGCGAAGGCTCTTTTCCACGATTTCATCAAGGATTTTCTTGTTTTTAATGCCGTGGATGCGTGGTCCGTAAGCGATATTGTCGTAGATGGATTTCGGGAACGGATTGGGTTTTTGGAACACCATCCCTACCCGCGTCCGCAGTTCTTCCACGCTGTAATCCTTGTCAAAAATATTTCTGCCCCGGTAAAGAATCTCGCCGGAGGTTTTAACATTCGGCACCAGTTCAACCATGCGGTTCAAGGTTTTCAGATACGTTGATTTCCCGCAGCCCGAGGGCCCAATAATCGCGGTGACTTCATTTTCCTTGATATCCAAATCAATATTTTTCAGCGCATGATTGTCGCCGTACCAAAGATTCAATTGTTTTGTATCATAAACGGTACTTGATGCGGATGATAATGTGTCGTCCTGTTCAAGGCCCGCTGCTTTGCTTTTATTGTCTAATGCATGTGATGTTGACATAGTAGAACCCCTTCCACTCTAATAACGTTTCTCAAATTTGTTGCGGATTATTACTGCCACTGAATTCATTAATAGTAGTACAACCATTAATACGATTATACCCGCTGCTGCAACTTGCTGAAACTCCGGCTGCGGACGGCTTGACCAGTCATAAATCTGCATCGGCAACGCCGTGAATGTATCCATGACGCCGGCAGGAAGAAACTGGATGATTACTGGCACACCAATAACGATTAATGGCGCTGTTTCACCGATTGCCCGCGATAATGCCAGGATGCTGCCTGTCAGGATGCCCGGTATGGCTGCCGGCAGAATAATTCTGACGATTGTCTGCCATTTTGTAGCACCCATGCCGTATGAAGCATCGCGCAACTCACCAGGAACCGAACGGATCGCTTCTTGGGAACCTACAATAATCACTGGCAGGATTAATAGACTCATCGTAAATCCCGCCGCCAGGATGCTGTTGCCAAGTGACAGCGTACGGACAAATATGGTAAGGCCAAGCAAACCGAAGACGACCGATGGCACGCCTGCAAGATTTGAAATGTTCATCTGGATAAATGTGGTGATGCGATTCTTCCCGGCGTATTCTTCCAGGTAAAGCGCTGAGCCCACTCCCAAAATGATTGAAGTCGGCGCCACGACCGTCATGAGCCAAATCGAACCTACCAGCGCAGCTTTAATCCCTGCCTGAGCCGGGAACCTCGACGCGAAATTGGTCAGAAAATCAATCGACAGATGGTTTACACCTTGAGAAACTATCTGGTACAGCAAGATAACTAATGCCAATAAAGCTGTTAACGTCGCAAGAAGAAATATCGACTTGAAAAGTTTATTGACGACATTTCTTCCATTCATGCGCTTGACGACAATGTCATTCTCAATATACCTCATATCAATACTCCTCTCTGAAACGTTTGGAAACGTAATTAGCCAAGATGTTCATAATCATCGTGAAAATGAATAAGGTGAATCCTACCGCATAGATTGAATAATAGATTGTCGTGCCGTAACCCGCATCACCTTTTGAAACCTGGACAATATATGCCGTCATCGTCTGGATCGACCCTGTAAAATCGCCGTCAAATTTCGGCGTGGAACCGGCTGCAAGGGACACGATCATCGTTTCTCCGATTGCCCGGGATACTGCCAACACGACTGAAGCCACAATACCGGAAACTGCTGCCGGCACCGTGATTTTCATTGCCACTTCGAATTTAGTCGACCCCATCGCCAAAGCACCTTCACGGATGCTTTTCGGAACCGAAGACATGGCATCCTCGGAAAGTGATGCAATCATCGGGATGATCATGATGCCGACGACAATCCCAGGAGAGATGGCGTTGAATATCTTGATTTCTGGAAAAACACTTTGAAGCAGCGGTGTAACAAATGTCAGTGCAAAGAAACCATAAACAATTGTCGGTATGCCGGCCAGAACTTCCAGGACCGGTTTGATCACTCTTCGCACATTATCACTTGCATACTCACTGAGGTAAATGGCTGCCGATATACCGATCGGCACTGCAACCACAATGGCTATCAGCGTCACCTTTAATGTCCCTACGATAAGAGGAAGGATGCCGAATTGAGGTGCTTTATTTGAAAAAGGCAGCCATGTCGTGCCGAATATAAACTCACTGATGGAAACTCTTGTAAAGAAAGTAACTGTTTCAACGATCAAAGTCAGCATAATGCCGATTGTCGTCAATACGGATACCGTTGCAATCAGGAACAAAAGAACCGGCATCATTTTTTCCACGAATTTTTTGTTCCTCTTGCCTTTTGACTGCGCGATCATTTCTTGCACAGATTGCCCCATAACGAAACCCCTTTCACACCCAAAAGGTGAGCAAAGGCTGCTCACCCTGATTCTGGACTATATCAAATTATTTTAAAGCTTCAAGATCTGCCAAACCGGCTTCATAGTCTTCTTCGTTTAATGCCACATAACCGACTGCTTGTGCCATCTCGCCGGAATTTTCAATTGTGTACTGCATGAAATCGTATGCCGCTTCGTTATCGCTCATTGAAGAGTTTTTCGCATAAACGAATAACGGGCGTGATAGTGGTGAGTATTCGCCGGACTCGATCGTTTCATCGTTCGGTTCAATTCCGTCGATGGATACGATTTTCAGTGTTTCCTGATTCGCTACATAGTAAGCGTACCCGAAGAATCCAATTGCGTTAGGGTCAGCCTGAATGCCCTGCACCAACGTGTTGTCATCCTCTGAAAGAGTAGCGGAACTGACAATATCTTCATCTTCGAGAATTACTTCGTTAAAGTAATCGTAAGTTCCTGAAGCAGTTCCCGGTGCGTAGAAGACAATTTCTTCTTCAGGCCATTCCGGATTGATGTCGGACCATTTTTTCGCTGTGCCGTCTTCCACCCACATTTTTTTCAGGTCTTCTACGGAAAGATCTTCCACCCAGTCATTTTCCTGGCTGACTACTACCGACAAGCCGTCATAAGCCAACAGGAATTCTGTGTAATCGATTCCCGCTTCTTCAAGTGCGGCTGCTTCCTCTTCTTTTATGGGACGTGAGGCATTGGAGAAATCAGTCTCACCTGCGACAAACTTTTCGAAGCCCCCGCCTGTTCCGGAAACACCGACTGTCACCTGGACGCCTGGCTGAGCTCCCGCATATTCTTCAACGATGCCTTCCAGAATCGGCGCTACTGTAGATGATCCATCTCCAATTACTGAACCTTCAACTTCTCCCGCTGTGGATGAACCATTTTCCTCCGTTCCGTTTCCTTCATCCGTACCTCCGCAAGCTGCAAGAAGTAAAGTCGAGCCGAGAATTGTTGAAGCCATTTTGAATTTCCAGTTTTTCATCTTTTTACGCCCCCAAATATTTTGTTTTGTTTACATTCCTAACTATATAGAAGGATTGTTGAGGACATATAAATCTAATGTAAAGAAATTGTAAATGCGCATACAATAAAATAAACAGTTCTTTTCCCAAGAAATTCAGCATGAGAAAACCCGCTCTGCAAGGCTGCAGAGCGGGTTTCGGGTTTTATTCTTCTTCTACTTCAATCGGTTCTTCTTCCCCTTCTTCTATTACTTCGTCCGAATATGGGGGTTTGATGACGGAAGGAGACTCTTCCAAATTGGTTTCGCGCAGTTCAAAATATTTATCCAGAGCCGCACGGGTAATCAAATTGGTTGTCGGTGGCACCACACCGGTATCAGTGGTGATATATGGAATCATTACTGCATACGCGACTTCAGGGTTTTCAAAAGGTGCGAACCCGACGTGTGTCGTTGTTATAGATTGTTTCGAGAAGAACGGACTTTCACGATCGTCGAAATAAGGTACCTCCGCTGTGCCAGTTTTACCGGCCGCCGTGTATTCCGTATCATTGAAATAGGATCTGGCGGATCCCTGGCTGCCGATATAGACATTGCGCATGCCTTTTTTCAAATGATCGATCTCCACCTGGGGGTTGCTGATCCGGTTCAAAATTTTCGGCTCGATTACGGTTTCCACAGGACCCAGGTTTTCTCCGTCTGTCGAAGCACCCCGGATTTCTTTCACCAGATGCGGTTCCATCCGATAACCGTCATTTGCAATGGTTGATATGTATTGCACCAACTGCATGGGCGTATACGTATCAAACTGGCCAATCGCCAAATCGAGGAACGTACCTCCGACATCCGTAGAACCTTTAAAGCCCGTTCCTTCAAACGGCAAATCGATTCCTGTTTGGACACCCAGCCCGAATTGTGCAAAGGAATTTCGCATAACATCAAAGTTTTTTGAAGGAATATTGATCGGTTCATTGTATTCATATGTTTCGTTTGCAATTTCCAGTGCTATTTTGAACATATAAACGTTTGACGAACGTTCAATCGCCATTAAATCCGACATAGGAATCCTGTTGAATTGCGTTTTATTGAAAATCGAACGCTTAGGATTTGTACTTTTAATTTGGAGTGGTTCATCGATCAAAACTTCATTCATGCTCACCGCATCCTGGGCATAACCGGTCAATAGGGTCGCACCTTTTACGGATGAACCGGATGCATAAGCGGCAGTGACAGCCGCATAGGAATGGTCCTGAACCACCATTTTGCCATTGTCATCGCGGTCAATACGTTTGCCGATCATCGATAAGATTTCACCTGTTCTTGGGTCCATCATGACCAGATAGGCATCTCGCACCAATTGGGAATTCGGTCCTGCTTTCAGCTCCCGTAAATGCTGTTCCACAATATCTTCCAAGGATGCATTCAACTCACTGTCAATCGTCAGCACCAGATCTTTGCCGGGTTTGCCATCACCTGAAGGGATTGTATCGATGACCCGGCCTCGTCCATCCGTAATGTTCTTGACGACGGATTTCTGGCCCTGCAGAACATCTTCATATTGCAGTTCCAGGAAACTGGTTCCTACCCGGTCGTTGCGTGAATAATCACGCGCCAAGTAATATTCCAAATCACTGGAAGGGATTCCCTGTTCAGGGGTTGTGGTGCTGCCGAGAATCGTCAGGTCGCTGGTTTTTACCCGCTTCCAATCCGTTATCGTATTGACGCCCTTCAATTTCGGGTCGGTCAACCTTTCCGAAACCCTTGCAAATTCCTCCGGCGACACCCCTTCATTTTTAATGATCTGGGGTGACAAAGCATAACCGGAAGTCATTTCACGGAAAATCGCCAAAGTTTCAATGTCTTCGGCAGTCAGGCTCGCCAGTTCTTCTTCCGTGATTTTGTCACGGATGAGCGTATCAAGCTTGCGCTGTTTTTCCTTTTCCGTAATCTCTTCGTTCTGGATAGCTGAGCGTTCCGCGTCTGTTACTTTTTCGGTCGTTTCTTCGGTATTGAGCATTATATAAAAATCCTGTTTGTCGCGCTCGGTTACACGGTCATCATTTTTTTCTATCAGTTTCGCAAGTTCCCTGGCTGTTTCCAGCATATCAGAGCGTTTTGTTGTCTGCATCGCTGTATACGTAATAGCGTTGACAGGGTCATTATTGACCAGCACTCGGCCTTCGCTGTCAAAAATACGCCCTCTTGGCACGCTTGTGTTAACTGGCACCTCTTCGGTTCTCGCCAAAGCGCGCGCATAATCCTCACCCTTGACGATCTGCAAATATCCGAGCCGCAGAATCAACATGGAGAACAGCAGGAAAATCGAGAAAAAAAGGACATTCATGCGAAAGACGGTATGGGATTTCAGCTTCGATTTTGCCTGGCTTACTCTCCTTTTGTTGGGTTGGGTCATTTTATGAGGGGTCTCCTTTCGGTGAAATATCCAAAAGCTAGTATATCATCGAACAATAAAAAACACACACTTTTTCAGACGAAAAAGTGTGTGTCAGGTTTCATATTAACTTTAAATTATTTTGATGCTTCGAAACGTTTTGAAACTTCATCCCAGTTTACTACGTTCCAGAATGCTGCCAGGTAATCCGGGCGTTTGTTCTGGTATTTCAAGTAATAGGCGTGCTCCCATACGTCCACTCCAAGAATCGGCGTTTTACCGTCCATCAATGGAGAGTCCTGGTTGGCAGTGGAAGAAACTTCCAACTCGCCGTTTGAAACAGTAAGCCAAGCCCAGCCGGAACCGAAACGAGTTTTGCCGGCATTTTCGAATTTTGTTTTGAATTCGTCAAAGCTGCCAAATTTGCTGTCGATTGCTTCTGCAAGAGCACCCGTTGGAGCGCCAGTGCCATTTGGAGTCATCAACTGCCAGAACAACGAATGGTTGGCATGTCCTCCGCCGTTATTGCGCACAGCTGTACGGATATTTTCAGGAACAGCATTCAAATCGGAAATCAATTCTTCAACAGATTTTGAAGAAAGATCGTCGTGGCCTTCCAAAGCTGCATTTACATTCGTAATATAAGTATTATGGTGTTTAGTGTGGTGGATGTTCATCGTTTCTTTGTCGATATGCGGTTCAAGTGCGTCATACGCGTAAGGTAATTTCGGTAATTCATATGCCATGATTAAATTCCTCCTTGAGTCTATTGTTCTACTTTCCTAGCGTATCAAAGTTTACAGATTGATACAATTAAAATGCATGAACAACCATTTTAATCAGACCTTTGACCGAGTTAAACTATTACGAAAAATAAGATGACCATCACCAGCTGGATAATGCCTTTTGTGAAAACTGAAGTGACGAAGCCCACCACCGAACCGATGCCGGACCAGAATGCCTTTTTAAAATTTGATCGGTTGAAAAACAGTTCTGCTCCGATTGCACCGACAAACGGGCCTATTATGATACCGATGATCGGCAAAATGAACGGTCCGAAAATGAGGCCGACCATACTTCCCCAAAATCCAGCCCTTGACCCGCCGAAGCGTTTGACGGAATAGGCATTGGACAAAGCATCCGCGCTGAACAGCAAGCCGACGAACAGCAATTGAATCAGCCAGAACCACCAGGGCAGATCAGCAAAATCAAAAAACAAACCATACATGACGAAACCGCCAAAAATAAACAGCACCGCCGGGATAACAGGATATACCAAGCCGATAAAGCCGATAACAAAAAATAACAGGACCACAATCCAGCCTATTACTTCCATTGTTTCCATAGTTGTTCCTCCCCAATAAAAAACTCCCTTCCATCGTGCCTTACATTTTTTAAAATGTAAAGAAAGATGAAAGGGAGAACTTTTTTTATGCTCGGTTGCCCAGTATAGCTTCAGCGATATTCACTGAATGGTCCCCGATCCGTTCAAGGTTGCTGACAATATCAACAAACACAATTCCGGCCTGTGCAGAACAAAGTCCTTCTGTCAGACGGAGTATATGTTTCTTGCGGAATTTCCGCTCCATCTTGTCAATCAGGTCTTCCTGTTCCGCAACTTCACGGGCAAGCTCATGGCTTGTCAAATCAAGTGCATCCAATGATTTTTGGACGGTTGCAATCGTCAAAGTGAACATTTCTGTCAAATCATCCATTGCATCGTCTGTCAGAGTTACACGGTTATTAACCTGATAGTCGATCAATTCGATAACATTCTCGAAATGATCTCCGATCCGCTCAATATCACGCACTGTTTCCATCAGCACTGTATGACGTGTTGAGTCTGCTGAAGAAAGTGATTCGGCAGAGATCAATACAAGGTAATCCGTTATTTTACTGTCAAGATTGTTTATGGCGTCTTCCAATTGATAACCGGTTTCAGCATTTTTTGTATTTTTTGTTTTCAGGTATTCGTATGTTTCCTGAAGTCCCTGCACGGAATATTGACCCATACGCAGGATTTCCTCTTTTGCCTGTCCAAGAGCGATTGATGGCGACTGCTCGATGAAATGCAGATCGAGATGCTTCGGCTTGAATTCGACCGTCACATCATCCCCCGGTATCATTTTAGTCACGACATAAGCCCAAAGGCCAATCAGCGGGAATTGGATAATCGTATTGGCAATGTTGAATGAACCGTGTGCGAAAGCGATTTCCATTTTCGGATCAAGTCCGAGTGTGATTGCCAACCATTCCACATAAGCCGTGAAAGGTACAAGGAGGATCAGGAATATGACAGATCCTATAATATTGAAAAGCACGTGTACGGCTGCTGCACGGCGAGCGGCAACGGATGCGCCCAATGCGGCAAGAATAGCTGTGACGGTTGTACCGATATTATCACCGAACAACACTGGCAAAGCTGCATCAAGTGTCACAAGCCCTTCAGCGTATAATCCCTGTAGAATTGCCACTGTCCCACTGGAACTTTGGACGATGAAAGTTACAAGCGTCCCTACGGCAACACCAAGAATCGGGAATTCGCTGAGATTGACGGTCATATCGATAAAGGCAGGCAATTCACGCAATGGTTTCATCGCACCGCTCATCGTATCCATACCGAAGAACAAGCCTCCGAAACCGAAAATAACCTGTCCGATATTCTGAATTTTATTTTTCTTGAAGAAAAAGATTAAGAAGGCACCTGCTGCCATGATCGGCAATGAGTATGCACCGACATCGAGTCCGATGATGAACGCTGTAACGGTTGTACCGATATTCGCCCCCATGATGACCCCAATCGCCTGGCGCAAGGTCATGAACCCGGCACTTACCAGACCGACGACGATGACAGTCGTCCCTGAACTGGATTGAATAAGAATAGTTACTATAATACCAACCAGAACACCCATGAATGGATTAGTCGTAAAGCGATCCAATATTTCCCGAAGTTTATCCCCTGCCGCTTTCTGCAAAGCGTCCCCCATATACTTGATGGAGAATAGGAATATACCAAGCCCACCAATAAAGGTGAAGAATATTTCTTGCCAGTTCATTTCCACGATTAACAATCACTCCTAAATTAGCTTTATTGACACCCTGTCTATTATGTATAGTTCACCATGCAATTGTAAATACCCTTAATAAAAATTTACATTCCCGTAACAAAGCAGAATTTACTCGGTTAAATATCATGGTAGGATAATAATATAGATGAAAGGAAGATGAACGTGAATATATTTCAATTGCTGAAGGCCAGTTTAATGGAACCTAAAAAGCAGGCAGCCGTCAGGATATTGCCGATCGGAAAAATTATGCGTTTTGTTTTTCTGTTCATCCTGCTGCTGACAATTGCCGCTTTTATCGAGTTTACCATTGGCCTTGACAGCGTTTCGGGTGATTTGGAGGGCTTGCTCGTTTATATAGAAGAAATCGAATGGCTGTTGTACCCTTTGGCATTCATTCTGCTGTTTGTTTCGACTACCCTTTATCATTTCATCAAAATCAGTTTGTTCGCCTGGATCGGAATGGCCATTCTGAAATGGATGAAACGCCGTGGTGAATACCGCCAACTATGGCGTACCGCTGCTCTCGCCGTCACATTTCCGACAATACTGTCATTTGCCCTCGGTTTTATGGTTGAAAACCTTTGGCTTCCGCTGCTTGTTTCCATGCTGACAATAATCTATTTATATCTCGCCGTAAAGTATTACCCCAAAATGCCGACAGCACGCAAATAGCGCCCCGACCGTTCTTTCTTGTATTTTACAAGCTGAGACTGCTAAAATAGCAGTAGGCATCCCTTGGTGCCGGTGAGGATTCCCATCCTCAAAATTCCGGCAGAAGAAAAGCGGGATCAGTTGCACTTACTGGAGTATCCCAAAAGGAGAGATAATTGATGAGTGAGATTATTCACCGTTCAAAAACACGCCCCGTAAAAGTTGGAGACATCACAATCGGCGGCAGCAATGAATTATTCATACAAAGTATGGCTACAACAAAAACACACGATGTGGAAGCGACAGTCGCTGAAATTCTTCGTCTCGAAGAAGCGGGCTGCCAGGTTGTTCGGGTCGCATGTCCGGATGAACGTGCCGCATATGCCATCGGCGACATTAAAAAGCGCATCAACATCCCATTGGTTGTGGACATCCATTTTGATTATAAATTAGCCCTTATTGCAATCGAACAAGGTGCTGATAAAATCCGCATCAACCCGGGCAATATCGGACGCCGCGAAAAAGTCGAAGCGGTCGTCAATGCCTGTAAAGCAAAAGGCATTCCGATCCGCATCGGCGTCAACGCCGGTTCGTTGGAACGGAAGATTTTAGAAAAATATGGCTACCCGACAGCGGATGGTATGGTCGAAAGTGCTCTTCACCACATTAAAATCCTGGAAGACCTTGATTTTCATGACATCATCGTGTCCTTGAAAGCGTCTGATGTTCAGCTTGCGGTAGAAGCATACGAAAAAGCATCGAAAGCATTTGATTACCCGTTGCACCTTGGAATCACTGAATCCGGTACTTTGTTCTCCGGAACTGTGAAATCAGCTGCTGGACTTGGTGCTTTGCTTCAAAAGGGCATCGGCAACACGCTTCGCGTGTCGTTGAGCGCAGATCCTGTTGAAGAAGTCAAAGTGGCGCGCGAAATGCTGAAAGTTTTCGGACTTTCTTCAAATGCTGCCACATTGATTTCGTGTCCGACTTGCGGACGCATCGAAATCGATTTGATCACAATTGCCAATGAAGTCGAGGAATACATTTCACACATCAAAGCGCCGTTGAAAGTGGCAGTTCTTGGCTGTGCAGTCAACGGACCAGGTGAAGCCCGTGAAGCCGATATCGGCATCGCCGGTGCTCGCGGCGAAGGTTTGCTCTTCATGCACGGAAAAACAGTCCGCAAAGTCCCTGAAGCAACAATGGTGGACGAATTGAAACTTGAAATTGATAAACTTGCTCAGGAATATTTTGAGAAGCAAGCCGCTGAAAAAGCGGAACTTGAAAAAACACAAGTATAAGGTAGTGATTCAATGAGATATCGTTTTGGAATTGATATAGACGGAACGGTGACCAGTCCAACTTCACTGATCCCGCATATAAACAAGCAATTCAACAGCGAACTGACGTTGGACGACATCAAGGAATATGACCTGACGTCCGCTCTTCCCCATCTGGAGCCGGGAGAATTCAATTCCTGGTTCCGAACAGCGGAATCGACGATCTATGCCTCCTCCCCTGTTTCGGATAATGCCAAAAGCATTCTGAACCATTGGAAAGAGCATTATGAATTATTCTATATTTCCGCGCGGAGCCATAATGTATCGGAAATAACCCTCGACTGGTTTAAAAAGCATGCCATCGCATACGATCATATTGAATTGATCGGCACGCATAAAAAGATTGAGACAGCGAAAAAACACAATGTGGATCTCTTTTTTGAAGACAAACATGACAATGCGGTTGAAATCAGCGAAGAGCTGGATATTCCCGTCGTCCTGTTCAACACTCCCTATAATCAGGAGTCAGTTCCGGACAAGGTCATTCGTGTCTACGATTGGCTCGAAGCTGAACAATGGGTGAAGAATGAATTTGGTGTGCAAAACATATTAACAAATCAACTGAAATAGCAAAAGCCGATTGCAATTGTGCAATCGGCTTTTTTTATTGTGCAGTTTTTATTTGCATTCCGGACATTTGCCGTAGATTTCAAATTTATGGTTGGCGATTTCATAGGCCGGCAAGGCTGCTCCGAGCATATCCATCGGACACAGCGGAATTTCTTTGATCTTGCCGCAGTCCAGACAGATGAAATGATGGTGGTGGTGATCGCTCTCGCAGTGCATGCGGAAATGCCGTTCACCCGAAAGTTCCGTTTCTTCCAAAATTCCAAGGCTTACAAAAGTGGCCAGGTTACGATAAACCGTATCATAACTCATGCTTGGATAATCCTTTTGCATTACGTCCAGCAGGTCACGCGCCGTCAAATAACGGTCGTCATTGGCGAAAAGTTCAAGAATCTGGTTGCGTTTCGACGTTTCCTTGAAACCATTATCCTTAAGAATGCCCCATGCCTTATTTAAATTCATGCAATCGCACCTCTCTTCAAGCTTACAGTTATTTTTTTATAAACAAGAACAATCAGCAACAATAGGATTGAGGTAACGACAATGGTGCCCCCGGGTGCCAAATCAAAATAGAAAGCAGATACAAGGCCGGCGATGACCGATGCTTCACCGAAAAGGATCGACAGGATGATGGTCTGTTTAAAGCTTTTCGATACACGCATTGCGGTGGCAACCGGAATCGTCATCAGCGATGATACCAAAAGGATGCCAACGATACGCATCGAACCTGCGATGACCAGCGCAGTGACAATCATGAACATGAAATGAATCCACTTTGCCGGCAATCCGGATGCTTTGGCATATTCATCGTCAAAAGACAGAACGAATAGCTCCTTGAAAAACAGCGCGATAAACGCCAGCACTACTATGGCAATGGCGATAACAATCAGCAGGTCTTGCCTGCTGACGGCTGACACCGAACCGAAAAGGTAGCCGAAAAGATCGTTTGAAAAACCCTGTGCCAACGAAATGAAGATTGCGCCGAATCCGATACCCGCTGACAGGATGATGGGGATGGCCAATTCTTCGTAATGCTTATAAAGACTGCGCAGCCGTTCGATCAAAACGGAACCGCCGACAGAGGCGGCGATGCCTAAGAACAGCGGATTCAGCGTGGCAAAAGCTGCAACGCTCTGGCTCAAATAAAGGCTTCCGGCAATCCCCGCCAGCGTAACATGGCTGAGCGCGTCCGCAATTAGCGACAGCCGCCGCACCACGATGAAAACACCAAGCAACGGAGCGATGACACCGATGATAAGCCCGGCAC
Organism: Planococcus sp. (in: firmicutes); assembly: GCA_035461005.1. Lineage (GTDB taxonomy): Bacteria > Bacillota > Bacilli > Bacillales_A > Planococcaceae > Planococcus. Next base: position 1,657 of record DATHVZ010000002.1, on the reverse strand, counting down.
CAAACGCATTCTGCAGAAATTCATAAGTTAAAATAGCATCAATCATCGTTAATGTCCGCCTCCTGTGTGATGGATTTTCCTGACGGAATGGCCATACCATGAGGCGCGTTCTTCGTCACTCAATGTTTGGAACTGTTCCTTGAAACCGTGGAAGTGGATGGTCTGATTGAGACAGGCCACATGGGAAACCCGGTCAGTGACCGTATCCACATCATGCGTAACCATGACCATCGTTATTCCTTTGTCCCGGTTCAGTGACGCCAGCATATCATAGAAAGCCTGTACGTTCTGATGGTCGATGCCGACAGTCGGTTCATCGAGGACCAGCATTTTTGGCTTGGCCACAAGCGCACGGGCAATAAAAACCCGTTGCTGCTGGCCGCCGGACAATTCACTGATGCTGCGTTCCCGGAATTGCTCCATGCTTACCGCTTTTAGCGCTTCCAACACATCTTCATGCACAGTTTTCGGCATGCGGCGAAACAGGCCGGCTTTTTTAGCCAGCCCCCCTGCTACCACTTCTTCCACTGTAGCGGGAAAACCTGAATTGAACGAATTGGATTTTTGCGACACATAACCGATCCATTCCCTGTGCTTGAAATTCTTCGAATCCACTCCAAATAGTTTTATCGAGCCTTTTGAAGGTTTGATCAAGCCCAGAATAATTTTAAGCAAAGTCGATTTACCGGAACCATTCGGTCCCAATATCGCCAGGAAATCCCCTTTTTCGACTTTCATTGAAATATTGTCCAACGCTTTTGTTGCTTCGTATTCAAAGCTGATCCCTTTAATTTCAATCAATGGCGCATCCATACTGCCGCCTCTTTTCTAATTAAGAATGATTACGATTTACATTAAAAAAGTATAAGTCAGTTTAACGGCATTGTAAATAGTTTGAACTCAGGAACATTTGCCATTATATTCATTGTCCATCATTTCCTAAGCAAAAGGAATTTCACCATTCCTTTTCACCAGTTTGATTTCTGCATTTTGAATCTTACTTAAAATTTAGTTAAAAACAGAAAAGCCCCGAATGGCGGACACTTTTAAAAGTGCCCATCAATCGGGGATCAATCAAGTTGCAGATAGCGTGGTTGTTTCTATTCACACTGTCTTAGCCATACGACAAATTAATTATTCGCTACATTCCGATTGGTAGCATTAAACTTCCCATCTGGATTACCTTGCCAAATCCAAGCATGAAGAGCAAAGGAGTTTGGAAATGGTCCGACATCGAATTGCTGACCAAATAAATATGGTGGGTCATCGCCAAAAGTCAAGTATTCTACAGCTACCAGCTTATAATCTCCGTTTTTCTTGGGATCATATACAAGAACTTCCGGAGCCAGGGGATCTAAAATGCCGTCCCCTATCAATTCCGGTTTGACTACATGAATACCCATATTGGGAACAATGTGATAATCGGTTACATATCCGTCATCAAAAGCTGCTTGGATATCATGGTACTTCGCTGTTACCTGCCTAACCTCAGAAAGCTGTTTGGAAACATCTGAACCGTAAGAATTGGCTGCAACCGCATTCGAAAACACCAGTGTCAGCACCAGAGTCAAAAATGAACTCAACACTAAAAATCTTCTTCTGTCCATAAAACTCCCTCCTTTAACAGATTCAGAACCCCTTTTCGCCTCCTTTATAG
>DATHVZ010000001.1:0-4962 GCA_035461005.1 Planococcus sp. (in: firmicutes) | reverse complement strand
ATTCAAGGTCATCGAACCCGTCATCAAAAGTGTGTCTGTCGAAAACGGTTATTTCTATACCGGCGAACTCGGCAGCGGGCATTTCCTGAAGATGATCCATAACGGCATCGAGTACGGCATGATGCAGGCAATGGCAGAAGGTTTCGAGATTCTTGAGAAGAGCGATTACGATTATGACCTCGAAGGCGTGGCGAAAGTCTGGAACAATGGTTCCGTCATCCGTTCATGGCTGATGGAATTGGTCGAAAACGCGTTTTCGAAAGATCCGAAACTGGAAGAAATCCGCGGCATCATGAACTCTTCGGGCGAAGGAAAATGGACCGTTGAAACCGCGCTTGATCTGCAGGTGCCGGCACCGGTTATCACGATGTCGCTTCTCATGCGCTACCGTTCGCAAGAAGACGATACCTTTACCGGTAAAGTCGTAGCGGCGCTGCGCAATGAATTCGGCGGCCACGAAGTCGTCAAAAAATAACATCGGTAACACAGGCTCCAAAACATAAAAACGTTTACAAATTTTCCACAAAATAAAACATGAAAAAGGGGAGACTTACATGAAAAAGATATTTTCTTTATTCGTATTGGCAATGATGGTATTGGTTCTTGCAGCATGCGGCGGCAACGACGAAGCAACTGAAGGTTCTGGCAGCGAAGGCGAAGGTTCAGGCGAAACGAAAACAATCCGCGCAGGTATCGGCCTTAACGATTCACACCCACAGTATTTGGCATTACTGGAATGGAAAAAAATCGTGGAAGAAAAAACGGATGGCGCGATCATCGTTGAAACTTACCACAGCAGCCAATTGGGCGATGACCGCGCAATGACTGAAGCACTGCAAATCGGTTCACAGGAAGTAACAATTCCTTCAACAGCACCAATCGCTAACTTTGTACCGGAATACAGCGTATTTGATTTCCCGTTCCTATTCCCTAACGCAGAAGTTGCAGATAAAGTGTTGGACGGCGAAGTCGGCCACAAATTCCTTGATATGTTAGAAGACCAGAGCCTGGTTGGACTTGCATACTGGGAAAACGGATTCCGTGACATCACGAACAACGAACGCGCAATCGAAACTGCAGCAGATTTCAAAGGTTTGAAATTGCGTACAATGGAAAACCAATTGCACCTTGACGCTTTCAGTGCACTTGGAGCAAACCCGACGCCAATGGCATTCGGCGAATTGTTTACAGCTATGCAGCAAGGAACTGTTGATGGACAGGAAAACCCGATCCCAACAATCTACCTGCAAGGTTTCTACGAAGTTCAGGATTACGTTTCAGCAACAAACCATATCTACAGCCCATTTGTATTCCTGATGAGCAAATCGTTCTATGACGGATTGACTGAAGAACAGCAAACAATCGTAACAGAAGCAGCTGTTGAAGCTGGAGCTCTTAACCGCGAACTTAACCGTGAAGCGACAGCGCAAAACGTTGAAGATTTGAAAGCTGAAGGCATGAACTACAACGAATTGACTCCGGAAGCACGTGAGGAAATGATCGAAATCGTTCAGCCGGTGCTTGACGAGTATGCAGAAAAAATCGGTACAGATCTGGTTCAGGAAGTTTACGACGCTATTGACGCAGCTTCCAACGAATAATAAATAACAAACGGCTTTGGGGAGGACATTTCCTCAAAGCCGTTTTCTTGCTATTTAAGCTGTCGATAGTCCGCAAAACAGCTGCGCTTGAAGCGAATTCATCAACCCAATATAAATTAGTTAGATCAACCTCCCCCTGTAAATGTATAAATACATATTGATAAAGGAGACCGACATGAAAATCCTACATTGGTTAGACCGGCATATCGAGGAAGTGTTATTGGTTCTTTTTTCCGCGGTAATGGTAGCGGTCATTTTCCTGCAAGTGGTCATGAGACAATTCGACAGCTCGCTTTCCTGGTCTGAGGAACTGGCGCGCTACAGCTTTATCTGGCTCGTCTATATCGGTATCAGCTACGGAGTCAAAAAAGACAGGCACATCAAAGTGGACGTTCTGTTATTGGTTTTGAAAAACAAAGGCAAAATCATTTTGACAATTATCGCAAATCTGCTGTTTATGGCTTTCGCTATTTTCGTTATCCGATACGGCTTTGACATTGCGATGCAATTGCTCAATTTCGGCCAGAAATCTCCGGCCAACCAGATTCCGATGGGGCTTATCTACCTGGCTGCACCGGTCGGCATGGGCTTGACGCTGATCCGCCTGGTACAGAACCTGATCAAACAAATCAAAGCGCTGAAGCACGAAATGCAACAGGACAAAAGGATCGAAAAACTAGGGTAAGCCCGGGAATGAAACATCTAGGAGGTTTATGGAATGACTATTGCAGTCTTATTTGGCAGTTTTGCGCTGTTGCTGATCCTGACGGTGCCAATCGGTATCGCAATCGGTTTATCGACACTTATCACCATCATGTACACCGGCAGCTTGCCGGTTGAATTCCTTGCGAAAGAATTAATCACGTCGGTCGATTCCTTTCCGCTGATGGCCGTGCCATTCTTTATTCTTGCCGGAGAAATTATGGGCAAAGGCGGCATTTCCGAACGCCTCTTTAATGTGGCGAACGCGCTCGTCGGCAACAGAACCGGTGGCTTCGCTATCGCTACAATCATCACTTGTATGTTCTTTGCGGCCATTTCGGGTTCCGGCCCGGCAACAGTTGCGGCAATCGGGGGAATCATGATTCCCGCCATGGTGCGCCAGGGCTATGACATCAAATTTGCGACGGCTACCGTAGCGGCGGCCGGCTCGATCGGCGTTATCATCCCGCCGAGTATCCCGATGGTCATCTACGGCGTAACCGGAAGCGTTTCGATCGGTGACCTGTTCATCGCCGGTATCGTTCCGGGGATCCTTGTCGGACTGGCGATGATCGCCTGGGCTTATTTCTATTCGAAGAGCAAAGGCTATAAAGGTCTTGATGAAAAGACTTCATTGAAAAAAATTGCCCTCGCTTTCTGGGAGGCAAAATGGGCATTGCTCATTCCCGTCATCATCCTGGGCGGTATCTACGGTGGTTACTTTACACCAACAGAAGCCGCGGTTATTGCAGTCGTCTACGGTTTATTCGCCGCGATGGTTCTTTACCGCGCATTGAAAATCCGTGATCTGCCGAAAGTCATCATCGATGCCGCATTGACGACAGCCACCGTGCTGATCATCGTCGGAACGGCGAATGCTTTCGGACGCTTGTTGACAATCGAACAGGTGCCGGTCCAGATTGCCGACGCCATGCTGTCGGTTTCCACGAACCAATACGTCATCATCCTATTGATCATGCTGTTATTGCTGGTCGTCGGCATGTTCATGGATACGCTTGCCGCCATCATCATCTTGACACCGATCCTGCTGCCGATTGCTGTGCAGATCGGGTATGATCCGGTCCATTTCGGCATCCTGATGGTCGTTAACCTGGCAATCGGCTTCTTCACACCGCCGGTCGGAGTCAACTTATTCGTCGCATCCGGAATTTCCGGCGTTTCCATCGAGTCGCTGTCGCGCGCCGTGATGCCGTTTGTCATCTCAATGATTGTCACGCTCCTGTTCCTGACATTCGTTCCGGCCATCACGATGTTCTTTATTCCGGAGTAATAAAACCCGGAAATTCGTACAGAAGGTTGTGTCCTTATGAAAAAATCAGAAGTGTTTACATTCGGCGAAACGATGGTGCTGTTCCAGCCGGAGCAGATGCTGCCGCTCGAATACATCCATCAGTTTCCGAAAAAAATCGGGGGAGCGGAATCAAATGTCGCCATCGGCCTCACGAGGCTCGGCCATTCCGTCACTTGGTTCAGCAAACTCGGCAACGACCCGTTCGGCCGCTTTGTGCTGAAAAGTGTTCGTGGAGAAGGCGTCGACGTCTCTTCCTGTCTGCTGACAGACGAAGCGCCGACGGGACTCTTATTTAAAGAACAATTATCACCAGAAGACATGAACGTCTATTATTACCGGAAAGGTTCGGCCGCAAGCCTGATGCAGCCGGAGGAACTGGACGCCGGCGCCATCGCCGCTGCGCGCATCCTACATATCAGCGGCATCACGCCGGCACTCAGCGACTCTGCCCTCGCGACTGTCATGGAAGCGATCGACATTGCGAAACGCAACGGCACGATCGTGGTATTCGACCCGAATCTGCGCCTGAAATTGTGGAGCGCCGAACAAGCGAAAGATACGTTCAACGAAATCGCCGCAAAAGCCGACGTCATCCTGCCGGGCCTTGATGAAGGCCAGCTGATGACCGGTGAAACGGACGTCGAAGCAGTAGCCCAGGCACTCGCTGGCGACAGCGACAAAATCATCGTCATCAAACTGGGCGATAAAGGTGCTTATCTGCATGCAAAAGATCAAAAAGTGTATGTCGAAGGCTTCCCGGTGGACCGCATCGTCGATCCAGTCGGCGCCGGAGACGGCTTTGCCGCAGGCGTTATCAGCGGACTGCTGCGCGAAGAACCACTGGAACAAACGGTTCGCCGCGCCAATGCCATCGGCGCAATGGTCGTCGGGGTCAGCGGGGACATTGAAGGGCTGCCAACATTCGAAGCCGTCGAACGCTTCATGAAACCGGCCGGTGCAAACCGCGACGTAAAACGCTAAACCGAGGAGGAAACCGCCATGAAAAAATGGGAAGACCTTATCCGCCTGAAAGAATCGGGACTCATCGCAGTCATCCGTAAACCCAAACCATCACAGATACACCAGATTGCCGAAGCGCTTGTCGCAGGCGGCACCGGTGCCCTTGAAATCACATTGGACACTCCGGGCGCACTGGGCATGATCCGTGAACTGAAAGAAAAATTCGGGGACCGCGTACTGGTCGGTGCCGGAACGGTGCTTGACGCACCATCCGCCAGACTGGCCATCGATGCAGGGTCAGATTTCATTTTCTGCCCAACTTTCGATATCGAAACGATCCAAATGGCAAACCGCTACGGGCGCATCTCGATCCCGGGCGTCATGACA